>NZ_CAUTWQ010000003.1:0-131848 GCF_963542285.1 uncultured Actinomyces sp. | reverse complement strand
ACTGCACCTGGGAGGGTGTGGGAGAGTAGGACACCGCCACAACACTCTTCAAGAGGGGGGTTTGGAACACTGTTCCAACCCCCCTCTCTCTTACACCTACACCCACCCACACACAACCACGCGCACACAAACACACGTAAGCAACTAACGGGCGAGTACAGCGCACACGAGAGCCCCGTCTGTTCTGCAGCTTTGTTTTTCTTCTTCAGCAGTGTGTCCGCTGCAGCGTTAGAGTCGGGGTATGACTGAAGTTTCGGATTTTTCGTGTCGTAATTTGGATGAGATGAACGCAAGGGAAGTTCTTGCTGAACTTTTCAGTGACGCTCATACTGCATACACCTTTACTGATGAGCCGGTCACCGACCAACAGCTTCATGCCGCCTACGATTTGGCCAAGTGGGCTCCGACCGGAGTGAACGGCCAGCCACTTCGCGTTGCAATCGTTCGCGGCGGCGAAGCAAAGGAGAAGCTGTTGACTTCTCTTCCCCGTGGTAACAGGGAGCAAGCTCAAGGTGCGCCTTTAGTACTGGTTTGCGGTGCAAAGCTGGATTTCCATCATGATCTTCCTTCACTTCACCCGCGTGGTGAACGCTATGAAGAGCTGCTTACTAATAATGCCAAGATGCGTACGCTTATGGCCCATACATCAGCCACGATCCAAATCGCCTATCTGATTCTGGCTCTTCGAGCACAGGGCTTGGTAACCGGACCTATGAACCCCGATGATGCGCAACTTCTTCACGACTATTTCTTCTCTGGTGAGGATATCGAGCCGATTTTGGTCATTAACGTGGGTTATGCAGGTACTGATGCTTACCAGGAACGTGGGCCGCGGGTGGGGTACGATGAGGTGTTTCGCGAACCGCAGGTTAATGCCTGATCCTGTAAGGAGGACGCCATGGCTGATGAAGCACGAGTTCGTAAAGTGCAAGATCGCATCCAAGAAACTGTCGCTTCCCTTCTGGGACGACGCATCAAAGATCCGCGTCTGGGCTTCGTAACCATTACCGATGTTCGGGTGACTGGCGACCTTCAACATGCCTCGATTTTCTACACGGTCCTTGGTGGTGAAGAAGAGCGCGCGGCGACGGCTCGGGCTTTTGAATCTGCGAAGGGTTTGATTCGCAGTGAGGTCGGTAAAGCACTAGGAATCCGCCTTACCCCAAGTATCGAGTTCATCCCTGATGCTCTTCCTGAAACAGTTGCTTCCCTGGAAAGTGCGCTCGCATCTGCGCGGGCTCATGATGAAGAGGTTGCTCGCCAGGCAGAGGGTGCGCAGTACGCGGGTGAAGCCGATCCCTATCGCAAGCCTGAAGAGGAAGAAGAGCAGGACGAACGTTAATGTCTGCTGCCTCCACTGATGCTGTTTCGGGGCTGCTGATTGTTGATAAACCTCAAGGAATTACCAGCCACGACGTCGTTTCACGTACCCGTCGTTTGGCTCATACACACCGAGTTGGTCATGCGGGCACATTGGATCCGATGGCGACGGGAGTGCTTGTCCTTGGTATCAACAAAGCAACAAGACTGCTCACGTGGATTACTGATCATTCCAAACGATATGAAGCGCAGGTGCGTTTCGGCGTCGAGACGACAACCGAAGATGCGGAAGGTGAAGTAACGTCGGCCAAAGGGTGCGAGGGCCTCGGCAATGAGGAAATTGAAGCGCTACTTTCTCGTTTCCGCGGAACTATTTCTCAGGTCCCCTCTGCAGTGAGCGCTATCAAGGTCAACGGAAAACGTGCCTATGCGAGGGTCCGTGCGGGTGAGGACGTCAAACTTGAGCCTCGAGAAGTAGAAATTTCCCTACTGGAAGCACAAGGTGAGCCTCGCTCTCACCGGGCGGAATACGCTTTGGAGGGCAAGAGCACTGAGGTCAATTGCGTTGACCTCAATGTGGTCGTTGAGTGCTCGGCGGGGACCTATATTCGTGCCCTTGCGCGTGATCTTGGAAATGCGCTGGGCTGCGGCGCTCATTTGATTTCTTTACGTCGCACTCGAGTTGGTGAGTTCTCAATTGACTCTGCCCATACCTTGCAGTCCTTGGACGAGGCCGCGGCGCTAAGTGGGGGAGAGGCTCCTCTTCCGCTGACCTCCCTGAGTGAAGCCGCACGGGAAATGTTCCCTTGCCTTCTTCTTTCCGAGGCCGAGGCCGGTGCCTTTTCACACGGGCAAGCTCCGCGCCGTAAGGTCAGCGAAGTCGTTCGTTTCGTTGAGGAGTATTTCCCGGGAACTCAGCCTGGTGAGCAGGGGCCAATTGCTGCCTGTCGGGGTGATGGTGAAGTGCTCGGACTTCTTAAGATTATTGACAATCGTTTCGCAACAGTTCTTGTTTTCTAGAAAGTAACCACAGTGGAGATTTGGCGTTCCTTAGACGAGATTCCTCAGGGATTGAGTTCAGTTGTCACGATCGGCAACTTTGATGGGATGCACGAAGGACATCGCAAGGTGATTTCTGCTGCTGTCACCGACGCGCGCGCAATGAAGGTTCAGGCTATTGCTTGTACATTCGATCCCCATCCACGTCAGGTGCACAATCCGGATAGTCCTCTCAAGCTGATCTCGCCTCTGCGTGACCGCTTGGACGCCATGGCTGCTGCCGGCTTGAATGCAACTTTCGTCATTCACTACGACGAATCTGTTTACACTTTGACTCCCCGTGAATTCGTTGAAAAATATGTGGTTGATGCGCTGGGAGCTGCTGAAGTCGTTGTCGGCAAGGACTTCCGATTTGGTCGTAATAATTCAGGTGATCTAGAGACCCTCTCGGCGCTTGGAGAAGAATTCGGCTTTACCGTCACCTCGGTGGACGATGTCACTGCTCCTGAAGGACGGCGCTGGTCATCGTCATGGGTGCGCCAGCTTCTAGAAGAGGGCGATGTTTCAGGGGCCGCTCGCGTATTGGGACATCTTCACCGAATTCGCGGGACGGTTGAGCATGGCTATAAGCGTGGGCGCGAGTTGGGATTCCCCACCGCAAACCTCTGTAATGACATCGAAGGTGTTGTTCCCGGAGATGGAGTTTATGCCGGTTGGCTCGTGCGCCATATCGGTGATAGTGGGGCAGCTGAATTCCTGCCTGCAGCCATTTCGGTGGGAACGAACCCTCAGTTTGACGGTGAAGTGCGAACCGTTGAAGCTCACGTCTTGGGGCGCAGTGACTTGAACCTCTACGGTGAAAATGTCTCCATTATGTTTGTGAGCCGTATTCGCCCCATGGAATCCTTTGAATCCTTGGATGCATTGCTGTCTCAAATGGATGAGGATCTAAGAATTAGCGCCTACGTTCTTGGTGTTGGAGTGTCCACCCGAGTGGATCCAAAGGCTGTAACTGCACGTTAAGAGCCTGGTACTTCATCCTTCAGGTTGACGCTCGTGCTGCAGATCACGACTAAAGCCTGAAGATGGGATGCTAAACTAGCCTAAGCCGTCATGTCGGCCACGGATTGTATGCACAGGGAACGCCCTGTGGCTCCGTGCAACGAGTTATAAGGAGAAGCCTGTGCCACTGAGCAAGGACGTCAAGGATCAGATCATCGCCGAGTACGCCACCCACGAAGGTGACACCGGCTCCCCCGAGGTTCAGATTGCGCTGCTGACCCAGCGAATCAAGGACCTGACCGAGCACTTCAAGACTCACAAGCATGATCACCACTCTCGTCGTGGTCTGCTGCTGCTGGTTGGTCGTCGTCGTCGCCTTCTTGGCTACCTCGCCGAGATCGACATTGAGCGTTACCGCTCGCTGATCGAACGACTGGGCCTGCGCCGCTGATTTTAGTCCGGCTCGATTCCATGTTGGAATCGAGCCGGATCACTACGTGTGGGCGAAGTGCATACGCGATAACTCAATACTTTGGATAGGGCGTAATCGTGCGCGGTTTTCGACAGTGGTTTACGGCTTCTCTGGCGCCTACGGATGTGGGAAGAGCCGGACAAAAGCCGTGGACTTCGATCGAAGGCCGATACGAACGCCGAAGTAGTGTGAAATAGATCAGTTCAAGGAGAACACACATATGATGGAAGGCGAAGATATCGTCTCAGCAGAGGCGATCATCGACAATGGCCGTTTCGGTAAGCGCGTTGTGCGTTTTGAAACGGGCCGCCTCGCCAAGCAGGCCGCAGGTGCGGCCATGGCCTACCTCGATGATGAAACCGCGGTTCTGTCCGCGACCACCGCGGGCAAGCAGCCCAAGGATCAGTTTGACTTTTTCCCGCTGACCGTTGACGTTGAAGAACGTTCCTACGCGGCCGGCCGTATCCCCGGATCGTTCTTCCGTCGTGAAGGCCGTCCCGGAACCGAAGCAATCCTGGCAGCACGTCTGATCGACCGCCCGCTGCGCCCCGGCTTCAAGAAGGGCCTGCGCAACGAGGTTCAGGTTGTCGCAACCGTTCTGGCTGCTCACCCCAACGATGCATATGACGTCCTGGCAATCAATGCTGCCTCGATGTCGACCCAGATCGCTGGTCTTCCCTTCTCTGGCCCCATCGCTGGTACCCGTCTGGCCCTCATTGACGGCCAGTGGGTGGCATTCCCGCGCTGGTCAGAGATGGAGCGCTCCGTCTTCAATATCGTTGTCGCCGGTCGTATTGTCACCACCGAAGACGGTTCTGAAGATGTCGCCATCATGATGGTTGAGGCCGGCGGTGGCGAAAACGAATGGGATCTCATTCAGGCAGGCGCAGTTGCCCCGACTGAAGATGTTGTGGCTGACGGCCTCGAGGCCGCAAAGCCCTTCATTCGTGCACTGTGCGAAGCTCAGATGAAGGTCGCAGAGGTTGCCTCCAAGGAAACCGCTGAATTCCCGATCTTCCTCGACTACACGGATGAGCAGTACGCAGCAGTTGAGCAGTGGGTTGGCGATAAACTCGCCAAGGCGCTTCTCACTGAAGGCAAGCTCGCCCGCGAAGAGGCAGTCGACCAGGTCAAGGCCGATATGCTCGAAGCACTGTCCGAGCAGTTCCCTGAGGGTGAAAAGGAACTCAAGGCTGCATTCCGTTCTCTGGAGAAGCAGACCATTCGTAACCGTACCCTGCGCGAAGAAATCCGTATGGACGGCCGTTCGCTGCGCACCATCCGCTCCTTGAGCGCCGAGGTCGAGGTTCTTCCTCGCGTCCACGGTTCGGCCCTCTTCCAGCGTGGTGAAACCCAGATTCTGGGCGTGACGACCCTGGCTATGCTCCGTATGGAGCAGCAGCTGGATAATCTTTCGCCCATCACGGCGAAGCGCTACATGCACCAGTACAACTTCCCGCCTTACTCGACCGGCGAAACCGGTCGCGTGGGTTCACCCAAGCGCCGCGAAATTGGCCACGGCGACCTTGCAGAGCGCGCTCTCAAGCCCGTGATTCCTTCGCGCGAAGAGTTCCCCTACGCAATCCGCCAGGTCTCCGAGACCATGGGCTCCAACGGCTCCTCTTCGATGGGTTCCGTGTGTGCATCGACACTGTCGCTGCTCCAGGCTGGCGTGCCGCTGCGCGCCCCCGTCGCAGGCATCGCAATGGGCCTCATGACCGGTGAAGTTGATGGCAAGCAGAAGGCCGTGACCCTGACCGATATCCTCGGTGCTGAAGACGGCTTCGGCGATATGGACTTCAAGGTCGCAGGTACCCGTGAGTTCATCACCGCCCTGCAGCTTGACACCAAGCTCGATGGCATCGACTCCCAGGTGCTGCGTGGCGCGTTGGCACAGGCCCGCGACGCACGCCTGCAGATCCTTGATCTGATGGAGCAGGCAATCGACGCCCCCGATGAGATGAGCCCCTACGCTCCTCGCATCATCACGGTCCAGGTCCCCGTCGACAAGATCGGTGAAGTCATTGGCCCCAAGGGCAAGATGATCAACCAGATCCAGGAAGACACCGGCGCGGAACTTACCATTGAGGACGACGGAACTGTCTACATCGGCGCATCGACCGGTGAGGCTGCAGAAGCCGCACGCGCGATGGTCAACCAGATTGCCAACCCGCAGATGCCCGAGGTAGGGGAGCGCTTCGTGGGAACCGTCGTGAAGACGACCTCCTTCGGTGCTTTTGTCTCCCTGACCCCCGGTAAGGACGGCCTGCTGCACATCTCGCAGGTCCGTCGTCTGGTCGGCGGTAAGCGCATTGACTCTGTCGATGATGTCCTTCAGGTTGGTCAGCAGGTCGAGGTTGAGATCCACGAGATCGGTGACCGCGGCAAGCTCAGCCTTTACGCCGTCGTTGATGGAGAAACTGGCGAGCTCGAGGCCAGCGATGAACAGCCTCGTCGCCGTGAGCGTTCAGAGCGCCCCGAGCGTCGTGAACGCCGTGAGCGTCGTCCCCGTACGCGCACACGCCGTCGTCGCGATGATGACGAGGCCCAGGCATCTGAGGGCTCCGACGAAGAGTGACCTCGCGCTGAGAGCGCGTTAGACAACGCGTACTCACAACTTTTATGCCGTGTGGGGCGAAGGAATTCCTTCACCCCACACGGCATATTTATGCCTTTTCAACAGCATGTTCTTCGCTTTCAAGGTGTCATCCCAGTTATCTGAAAAAGCAGTAATTATCGACGAATACCGTCGGAAAAAATTTTATTCTTTGGGCCTAAAGACCCCTCGTTTTCGTGTCAGGCCATTGATAGCGTTGAGGACGTGGCAGCGATTATTGCCTGCGACATATCGTGTTTTGGCACTGATGTATGTCTGCAGAAATTCACCGCCCCCAGTGGCGGGATGCTGCACGAACAAGCCGCAATTATGGACGAATGTGGTCCAGGATATGCGCGTTCTCACCCTAGTCCGATGAACTCTATTCTTCAGTGATCGAAAGGTCTTTCACATGTTGGGTTCTGCAGAGAGGAAAGCGAGCGACCTGAGCGCGGGTCACCGCATCTTCCTTCTGATCTTGGTCTCGATCGGTAGCTCGATCATTTACACTCCCGCCTATCTTCAGTACGTCTTCGAAGAACCGCTGGGTAAGGCCCTCATCGCCTCGGGTGGTGCTACGCCCGAAAACGTTGCCACCACGCTGGGCACACTTCTGAGCGCATACGCAATGACCGCGCTTGTGTGCTATCTCCCCTCCGGTATTGTGGCCGATATTGTTCGCGTTCGTACACTTTCGTGGGTCGGTTTCGGTCTGACTGCACTGCTCACCTTCTGGTACGCAATGTTCCCCTCACTGACCACCATTCGCTTCCTTTTTGTCGCGATGGGCGTCACAACCATCCTCATTTGGTGGGGTATCCGTTACAAGCTTGTGCGACTGATCTCTGATGAAGATGGCTACGCGCGCAACATCGGTCTTTCTTATGCCTTCTATGGCCTTGCGGGTCTGATCCTGGGCTTCTTCAACTCGTGGCTGGTTGCCCACCTCGCATCGCGTGGTGACATCATCCCCATGCGTACCCTGCTCTTCATCCTGGGTGGCCTGATCATGGTTCTCGCCGTCCTCTCATTCTTCTTCATCCCGAAGTTCGAAGGTGAAATCGGATCCGCCGAAGGCGGTTTCTCGGTGAAGCAAATCGGACAGGTTTTGGCGAACCCTGTCGTCTGGCTGGCAGCTGCCACCTTGTTCTTCGTCTACTTCTTCTACACCGGTGTAAACCAAACCACCGGCTACATGAACAAGGTCATGATGCTTGCTCCCGCAGTGGTCACCATGGTCGCAACCGTTCGTACCTACGGTATCTCGTTGATCTCGGCTCCTTTCTTTGGATGGGTTGCTGAGAAGGTTGGTTCACCGTCGCGTGTTATTGCAGCTGCTTCACTGTTGGTTGCAGTGCTTTTCGCTGGATTTGCCGTCCTGCCCTCGGGCGCGAACGCTATCCTCACCGCTGGATTGGTAATTCTCTTGGCGTTTATTGCCAATGGTGTCTTCGGTATTGTTTCCTCGCAGCTCACTGAAGGCAAAGTCGCTCCCGCGGTCTTTGGTACGGCCTCGGGCCTGCTCTCGGTCATCGGCTTCCTTCCCGATACCTTCTCCTACACCTGGTTTGGCTCAATTCGCGACGCCGCTGGTGACGCACAAGAATCGGCGTTCCATCAGATCTTCATGATCCTTAGCGGTGCAGCCCTGCTGGCGGCGGTTTGTGCGATCGCGCTGGTTGTTGTGATTCGTATTCGTGCGAAGAAGAACGTCGAGGCCTGAAAACCACGTATTGAGGAAGGAGGACGTAGTGGCACACAAGCTTGATGTTCCCAGCATGTGGAGCGAGCAGATGGGCGCCGTCGTTGCAAAGCAGAACGAGCTAGCAAAAGACGCGTACTCGACCGATCAGAGCATTGAAGAGATGCGACAGGCCTATCGCAGTGAACGCCGTTTCTGGAACGAGGGCGGTCCGCATGTGGAAAGCGCGGAAGACCGAATGGTCCCGACGCGCCACGGGAGTATCCCGGTGCGCCGCTACGTCCCCCAGGCCTCGGAAGAAGATAACAACGAATCTGCTCGTCCCCTGATTGTTTATATTCACGGTGGCGGCTGGTTGGTCGGCGATGTCGATACCCACGATCGCATCACGCGCACGATTGCCTCGCTCACGGGGGCCATCGTCGTTTCGGTGGGCTATACGCTCTCTCCGGAAGCGCAATACCCGCAGCCGATCGAAGAAATTTCCGACGTCACCGACTACATCGTGCAGCACGCTCAGGAGTGGGGAATCGATCCTCAGGATGTCTCCTTCTCGGGGGACAGTGCGGGTGCAAATATGGCATTCGGTGCGCTGCTCTACCTTCGTGATCACGACAAAGCTGTGAACGCGCGGAGCATGCTGCTCTTTTACGGAGCATACGGGTTGCGTGACTCTCGATCGATGCGACTGCTGGGCGGTCCTTGGGATGGTCTCACCGAAGCCGATTACGAGTACTATCTCAAGGCCTACCTTGGAGATCTTGAAAAGATTCGCGAACCCTACGTGAATATTTTGGATAACGATCTGTCTTCGGACGTCCCTCCCTGCTTCATCGTGGCCGCAGGCTTGGATCCTCTAAAAGATGATTCCCAGGCGCTTCATGAGCTGCTTGATATTGCGGGAGTGGATAACGAATTCGTTGTCTATCCGAAGGTTATCCACGCATTCCTTCATCACTCTCGGATGCTGGATGACACGATGGATGCGATGCGGCGGGCAGCTGACTTCTTCCATAACCACAAAATCTAAGAGACTCACACATTTCACATCACCGACGATAGGAAATAAAAATGGACTTTTCACTGAGCGAAGACCAGCAATTGATGGTCGATGGATTCACCGAATTGATGGAGTCGCGTAACTGGGAGAAGTACTTCCAGGAATGCGATGAACGCTCCGAATACCCCCAGGAATGGGTTTCGGCAATTTGCGAGCTTGGCTTTGACCAGATCCTCCTTCCCGAGGAGAATGGCGGTCTGGGTGCCGATTGGGTGACGCTGACCGCCGCTTACGAGGCCCTTGGTCGCGCCGGTGGCCCCACCTACGTTCTCTACCAGCTTCCCTGCTGGGATACCGTTCTGCGTGAGGGCACCGAGGAACAGAAGGAAAAGATCCTTTCCTTTGTGGGCACCGGTAAGCAGATGCTCAACTATGCAATGACCGAGCCGAGTGCAGGATCCTCCTGGGATGATATGCGCACGACCTACACCCGTAAGGATGGCAAGGTCTACCTGAACGGTCACAAGACCTTTATTACTTCCTCCAAGTACGTGCCCTACCTGGTTGTTATGGCTCGCGATAGCGACAACATGGACACCTACACCGAGTGGTTTGTCGATATGTCCCTGCCGGGCATTACCAAGGAACCCCTGCACAAGCTGGGACTGCGTATGGATTCTTGCTGCGATATCTACTTCGATAACGTCGAGCTTCGCGAAGAAGACCTCTTCGGAACCGAAGGAAATGGATTCCGTCGCGGAGTTGCCGACTTCGATCTTGAGCGTTTCCTTGTTGCTCTGACCAACTACGGCCAGGCTTACTGCGCCTTCGAAGACGCTGCGCGCTATGCCAACCAACGTGTCCAGGGCGGACAGGCAATTGCCCGCCACCAGCTCATCCAGCTCAAGTTTGCGGACATGAAGGTAGCGCTGACCAATATGCGCAATATGCTCTACGAAATCGCCTGGAAGCACGATAACGGTCTGCTTGGCCGTGGTGACTGCTCGATGGCGAAGTACTACTGCGCACATGCAGCATTTGAAGTCGTCGACAATGCTCTGCAGGTTCTTGCAGGCGTGGGTATTACCGGCGAACACCGCGTCCAGCGTATGTTCCGCGACCTGCGCGTTGACCGCGTCAGCGGTGGTACTGACGAAATGATGATCCTCACCGCAGGCCGTGCAGCTCTGAAGGAATACCGCTGATCGGCGGGAGGTGTATCTGATGTCATTACCTGTTGATAAGCCGTCCTACGGCAACCTCGACGGCCTGAAGGTCGTTTACTCGGCAGTGGAGATTGCCGTTCCTACTGCATGCGAAATCATGTCGGAGTGGGGTGCCGATATCACCTGGATTGAGAACACCTACAGTGGTGACTCTGTGCGTGATACCGAGTTCGTCAAGGAAATGGAACGACGCAATCAGCGCTCCATCTCGATGAATCCTTTCACGGATGAAGGAAAAGAGATTATCCGTGCACTTGTTAAGGACGCGGATATCTTCATCGAGTCCTCGAAGGGCCCGGTATGGGCACGAAAGGGAATCACCGATGACTTCCTGTGGGAGGTCAACCCTCGCCTGGTCATTGTGCACGTTTCCGGTTTCGGTCATGTTGGTGACCCCAAGCGTGTTCACTCTGCGGCATATGATCTGACCGTCCAGGATTATTCGGGTTACGTGTACCAGAACGGTACCCCTGAAGAAGCAATGACGGCAGCTCCCTACACTGGCGACTACTTCAACGCGCTCATGGTGATCTCTTCTGCCTTGGCTGCGGTCTTCCGTGCTCAGAGCACCGGAGAAGGTGAGTCGATCGACCTCGCAATGTATGAAACGATGCTGCGCGTCGGCGCCTACTACATGATCGACTATCTGAATAAGGGAGTGCTCTACCCGCGTGCGGGCGCACGCCATCAGAACCTGTGTGCGATCGGCCAGTACAAGACCAAGGACGGAATCCTGGGCCTGTGCTGCTACGGTGTTCCTCAGAACAAGTACCTGCTCGAGGTCATTGGTCTGGGGGATCTGTGGGGAACAGAAGAATACCCCGAGGACACCTCAGCGCTATGGCTTGACGGCCCCAAGGCCTCGTTGATCGAACAGAAACTGGAAGAGTACCTGCTCACTCAGAATGTTGACGATGTCGAGGCAGATTTTGTTGCCCACAAGATCGCGGCTCAGAAGTGCTTGGATTTCGGTGACCTCTTGGCCGAAGAACACACTAAACTGCGCGGAAACTTCATGGAGTGGGAGAACCGCGAAGGGGAGACGATCAAGGGCCTCAATACGGTTCCTCGTTTTGCGCATCGCCCAGGTGGCTTCTGGCGTCCGATGCCCGCATTGGGTGAAGACACTCGAGATGTCCTCCACCGCAGTGGTTTCTCGGATGAGGATATCGAGCGTTTCAAGGCCTCCGGTTCCATCAAGTTTGCCGAAGAGGACTGATTCGTGAGCATTCGGGATGAGATTCACTCGCGCACTAATCTGCGCGACATCTGGGAGGACGCGGTTAACGCAGCACCAGAACGCAGCTTCCTCATTTTTGAGGATGTGTGCGCTGGTGTGCGCGTGGAACGCTCCTACCGTCAGACAGATGAACAAGTGAATCGATATGCGAATGCCCTTCTCAAGCTGGGCTTTCGCAGCGGTGACCGCATTGCACTCTACCTGCCCAATAGCATCGAGTTCATCGAATGCTTCTTGGCGATCGCGAAGATCGGTGCGGTCATCGTTCCCCTAGACACGAAGGGAACATCGTTTGAACTTGCGGGGCTGATTGATGCCAGTGGCGCTCGCGCGGTGATTTGTACCCGAAGGTGTTCGCTCACCCTTGACGAGGCCGTGCTGGCCTCGGGAGTTCAGGTGCTCTTGGTGGGAAGTGATGCAGGTGAGGAGGAGGACTCTCTACCTGCTCTCAGTCGGACTTGCTCGCCTCAACTGGATTACGATCCGCAGCTTGAAGCGCTGAGTCTTTTGGAAATTATGTTCACCTCTGGGACGACTTCGTCTCCTAAAGGTGTCATGATCACGCATGCCAATGCCGTATTTTCAGGAAAATATGTCAACTGGGAACTGGCGATGACCAGTGATGATCGCTATGCGACATCCATGGTTGCCAGTCACGTGAACTTCCAGCTCTCAGCCTTCATTCCAGTCATTACCGCCGGAGCGACTCTGATTCTTCTCAGTCGTTACAGCGCGCGTCGTTTCTGGAAATCGGTGTGTCAGACCCAAGCGACTTTGGTCCAGGGGATGGCACTGATTGTCATGACCTTGCTCGCTCAACCCGTGGATCCAGAAGAGCAGAACCACTGCGTACGTCAGATGCACTATTTCCTGATCGTGTCCGATGAAGATAAAGAACGCTTTGAAAGGCGTTTTGCTGTTCCACTACTCAATAACTATGGGTCGACTGAGACCTTGGTTGGAGTTGTCACCGATCCGCCCGTGGGGGAGCGGCGGTGGCCTTCTGTGGGACAGGTTGGACCGGGCTACGAACTCAAGATTTGCGATGAATCTGGAGCAGAAGTACCGCAGGGACGCAAGGGCGAAATCTGCATTCGCGGCGAGATGGGAATCTCGCTCATGCAGGGATACTGGAAGCGTCCAGATGCAACTCAAGAGGCAATCATCGATGGGTGGTATCACACCGGTGACTGGGGATACGTTGACCCTGATGGATGGCTTTTCTTCGTCGATCGGCGGCACGACCTCATCAAGCGCAACGGTGAGTCGGTGGCCTCGGGTGAAATCGAAAACCTTCTACGCCAAATCCCCGAAGTGAGCGACGCGGCGGTCATCGGAGTTCGCAACCCCATTCGCGGGCAAGATATTCATGCCTTCCTTACCCTTTACCCGGGTAAGGACCTGAGCCCTGACAGTGTGTTGGAGTTTTGCCGCCAACGACTGTCCTCCTTCAAAGTGCCCAACGAGGTACGAATCATTGATGAGCTGCCTCGCGGTGAGTACGGCAAAGTCAACAAAGAATTACTCAAAACCCTGTGAAAGGAACAGGCATGGCAATCAATACGGATATGGTCGGACAGACCTTTGGTCCTTTCGTCCGTGACTACACTTTCCGTGATCTTGAGCTGTTTGCTCTTGGCTGCGGTGCAGGTATCGATGGCAAGGATGGCCTCGAATACCTCAACGAGCACGATGAACGTAATCCTCAGCTCAAGGTTCTGCCCATGTTTGGTGCGATGCTCATCGTGGATTCCGAGGTCACTCGCACTATTGACTATGGCTACAACTATGCGGGCTCCCTGCACTGGGGCTTCGATATCCGCTTCCATCAGCCGATCACCAAGATGAGCGATCACTTGGAAACCATGGTTCGTCTTGAAGGCCTCTATGACCGTGGTGAGGGCCGTGGCTTGCTCGCTCAGCATATTGGTGACACCTACGATTCGGACGGCAATCTGCTTTTCACGAACGAATCGTGGGACTGCCTGATTTACGACGGCGGTTGGGGTGGCCCCAAGCCTCCCAAGGACATCGTTGAGATGCCAGAGCGTGAGGCTGATGTCGAGGTCGTTGAGCGTATTCCTGAGAACCAGGCCTTGATCTACCGTCTGTCGGGAGACTACCACCCGCAGCATATCGACTGGGATTATGCAGCTGACAACGGTGAGCCTCGTCCCATTCTTCACGCAATCTCTTATGCGGGCGTTGTTATGCGTCATGCAATCAACGCTTTTGTTCCCGGAGAACCCGAGCGCATCACCCGTTTCAAGACCCGCATTACTTCGCCAGTTCTTCCTGGTAGCACTCTGAAGACGAAACTGTGGAAGGTCGCAGAAGGCGAGCTTCGTTTCCAACTGGTAGACGAGGATGCCGATGTGACCGGTGCGAAGCCTCACCTGAACTGGGGGATTATCGAATACCGCTGAAGTAACCTTGAAAGCATAGATGCGTGATCACACGATGATCCGCGGCTCTGCTATTGAGGTGTTAGAGGAGATATACGCAGTGAAAAAGGAAGTAACAGATCTCGAAGATCTGGATATGTCGGGTGTGCTGTGGCGCATCATCGCATTTTCCAGTGGTGGTCCGTTCCTTGAAGGCTATGTTCTAGGAATTATTGGCGTGGCGCTTTCACGCCTGGGCACCGATATCGAGATCAGTAATTCCATGTCGGGCTTGCTGGGAATTGCCGCGTTGGTCGGGCTTTTCTTGGGAGCCGCGGTCGGAGGATGGCTGACGGACCTCATTGGTCGTCACAAGATGTTCGTTCTCGACCTGATTGTCATTGTCGTTTTGTCACTACTTTGTGCCGTTGTTACGTCTCCTCTGCAATTAGTGGCTTTGCGCTTCCTCATCGGTGTGGCAATCGGCGCCGATTATCCGATTGCCACATCGATGATCGCGGAGTTTTCACCCCGCAAACATCGCGCAATGTCGATGGGCATGATCGCTGCTGCATGGTATCTCGGTGCCAATGTCGCGGCTCTTGTTGGCTACGCTCTTTACGAGACTCCTCACGGCTGGCGGTGGATGCTGGCGTCGTCTGCGATTCCGGCAGTACTCATCCTTATCGGACGTTGGGATATCCCCGAATCTCCTAGGTGGTTGGCATCGAAGGGTCGTCAAGAAGAGGCCGATCGCGTTGTCATGAAACTCTTCGGTGAAAATGTCCGCCTCCCTGCGCAAGAGATTGCTGAAAAAACTGAGTTTAAGAAGATCTTCAGCGGTGTTTATCTGCGTCGCGTCATCTTCGTTGGTGTGATTTGGCTCTGCCAGGCAATTCCGATGTTTGCTCTCTACACCTATGGCCCGACAATCGTTGGTTCCATTGGCCTCGGAGAAGGACGCAATGCGCTGATTGGCGAACTTGTTATCGGCACCTTCTTCATGCTCGGTACATTCCCCGCAATGTACTTGGCTGAACGCGTGGGGCGTCGTCCGCTCATCATCTGGTGTTTCTTCGGCATGACGATTGCGCTTGGGCTGATTGGTTTCTTCCCGCAGGGGGGGATCGTTCTGATTTCCATCTGCTTCATCGCCTACGCACTTCTTGCTGGCGGTCCGGGCAACCTCGAGTGGCTCTATCCCAACGAGCTCTTCCCAACCTCCATTCGCGCCTCGGCAATGGGTGTTGCTATGGCCCTGAGCCGAATCGGCACCGTCTACTCAATGTTCGTCCTTCCGGCATTTATCGCCGAATATGGGATCTCTGCGACCATGCTTGCCGGTGCACTCATTTCAGCTCTTGGATTCGGTGTTTCCTTCGCCTGGGCCCCCGAAACCAAGGGACTGAGCTTGGACGTTACAGGATCAGCGGACTTCAAGGGGCGCTAAACGATGTATCGCATTGATTCAGTGGTTGTGAGCGCGTACCGCACGAAT
This sequence comes from uncultured Actinomyces sp., assembly GCF_963542285.1. Lineage (GTDB taxonomy): Bacteria > Actinomycetota > Actinomycetes > Actinomycetales > Actinomycetaceae > Pauljensenia. The sequence goes on along the minus strand of NZ_CAUTWQ010000003.1, from coordinate 116,409 downwards.
TGCTATACGCTAACGAATGAAGGCGGGACGATTATTGTCGACCCGGGCGACCAAGCGAGCTTCCTCCAGCAATGGACACAGGACTTAGACGTCGTCGGTATCGTGCTCACCCACTGTCATTGCGACCACATCGGGGCAGTCAATGAACTTGTCGCTCAACACGGCTGCTGGGTTGCCTGTGGGGCTGCAGATGTTGCCGGAACGCGCGACTTGCATCTGTCTGGATTTGATGCCGAAGGCATCGACTACGTTGTGGATCACGTCGATCGGCCTTTGAAGGAAGGCGATGCCATTGAGTGGGGGAGCGACCGCCTTGAGGTGATCGATACCCCGGGACACACTCAGGGACATATCTGTTTGATAGACCGTGCCAATTCGATCCTGTTCAGTGGCGACATGCTATTTGCTGGAACGATTGGACGGACTGATTTCCCCGGGGGAGACCAAGCGCTTATGGCCTCTTCCTGCGCGAAGCTCGCTGAGGTTACTCAGGATCTTCGTGTGCTTCCCGGGCACGGTCCCGCCACCACTTTGGCAGCAGAAAAAGCACAGCTCATGCACTGGGCACGAGTTCTTTCTCCGCGTGAAGTGGCTCAGGACACTGCGCGTAATGACGAATTGAGATTGCCATGAAGCTGATCGTCAATCAAAGCTTCAAGGTAACGCGGAACCTTCAGCATGAAGCAGTCGATGTAGTCATCGGGAAGGCAGAAGGTTCGCATCAGAACCGAGCCTTCAACCGCGTCAAGCAGGCGGGTAACCGACAGGGTGTCCTTAATCTGCCCCGCGCTCTTGAACTCCCACAAGCGTGTGCGAATCGCACCCAAGGGGGTAATGAAAATCTGGTTGTGAATCAGCGCGATCGTCGGATCGTTTGTTTCACCGGCCTCGACGAACAGGCGACGAACTGCCCGACGATTCGGGCCAAGGTACTCGCGAAGGCGGAATTCGGCCTCGTTCATCAAAACTTCCCGCGCGCTATTCCCGCGTGGGCCAGGGCAACGAACCAATCGCGCGAAGGCGTCTTTCAGGAGGTCATCGCGGGTTTCCCAGCGTGTGTAAATGCTGGATTTGCCCACTCCGGCAGCGCTGGCGACCTTGGTCAGGTTAAAAGCGGCCCAGCCGACCTCTCCGTAGAGTGTCAGGGCGCTTTCGATGATCTTGGTTTCGACCACTTCGTCGCGCGGCCGACCAACTTTGGGCGCGTCTTGTCGAGGATTCGGCACGACCTGCACCTTTCTTTCATAGCTGCTGGTAGACGCCATATTACTCGCACCTTGCGAGTTAATGCGTGCGCTTTTTGGGAGCTGAGAAAACTGGGGGAGACTTCCCTGTATCTATCCGAAAACAACACTCAAGAGAGAAGGACACGATGAGTATCGTTGTCGCGTATAAGTACGCTGCGAACCCGCAGGATACAACCGTGGGTTCTGATGGTGTCGTTGACTGGTCGCGTGCGAAGGCCGCGGTGAGTGAATACGACCCTGTTGCCATTCAGGTGGCGCGCGCTGTTGCAGATGCTACGGGCGAAGAGCTCGTTGGTATCTCCGTAGGAGACGCACAGGTGTCCTCCTCAATGGCAAAAAAGGCTGCTCTTTCGCGCGGATTCGACCGTGCGTTGGTCGTCGCCGATGATGCCGTTCGTGATCTGAACGCCACTGAGGTTGGAGGAGCGCTTGCCGCTCTGGTTCGCAAGGTTGAAGGCGCGAATATCCTCTTGACCGGTGACTCTTCGATTGATGAAGCCGCCAAGATGATGTCTGCTCTGGTCGCAGGTTACCTGGGATGGCCCTGCTTCCAGGAGGTTTCCGCAGTCGAGGCTAACGCAGATGGGTGGACCATCACGCAGGCTACCGCCTCTGGCACCCGAACGATTGCGGTTGAGGGCCCTGTCGTCGTAGCCGTGACGACAGATGCTGCGACCGTCAAGGTTCCCGGAATGAAGGATGTTCTGCAGGCTGGAAAGAAGCCGATGGATACCGTTGCTCTTGCTGATCTGGGCATCGAACCGATTGCCGTTGAGGTCACCGGCCGTCTGCGCCCGGTTGCTCAGGAACGTAAGAAGGAAATTCTCAGTGGTGACGATGCCGCTGTGAAGCTGGTTGAGGCGCTGCGTAGCGCTGGTGTGCTCTGAGAAAGGACTTGGACAATGACTAACGTATGGATCATCACGACATCGAATCAGATTGCATCCCTCGTCGAGGCCGCACGCGCGATCGGTCCCGTTACCGTCATCGCTCTTGGCGACGAGGCCACCGGAATCGCTGGTGTTGACCGCGTTGTGACCATCGGTCGTGGAAGCAACGCGCCTCTTGAGGCTTTTGCCCCCGCAGTGAACGCTGCGTTGGAAGGCGCTGGCGCAGATATTATCTTTGCCGCGAACCGTCCCGTTGAGCGTGTCCTTGCCGGTGCAGTTGCCGCACGCCTTGGCCTTCCCCTCATCAACGGTGCGCTTCGCGTTTCCGCCGGCGAGGCCGAACTTTCGCGTTTTGGTGGCCTGACACAGGAAAGCATTTCCTTCCCCGGTGGTGCTGTTGTCGTCCTCGAAGGCGGAGCCCCCGTGGAGGGTGCAGAAGTTGCGCCCGAGGCCGGCTTGGAAGAACACTACGAGGCAAGCGTGAGCGCTGTGGAGCCCGCCGGCTCGGGCCCCGCCAACCTTGCTGCCGCACGTCGCATTGTCGCAGCCGGTCGTGGCTTCAAGGCCGAGGAAGATCTGCAGATTGCCCGCGACCTAGCCGCAGCGCTGGGTGCCGAGCTGGCTTGCTCCCGTCCTCTGGCTGAAGGAACCGCATGGCTGTCCAAGGATCGCTATGTTGGTGTTTCCGGCATGCACGTTGCTCCGGATCTGTACCTTGCCGCCGGCATTTCCGGCCAGGTTCAGCACACCTCGGGCATGTCCGATTCGAAGGTCGTCGTTGCTGTCAATAGTGATGCCAATGCGCCGATCTTTGAGGTTGCTGACTACGGAATTGTGGGCGACCTCTATGATGTCCTGCCTGCGATCACCGCAGCACTTTCCTGAGGAAGAGTATGTCTGAAGAAGTAGAGGTTGATTTTGAGGTCATCGTCATCGGTGGAGGTGTAGCCGGTTGTGTTGCCGCCTACACTCTTGCCGGACAAGGACACGAGGTCCTTCTCATTGAGCGTGCGATGGAACCCGGTTCCAAGAATCTCTCGGGTGGTGTTTTCTACTGCCGAGTAATGGAACAGGTCTTCCCGGACTTCATTCATGAAGCTCCTGTAGAACGCCGAATCACACGTAATATCGTCAGCCTGCTTAATGAAACGTCTGCGGTCAACATTGACTACTGGGATCAGCGTCTTGCTGAGCCCGCCAACGCAGTCACAGTGTTGCGTGCAAAGCTTGATTTGTGGCTGAGCGAGAAGTGCGAGGAAGCCGGTGTCACCGTCATGCCGGGTGTAAAGGTTGACTCCCTCATCATCGAAAACGGACAGGTTGTTGGTGTTCGTGCCGGAGAAGATGAGCTGCGCTCCCACGTTGTGGTTGCCGCAGATGGGGTGAACTCTTTCATTGCCCAGCAGGCGGGAATCCGCGCTAAAGAGCCGAAGAAACACCTTGCAGTGGGTGTGAAGTCGGTGATTGCTCTTCCCGAGAAGGTCCTTGAAGATCGCTTCAATGTGCGTGATAACTGCGGTGCAGCCTACGCCATGGTTGGGGATGCGACGCAGGGCGTTGCAGGTGGAGCTTTCATGTACACCAATAAAGATTCCGTCTCTATTGGTGTTGTCATGCGTCTGGATGATTTGGAAGCATCGGGCTTGTCCTCTTCGGATGTCCATGATCACCTGCTCACTCATCCGGCAATTGCTCCTCTTCTTGAAGACGGCGAATTGCTTGAGTATGGGTGCCACCTGACCATCGAAGATGGGCCTCAGATGGTGACCCACGATCTCACCCGTCCAGGTTTGGTGATTATTGGTGATGCAGCTGGATTCACTCTTAACACTGGTTTGACCATTCGAGGGATGGATCTTGCTGCGGGTTCTGCGCTCGCGGCTTCAACGGCGGTTCATGCTGCCCTTAAATCTGGTGATTTCTCTCAGGCAGCGATGGATCGTTACCTCAGCGAGTTGAAATCTTCCTTCGTCGGGCAGGACATGCAGACCTACGCTAAGGCCCCCGCTTTCCTTGAGCGTCCTCGTATGTACAAGGACTATGGACGCCTTGCTGCAGAGGTTTTCTACGGAGTCTTCAACCATGATCTTCGCCCGCGTCGCCACATCATGAAGGTCGCGATGGATGCGTTCAAGGCTTCTGGCCTGCGTTTACGTGATCTCATCAGTGACGGCTTGGCCGGTATCAAGGCATTGTGAGGCAGGAGGAACAATGAGCACATTGAAAATTGAGAGTGTTCCCGCGCGGCTTTCGCGTAACACTTACAACCTTGACGAGGAAGAATCTCATATCGAGGTCGACCAGGAGCGCGCTCGTGCCACCGGCGCTGGCAAGCTCTTGGAGCGGATCTGCCCGGCACATGTGTACTCGGTAGAAGAGGACGGGAGCGTTGGGGTGGAATATGCCGCATGCCTAGAGTGCGGTACCTGCCTGGCCGTGGCCCCTGAAGGTGTTCTGAAGTGGCACTATCCCAGGAGCGGTTTCGGAATCATGTTCCGAGAAGGCTAAGAGCTTCTCCTTGATGTGGTGGGTTGAAAGAGTTTGCTTTCAACCCACCACTTGTGTTTCGTCTCTTGAATTCATGATTTCCGTAATGCAATCGGCGATATTTCCGCTGCTGAAGGAATGGCCCTCTGCAGAACCACTGCCTACGCGTATCGGACGCCATTCAAGTGATGCCGTCTGTTCTCCATGGAGACTTCGGGTACTAGGAGCATTCAGATGAACCTCGAATATAGGAAGAGTCCGAGGTACTGGGATGCTTTGACCTATCGGAAACAATCGATGCGTAACTGTATCTGTATCCGTCTGCGCCTCATGCGCTTCGGCGTTGATGAATGTGCACGAGGGAAATTGAGCACTCAGACATATGAGGAGCGAATGTAGGCGTGATCGTTTCGCGCGCATGACAAGCTCTGTGAAATCTTCTATGCACAAGTCTTTGACGGAATCATGAGCGGGGGAGAGGAGCAATGCTTCCATGCCGTTTTGTCCGAGTTCCCGGGCGAAAGGGAGAAGGAAAGAGCAGACAGCGTGTTCCACTTCTTTGCATGGGCCTAAAAGACCGACACCAACGATGTTTTGATAGCCCAAGCGAAGTGCTTGAGCAGAAGGGTCGACAGCATATCCCAATGCCCTTGCCGCCTGGTGAACTCGCTGGGTTAAGTTCTCACTGACTCTGACCTTTCCTCTGAGGACGTGCGAAACGGTTCCGACAGATACTCCAGCTAAACGCGCAACGTCGGAAATCGTCGGTGTCGTGGCCATAAAAGCCTCCTCTCCTGTCGCCTTTACTGTGCCGCAACCGCCCTTCTTTCCAATCTCAGGAGCAGAATCTGTGGAAACACGCCGGGTATCGTGCATCCTGTGGATCAATCACACTGCGGGTGCAAAGTTCACATATTAAGCTGTGAATACTTGGAGCGAGGAGGAATAATGCTTCGACGTCTGACAGACGCAATTGTCTGCGCAGTGCTTCTGGTTCTCGATGTTCTGGCGTGGCTCATCGTCAGCACATTCTCAAGTCTTGATCGTTCGGAACCAGGTCGAATTGCCTCGGTCTCTCTCAGTGCCTTGATCATCGTTGCTGCTCCGGCACTTGCGACCTGTATGGTTGCTGCGATCGCGCGACTGGTGACCCGCACTTCGGCTCGTGTTTTCTATTCCTGGAGTCTTTTCGTCAGTGCTGTGGCCGGAGTGTTCAGCTATCTGACGGCTATGGTGTCCTCCTTCCAAGGAATGGAAGTTGGCCTGCGCTGGATGGCTTGTTTCTTCGCAGTTCAAGCGATCGTCAGCCTTATTCTCCTCATCGTTGGCTTGACCGGTGGAATTCCTCGAACAGCTGAGGAGTCACGCGCTCTGCATCAGGCGACGCATCCAACTGCTTCGTCGTCGACTCAGAAGGACTCTTCTTCGGCAAGCTCCACTTCTTCTCACGAGGCCGCGACTTCTGCCTCAGCAAAGACTCCAGCCTCCGCTGGTATGCTTTCCTCCGCTGCAGGCAAGACAGCTACCACCGCTCAGGGCACAGAAGGACATCAGGCAAGCGCGTCCTCGGCAACGGAAAAAGAGACACATTAATGACAACTGAGGGTTTCCGCCAGCTTTCACTGGAAACAACGCATGGGGTTGAAGAATGGGAGGATTCGGGGGCACTTGTTCAACGAAGCGTTCTGCCTAATGGCCTTCGGATCATTACTCAAAAGGTGCCGGCAACACGTTCACTGGCACTGAGCTGGTGGGTTGGGGCTGGTTCACGAGACGAGGATGAGGTGAGTGCTGGATCGACCCACTTCCTTGAACACCTCCTCTTCAAAGGAACCGCGCAGAGAAGTGCCTTTGATATCGCCGAAGCATTTGATGCGGTTGGCGGTGAGTCCAATGCGGAAACTGGAAAAGAACACACAAACTATTGGGCGCGTGTACTGAGCGAAGACGCGCCAATGGCCGTTGAAGTATTGGGAGACATGATTTCTGCCTCCCTTATCGATCCAGAAGAGTTTGAGATCGAACGCGGGGTCATCCTCGATGAACTCGCGATGTCAGAAGACAATCCTCTCGAGGTTGTCCACGAGGCTTTCCAATTGGCAGTGTTTGGCGATAACTCTTTGGGGCGTCCGGTTGGCGGAAGCGCCCAAACGATTCGGGCCGTCGAACGAGACCATGTGTGGGACTACTATCGCCGGGTTTACGCGCCCTCCTCGCTGATTATTGCCGCAGCAGGGGACGTCAACCACGATGAACTTGTCGAGCAAGTGCAGCGTTCCTTGCATCCAACGTGGGCAAAAGAATTAGAGGAGCAGCGAGTTCCGCATCCGAGGCGTTCGACGCAGGGATCGTGGTCGTCAGCTGGTGAACCGGTGCGTTCAACGCGCCACCGTCATATTGAACAATCACATGTCATTGTTGGTGGCCCCTCGATGCGTGCCGGAGACGATCGACGTCCCGTGATGTCGGTTTTGCTTTCAATTCTGGGCGGCTCAATGTCTTCGCGACTCTTCCAAGAGATCCGCGAGAAGCGTGGCTTGGCCTATACAACATATGCCTTTGATTCCCCCTATTCGGATACGGGAGCCTGGGGAATGTATGCCGGGACAGCACCGGAACGCGCTTCCGAGGTTGAAAAGCTCATGCAGGCGGAGCTTGAAAAACTGGCCGCAACTGGCCCGCGCGAAGACGAGCTTGCTCGCGTTCGTGGGCAGTTGCGCGGCGGTATGGCACTGGGGTTGGAAGATACGCTTTCTCGCATGTCCCGCTTGGGACGCGCTGAGCTGAGTGGTCGTTACTTCAGTGTTGATGCTGTGCTTGCTCGAATCGAAGCGGTCCAAGCTGAAGATGTTCGTAGTCTTGCGCAGGAGCTTGCGAGGCGATGCGTCTTTACTGCTGAAGTGGTGCCGGAGGATCGTGCGTGACTAAACGAAGCGTTCGTCCAGCAACTTCCAGTGATGCCGCAGCCATTGCTGCAATGGCCCAAGAATTTTTCACTGAAGTCTTCAATGCCTGTGCGCTGCCTGCCGCGCATCCGCTTCGTGCACAGGTTCTGACGCAGACACGTCAGATGTGGGAAGAAACTCTTGCTGGAAACAGGCCAACGCAGGGGCAGACCTTGGTTGCCCTTGAAGAACAGACTCCCGTTGGTTTCATCGCATACTCGCATGCGCCCGCTCTGGAACTTGAGCAGCCGTCAGGACGCGTCATCCCAGAGGGGCAAGAAATCAGCAGCCTCTACGTGCACCGTAGTTTTAGGCGTATTGGACATGCATCGCGTCTGCTAGCAGCTCTTGTGGATACCCTCCACCCGGAGTCAATGCGGTTGTGGGTCGCGCCAGAAGATACGCTGACTATTCGCTTCATCCAGGGATGCGGGTTTTCTCCCGCGGGGATGCGTCGTCACTTTGTTTTCGACTCGGAAATCCCTGCGGCTCGGGATGAACACCTGTGGTGGGCATTGCGTTCTTAAGGCGGTCACATCAGGCCTCTCAAGGCTAGACGTGGCACACTTATTGCATGATGCCTCTTTACGACAACCTGCCTGAACCTGCGCCTCTGAAGAAGGGGAATCTCAGGATTGTCCCGCTGGGTGGCCTGGGTGAGGTCGGCCGCAATATGAATGTTTTGGAATTTGGTGACAAACTCCTGGTTGTCGACTGCGGCGTTCTTTTCCCTGAAGAGTCTCAGCCTGGAGTCGACCTGATTCTGCCTGATTTTTCGTGGATTGAAGATCGTCTTGACGACATCGTCGGCATGGTTTTGACTCATGGGCATGAAGACCACATCGGCGCGGTCCCATATCTGCTCAAACTCCGCGAAGATATTCCGATTTATGGTTCGGATCTGACTTTAGCTTTTGTTGAGCCTAAGCTCCGTGAGCACCGGCTTTCTGCCGAAAACCTTCACGTTGTCGAAGAAGGGGGCCGCCAAGCAATTGGTCCCTTCGATTGCGAGTTCGTTGCGGTTACCCACTCGATTCCAGACGCACTTGCTGTTTTCGTTCGCACCCCCGCAGGTAAAGTTCTGATCACTGGCGACTTCAAGATGGACCAGCTGCCTCTCGACCACCGCTTGACAGACCTTCGCTCCTTCGCGCGTTTTGGTGAAGAAGGCGTGGACTTGTTCATGGTGGACTCAACGAATGCGGAAGTGCCCGGCTTTGTTACTCCAGAACGCGAAATTGGCCCGGTCTTGGATCAAGTTTTTGCCGAGGCTACAGGTCAGATCATTGTCGCTTCTTTTGCTTCGCATGTTCACCGCGTCCAGCAGGTCATCAATGCGGCTGCGCATCATGGCCGCAGTGTTGCCTTGGTTGGCCGTTCTATGGAACGGAATATGCGTATCGCTCAGGAAAAGGGTTACCTCACAATTCCTGAGGGGCTCATTGTCGATTCCAATGAGATTTCCCTGCTTCCTCCCAATCAGAGGGTATACATGGCAACTGGGTCTCAAGGAGAGCCAATGGCCGCCCTTTCTCGAATTTCGCAGGGATCGCATCGCTTTGTCAGTATCGAACCCGGCGATACGGTGATTTTCGCGTCTTCCTTGATTCCGGGTAATGAGAACTCGGTGTACCGCGTCATTAACGACCTCACGCGTTTGGGTGCGAAGGTTGTTCACCAAGCGAATGCTAAGGTTCACGTTTCCGGCCACGCGGCCTCGGGAGAACTGATCTACTGCTACAACATTGTTCAGCCGAAGAACGTCATGCCGATCCACGGGGAGATTCGCCACTTGGTTGCCAATGGGCAATTGGCGGTACTCACCGGCGTCAAACCGGAAGACGTTGTTCTTGCTGAAGATGGCGTTGTCGTTGATCTCGAAGACGGACATGCCAGAGTCGTCGGTGCGGTTCCCTGTGAGTACATTTACGTTGACGGTTCCTCTATCGGAGAGATCTCCGAAGATGAATTGGCTACTCGACGCACCCTCGGATCTGAAGGCTTTGTCAGCGTTTACGCGGTTGTTGAGGGTGAGTCGGGGATGGTTCTTGCACCACCGACAATTCGCGCAATTGGGATGGCCGAAGATTCCTCAGTTTTTGACGAGATTCTTCCCGACGTCACCGCAGCCCTCGAAGAGGCCGCTTCCGGCGGAAATGTTGATGCACACGTCCTTCAGCAGGCGATGCGTCGCGTTATTGGTCGCTGGGTTGGTCGTCATTTGCGTCGCCGCCCCATGATTGTTCCGGTTGTCGTCCTGCAGTAGCGGACGGGACTTGAGTACGCCGATAGAGACACGAGCATAAGGTACGGTAGAAGCATGACCGGGCGTTTTATCTCGACCTATTCGATTGTGCTCTCTCTTCCCATGCGTATTTATCAGCTGCCAGAACGGGGAGGCTCCGTACACGCAGCTGCAGCAACCTCGCTTCCAGCGGGTGGTTTCACGGCTTTGTCTGCTGTGTCAAAGCTCGGTGTCTATACCGCGACCGCTTCGCCTCTGGGGACCGGTCCTAATTCGTATATGGTTCGTCAACTCCTCCATGAAGCGCGCGTGAAGGTTCTTCTTCCCGAACTTGTCGGTGACATTGGTGTTGCGATTCAGCTGGTCGAAGCCGATGGTTCGATGACCTCGATCGTCACTACGGGGGTGGAATCAGAACCTTCGCGTGAATCCTTGGATGCCTTGGAGATCCACGAAGGGGATCTGGTTCATGTATCGGGCTCGGATCTAGCGAATCCCGCAAGTGCAGAAATCCTCACTGGATGGGCCGAGAATCTTCCTGAAGGCGTCACCCTAGTTGTTTCCGTTTCCCCTGCCGTCGCTCAGGTCCCGGTGTCCGTGTGGCCACGTTTACTGGGGCGCGCGGACGTTGTTTCAATGAATATTCGCGAGGCCGCGACCCTGTCTGACATTCTTGCTCCCTATGAGCACGGGACTGGAGTTCGCGGAGTCATGCGTCCGGACGCGGTCTTCGTTCGTCGTCTGGGCGTTGTGGGCTGTGAACTCCAGCTTCATGCTGACGAACCCAGAATTTCGATCCCGGCGTATGAATCCACGACGGTTGATACCGCCGGGGTGGGGGATACCCACATCGCCACTATGTGTGCGGCACTTCTTCTGGGACATGATTTTGTTGAAGCAGCCCGAATGGCGAATGCGGCTGCTGCGATCGCGATTTCTCACGAGTCGGCTCTTCCTGTTCCAAGCTGGGAGCAGATCCGAGAAGTTATGAAGAACGGGCGTGTGTGACGTAATCGGAAGGCGCTTTCGCGGCGTGCCTAAGCCTTTTCGAAGGTATGCGGCGGTAGCGTTTTTCTTACCATGGCACGAAAATCCCCATCTTCAGCATCTTCGAAATCTTCTTCACGAGCCGGGAAGTCCACTGCGACCCCGGGGCTTCTCGCGCGCGTATTTTCCGGGATCGGACGCGGCATTCTTGCAATGATCCGAGCATGGCGTGCGACCGATGCTCAGGTGAAGCGCGATGCGCTTGCTTTCATTGTCGTGGCGCTTGCCGTTCTGGTCGCCCTGCGTGAGTGGTTTGGTATCTCGGGGCAAGCGGGGGATTTCATTCACTTGTGCGCAGCGGGCTTCGTTGGGATTTTTTCCGTCGTTTTGCCCATTATTTTGGTCGCCTTCGCCGTTGAGTTAGTTCGTGTCCGCTCAGGAAATTCAGCCTTGCCTCACCGCGTCGCAGGTAGTCTTGGTGTTGTCCTTTCTTTGACCGGTCTTGTTCATGTCAGCAAAGGTAACCCCGCTTTTGACTCTGCTGTCTCGATCGAGAATGCGGGTGGAATCCTCGGTTGGTTTATTGCGCGCCCTCTGGTTCTCATGCTGTCGTCGTGGGGTGCGGCGGCGCTCTTGATTCTTCTTTTCCTCTACTCGATCCTTTTGGGGACGCGTACGCAGGTTGCACAGGTTCCGACCTTGGTCCGTGAATGTGTTGACCGTCTTGCCAAGCGGACGAGGCCGGGGGAAAGCGATCCGGCAGCGCGGGCGCGTGAAGAGGCGCGTCGCTCCCTTGCTGCTGGCGATGATCCTTTCTTAGATTCCTACGACGGCGACGAACACTTCCGCCGCGCAGTGGAATCCGAGCCCCAAGAAGACGTTCCTTCGCAGGTGGATACGCAGCGTACTCGGGTGATGCCGGCCTCAGCTCCGCATGTTCCCGAGGTACAGTCCGCTTCCTCGGCAATGGATGCGCCAACGGAGGCAATGCAGGTCCCTGCTCTTTCAGTCACCGAAAATATTGAGGACCAGGTCGACCCTGAGCCGCCTGCTCATACTGAAGAGCCTGCAGGTGGATTCCAAGCGGAACTGGATGAGAACCTCTCCTACACGCTTCCTTCAAGCGAACTTCTTGTGCGCGGCGCTCCCCATAAGACTCGCTCGGCGGTCAATGATCAAGTCGTGCAGGCCTTGCGTCAGGTATTTGCAGAATTCAATGTTGATGCCCAAGTGACCGGCTTTTCTCGCGGCCCAACAGTGACACGTTACGAAGTAACTTTGGGGCCAGGCGTGAAGGTTGATCGCCTGACAAACCTTTCGAAGAATATTGCCTACGCTGTGGCCTCGGCAGACGTGCGAATTCTCGCGCCTATTCCCGGAAAATCGGCAATCGGTATTGAGATTCCAAACTCGGACCGAGAAACTGTCGCGCTGGGAGATGTTCTTCGCTCTGGCGCTGCTCAGCGCAACCAGCATCCCCTAGTTGTCGGTGTTGGCAAGGATGTTGAAGGTGGCTACGTCGTTACCAACCTGGCGAAGACTCCGCACCTTCTGGTTGCTGGCCAGACTGGTTCCGGTAAGTCGTCATTCGTGAATTCGATGATTACCTCGATCATGATGCGTGCGACGCCCTCGCAGGTTCGCATGATCTTGGTCGATCCCAAGCGAGTCGAATTGACGATCTACGAGGGTATCCCGCACCTGATTTCCCCGATCATCACCGATCCGAAGAAGGCCGCTGAAGCGCTTGAATGGGTCGTGAAGGAAATGGATGCGCGCTACGACGATCTTGCGACATATGGCTTTAAACATGTTGATGATTTCAACAAGGCTGTGTCTGCAGGCCAAGTGAAGGCTCTTCCGGGTCTTAATCGTGAATTGCGACCCTATCCCTACTTGCTGGTCGTTGTCGATGAGCTCGCGGACCTGATGATGGTTGCTCCGCGCGATGTTGAAGCTTCGGTTCAGCGTATTACCCAGCTTGCGCGCGCAGCTGGTATTCACCTCGTCCTTGCAACTCAGCGTCCTTCCGTTGATGTTGTTACCGGCTTGATTAAAGCGAATATTCCTTCGCGTTTGGCATTCGCGACCTCATCGTTGGCTGACTCTCGAGTGATTTTGGATCAGCCTGGTGCGGAGAAGCTTATCGGTCAAGGTGACGCCTTGTACCTTCCTTCTGGCGCAAGTAAACCGATGCGTGTTCAAGGTGCCTGGGTTACTGAATCTGAAATCCATTCGATCGTTTCCCACGTTAAAGAACAGATGCAGGCACAGTACCGTCCGGATGTTCTTGCCCCCGCGAAGACCGCAAAGGTTGCCGAGGATATTGGCGACGATCTTGATGATCTCTTGGCAGCAGCTGAGCTGGTTATTTCAACTCAGTTGGGTTCGACCTCGATGCTGCAGCGAAAGCTTCGCGTTGGTTTTGCACGAGCAGGGCGTCTGATGGACCTCCTGGAATCGCGTGAGATTGTCGGTCCTTCTGAAGGCTCGAAGGCGCGCCAAGTGTTGGTAGCTCCCGAACAGCTCCCCGAAATTCTTGCCATGCTCAGGGGAGAGAGCGCACCTGAACCCGCAGCCGCACCTACTCAGCAACAGGAAGTTTCTTCGTCGAATTTTGCTGACCAGTCGTCTAAGGCTCCTTCAAACGGGTACGATGGAGACACAGCTTCCTCGGATCCTTACTCCGGACATGATTTTGGTGGTCGGACCGACTGGGTCGATGAAGAGCCTGAAGAAAATGAGGACGCCTGGCAGTTGACCGGGCGCTAAGAAGCAAAGGGGCAAGTCGTGGCTACTCACGTGTCGCGTGTTGAACGCTATACGAAGGGCTCTACGATCAATGTGCCCAATGCGCTGACGGTTTTTCGCCTGCTTCTAGTCCCCGTATTCATCTACTTAAAGTTTGTGGACACGTGGAGTGCACAGTGGTGGGCTTTGCTGGTGTTTTGCGTCGCCGCTGCAACCGATCAGCTGGATGGAAAAATTGCGCGCGCCTACGGTTTAGTCACCGACTTCGGTCGTGTCGTCGATCCTATTGCAGATAAAGCTCTTACCCTCAGTGCATTCATTATTCTGAGCATTCAGGGTGTTCTCCCGTGGTGGTTCACGATCCTCGTGGCAATCCGCGAATTGGGAATCACCATCATGCGCGCATTCTTCCTGCGGCGAGGGATTGTGGTTTCGGCCTCGCAGTCGGGAAAAATAAAGACCGTTCTTCAGGTCTTGGCTATTTTCCTTCTCTTGATTCCGTGGGATTATTTCTACTTCCTCAATCCAGCCAATCATGGGTGGGCGTCAGTTGCCTTAATGTCGGCTTTGTGTGTTGCGGGTGCTGCGCTTGCTGCGACTCTTTGGTCGGGTATCGCGTATGTGCGTGAGGGCCTCGTTCTTGCCCGTGAGGTTCGCGATCCTGAGCCTCAAAACGAGGCGTGAAAACAGTTGCGCCTTGAGCGCAAAGTTGAGCGACGTAAACGCAAGTTTTAAATCCCTCGTGTATGGTGGGAATAGGCAGGGTCGTTCAGACGTTAGGAAGTACATGATGAAGAAGCAGAAGAACAATACCCCGAGTTCTGTGCGTCCACTGAATGAGCTGGCCATGCAGAAGGCATTGGCCGCGGGTTATCGTCGAGCCATGAATCTCCCCACCCATGATCGTGCAGCCGCTCCGCTGCTGCGTACTGAAATTGGCGATGTTCTGCGTGAGATTCGGCGTAAGCAGGGGCGTACTTTGCGAGAAGTTTCTTCCGAGGCTCAAGTCTCCCTGGGTTATCTTTCCGAGGTTGAGCGTGGGCAGAAGGAAGCGTCGTCTGAACTTCTTGACGCGATTAGCGAGGCTCTAGGCGTGCCGCTGTGGTACATCCTGCGTGAGGTTTCTGAGCGTATGGCTGTCTTGGATGGAACTGTTGTTCCGGACACTGTTCCTGAGAATCTGGTCCCGGTGACCCTGATCTCGTGACTCTTTCTGAATTTTGGGATGCCGTCGATGACGTCTATGGAGCTACCCTTGGACGCTCATTGACGGCTGACCTATATTTACCTTCGCTGCAGGGAACCTGTGTAGAGGCCCTTGATAGGGGAGTTTCTCCAGATATGGTCTGGTCTGAGTTGCTTCGTGAAAGTGAAGCTGACGAGGCCGTGCGCTGGGTTCATCGTCTTGATGCGAAAGAGCGTGAGAAGATTCGTCGTTCTAAGCGCTCCTAATGGCGTGTCGACATGCATCGAACATTTGTTCCATTTATTCTGTGGAAGAAGTGAAGTGTGATCAGTTTTTCCACAGATACGGAAAAGTGGTCGCAAATGCCTGTGGTCGAGCATATCTTCACTGAGTAGCCCCCGGAGAGGGGATCTGCTGCATAGACCAGATGAACAGCGGCCGGAGAGGCTTCGACGAAAGGTATCACCATGGCAGTAGCTCGTAAGGGTTCCTCTTCATCAGCGAATGGGGACCGAAATAAGGCTTTAGAGCTCGCGCTCTCGCAGATCGATAAGCAGTTTGGTAAGGGCTCCGTCATGCGACTGGGAGATGATTCTCGTCCCCCGGTGCAGGTGATCCCCACTGGTTCTCTGGCCCTTGATGTCGCTCTTGGAATTGGCGGTTTGCCTCGGGGGCGCGTCATTGAGATCTATGGTCCTGAATCCTCTGGTAAGACGACCGTTGCGCTTCATGCAGTCGCCAGCGCGCAAAAAGCAGGCGGAAACGCCGCATTTATCGACGCTGAACACGCACTTGATCCCGTCTATGCGCGCGCCCTCGGTGTCGACACGGATAACCTCTTGGTCTCCCAACCTGATACCGGCGAGCAGGCGCTGGAAATCGCCGACATGCTGATTCGTTCGGGTGGCATTGACATCATTGTTATTGACTCTGTCGCTGCACTTGTTCCAAAGGCTGAAATCGAAGGCGAGATGGGCGACTCTCATGTCGGTCTGCAAGCCCGCTTGATGAGTCAGGCCTTGCGTAAAATTACCGGTGCTCTCTCGGCAACCGGAACAACTGCAATCTTCATTAACCAGCTTCGTGAAAAGATCGGTGTCTTCTTCGGTAATCCTGAAACCACAACCGGCGGTAAGGCTCTAAAGTTCTACGCCTCCGTCCGCATTGATGTTCGTCGAATTGAAACCCTGAAGGAAGCTGGAGCTCCCGTCGGTAACCGCACCCGTGCAAAGATCGTCAAGAACAAGATGGCGCCGCCTTTCAAGCAGGCAGAGTTCGATATTGTCTACGGTAAGGGCATCTCCCGCGAAGGGTCGATTATCGACATGGGCGTGGAAACCGGCATCATCCGTAAGTCTGGCTCTTGGTTTACCTATGGTGATGACCAGCTT
This sequence comes from uncultured Actinomyces sp., assembly GCF_963542285.1. Lineage (GTDB taxonomy): Bacteria > Actinomycetota > Actinomycetes > Actinomycetales > Actinomycetaceae > Pauljensenia. Next base: position 100,280 of record NZ_CAUTWQ010000003.1, on the reverse strand, counting down.
GGGCAAGGCAAGGAAAATGTTCGCCAGTTCCTCTCGGATAATCCCGAATTGGCCAATGAAATTGAACAGAAGATCTTGGTTTCTTTGGGGATCGGCGTACAAGAGGGCGAACTGACAGAGCCGACTGCGTCAGATATCGATGACTCACTCGAGGATGCTGGCTTCTAGTCAATGGTCCGTTATTACGACCCAGAGACAACATCAGAAGAGGATGTTCGTCCGCGCACGCGCACTAAGAGCCCGGCGGAACGCCAGGCTCTTATGCGCCAGCGCAATGCGGCTCTAGAAGGACAAGCTGCGCTTGAGGCTGCCCGTGAGGTGGCCCTTCGCCAGCTCGATGTTCGTGCCCGTTCGCGAAGCGAATTAGAAACCGCAATAACCAGTCGAGGCTTTTCTTCTGAGGTGGCCGACTCTGTTATTGAACGCCTCACTCAATTGGGGTTGGTAGATGACCTTGCCTTTGCGCGAGCCTTTTCTCGGGGACGTTTTGAGGCAGGCGGGAAAACAGGTTCCGCACTCCGTGTCGATCTTCATCGGAAGGGCATCTCCCCGGAGGTCATCGATACCGTGCTCTCAGAAATCGGCGCCGATGAAGAATTTGACCGGGCTTTAAACCTTGCTCAGAAGAAGATGCGTTCGATGCCAAATTGCGATGATCGGGTTGCGCGTCGACGTATTTTCTCGATGCTTGGGCGCAAAGGATATTCTCCTCAGGTTTGTATACGCGTGCTTGATGCAATCGTTGAAGGCAGGGATGATGAGTACTGAAGACGCAATCTGTCAGGAACTGATTACTGATTTAAGCAATGCGGGCCTCACTGTTGCTGTCGCAGAATCCTTAACCGGTGGTCTTTTGTGCGCGGCTTTCGTTCATGTGCCGGGTGCCTCAAACGCCGTGCGTGGGGGAGTCTGCACCTACGCGACGGATACGAAGCATTCGGTTTTGAAGGTGAGTGATCAACGCCTTGCGCAGACGGGTCCCGTTGATGATGAAGTTGCTCGGCAAATGGCACACGGTGTTCGCACACTGATGGGTGCGGATTTTGGTTTGTCAACGACTGGAGTCGCGGGTCCGGGACCTGCTGATGGACATCCCGCTGGAACGGTCTATGTGGGTTGCGCGTGGGAAGGTGGCTCGCGGGTGCATCGACTTGATTTGAGTGGAGACCGCGACCAGGTCCGGCAGGGCGCAGTGATCGCCGCACTCGAACTATTCAGGGAAGTGCTGAAAGCGACACCAAATATCCATACGCGCTAGAATTCAACGACGATGAGTGTTGAAATGATGGACTTCCCGCGGACCTACGCGGTGCGCACCCTTGGGTGCCAGATGAATGAGCACGATTCCGAACGTATTTCGGGCCTCTTAGAAAAGGCGGGCTTGGTCCCCGTCGATCGCGTTCCTGCTGCAGCAGCGCGCGCAACTGACGCCGGAGACATGGGTGCAGATGTCATTGTTATCAACACCTGCTCCGTGCGTGAGAATGCAGCGACGCGTCTATTTGGAAACCTCGGGCAGCTCGCGGCAGTGAAGCGGGAACGCCCCGGAATGCAGATTGCAGTGGGCGGTTGTCTTGCCCAACAGATGCGTGACGGGATCATCGAAAAAGCTCCCTGGGTCGATGCAGTTTTCGGTACTCACAATATCGATGTCCTTCCCGCGCTTCTTCGCCGCGCAGAGCACAATCGTGAAGCGGCTGTTGAAATCGAAGAGTCCCTGAAGGTTTTTCCTTCAACACTTCCCACTCACCGTGAAAGTGCATACGCAGCGTGGGTCTCAATCTCAGTTGGCTGTAACAACACCTGCACCTTCTGCATCGTTCCTCATCTTCGCGGAAAAGAACGTGATCGTCGTCCCGGCGAAATTCTCGAAGAAGTGCAAGCTGTTGTTGATGAAGGCGCAATTGAAATTACCCTTCTGGGACAGAACGTTAACTCGTACGGCGTAAGCTTCGGTCAGCGCGGTGCTTTCGCTGATCTTCTGCGAGCCGTAGGCAAGATTGACGGTTTGGAACGCGTGCGTTTTACAAGTCCACACCCGGCGGCCTTTACTGATGACGTGATTGAGGCGATGGCCGAGACTCCAACGGTCATGCCCTCTTTGCACATGCCGCTTCAGTCGGGTTCGGACGCGGTCCTGCGCCAGATGCGCCGCTCCTACCGCCGTGATCGTTTCATGGGAATTCTTTCGCGAGTACGCGCTGCAATTCCCGACGCAGCAATTACCACGGACATCATCGTCGGATTCCCTGGAGAGACTGAAGAAGACTTCCAGCAGACTCTCGAAGTTGTTGAAGAAGCACGCTTCAGTTCCGCCTTCACTTTCCTATACTCTCCGCGTCCCGGTACCCCGGCAGCTGACCGAGAGGATCAGGTGCCCCAGGACGTTGCTCTTGAACGCTACAAGCGCCTATTAGCTCTGCAAGAACGCATTTGTGCCGAGGACAATGCAGCACTTGTTGGAAATGAAGTTGAGGTGCTTGTCGCCGCAGGAGAAGGTCGGAAAGACGGAGCAACCCACCGTATTTCTGGACGAGCGCGTGATAACCGTCTGGTTCACGTTGCCCTTCCCCTGGGAATGAGTGAAACCGATCGTCCGCGTCCTGGTGACATGCTTCGCGCTCGTGTCACGCACGGCGCGCCTCACCATCTCATTGCTGATTCAGCATTGGAAGATGGCGGTCTCTTTGAACTTCGTCGGACTCGTGCGGGAGATGCTTGGCAAAAGCGTCAAGCACACGAAGAAGATTCGAAGATCTCCCTTGGTATGCCTCGCATCCGTATCGGGGCTCCGAATGGAAATGCCTAATAACGCATCTTTACCTCGCCTAGCTCAGCCATCGCAACTGATCATTGCGGTGGTGGGGCCCACGGCCTCGGGAAAAAGTGATCTTGCTTTAGACCTTGCGCAGAGCCTCCCCGCGGATATGGGGGCACACGCAGGGGAGCTGGTTTCTGCAGATGCGCTTCAGCTTTATCGCGGAATGGATATCGGTACGGCGAAAACTCCGATTGAGGAGCGCCGCGGAATTCCTCATCATCAAATTGATGTCTTGGAGATTAGCGACGAGGCTTCTGTCGCCTCCTACCAGCGGTATGCTCGCGCCGATATCGCACAGATTCACGCTCGCTCGAACCTTGCAGTTGTCGCTGGCGGTTCGGGGCTTTACCAGCGGGCGCTTTTGGACCAGATTGACTTTCCTGGGACAGATCCTGAGCTCCGGAAACGTCTTGAGGAAGAGTCTTGTGGGCCCGGGGGAGTGGCCGCTCTTTTTCATCGACTCGAGGAATTAGATCCGGTCTCTGCGCAGCGCATTGACGCACACAATGCACGCAGAATTATTCGAGCGCTTGAAGTCATTGAGCTGACGGGCAAACCCTACTCTTCGTCGATGCCGCAGTACGTGTATGCGGCACCCACCGTCATGCTTGCGCTTCGTTGGCCGATGGATGAGCTCGATCAACGCATTGCGCAGCGCACTCGCATGATGTTTGACCAGGGACTCGTTGAGGAAACACGGGAACTAGACCGATTGGGGCTTCGACATGCAAAGACTGCAGCCAAAGCAACCGGTTATGCGCAGGCGCTTGCTGTTATTGACGGTGATATGACGATCCCCGAGGCCATTGATTCTGTTGCCTTGGCAACGCGTCAGTTGGCTCGCAGGCAGGTTAAGTGGCTGCGCCGCGACCCAAGAATCGTGTGGATTGATCGTAGCTCCGAGGGCGCCGTCACCAGTGCCGAGGCGGCGTTACAAACTGCCCGTCGGGTTGTGTTGTCAGTACTTCAATAGAGATATTTGAGATTGCTCCTTAGGCTCCCGTATTCTGTTTTCTGTTCAAGAGAAAGAGAGGCGAGATGTCTGTCAATAAGGGGTGCCGCATTGTCGCGGCGCTGTGTGCCCTTGTTCTTGGGGGAAGCCTTGCCGGATGTTCCTTATTGGGAACATCGAATGTGAGCAGTGATGATATTCGCGCGATGAAGAATATTCCCGAAGGGCAGAAAAATACCTTGATTTCCCGGATGGAAGCGGCATCTTCTGCCTCTAAACGCGCAGAAATCGGACAGCAAGCAGTGGCCTTAAACAAGATGGTCGGAACCAAACTCTTGATGAAGGAGCCGCCGATCGCCTATCAGCGGACCTACGAGCTTAAAACCGACGGTACGGTCGAAGCCGATAAGAACGATTATGCCTACCTGTATATGTCAGCCGCGGACTATTGGCGCTTGGGCGAAGACGGCTACGAACTCTGTGTGGATCAGGGATGCGAATACTACTCAGAATGGACCGTCGAGGTTGAAAAAGGATACGGCGGGGCAGAATACGTCTGGACCCTGACGATTGACGGCGATGCGACGCAGGTAGGTGGAGAGCCCCTAGTTCGTCGTTTCCAGGCTGCGAAGTGAAAGGCCAAAGGAGAGGCGAAATGAAATCGATGCTTTTTTCACATCGCAAGGTAGTGCGGGCACTTATTGGTGCAGGAAGTGCATGTGCTTTGGTTGTCGCCGGTGCGTTCCTCCCGCTTCGTGACGCAGCGGCAGATGATGCCATCACCGGGCAAGATTATGTTTCTTACTATCACCTGGACCAAGTGAAAGCGAAAGGCATCACCGGTAAGGGAGTCAAGATCGCTCTCATTGGTGGCCAAGTCGACACCTCTGCTCCTGAACTTGCTGGGGCATCAATTATTGATCAAAGCCCGTGCAAATTTGATCCTGTTGCTCAAACACTGACACGTCCAACTGTCATGGCGTCGGTCTTGGTATCGCAGTCGTATGGCGTTGCCCCAGGAGCGACGCTGATGACTTACGGTCTTTCGGGATCTCATTATGATGTTTCAGGTACCTGTGAAGACGACAAGGGACTGCCGAAGTTCAACATACTGAATCTTATTCATCAAGCTGTAGACGATGGCGCACAACTTATTGTGCTTGCGGTTCCCTATGGTGATTTTGGCTTCGACAGAGATGTTTTCTTGGGGGACATGAAGGAGTACTACAAGTGGGCCTTCGCACACGCGATGGCGAAGGGGGTACCGGTCGTCGCGAGCGTTGGTGATGAACCGCAGGACGCAACAGATTATTCATATTCAGCGTTGTCCGGTGTCGTTGGGGTTACGACTATCTCGACCGATGGGCAGCTCACGGCGCGTTCTTCGTGGAGTCAACAGACGGTTACCGCTTCTGTTGGTGCCAACATCAATGCGCGGGTATATCCAGACAAGAATGTCGAAAAGGTGGAGTGCCTAAGCTGTTCTCCCGCAATCACTGCGGGTTTTCTTGCCTTGGCGCGTGAGAAATGGCCACAGGCGACCTCAAACCAGCTTCTTCAGCTTTTGGTTCGATCTGGAACGAATCCTGGGAACTCCTGGAACGAACGAACAGGATTCGGTCCAACAAATCTTGAGACAATGCTCAGCACCGACCCCTCTCAATATCCAGATGAGAATCCCCTTGCGGATAAGGCGAAACTGCCACACCTTCTTGACGGTTCAGTTTCCTCGGGATTCGGCTCTGGTGAAGGTGGTTCGGTCCCTCTTCCTCAAGAGGTTGCAGATTACGCTGATGGCATCAAGTTCCCACTAAGCCTGCAGGATGAAAATCCCAACTATGTCTATCGTGGCCTTGATGATTCCGCGGCTTCCCCGGGCGGCGACTATATTTCGTCTCCAGTCCACCTGGGCACAAGCCCGCGCTTCCACAAGAAAAAGAAGTAGGCGTTTATCGATCTGAAAATGAGTGGGTGGGAGGAAACCCTGGGTTTCCTCCCACCCACTCATTCATGTCAAAACAATCCTGAAATTATTGGGATGCAGATTCAGGAATGCGCACGGACCTCAATAATCCGATAGCCCTTTTTGGATGCGATCTTTTCTGCAGGAAAACCTTGCTGGCACAGCCACTGTGTTAACGAGTCGGCGCCAAGATTTTTCTGAACAACTAGGTAGGCAACACCGTCTGTGCTCAGCATGGAAAGCCACGTCATCAGCAGCTCGTGAAGAGCATTCTTTCCAATGCGGATAGGAGGATTAGACCAGATCACGTCAAAGGTGATTCCTTGAGAGCGAAGCTTCTCAGGAGCCTCTTCGGCACGCAGCGTATGGACATTGTCGGCCTCGTTCAAGGAGGCATTGCGCGCGGTCAGGTCAAGTGCGCGCGAATTGACGTCGACGGCCCAAACGCTTGCCTCGGGGGACTCCAAGCCCATGGTGACGGCTAAAGGACCCCAGCCGCAGCCTAAGTCAAGGAAGTTACCGCGCTCGGGGAGGGCAGGGGCCTCGGCAAGAAGCTGGCGGGTCCCCAAATCAATACGCGAACCAGAAAAAACTCGGTCGCTCACCCACATTTCCAGATCGAAACCGCGAACTCGATCGCGAATCAGGTGAAGCTCATCATCTGACGCGGGCTCAGAATCGGTGAAGTACTGTTCATCCACGCTTCAAGGGTACTTGAGAAGTGCTACGCCCGGCGAGAAACTCTCTTCTTTTTCTCCGCAGGTGCGCTCGCAGATAGTCCAAACATGGGAAAATAAAAAGCGGATCCCACCCGAACTTTCATCATCTTGGAGATACTGAATGACCGAAGATTCCACTGAGCGGGCAAAAGGTGTTGTCGCGCGTATCCTTGCGCGCACAGGAACCGCCCTGGAATCGACTCAAGGACAAGATCATCACGCGCAGGCGGGTGAACTTGAACGAGAGGCACGTGCGGGGACCCGTCGTATCCAAGGGCTCTCGAATGACCTTGAAGAAATTTCTGAAGTCGAGTACCGACAGGTTCGTCTTGAAAAGGTCGTGCTTGTAGGGCTGCGTACTACGGGAACTGAAGAAGAAGCAGAGAACTCTTTGCGTGAGCTGGCAGCACTTGCTGAAACAGCTGGTTCGCAAGTCCTCGACGGTGTTATTCAGAAACGTTCGCATCCAGATCCCGCAACCTATTTGGGCTCTGGTAAAGCTCGCGAACTGGCTGAGCTTGTTGCTGCTGATGGTGCAGACACAATCATTGTTGATGGTGATCTTGCCCCGTCTCAAAGGCGCGGCTTGGAAGACGTTGTCAAGATCAAGGTGGTTGACCGAACCGCGTTGATCTTGGACATCTTTGCCCAACATGCCAAATCGCGAGAAGGTAAAGCTCAAGTCGAATTGGCACAGTTGGAATACCTCCTTCCGCGTCTTCGCGGGTGGGGCGATTCGATGTCGCGTCAGGCCGGCGGCCGCGTCGCCTCGGGTGAAGGTATTGGTTCGCGCGGTCCAGGTGAAACGAAGATTGAGCTCGACCGACGCCGCATTCGAAACCGTATGGCAAAACTGCGTGAGCAGATTCGCCGAATGGAGCCAGCACGCCAAGCGCAGCGCGCGAATCGCTCGCGTTCAACTATTCCTTCTGTTGCCATCGCGGGGTACACGAATGCTGGAAAATCCACGCTTCTCAATGCGCTGACGGGTGCGGATGTCTTGGTTGAAGATGCTCTCTTTGCAACCCTTGACCCAACGGTTCGTCGTACGCAAACAGAGGATGGGCGTGCCTACACGCTTTCAGACACCGTTGGCTTTGTGTCGCGTCTGCCTACCCAGCTTGTTGAAGCCTTCCGTTCGACCTTGGAAGAAGTCGGCGAGGCCGATGTGATCCTTCACGTTGTTGATGCTGCGCACCCCGATCCAATTGGCCAGATCCAAGCTGTTCATTCGGTTCTGGATACGATTGAGGGAGCGCGAGATATTCCCGAGCTCATCGTCTTCAATAAGGCCGATCTTGCCAGTGATGAACAACGCGCGTTTGTCCGTTCTCTGAGTGAACGTGCGGTGCTTGTCAGTGCCGTGACTGGCGAGGGGATTTCTGAACTTCAAACTGTCATCGCATCGATGCTTCCTCGTCCACGCGAGGTCATTGACTGCGTCGTTCCTTATATTCATGGAGCGCTCCTTCATCGTATCCACGAAGAAGGAGAGGTCCTTCTGGAGGAGTACCTTGCTGAAGGAGAGCACATTCGGGCTCGTGTCGACGGTGCATTAGCTGCGGCCCTGCGAGCAGTTGCTCTTCCAGCCCGCGGAAATGCTCAGGACGCAGGTTTTGAAGGCGTCGCCGATCCGGACGTAGCGGCCCCTGCCGAGGACTTCGAATGAGCCTCACAACGGCGAAGCAAGCGCTAAGCGCGGCTGTTCGCGAAATGGGCGGCCAAGTGCGCAGTGGACAAGAGACGATGGTCGATGAAATCTGCAGTGCCCTTGAAGCTCCTGAGCACCTTCTCATTCAGGCAGGAACCGGTACGGGTAAATCTCTTGGGTACTTGATTCCTCTGATGGATTTTGCGGTTAGTCGAGATGAAAGAGTCCTTGTCTCTACCGCGACGCTGAACCTCCAACACCAAATCCTCACCAAAGATGCCCCGGTTGCAGCCCAAGCAATCGAAGACGTTCACGGACGCAGGCCTCGGGTCGCACTCCTTAAAGGATGGAATAACTATCTGTGCACCTTCCGACTTGGCGGCGGATACCCCCTGGAAGGAACGCTCTTTGATCTCCCAAGCCAGCGCGATGATGATGACGAGGCCGCGCCGGCCAGCGAGCTAGGCGCGGAGATTGTCCGTTTACGTCGCTGGGCCTCGCAAACGGCAACGGGGGATCGAGATGAACTCGACCCCGGAGTAAGCGATCGAGCATGGTCGCAAGTTTCAGTGTCACGTCAGGAATGCCTGGGCAAACAGTGTCCGATGATTGATGACTGTTTTCCCCAAGCGGCCCGTGAAACCGCACAAGAAGCAGACGTTGTCGTCACCAACCATTCGTTGTTGGGGATCAGTGCTTTGAGTGATAGCGATCTGTTTGGTCAGATTGGCGCGCTCGCGGTTGACGAGGCTCATGAGCTTGCTGAGCGAGTGCGTGAACAGGCATCGGTTGCACTCTCCTTGAAGTCCATGACGCGGATTTCACGCAGGCTTCGAAGTTTGGCCTCTGTGGACACTGATGTACTTGACCATGTTGCCGCGCAGCTTGATGTTGTCCTTCAAAGCTTCCACGTCGGATTAGTGACTGACCGGACAAGCCTCAAACCAGTGATGTCCGCGTTGGACACGGCTCAACGAGATCTTGAAACGCAGATCGCCACTCTTCAACTTGAGGCCGCGACAAAAGTTCTGGTGCGAGCCTTCAGCGATGAACTTGACGAGGTCCTGCAAGCGTGGGGGCGTGACGCTGAGAAGAGCGTGACCTGGGTTGAGCGCGATGAAGATCGAGGCCTATCGTCCTTGATGATCGCGCCCTTGCATGTTGCGCCTTCTTTGGCTGACAACGCCTTTGGTGAACGGCCGGCAATTCTAACTTCCGCCACATTGAGTCTGGGTGGGAGTTTTGAATCGGTTGCGTATAGTACGGGATTAAATTTGGCTCCACTGTCGTGGAGGGGAGTGGATGTAGGATCGCCATTTGATGCTTCTCGCCAGGGGATCTTGTACATCGCAGCAGGGCTTCCAGCACCGAGTAATGGGCAACCTAGTCCAGCAGCATTGGAGCAGATGGTCGCTCTGGTCAAGGCCAGCGGCGGTGGAGCTCTTGTTCTTTATGCCTCGTGGGCGGCGGCGCGACAGGGCGCGCAAAAGCTTCGAGACGAAGGGGTCTCAGAGGTGTTGCTCCAGGGAGAGGACTCTCTACCGGCGTTGATCAAGCGCTTCCGTTCGAAGCGTGATTCCGTTTTGGTTGGGACGATGTCGCTGTGGCAGGGCGTCGATGTCGTCGGGGACTCATGTCGTTTGGTTGTCATCGATAAAATTCCATTCCCTCATCCAAAAAATCCGATAGTCAAGGCGCTGACCGAAGATGCTGATCGGCAGGGAGGCAAGGGCTTTTTCCAAGTGAGCGTAACTAGGGCAGCACTCATGATGGCGCAAGGAGCCGGACGTCTACTGCGATCCCACAACGACCGAGGCGTTGTTGCCGTTCTTGATTCGCGGCTTCACTCCCGCAGCTACGGGCGTTTTATTATTCAGTCGATGCCTGAGTTTTGGCGTACCCGTGACCTTGATGTTGTGACGGGTGCATTGGAAAGACTCAATGCTGAGCTGCACGAGGACTGAAGCAGCACACTTCGTTCAATAAGGGGATTTTGGCCTATCACTATGAAGGGCGATCTGAGAGAATAGGGCTGTTCACTTGTTTAGGAGGTTGCTCATGCCCACTCATTCACAAAGCCTGTATCCCAGCTCTTCTGGCCGTCCTTCAAAGATTGCGATTATTGGCGCAGGTGCTGTTGGCACCGCCGTTGCCTACGCCTGCTTGATGCGCGGAGATGCGCGTGACATCGTCTTGCACGATATCAACAAGCCGAAGGTGGAAGCCGAAGCCTTGGATATGGCGCACGGTATTCAATTCACACCTTCTGGCTCCATTGAGGGCTCGGATGATGTTGAGATCGTTCGTGGGGCAGACCTGGTCATCGTCACTGCCGGTGCCAAGCAAAAGCCCGGTCAGTCACGACTGGAACTTGCCGGTTCCACCGTTGACCTCATGCGTAAGATCCTCCCTAATCTGTTGAACGTTGCCCCTGAAGCGCGCTTTATGTTCATCACGAACCCCGTCGATGTCGTGACCTATGCGGCGCTGAAGATTACTGGGCTTCCGCGTAATCAGGTCTTCGGTTCGGGTACGGTTTTGGACACTTCACGTCTGCGTTACCTCGTTTCGCGCGAAACAGGTGTTGCCACTCAGAACATTCACGCGTATGTCGCCGGTGAACACGGAGATTCTGAAGTTGCCCTGTGGTCTTCCTCTGAGATTGGTAATGTTCCTCTACGTCACTGGGGGCCGACCCTTTCAGGCCGTCTCTTTGATGCGGAGCTTCGCGAACAGATTGCAAAGGACGTCGTGGACTCTGCCTACAAGATCATTGAAGGTAAGGGTGCGACAAACTATGCTATCGGCTTGGCTGGGGCGAATATCGCACGTGCGGTTTTGCGTGATGAGCAGCGTGTGCTAACTATCTCGACACTCCTTGAAGACTGGGAAGGCATCTCGGATGTCTGCATGGCGGCGCCGACCTTGGTTGGTCGCGATGGAGCGGGCCGAGTGCTGAACCCTCCGCTCACTCTTGCTGAGCGCGATGGATTGACCGAATCGGCAACTCGCCTTCGTCAAGTCGCCCGAGATTTGGGTTTCTAATTTGAGGGATTGACTTAATGGGTGTGGCCCCGACGCGTTGCGTCGGGGCCACACCCATTAAGTCTCAGGAGTTGCCGTTTCCTACAGCGAACGAATGACAGTGACGACCCTGCCCATGATTATGGCGTTATCACCGGGGATCGGCGCGTAGTCCTGATTGTGGGGGAGGAGCCAGATATGGTCAGAAGTTCTGGAAAATTCTTTGACCGTTGCCTCTCCGTCAATCATTGCAGCAACAAATTCGCCGTTGATCGCAGTGGATTGGCTGCGGATGACAACGAAATCGCCGTCGAGGATGCCGGCGTCCACCATGGAGTCGCCGTGGACTTCAAGCATGAAGAGCTCGCCGTGGCCAGTCAATCGTGTCGGTAACTGGAAGATATCTTCGATTGCCTGTTCGGCGGTGATCGGTGAGCCAGCTGCGATTCGTCCGACCAAGGGAATTGCTGAGGCGTCCTCATCTACGTGGCCGGTTGGAATTTCGACCGTCACGATCTCTTGGGGCGATGAGGCTTTTGTGTCCTTTTCTCCGAGAAGAGTTCTTCCAGATTCAGATACTTCGAGTGCTCGGGGAAGCCCGGGAACCTTCTGAAGGTAGCCGAGGCGTTCGAGCGTATCGAGATGGTGCTTAACCGTCGAAGGTGAAGAAAGACCGACGATTTGTGCGATTTCACGTACCGAAGGAGGGAAGCCGCGTCGACGCACCTCAGTGTTGATCAGGCGCAGAATTTCGATTTGTCGGCCTGTCAATTCTGTGTCGCTGCTCACGATTATCCCTTCGGAACTAAAAACTGGACGGAAGTGAGCGTGCTCGATGGTCCACTCACAGTGTTAAGAATACTGGAGAAAATGAGTAAATCAAACATATGTTCGAAAGTGGCTCGACATCTGCCGAAAGAATTGCTATCGTACAAGTGTTCGACGAACATCTGTACGACCGAAAGGGGAATATCGTGAGCACAATGACTGTTGCAGCGTCTCAAGAGGGGGCTCGTCGTCCGCACCTTCAACTCGTCTCCGAGGAATCCCTGGCCTCTGTTTATGACATTCGTCAGGCCCCGTCGGCTCGACGTCGCCGTGAGCTCCTTCGCAACGATGATCCTTCGATGCGTCGTCGCCCGGTCGTCGCTACGCGTTCGTCTCTGGGACTTCGGCGCTTGCTGAGCGGTGCTGTAGCGTTTATTGCTGCTACGGGAATTGCAGTTGGTGCGGGTCTTGCTTTGCAAACTCAGCCTTATGACGGTCCGACCCGCGTGGTTTCTGTGACAAGCGGGGATAGCGTGTGGAGTTTGGCTCAGGGAGTCTCGACCACTCGTCCACTGAAAGATGTTGTCAATGACATCGAAGAGCTCAATGATGTTCAGGGTGCATTGCAAGTTGGTCAGGAAGTGCGTGTCCCGACTCGTTGACCTGCGTTTTATTCTCCCTGTCGACGTGGTGTCTTAGTTGCGAATCTGATCGATCAACCGTAGTTTTAGAGGGTGCACTGCCCTTTCTGTCATAACCCTGATTCGCGTGTGGTTGATACACGTATTGCGGATGATGGCGCCTCGATTCGCCGGCGTAGGGAATGTACCTCATGTAAGAAACGCTTCACAACATTGGAAACGTCTTCTTTCCAGGTTGTTAAGCGCTCTGGTGTCATTGAGCCTTTCTCGCGAAATAAGGTTGTTGCTGGGGTAAGGAAAGCGTGCCAAGGGCGTCCTGTTTCCGATGATGAGCTAGCACTTTTAGCCCAACAGGTTGAAGAGCATCTTCGTACCTCCGGCGTCTCTTCTGTATCCAGCGATGAGGTTGGGAAAGCGATTCTGCCCTTCCTTCAGGATCTTGATGAGATCGCGTACCTACGTTTTGCCTCCGTCTACCACGCGTTTAATTCGCTCGACGACTTCGCAGATGCGATTGATTCACTGCGTGAACGTTCTCAAGCTAAAAAGTTGACAAAGACTGCGAAAAACAAATAGGTCAGAGCTGCAGCTGAGCGAATAGTGCGTTTGCCTTTTCTAAGAAGAATCTCGCAGAAATGGCTCGAAGAGCTTGACTTGCCTTTAGGCGTCCCACTCTTCCATGCCGCGTGGCAGCTGCGTAGTCGTGACGGCATGCAGATCGTGAGTTGCACGGGTGAGAGCAACGAAAAGATCGCCACTTCCTTGTTCAAGAATGTCACGTGGTTCGACAACGACAACGGAATCAAATTCCAAACCCTTAGATCCCGCTGCAGTCAGATAACTCACTCGCTGGTCCAAAGCGCTTGCCCCCGATTCATCCGCATGCCACAGCTGCGCCTGAGTATCAGGAACGATAACGCAAATACGGCCCTTTCCTTTGCCCTCTTCGCGGTCAAGGCGTTCCTCCATTGTGGAGATGACTTGAGAGACGCAGTCCTTGAGCGTTTCCTTTTGCGTATGTGAAACCTGGTAGCACTCGGGAACGTCGCGGACGGCTTCCATGGGGTAGAGAACGGGAGTGCCGTGCTGTGCCAAAACGGCCTGTGCGATTCGGGTTAACGCCCGAGGAGTCCTGTAGGAAATCGAAAGTACGAACTCTTCGCTGAACGCGCGAGCCGCTGGACCAAGAGCGTGTTTCCATGAATGCGGACGCCGGTGGCCTCGTTTTTGGTCGAGATCGCCAACAACCGTCATTGAGCGACTTGGGCAGCGTCGCAAAAGGCACCGCCACGCCATAGGTGAAAGATCTTGGGCCTCGTCAATGACAATATGCCCATAGGTCCAAGAACGGTCTGCTCGCGCACGTTCAGCAAGCGGGCGGAGCGAGGGTGCCTCCTGAGTCTGGCGCATCAGCATATCTGCAGTGACAATTCCGCCGCCGAGACCCGTTGCCTTCAATGCTTCGTTCGCACGCTCCCGTTCCTCTTTTTCTCGCTGTTCTTCGGCCCGGCGCTTCTGGGCTGAGGCGAGATCGAGTGTCCCCAAGAGTTCGTCGAGTTCGTCGATCAGTGGAATATCTGAGATGGTCAGTGGTTCCTCTTGAGCACGGTACAAGAGGTTGAGGTCTTCGACCGACAGGGGAGTGCCTGCCTTACGGTTCGCTTGGGCCAAGAGATCAGGGCGCGACCAGAGCTTGCGAAGGAAGGCAGGTGCCTGTGTGGGCATCCATGCCAAGTTAATTGCCCGACGGGCATCGACTGAGTCGCGGATCTCAGAGATCCAGGTCTTCAAATCATCAGGATCGATATCTGCCGTGCTGGAGGCATCACCAGCTTCTACGATCAAACGTCCAGCAAGAAGCTCCATGAGGCCCATCGCGAAAGACTCTCGGGCAACATTGTGTGGACGGCCGCTTCGGCGCGCTCGCGAAAGAGCTTCCTGCACATCCTTGATTCGCAACGTCACGCGGCGATTCCAGACTTGAAGAACCTGGTCGCGATCGGGAAGACGAGGGATTAGGCGGACCGCTTCGCGCAGAATGCGACTGAAAGCCGCGCGTCCCTTAATCGCAGCGACATCGACGGGATCATCGTCTTGAGCGCTTAAGCCGGGGACGATGTCACCGATGGTCATCTGGACCACACCGGATTCGCCGAGGGACGGAAGAACCTGCTCGATGTAACGGAGGAAGGTGCGAGAGGGGCCAATGATGAGCACACCCGAACGCTCAAGTCTCTCGCGCTGCGTGTAGAGAAGGTAGGCAGCGCGATGAAGGGCAACGGCAGTTTTTCCTGTGCCGGGGCCACCTTGAACCACAAGGATTCCGCGATCGCTTGCACGGATCACTCTGTCCTGTTCGCCTTGGATCGTCGCAACGATATCTCCCATTCGGCCACTACGCGCCGAAGAAAGGGCAGACATCAAAGCGCCTTCACCCTGAAGGGTCAGTCCTTGATGCTGCGCCTGATCGACATCAAGAAGTTCATCTTCAACCGAAGTGACTGTACGCCCGCGAGTCGCAATATGGCGACGGCGAACGACCCCTAGAGGCTCTTGGGCTGTCGCTTGATAGAAAGGGGCAGAAATCGGAGCTCGCCAGTCAACAAGAAGGGGAGAGGAGTGCTCATCGAGAAGGGAGATTCGGCCGATGTAGTGGGTCGCGTGGTCCTTCATATCGAGGCGCCCGAATACTAAGCGCTCTTCGACGTTATCCAGTCTGGAAGACAACTCGGCAAAGTGAGTGGCCAGAGCATCGCGCTCCGTCCATCCCTGAGCGTTTCCGACGCCATGGTTAGCATCGATCTTCTGACGCTGTTCGCGGTATTGAGAACGCAGTTGATCCAAGCGTGAGTACGCGCGATCAACAAATTCTTGTTCTTCAGCTACTGGGGTAGTAGCGCGAGCGGAGTCAGACATTGGGACCTTCCGGTAGAAAAAGTCTGGCGTTCTATTTTGCCCTAATTTTCAGTGATTTTCACTCTCTAAGCCGATGGCGCAAATGTGGGATTAGCCGCGCCAAGGGCGGCTCGACAATGTAGCTTTAGAATGAGTGATAACAGCTGAGGCGGTTGGAAACCGAAGGAGGGGAACATGACCGAAACCCACACTCATGGGGACGGCCACCAGGTCGCCCAAACCCGTGCGCGAATTCTGGTCATGTACTTCGATGGCGCAATGGATGCGGGAGCATCTGGTCGCATGGCCGCTGAACAGATGTTGCGCGCCCTTCCAACGACGCATATTGCTGACTTTGAAGCAGAAGACTTCATTAACTATCGTTCGCATCGCCCAGTGATCACAGTAAAGAACTGGGTGACGCAGGAGGTTGAGATTCCTAAGATTTCGTTGGATCTCCTGCGTGATGATCGGGGAGAATCTTTCCTTTTGCTCCACGGTCCTGAGCCGGACTACCGCTGGGAAGAGTTCGCTGAGCGTGTTCACAAGATCGTCAGCGATGCCGGCGTTGAGGTCGTGTTTGGGATGACCGGCGTTCCTTCAGGTGTACCGCATACGCGCCCAACTCCGGTTCACGTCCACACGACTGATGCCTCCCTTGTTCCTGCACAGCCGCATATGGCTGCGACGATGCAATTTCCCGGCTCGATCGTGTCCTTCCTGCAGTGGAAGCTCAAACAAGCGGGGATCGATGGAATGACGCTCTTGGCGATCGTTCCTTACTACATGTCAGAGTCAGCCTATCCCGCAGCCTCCTCAGCGATTTTGCGTAAGCTCACTGAATTCTCGGGGCTTTCCCTACCTGTCGGTGATCTAGAGCAGGGAGCAGCAGAGGATTTGGATAGCTTCGCAGCCCTTGTCGATTCCAACCCTGAGGTCCAGCACACAGTTCGTGCATTGGAAGAGCACTACGACTCTTTCTCGGGAGAGGGCTTGGGAATTCCGCTCAATGCTGTTCCCTCAGCTTTCAATGTCCCAAATCCTCAGGATAAAGAGAGTGATGCGAGCGGCATTACCGATGCGATCGAGGCCTACCTTGCCTCGGTGACTGATGGGGCTGTTGCCCTAGATGACAGTGAAGAGCCGGTGCAGGCGCCCGCTCAAGCACCCTCAACTGAGGAGCTTTTGGCTCAGGCACTTGAGCGCATCGCACAGCGTGAAAAGAAAGGCGAAGGCGGCACTGCTCCGCATACTCCTCGTCATCGCGGTAATGCAAGTTCAGTAGATGTCTCTATGGATTCAGATGCTGATGAGGAACAGACGACCCTGTCGCCGGCTGAAGCCGAGGCTGATTCTAAGGATGAAACCAAGCCGCAGGACTAGAGCGTGCTTTCTGTCCAGCCGACGGCCTCGTCAGTCAGGGGACGGGTCCCGGCGCGCCACTTACTCAGTTCCTTCCTGCGTAGTGGGCGGGCGGGAAGGGGAAGTTTGCGCAAGAGGCGGTCAAGCTCGACCTCATCGGTGCGGCCCGGAGCGCTTTGTGCAAGGAAGACAATATTTCCTCGGCGAGCTCCACGACCAACTTTGGGATCGCATAGTGCTTGTACGTCTGCGAAGGATTCACTCATCCCAGCTAAGTCCAGGCGCGCGTTGTCGCCACCGCCGTGAGCACTGTTTTCAAGGAGGATCCCGTCGCTGCGGAGGACTCGTCGGCACTGGGCTGTGAACTCGGTGGTCCGCAATTGCGGGGGGACAGATTCTCCGGCAAAAGCATCGCGGACAATGACGTCGAAGGAAGAGTCTCGCAGGCTATCGATGACTTGTCGTGCTTCGCCGATGCGAATTTTTAGAATCGGAGAACGCGGTAAATCAAAGTTATCTCGAGCAAATTGCGCGATAGTTTGGTCAATTTCAACAACGGTATGGCGTGAGGCGGGGAAGAGAATGGACCAGGCCCAGGGGAGCGCGCAAGCCGCGCCACCCAGATGTAGCACGCGAATGGGGTCGTTGTTTGCGTAAGTTGCTTGCAGTGCGCAGGTCGCCTGTTGCATGTATTCGAAATCTAGGTAACTGGGATCAGAAATATCGATACACGATGACTCCGCTCCGTTAATGAGAAGGGTCGCTCGCGGGCCGTCCCAGCGGATCTCGATTGACGGGGAGTCTAGAGTAGTCATAGGGCTACTGTACGTGGGAAGGAGGATGCGATGTCGAATGCTCCGCGCGACCGTCGTGGAAAACGCTATTGGGGCGATGATGATTCCCAGACGAATATTTTGCACATTGACATGGATTCCTTCTTCGCGCAGGTGGAGATTCGTGAAGATCCATCGTTGGTAGGGAAAGCTGTCATCGTTGGCGGAAGTAGCAACCGTGGTGTCGTGACCTCTGCGACCTACGAGGCTCGTGCTTTGGGTGTGCGCGCGGGAATGCCTACTGCACGAGCGCGCGCGCTGTGCCCCACTGCCGTATTCGTTCCGGGACATTTCGAGCTCTACCGTGAGTATTCGAAGCGTGTCATGTCAGTGATTGGGCGCTTTAGCCCGCTCGTTGAGCAGGTTAGTGTTGACGAGGCCTTTGTTGACGTTCGCGGTTCGAGGCTGCGTTTCGGGAAACCAATGCATATTGCCGCCGAGATTCGACGCCAGATTCGAGAAGAAATTGGCCTTCCTGCTTCCGTTGGCATTGCTTCGACAAAATCTGTGGCAAAAATTGCTTCCTCGAATGCGAAACCAGATGGTGTGCTTTTAGTTCCTTCCCAGGCCACGATTGAGTTCCTTCATGGCCTTCCTGTGGGGGCACTTTGGGGCGTTGGCACCAAGAGCGCGCAGGTACTTGAGCGTGAGGGAATCGAAACAATCGGGCAATTGGCGGCGCACCCCTTGCCTCGGTTATCACGATTGCTCGGTGCTGCTGCGGCTCACAGCCTTCATAATTTGGCGTGGGGGATTGACCCGAGGCCGGTGACCGTTTCGCGTGAAGAAAAATCGGTGGGGATGGAACGTACTTTCGAAACCGATATTCGCGATAGAGCACTTCTCGATCAGTTCATTACGAAGGCCTCTCACGAATGTGCGAGGAGGTTGCGTGCGGGAAATTGGCTCTGTAAGCAGGTTGCAATCAAAATGCGTGGAGCGGATTTTTCGACCATTACACGTCAGCAACGTCTGAGGGTTCCCACGGATTTAGGTCGAGAAATCGCTTTGGCTGCTCACCAGCTATTTGAACGGGAGACTCTTCCAAGTGGGGGGGTGCGCCTATTTGGCGTTCGTGCTGAGGGCTTAATTGCGCGCGATGAGGGATTTGAAGTTGCCCTTGATCAGGATGAACGCCCTCAAGCGGCCGAGCGCGCTATGGATAAAATCCGGGGAAAATATGGTGCAGGCGCGATATCGCTTGCATCACTGCTTGAAGAAAACAAGTAGGATGGGGCTATGGCACTTTCGGATTATGAGAAGCAAGTTCTCGAGGAGATGGAGGCACAGTTTGGCTCTCAGCCTGCCTCTTTCAATGATCATTCACGTCCGAATGCCAATGCGGAGAAGCAAACGGGCCGTTTATCGCCGCGTAAAGTCGCCGCAGGCGCATTGATGATCGTTGCTGGTCTTCTGGTCTTGATTGCTGCTGTGTCTCTTGGCTATTCGGCAATCTCTTTAATTGTCGGCGTGGTCGGCTTCCTCTTGATGGTCGGTGGCGCTTGGTATGCGCTCACTGCGAAGGGAAGTTCCTCGAGTTCGGACCAAAAGCGCGGCTCCTTTATGGAACGTCAACAAGAACAGTGGGATCAACGCTTGTCGGACGATCGCTAATTCTTATTACTTTGGTTCCCGGTGACACCGTCACCGGGAATTTTTTTATTCCTCCCGAAGACGCGGGGTAAACCTTCATTCCTGCTTTCCAAGGAGTCTCCACTTTCCGCCATTGTTTAGAGCGGAGACTCGTTTTCTGCAGAAAATCGCTATTTCTGAGATTACTAACGAGAAACACTGAAAATTTCCCCCACTTTCCTCCACCTTAAATTTTTGTTGGAATTAAGCGGATTTTGCCCTAAATGTATATGAAATGTCTTTCGAAATGGCGCCAAATTGGTAAATCGTGGAGTAAAGTGGGGGAAGATGTCACATAGGGGAAGGTGGTGAACGATGTTCCTTGGTACCTACGAGCCAAAGCTCGACGACAAGGGGCGCGTGATCCTCCCTGCCCGATTCCGAGAGGATATGGAAGGTGGGATTGTCCTCACTCGAGGCCAAGAACACTGCATCTATGCCTTTCCTGCCCAAGAGTTTGAGCAGATGACGGTTGAGCTTCGCAGGGCTCCGCTGTCCTCCAAACAGGCACGCGACTATATCCGCGTGTTGCTCTCGGGTGCGTATAAGGAAGTTCCGGATAAACAGGGAAGAATTACCCTTCCGCCGGATCTGCGTAAATACGCCGGTCTTGATCGTGAGCTCACCGTCATTGGTGCGGGTTCACGTGCTGAGATCTGGAATTCACAGGCATGGAATGACTACCTATCCGTCCAGGAAGACGTCTTCTCGCAAACTGAAAACGAAATTATCCCAGGAATGTTCTAGTCCGCCCTTCCAGGTCTCCTCCCGTTGTTCTGACGTCACTTCCCCGATGGCAGAGCACGGTGGGGGACCTGGATGGACGGACACCCATCACACAGAAGGAGGGCAGAAGTGTCTGTCGACCGCGATCCCGCGCAGCTGCATGTTCCTGTTCTCCTCAATGAGTGCTTGGACATGCTTGCGCCTGCAATTGATGCTCCCGGTGCTGTTCTCATCGATGCGACTCTCGGAATGGGTGGACACACGGAAGCAGCACTCACACGTTTCCCCGAGCTCACCGTTTTCGGTATCGACCGAGATCCTTCGGCGATCGCCCTCGCATCGAAGCGCCTTGAGGCTTTTGGCCCGCGTTTCCGTGCCTTCCACACCACTTACGACAAGATGGATGAGGTTGCTGCGCAAGCCCCCTCTGGAATGGTCGATGGGATCCTCATGGATCTGGGTGTATCTTCGCTCCAATTGGACCAAGAGGACCGAGGTTTCTCTTACTCGCATGATGCCCCGCTTGATATGCGAATGAACCCCCAGACGGGCATCAGTGCAGTGCAACTTTTGGCCTCGGCCTCGAAAGAGGAAATTACGCGGATTCTTCGCGTCTACGGGGAAGAAAAGTTCGCCTCGAAGATCGCTGGACGTATCGTCGCAACCCGAGAGAGCGAGCCTCTAACCCGTACTTCGCAGCTGGCTCAGATCGTTCGCGATTGTATCCCCGCACCGGCACGTCGCACGGGGGGCAACCCCGCAAAGCGCACCTTCCAAGCGTTGCGTATTGCGGTCAACGACGAACTGACCATTCTCGAAGCCGCGCTTCCCGCAGCTCTTGCGCACCTGCGCGTTGGCGGTCGAATCGTTATCGAGTCGTACCACTCCCTTGAAGATCGTCTGGTGAAGGACATCTTCCGTCGCGGCGCCACTGATCAGGCCCCTGCTGGTGTGCCCATGATCCCAGAAGAACTTCAAGCCCGCTTGCGTCTACTGACACGTGGCGCACAGCTGGCTGATGACACAGAAAAATCCCATAATCCGCGCTCCGCTTCTGTGCGGCTGCGCGGCGCACAGATGATACGCCCCTGGAAGGAACGACCATGAGCGGAGCCACCGCGCGCGCACGCGCGACCTCTCGTCCGGCATACGTACGTGAAGATGTACGCCCACTGCTCACAGTGGTGAACTCTGACCAGCCTCGTCGCTCGGTCATCCTGATGACCTTTATTGCCTTGGTGATGATTGCTATTGCCATTGTTGTCCCGATGCTGATCAACACGCACATGGCTCAGACCTCCTACCAGATTCGCGAATACCAGATCCAGCTCAACGAGTTGGAAGCGCAATCGTGGACCCTGCAGACGCAGCTTCAGGAGAAGGCTTCTCCCGTCGAGCTTGAAAAGGCAGCGAAGGCACAGGGAATGGTGCACGCTGGAAAGCTGGGAACAATCCGTTTGGCCGATGGCCAAGTTGAGGGTGGGGTAGCCGCGCGATGAGCTGGTTACAACGCATTTTCAAGGCGCCAGACACTTCGCCTCATCGCGCGAATTGGATGTCTGGGTTTCTGTTCTTGGGATTTGCGTTCTGTGTTCTCCAGCTCATCGTTATTCAGGTATTCCAAAGCTCAACCCTCGCCTCCGAGGGTGAACGAGTGCGTACAGCCGTCAGTGAAATTGGCGCAAAACGTGGGGAAATTCTTGACGTTAATGGTGTTGTTCTGGCCGATTCGGTTCAGGCCTACCACATTGCGGTGAATCAGAAAGCGATTACGACCTACGAGCATAAAGATGACAACGGAAATGTTGTCGGCCGTGGTCCGGCTGAGGCCGCGAAACAGCTCTCTCCTCTCCTCGGTATCAGCCAAGCGGAACTGGGCGGCATGATGCTCGGGGATTCGACCTATGTCTATCTGAAAAAGAATGTCGATGCTGTTACCTATCGCGAAATCCGCAAGCTCGACATTACCGGTATTGAATGGGAAGCGGTCTTTGACCGGACCTATCCCAATGGCAATACAGCGGGTCCGATCGTGGGTGCCGTCAATGCTGAAGGAGACGGTGTCTCAGGCCTGGAGGCCTATTTCAATAATTTCTTGCAGGGAACCTCTGGAGAAGAGGCCTACGAGATCTCTCCCAACGGTGCTGTGATGCCCGGTGGGAAGAAGATCACCAAGGAACCTCAAGACGGCGGATCGGTCCGTACAACCCTCCATGCAGATCTTCAGCACTTGGTTCAAGACGCTCTGGATGCTCGTGTTCGTAAGCACAATGCGGACTGGGGTGTCGTCGTGATTTCCGATGTCTCGACTGGTCGAATCTTAGTTCTTGCAGACTCTGGGTCTACGACACCGGACCCCTCAAAGCCTCAATCCGTAATGGGAGTCCAAGCGCCCTACGAACCTGGCTCGGTGGGTAAACTCCTCACGATGGCCTCGGCCCTAGAAAAGGGAACGACCACTCCTACGACCGTATACTCCGTTCCCTACAGCATTAGCCCCGCAGACGCGGGAGGTCCGATTTCGGATTACCATGAACACGGGACCGAAATGATGACGACCACGGGAATTCTTACCCAATCGTCGAACGTTGGAACCATCGAAGTGGGCGAGCAAGTGGGCGACCGTGATCGCTACGACTTCATGACGAGGATGGGCCTGAACCAGCTCACTGGAATTGAATTGCCTGGTGAATCTCAGGGCATTATGCGCGATTTTGATGCCATTCAAGGGCGTGATCGCTACGCCATGATGTTCGGTCAGTCCTACGCAATCACAGCAATCCAGCAGAATCAGTTCATCCAAGCGATCGGAAACCGCGGGGTCATGATTGCGCCGCGAATTATCGATTCGACAACTGATTCAGAGGGGCGAACCGAGAAGACTGTCTCACCGCAACCTAAGCAAGTGATGTCCGCGGATCGTTCAAAAGAACTCATCACCATGATGGAATCCGTCGTTACGGATGAGCAGGGTACCGGTCAGTTAGCAAAGGTCGAAGGCTACCGCGTCGCAGTCAAGACAGGTACTGCTGATATTAAAGTCAATGGTGCGGATGCGGTCGTTTCGAACACTGCTGGTTTGGTCCCCGCAGAATCGCCGCGCTTGGCCATTTCGGTCGTCCTCTACAATCCGCGTGTTGCTGGTTTGTCCTCTGATGCGGCCGCACCTCTGTGGAGTGAAGTCACGACCGAGGCCGTTCGCAACCTGGGGATCCCCGCGTCTACAGAAAGTGCCCAGCTGTATCCCACGACACCCTAGTAGGCTAGTGTCCAGATCGTTGGGTAGACCCTAAGGAGAGGAATGCATAGGTCCAGTCGCTGGATCGCTCAGGCATTGAGCGCACAGCTCCACGGAAACGACGTCGAGGTCACCGGGACAGTTGAAACGGATTCACGCGAAATTCGTCAAGGCTCTCTCTTTGTTGCCCGGCGTGGGGAAAATAGCGATGGCCATGACTATCTGGGTGCAGCTGAGCGCAATGGCGCGGTGGCGGCAATCGTTGAACACCCGTGTGACTCGCCTTTGACGCAGATCATTGTCGAGGATTCGACGATCGCGCTGGGCGAATTGGCTCGGGCCTACCTTTCAGATTTGCGTTCGCACCAGAAATTGGACGTGATCGCAATGACCGGTTCGGTGGGAAAAACAACGACCAAGGACCTTCTTGCGGCGATCATGAGCGCCGATGCCCCGACCGTTGCTCCTCAGCTGTCTTTTAATAATGAGGTCGGACTTCCTCTCACGGTTCTGCGTGCCGATGAGTCGACCCGCCACCTTGTTCTGGAAATGGGAGCCTCCGGACCTGGACACATCGCCTATCTCACGCGAATTGCCCCACCTGACGCCGGAATCGAACTGATGGTTGGGCATGCGCACCTCGGGGGCTTCGGCTCTGTTGAAGGCGTACGCGATGCCAAGGCCGAGCTGATTCAGGGGCTCGTACCATCGGGAACCTCGATCTTGAACTTTGACGACCCGCACGTCATGGAGATGGCCGCTCATGCGCCCGGGCGAGTGGTCACCTTCTCGGCCTCGGGAAATAGTCAGGCAGATAGCAGCGCCCACGCGATTTCCTTGGATGAACAGGGGAAGGCTTCTTTCGAACTCCACCTCGATGGGCGAGTGCTCCCTGTGCACCTCGGGCTTGTTGGTATTCACCATGTTGCCAATGCGCTTGCTGCAATTACCGGAGCATGGACGCTCGGAATTGATCTTGATCAAGCCTGCGCCGCTGTTGAAGGTCGCAGGCCAGCCAGCCCACATCGAATGAGTATCCATGAACTTACCCTCAAGGGTAAGAAAGTGACTCTTATCGATGATTCGTACAATGCAAACCTCGATTCTTTCCGCGCGGGATGTAAAGCCGCTGGAGATTTGGCGGCGGGCAGGCAGTTGGTCGTCGTTGCCGGCGGAATGCTTGAACTTGGTGAAGCCTCGCAAAGTACCCATGAACAGGTTGCGCGTTTCTTTGATGAAGCGGGGGCTGATTGTGTTCTTGCGCTGGGGGAAGACTCGCAGTACTACTTCACTGAGCGAGGCGAGGACCACACTCACCGTCACCTGCGGAATGTTGACGAGGTACTTAGTGCATTAGACGGCATACTGGAAGATAATTCTGTTGTGTTCATCAAGGGCTCGAATGGCTCCGGTGCCTGGAAAGTCGCCGATCACCTAGTGGAGGAGGGCACTTTATGATTGGACTCATTATTGCCTTTGCAGTTGGTCTAGTCCTCTCAATTTCGCTCACCCCGCTGTTCATCCGTTACTTGGTACACAACCATTTCGGACAGTTCATTCGACAAGACGGCCCCACGTCGCATATGACGAAGCGTGGCACCCCGACAATGGGCGGCGTTGTTATCATTCTCGCCACTGTCGTTGCGTGGTTTATCGGAACCCTGATTAACGGTGGGCTTCCCTCATGGTCGGGAATCCTGCTGGTATTCCTGTTCGTGGGAATCGGGTTCATCGGACTGCTTGATGACGCACTAAAAATCATGCATCAGCGTTCGCTTGGCCTGCATGCATGGGCAAAGATCGTTGGGCAAGTTGCTGTTGCCTCGCTGTTCACGTGGGGTATTTTGACGATTCCGAATGTTCACGGTCGCACTCCGGGCATCTTTGATATTTCTCTTGCTCGTCCCCTCGGATTGACCTTTATCCAGTGGGGGATTATTGTGGCCGTCATTCTTATTGTCTTGTGGGTGAATTTCATCGTTTCCGCCTGGTCCAACGCAGTGAACTTGACCGATGGTTTGGATGGCTTGGCCGCCGGTGCAGGTATTTTTGTTTTCGTCGCCTACACCTTCATTTCGTACTTCCAGCTGCTTCAGTCCTGCTGGGGGGACACGATTAATGTTGCTGCGTGCTACGACACCCGAGATCCTCTTTCCATCGCAATTTTCTGCTCCTCTTTGGTTGGTGCCCTGGCAGGTTTCCTGTGGTGGAATGCTTCGCCTGCCCAGATCTTCATGGGCGACACCGGCTCCCAAGCCATTGGTGCCGCAGTCGCAGGTGTTTCAATCCTGACCGACACTGAGTTCCTTGCAATTTTGATTGGCGGGCTCTACGTCATTACGACTCTTTCGGATGTCATCCAGATCGGCGTCTTCAAACTCACGCACAAGCGTGTTTTCAGAATGGCTCCTTTGCACCACCACTTTGAGCTCAAGGGCTGGAAAGAAATCACCATCGTTATTCGCTTCTGGCTCATCGCAGCGCTTTTCGCTGTGATGGGAGCCGGTCTCTTTTACGCGGAATGGGTGTCACGACTGTGAATTGGCAGGGCCGCTTTGCAATCCTCGGTTGGGGAGTGTCTGGGAAGGCATCAGCACACGCACTTGTAAAACGCGGTGCGCAGCTGTGCGCCTTTGACGGGAGAGCCCGCGAGGATGACCAGTCTGAAAACGACGCGAACATCGAGTTTGTCAGCGAAGCTGATTCCGATGCGCTCGCTCGGGCGGCCATTGATTGGAAGCCCGATTGCATTGTTGTCTCTCCGGGAATCCCCGCTCACCATCCCATTTTTCCAGCGGCCGCAACTGCCGGTATTGAGCTGATTGGCGAGGTCGAACTGGCTTGGCGTCTTCAAGAAGATTCCGAGCACGCAGGCCGTGCATGGCTATGCGTTACTGGAACCAACGGCAAGACCACGACGGTTGGCATGCTGGGAGCGATGCTGCGAGCAGCAGGTGAAAATGCCGTCGAAGTAGGTAATATCGGCCTTCCCATTTGTGAAGCTATTGACACCGATGCAACGGTCTTCGCTGTCGAGCTCTCCTCCTTCCAGCTGCACACTGTATCGACTGTTTCTCCGTTGGCTTCTGTGTGTCTGAATGTCGATGCCGATCATCTTGATTGGCATGGCAGTGCACAGGCCTATGCAGCAGATAAAGCGAAGGTTTATCACCTGACTCAAAAAGCCTGTTTCTATCCCGCATCCGATATCACCGTGGAAAACATGGTTGCCGAGGCCGATGTCGTCGAGGGAGCTCGGGCAATTGGATTGACCTTGGGGATCCCCTCAATTTCTCAGGTCGGTTGGGTTGAGGATGCGCTCGTTGAACGTGCCTTTGTTGAGAAACGCCATATGCAGGCTCAATTTTTAGCTGAAGTTGATGACCTTCGCGTTGCCTACCACGACGGTGTTACGGATGCTGCGCGTATGGATGCAACTGCTGCAGCCGGTCTTGCGCGTGCCTTTGGGGTTTCGCCTAAAGCGGTTGCGGAAGGCCTTCGAAGCTTTACCCCTGCTCATCACCGGCGTGCAGTAATTTCACATGCAGCCGATGTCACTTGGATTGACGACTCTAAGGCGACAAATGCCCATGCGGCTGTCGCTTCGCTGTCTGGACTTACTCCTGGCACTGCGGTTTGGATTGCAGGAGGAGATACGAAGGGCCAAGAGTTTGGCGACCTGGTTGCCCGCGTTGCTCCGCTTTTGCGAGGTGTTGTTGTCATTGGCAAGGATCGCAGTGCGATTGTGAACGCGCTGCACCAGCGTGCACCTCAAGTTCCCTTCGTTGAGGTCGACGGACATGAGGATTGGATGTTCTCTGTCGTTAACGAGGCCGTGGCTCTGTCCCGCCCGGGAGATACTGTTGTGCTCGCCCCGGCGTGTGCATCCTGGGATCAGTTCCGTTCCTATGCGCAACGCGGGGATGTCTTCCGCGATGCGGTGAAACGTCTTGAAGCGAATTGGGCGGCGCAATGAGCTCCCTACTGGAGCGCCTGCATATCCCGCGTTTCGAATTTGCGTCGAAAGAACGTGGAGATCGGGTGTATTCGCCTGTCGCCACCTACTATCTGATCGTTATTCCCGCGCTCATTTTGACCGTTTTCGGTTTGGTGATGGGGTTTTCAGCTTCTGCCGTGACAACTATCGCCAGTGGTGGCAGTCCCTACGCTGCATTCTTGCGTCAGCTGCTCATTATTGGCGTCTCCTTCCTGCTTGCAGCGATTTTTATCCAAAGGATCCCCTCGGCAGTCTGGTACCGCCTTGCACCGGCCATTTATCTCGCAGCCCTGTTTTTTCAGGCGCTAGTCATGACACCACTGGCGGCATCGCAGGGCGGAAACACTAACTGGGTGTCGCTTCCCGGACTTGGAACATTCCAGCCCTCGGAGTTTCTCAAACTGGCGTTGATCGTTGCCTTGGGACGCTCACTGTCACGGGAAGGTGCTCGCCGCAATGACTGGCGACAGATGGCAGTCACGGTAGGGCTCCCTATTCTCGTTGCTCTTGTTGACGTCATGCTCGGTAAGGACATGGGCACCGCGATGGTCATGGCTGCGGGTGCATTCGGCGCCATCTGGGTTTCACGGCTTCCGCGCAAGTGGTTTGCAGTTATTTTTCTTTCCGCGATTCCGGTTGTCGTCTTCTTAGTTTTCCAAAACCCCACGCGCCTGAAGCGAATTCTTGCAGTTCTTCCGTGGAACCGCCCCGCGCGTAACCTTTCGGCCCCCGAGCAGATTGATCACGCGCTGTGGGCACTTGGCTCGGGAGGGCTAACTGGCCTTGGTCCTGGCGCATCTCGAGAAAAATGGAACTATCTCCAGGCCGCGCATACAGACTTTATCTTGGCAATTATTGGAGAAGAATTCGGCCTCTTGGGGACACTGACCGTTGTTGCGTGCATCTGTTTGATGATTTGGGGGATGGTACGGCTCATCCACTCAACTAATTCGTTCTTCGCAACAATTGTCAGTGGTGGCGTCGCTGCTTGGATCGGCACTCAAGCGATTATTAATATCGCTTCTGTGACGGGGCTTGGTCCGGTTATTGGTGTGCCTCTGCCGCTGGTGTCTTATGGCGGTTCGTCCTATCTCTTCACGATTTCGGCTATTGCATTGGTTGCTGCTTGCGCGCGTGAGAACGCGGGTATGACTATGGGCCTGAAATTTTCGGCGGGTTCCTCGCGCGACCCACGTCTTTCGCGTCGACGCCGCCGCGCAGGAAAGGCTAGTGCTGGATCTACGGAAGGAACACGATGACAAAGAAAATTGTTCTTGCAGGTGGCGGCACCGCTGGGCATGTGAACCCCTTACTGTCGACCGCACTGGAACTTCGTTCACGCGGTTATGACGTCGTTGCTCTTGGAACCTCTCAAGGTCTGGAAACAACGCTGGTTCCCGCTGCGGGTGTCGAGTTGGTGACTATTGAGCGTGTTCCGCTGCCACGTAAACCTTCTCTACAGTTCTTCTCGCTCCCGGAACGCATGAAGCGTGCGATCGCGCAGTGCCGCTCAGCCCTGAGCGGCGCAGATGCGCTCGTTGGTTTCGGCGGATATGTTTCTACTCCCGCCTACCTTGCCGCACGAAAGATGAGCCTTCCGATCATCATCCATGAGCAGAACGCCCGTCCCGGACTTGCCAACCGAGTAGGTGCGCGCTGGGCATCGGCCTTGGGATTGACTTTCCCCTCGACTCCTCTAAAAGCGCAGCACGGAGTAACTGTGGTGACGGGCCTTCCTCTGCGTCCCGCCATCCAGGCTCTTGCTGCCGCCCGTACCACCGAAGAAGGACGTGAATCTGCGCGCCGCTTGGCGGCCTCGAAATTGGGGGTCGACCCCGATATGCAGACTCTGCTGATCACGGGTGGCTCCTTGGGGGCTCTCAATGTGAACCGTGCGATGGTGAAAGTCGCTGCTGAGCTACCCGACGGGGTGCAGGTCGTTCACCTCACCGGCAGGGGGAAGGACCAAGAGGTTCGCGATGCGGTGAAGGCAGCAGGTGTTGCTGACCGTTGGCATGTCATTGACTACCTCTCAACAATGGAAGATGCACTTGCCGTTGCTGATTTGGTCGTGTGTCGCTCGGGTGCGGGTACGGTTGCCGAAATGACCGCACTCGGACTGCCTTGCGTGTATGTTCCACTGCCCATTGGTAATGGAGAACAGAAGCTGAATGCCGCGGATCATGTTGCGCAGGGTGGTGCGATTCTTGTTGCTGACCACGACCTGACCGCCGATTACGTTCGAGGCATGATCTTCCCGCTGTTGGGAAGCGAAAAGCTTTCTGAAATGGCCATCGCTTCCCGCGCGCTTGCGCGCCCCGACGGCGCTCAACAACTTGCTGACCTTATTGAATCGACTCTTCAGAAGAAGGAACAGAAGTGAGCACAACCCATCGCTTCCATCTCATCGGTATCGGCGGCGCTGGAATGTCAGTGGTTGCTGAGCTTCTCAAGGATCGCGGTCTTGAAGTTTCGGGTTCTGACCAGAAGGAATCTCCCATTCTTGATCACCTCCGTCATGCAGGAATTGAAGTTTTTGTCGGTCATGATGCTGCCCATGTTCCCGCTGACGCGGTAGTTGTTGTGTCCACCGCAGTGCGTGAGAGTAACCCGGAGCTGGCCGAGGCCCGTCGACGTGGACAAAGCGTCATTCACCGTTCCCAGGCTCTGGCTCTGGCTGCAAGCGGTATGCGTTTCGTGGCAGTTGCGGGAGCACACGGGAAGACGACGACTTCAGCGATGCTTTCGATGGCCCTTCGTGATTCCGGTGAGGATCCGTCGATTGCGGTAGGCGCGGTGATTCCTCAGCTGGGTTCGGGTGCGTACTTGGGCAGCGGTGATGTTTTCGTTGCCGAAGCCGATGAATCCGATGGCTCCTTCCTCAACTACACTCCGTGGATCGAGATTGTCACCAATGTTGAACCTGATCACTTGGATCGCTATGGGTCGCGCGAAGCTTTTGAGCAGGTTTTCGTTGATTTTGTTGGCTGTCTGCGCCCGGGCGGAACCTTGGTGTGCTGCGGTGAAGATGGTGGAAGTGCCCGTTTGGCCCGATATGCTCGAACTCAGGGCATCGATACCGTGACCTATGCGCGCTCCGGTCATGAGAGCGCAGACTTGGGCGGAAGCGCAGATGTCATCATCGAAGAGGCTCATACTGATGGCCATACCGCTTCGGCGCTGGTGGCCTGGAGTGATGTGAAGGCCGAAATTCATCTGGCAGTTCCTGGGATTCACAATCTTCTTAATGCCTGTGCGGCGTGGATTGCAGGCGTTCGCCTGGGAACCGACGCGCAGACTATGGCTCACTCTCTGGCTGCATTCGCTGGAACTTCTCGGCGCTTCGAGTTCAAGGGACAAGTTGGCACTCGTCGGCTGTTTGATGACTATGCACACCATCCCACCGAGGTCGCTGCAGCATTGCAGCAGGCTCGTACTGCGGCTGGTGATGGGGAAGTAAGCGTGGTTTTCCAACCGCACCTGTATTCGCGTACTCAGGCTTTCGCCGAGCGCTTCGCTCAAGCGCTTTCACATGCGGATTACGTCTACGTCTGCGATATTTATGGCGCGCGTGAGGATCCGGTGCCCGGCGTGACTTCGCAGCTCATTACTTCGCATCTCTCTCGAGCACACTACGTTCCAGATATGTATGAGGCTGCGCGTATGGCTGCCCGCGAGCTCGGCGAGGACGGAATCTTAGTTACTATGGGTGCTGGCTCAATTACACAGGCCGGTAGTGATGTTTTGGATGAGTGGGAGCGTGTGGAACAGGGGAGTGGCCAGTGAAGCAGCCCCCGCGTCCCCGTCGTTCTCGTTTTTCTTCTGTATCTGAGGCCTCGTCTGAGTCCCCGGAGGGCTTTGCCGCGCCCGAGGAAGCATCCGGGCAAGCTTCCTCTTCCGATACCGTCGCTTCTTCTCCCGAGGTTTCGATTTCGGATCGCCCTGCGCTCTCTTCGGCTCAGGCCTCGTCGGCCGAGGAGAAGGAAGAGACAGAACGCGCTGCGCGTAGGAAGCGGAACCGCGAGTTGCGTCGCGCGAGGCGTGAGGCAAGTGCACAGCCACCCAGTAGTGGAGAACTGCTCAACCGCCCACTGGGGCAATCGGATGCGGCTGCGATTTTGGGGTCTAGCGATGAGAGCGCAACGGCTGATTTGAATGAGAGGCGTCGTGAACGCACGCATGCGCATCGACGTCTTCTCCTTACGCGACTTGCCTCCGTCTGTGGCGCGGTCATTGTCGTGTGTGCTTTGGTGTGGGGAGTCTTCTTCTCGCCTCTTTTTGCCCTCGATATGTCAAAGGTATCGATCGAGGGACTTGGTGATGATACGACTACTCAAAACGAGGTACGTGCCGCGATCGAACCTTTTGCCTCTGTTCCGCTTCCGCGCCTTAAGACTTCTGCGATCGACGAGCAAATCGCGAAGGTGCGTTTGGTTCGTGAGGCTCATGCCCAGCGTTCCTGGCCGCGCGGATTAACCGTTCAGGTCCGTCCCCGGCAAGCGATTTTGGCGGTGAAAGAGGGGACTTCGTGGGCTTTGGTCGACGATCAGGGCGTAGAGGTTTCTTCTGCCTCGACGGCTCCCGAGGGAATGGCCCCAACGACCCTTCCCGACGGTGATCACCGCTCACAAGCTGCAGCTGATGTCGCGGCGATTTGGACAGCGATGGGGGATGATCTGCGCTCGAATATCACGATGATCACTCACGATGGCCAAACTGTCTCCATGACCTTGACAAATTCTCGAACGCTCAATTGGGGAGTAGCGAAGGACAACGATCTCAAGGCAAAAGTGGCGGCTGTTTTGATTTCGCAGCGTCAGGCGCGGACCTATGATGTGTCCTCGCCCGTGCATCCTGTCACTTCTTAACTTAGAGAAGCGACACGCCCGCGAATTGTCTTGAAGAATTCGGGTCTTGCCCCTACCTTCTTCCCGTCTACACGCAGGTCAAACATCAACCTTCTACTTGAGGTTTAAGGTTGGTGCGCAGAAAGAGGGCAAGGTTATGGTCGCACCGCAGAATCATCTGGCGGTTATCAAAGTCGTCGGAGTTGGTGGCGGCGGTGTTAACGCCGTCAATCGAATGATTGAAGTTGGCTTGAAAGGCGTTGAGTTCATTGCTGTGAACACCGACGCGCAAGCTTTGCTGATGTCCGATGCAGAGACGAAGTTGGACATTGGTCGTGACCTTACCCATGGCCTCGGCGCCGGAGCAGACCCCGCAGTGGGACGACAGGCAGCTGAAGACCATATTGACGAAATTACCGAGGCCCTTGAAGGCGCGGATATGGTCTTCGTGACCGCAGGTGAAGGTGGTGGTACCGGAACCGGTGCTGCTCCCGTTGTTGCGAAGATTGCGCGCACTGCAGGTGCCCTGACCGTCGGTGTTGTCACCCGCCCATTCTCTTTTGAAGGAAACCGCCGCGCATCCCAGGCTGATGCTGGTGTTGAGAAGCTCCGCGAAGAGGTCGACACCCTGATCGTCATTCCGAACGATCGTCTGCTTCAGATCTCAGATGCCAATATCTCGGTACTCGAAGCTTTCCGTGCCGCCGATCAGGTTCTGCTTTCTGGCGTTCAAGGTATTACTGAACTGATCACCACCCCCGGTCTGATCAACGTGGACTTCAACGATGTGAAGTCCGTCATGAAGGACGCGGGTTCCGCCCTCATGGGTATTGGCTCGGCAACCGGTGAAGATCGCGCTCTGCGGGCAGTCGAGTCCGCCATTTCCTCGCCGCTTCTTGAAGCTTCGATCGATGGTGCACACGGCGTCCTCATGTTCTTCCAGGGTGGTTCCGACCTGGGCTTGCAGGAGATCTACCAGTCTTCGCTCTTGGTTCGCGAGGCCGCGCATCCCGAGGCAAATATCATCTTCGGTTCTGTCATCGATGACTCCCTTGGCGACGAAATTCGCGTGACCGTCATCGCGGCGGGATTTGACGAGGTGGCATCCCAATCTTCTCCGGTAAATGAGCCCGTCGTGGCTCCTCGACCGGTCCACGCTCGTCAGGAAAAGACCGAAGCTCCAGCAGCTCCTCAGCGCCGCATCGGGGAGGTGGCCTCGGCTCACACCGCAGCTCACCGCGCGGATCCTGAATTGCCAACGCGCACCAACCAGATTCCGATTGCCCGCCAGAGCGAAGAAGAGTCGTCGAAGGAAGTTCCTTCCCTCGAAGTACCTCGTGTCTTCGAAGAGGAACAGCCTTCGGACGTCTTGGATATTCCTGATTTCCTGCGCTGATGAAGCACACTGACCTGCACGGTGCCCGCGTTTACTTCACTGAAGTCGGCGCGGGCACTGACCCATATCGGGACAACTTTGGGACGCACGTTGGCGATAGCGCGGATCTTGTGCATGAGCGTCGTCGTGAGCTTTCTGCCCTAATTGGTCATCCAATTGTTTGGATGAATCAGACGCATTCGGTGAATGTTGAAGCGCTTACCCCTGCGGGTGCCTCTCTTTCGTCACGGGAGTATCAAGGGGAAATAGGCCCCCTTGACTGCGATGGTGTCGTGATCGACGCACGTCAGTGGGAGCAAGCTCCAGCCTTAGCCGTGATGACGGCAGACTGTATGCCGATCTTGCTGAGTAGTGGAAACGGAGTCATCGGCGCAGTTCACGCTGGACGTGTGGGATTCCTCGGAGGGATTCTCGACCGAACATGTGAGGTTTTTGCTTCTTTTGGTGTGGACACCGCCGATATTCAGATGCTTATTGGGCCGTCTATCTGCGGCCGGTGCTACGAAGTCCCGACTTCAATGAAAGATCAGAGCGCGCTTATTGCTCCCGCGATAGTCTCGCGCACATCGTGGGGGAGTGATGCCCTAGATCTTCCCGGTGCGGCATTGGCATGGGCTGCGGAGCGCGGGATCACGGCCTCGTGGATCAATGAATGCACTCTGGAAAATCCCTTATATCATTCCTTTCGTCGAGACCCAGGCTGTGGGCGTTTCGCATCAGTAATTGCGACATGCCGACAGTCTTAACCGTGTGAATCGCTCCGGAGCATTACCTTGTGCTCAGGTCCCATTACGTAGAGGAGAGCATGATGTCAGGCTTCGGAGCAAAAGCACGCCAATTCATGGGTTGGTACACCCCGGAAGAGGTCGATGAGAGCACCTTGGACTTCCTTCCCGAAGAAGTTGAGGAGACAGAAGTGGCTCGCATTACCCCCGCGTCGAATGTCACGCCCATTCACCGCGAGGAACGCCGCAGCGTTCAGCAGGCGGATCTTTCGCGTATCGTCACCGTGCGTCCGCTGAACTACAACGATGCGCCGGCAATTGCCGAGCCCTACCGTGATGGTGTTCCCGTCATCATGAATCTTTCTGAGGTCTCAGATAAGGATGCACAGCGTTTCATTGACTTCGCTGTCGGCTTGACCTATGGGCTTCAAGGCGTATTTGAACGCGTCACCGATCGTGTTTTCCTTCTTTCGCCTCACAGCGTTGAGGTAACCGGCGACGTGACCGGCTCGAACCGTTCGGCGACTTCGCTCTTCGGGCGCTGATCATGATCTCCCAGTGGTTGGGGGGAGCGATTGCTCTTCTTGCGGGTCTGTACATGCTCGTGTTGATCGCGCGCATGATTTTTGATTGGATTCGCTTCTTCTCTCCACTGTGGCGGCCGTCAGGGGTCATTCTGCCCATCGCGAACCTGGTCTATGCGCTGACTGATCCTCCTCTTTCTTTCCTACGCAGGATTATTCCGCCGCTGCGTCTTGGAGGGAACGTTGCCATTGATCTGGGATTTATGATCCTGTTCTTGGCCACGATCATTGTTGAAAACCTTGGGGTTTTCGTTCGCAGCTTGGGCTTTTAGCTCCTGCGTTTGGCAGTGACCTCGGTTCTATCGCGGTTGCATGTCACCTGAGTAATAAGTGAAATATGGGGAAATTGGTGTTATTGTGACGCTAGTTCCGCTATTATTCCAGTGTGTAGTTCGGGTCATCCTCATCGGTGATCCGGTGACGCAAGCATACGAGCGTCACACAACAAGTACCGAGAGGTAAACAAATGGCTCTGCTCACAACCGAAGATGTGTTGGAAAAAACCTTCAACATCGTGAAGTTCCGTGAAGGATATGACCAGGTCGAGGTTGACGACTTCCTCGATGAGGTTGTCTCCACGATCTATACTCTCCAGGCTGAGAACCAGAACCTGCGCGAAGAGCTTGAGGCTGCTGAGCGTCGTGTCGCTGAGCTGTCCGGTGGCGAAGCCCCCAGCTACAAGCCTGCAGAAGAGGCCGCTGCTCCTGTCGTTGAAGAGCCCGTTGTATCCGAGCCTTCCGTCACCGAGACTGCTGTTGCTGCCCCTGCAGTCGCTGCTACTCCCGAGAGCGCAGAGTCGGCAACCTCGATGCTTGCACTGGCACAGCGCGTCCACGACGAGTACGTCCGCGACGGTCGCGAAGAAGCCGATCGCATCATCTCCGACGCAAATGCAAAGCGTGACGAAATTATTGCTGACGCACAGAACCAGCACCAGAACATTCTTTCTCAGCTGGATCAGGAGCGCGCACTGCTCGAAGGCAAGATCAACGAACTGCGTTCCTTCGAGTCCGAGTACCGTGCAAATCTGCGCGAGCACCTGGAAGGTTTGCTCCAGGAAGTGAACGCTGGAACTCAGAACTGATTTCGGATCAAGATCTCTATGACGGTGGCGCCTTCGCGGCGCCACCGTCATAATTCTTTATGTGAAGAAAAATAATCGCAGCATGCTCATCTGGGCGTACATCATTGCCTTAATCGCATTGGCAACGGATCAGGCTTCAAAGTTTTGGGCACTGAGGAATCTGAGTGATGGGCAGCAACGCCCGCTCCTTGGATCCTTCCTTAGGCTGGAGCTCACTGCGAATCCAGGCGCA
This sequence comes from uncultured Actinomyces sp., assembly GCF_963542285.1. GTDB lineage: Bacteria > Actinomycetota > Actinomycetes > Actinomycetales > Actinomycetaceae > Pauljensenia. The sequence goes on along the minus strand of NZ_CAUTWQ010000003.1, from coordinate 64,190 downwards.
GCCTTTTCCTTGGGCTCGCAGACGACAATCATCTTCACCTGTATCGCCTGCGTTGTTGTTACTGCGATTGTTATGTATCTTCCACGCGTTGAGTCGCGCTTGGTTGCCAGCGGATGCGCTCTGCTCCTTGGCGGTGCGGCTGGTAACTTAATTGATCGTTTTATTCAGGAACCCCGATGGGGAAGTGGCCACGTCGTCGACTTCATAGGATACGGGACTTGGTTCATTGGTAACGTTGCAGATATTTGGATTGTCTGTGCGGTCGTTATCCTGCTCATTGCAAGCTTTACCGGTAACAAGCACTCGGTGCGCTGAATATGTCCGATACTCGTTTGATGCCCGTGCCCGATGCGTTGGTTGGAGAGCGCGTCGACGCAGCGCTTTCGCGTATTCTCGGTCTGTCGCGTTCACGTTGTAGTGAGCTCATCCTTGATGGGAATGTGGCGATTAATGGTAGGTGCGCCTCTAAATCGGACAGGCTTGGAGCGAGCGACCTTTTAGAAATTACGATCCCTGAAGTGGAAACTCCTGTAACTCCAGTAGTCGGGATGGATATCCTCTACGACGATGACGATATTGTCGTCGTCAACAAGCCGGTTGGTGTTGCAGCGCATTCGGGTCCGGGTTGGACAGGTCCTACTGTTGTTGGCAACCTCGCGGCGGCGGGATATCGAATCACTACTCATGGCCCAGTTGAACGTCAAGGAATTGTTCATCGACTGGATGTAGGAACCTCGGGCGCAATGATGGTTGCCAAGTCCGAACTCGCGTACTCGGTGATGAAGCGCGCCTTCAAGGAACGTACTGTACGCAAGATCTACCATGCGGTGGTTGCGGGACACCCAGACCCGGCCTCGGGAACGATTGACGCGCCGATTGGACGCCATCCCTCACGGGAATGGCGTATGGCGGTGATAGACGGGGGGAAGCGTGCGGTGACGCACTACGACACCCTCGAGCTCATGGCGGGTGCCGCGCTTGTGGATGTGCATCTGGAAACCGGACGTACTCACCAGATTCGCGTGCATATGGCTGCTATCGGCCATCCCTGTGTTGGCGATGTCTTCTATGGAGCCGATCCCAAGAAAGCAGAACAGTTGGGTTTGGACCGTCAGTGGCTGCACGCGGTTGAGCTTGGATTTACGCATCCGCGAACTCAACTTCCTGTGACAGTGCGAGCCCCTTACCCGGATGACCTCAATCACGCTTTGGAGATTTTGCGTCACGCGTAAGCATTTTGTTTCATGCTTCGCCCAGTGTGCTGGCTCAAGAAACACTAGACTGACACCATGGCACCAGCGGACTCTTTCGTGCATCTGCACAATCACTCGGAATACTCGATGCTCGATGGAGCAGCACGAATCAAGCCGATGGTTGCAGAAGCTGCAAGGCTGGGGCAGCCCGCAATTGGCCTGACCGATCACGGCTACCTCTTCGGTGCATATGAGTTTTACGATGCTGCGACAAAGGCCGGTATCAAGCCCATCATTGGCTTGGAAGCCTATGTCACTCCAGGTACTTCACGTTTCGATCGTCAAAAGGTGACTTGGGGTGAGCCTTGGCAGCGAGCTGACGACGTATCAGCTTCGGGTTCGTATAACCACCTCACCTTGCTTGCGTACTCAACAGAGGGAATGCACAACCTTTTCCGCTTGGGAAGTTACGCCTCGGTCGATGGGCAATTCGGTAAGTGGCCTCGCGCCGATAAGGAACTGCTTGAACGCTTCCACAAAGGACTGATCGTTTTCACCGGTTGCCCTTCAGGTGCAGTTCAGACACGCATGCGTTTGGGCCAGTGGGACGAGGCCGTGGCTGAGGCCGCAGAGCTGCGCGACATTTTTGGACCCGAGAATTTCTACGTGGAAGTTATGGACCACGGAATTGAATTCGAGAGGCGTACGCAAAAACAACTCCTCGAACTTGCGAAGCTCATGGACGCACCGCTGGTCGCTACAAATGACGCACACTACGTCAAAAAGGAAGACCGCGGAATTCAGGACGCACTGCTGTGCATCAACTCGGGTTCTCGAATCTCTGATCCGGATCGCTTTAAGTTCGACGGAGACGGTTACTACATTCGTTCTTCCGAAGAGATGCGCTCGATCTGGAAGGAACTGCCAGAAGCCTGCAATTCGACGCTGGAAATTGCAGAGCGATGCGATGTCCACTTCAGGACCACTGCTGAGGGGGCCTCGTACATGCCTGACTTCCCTGTTCCGGAAGGGGAAGATAAGACCTCGTGGTTTATTAAAGAAGTTGAAAAGGGCCTTCAGGAGCGTTTCCCCAAAGGCATTCCGGATGATGTCCGCAAGCAGGCTGAATACGAGGAAGACGTCATCATCAAGATGGGCTTCCCGGGCTACTTCCTCACCGTTGCCGACTACATCAACTGGGCAAAAAGTCAGGGAATCCGCGTGGGGCCCGGTCGTGGTTCGGGTGCGGGGTCCATGGTCGCCTACGCCATGAAGATCACCGAGCTCAATCCGCTCAACCACGGACTGATCTTCGAACGCTTCTTGAACCCTGAGCGTATTTCGATGCCCGACTTTGACGTTGATTTTGACGAACGTCGTCGCGATGAGGTCATTGAGTACGTTAAACGAAAGTACGGCGAAGACCGCATTTCACAAGTGGTCACCTACGGTCGAATTAAGACCAAGCAGGCCCTGAAAGATTCTGCGCGAATCTTGGGACGCGACTTCAAGGTGGGGGAGCAGCTGACGAAAGCACTGCCTCCTTCGGTTATGGGCAAGGACATCTCGGTTGCGGGTATTTTCGACGAGAAGGATAAACGCTACGCCGAAGCTGCGGAGTTCCGTAAGTACTATGAAGAGAACCCCGATGTCCACGAGGTTGTTCAGTACGCACTGGGGCTTGAAGGCCTGACCCGTCAATGGGGCGTCCACGCATGTGCGGTCATCATGTCATCGCATACGCTGACGGACATTATCCCCATCATGAAACGCCCTCAAGACGGGGCGATCATCACCCAATTCGACTACCCGACTTGTGAAGGTCTTGGGCTTCTCAAGATGGACTTCTTGGGACTGCGCAACCTGACGGTTATTTCTGATGCTCTTGAAAACATCAAACTCAATGGCAAGCAGGATCCCGATCTAGACCATGTCCCGCTAGATGATTCGGCGACATATGAGTTGTTGGGCCGCGGCGATACCTTGGGCGTTTTCCAGCTTGATGGTGGCGGTATGCGTGACCTTCTCAAGCTGATGAAACCGGATAACTTCGAAGATATCTCCGCTGTAGGTGCGCTCTATCGTCCCGGTCCTATGGGTGCAAATTCGCACACAAACTATGCTTTGCGTAAGAACGGGCGCCAGGAGATCACTCCGATCCACCCCGAACTTGCGGAGCCTTTGAAGGACATTCTGGGAACGACCTACGGTCTGATTGTCTATCAAGAGCAGGTCATGCAGATTGCCCAGAAACTTGCTGGCTACTCTCTTGGCCAAGCAGATATCTTGCGTAAGGCCATGGGTAAAAAGAAGAAGGAAGTTCTGGACCAACAGTTCAAGGGCTTCCGGCAGGGCATGCTAGATAACGGCTATTCCGAAGAATCAATCAAGGCTCTGTGGGATGTGGTTGTTCCCTTCTCGGCGTACGCATTCAACAAGGCCCACTCTGCAGCCTACGGTTTGGTGTCGTATTGGACTGCCTACCTTAAAGCAAACTATCCCACCGAGTACATGGCCGCTCTTTTGACCTCGACGAAAGACAATAAGGACAGGCGCGCGCTCTACTTGGCGGAGTGCCGCCATATGGGAATTACCGTCCTTCCTCCGGATGTCAATGCCTCGATGGGCACCTTTGCTCCTGATGGCAAGGACATTCGCTTCGGTCTGAATGCTATTCAGAATGTTGGTGCCAACGTCGTTGACGCGATTGTCGAGACGCGTCATGAGAAGGGCAAGTTCGTAACCTTCCAAGACTTCTTGGACAAGGTTCCTCAGGTGGTGTGCAATAAGCGAACGATCCAGTCGCTCGTGCGCGCAGGTGCTTTCGACTCGCTGGGTTACACGCGCCGCGCTCTTCTGTCGCGCTGTGACGAGGCCGTGGATGCGGTGATTGACGTTAAGCGTAATGAAGCGATCGGACAGTTTGATCTCTTTGGCGGAATGGGCATGGGGGAGGATTCAGGTTCTTCTCTGGCAATCGAAATTCCGGATCTTCCTGAGTTTGACCGTCGTCAAAAGCTCGCCGAAGAACGCGAGATGCTGGGGCTCTACGTTTCGGACCATCCTTTGCGCGGGCTTGAAGGTGCCTTGGAGCGCCACCAAGACGTCGAGATTGCGCAGATTGTTGGCGGCGATGAGAGCGTGGTCGACCGCACTGTCAAAATCGCGGGCTTGGTTTCATCGCTTCAAACCAAAGTGACGAAGCAGGGTAATCCCTGGGCAATTGCGACAATCGAAGACCTGAGCGGTTCGGTCGAAGTGCTCTTCTTCCCGCGCGCCTATGAGACAGTACAAACCTTCCTAGCTCCTGACCTTGTTGTTCAGATTGAGGGTCGTGTCAACACTCGCGATGAGCAGGTGTCAATTTATGGTCAGTCGATGAACATTCTCGAGCTACGCGAAGACGGAAATGTTCCCCTTGACTTGGAACTGGCTGCCTCGCGTTGCACTCCTGAGCTTTTGCGTGAGTTGAAGGAAGTGCTGGAGACCTTCCCGGGCTCTTCACCCGTACGTTTGCACCTGCGTGAACCTGGACGCGTGACAATTGTCGAATTGGATTCATCCCTGCGCGTCACCCAATCGGGGCCATTCTTTAGCCACGTGAAGGCGGTTGTTGGTGCTGAAGGAGTACTGACCTCTCACTGAGACGTGCACTCGTGCAGGCCTCGTGGACTTAGAGAAGGGAACCGGCGCGACGAGAGGGCGCGTTGGCCTCGACTGCTAGTCGATGACGCGAACTTGAGCGGCAAAGACTCCCTGTGGCGTGCGAAGCTCGACGATCTCGCCATCTTCTAGGGCGTGCCCGCGGCGGGTTTCAACTTCGCCATTGACACTCACGTCACCGCTTTGGATCAAGTCGCGCGCCTCTGCACCATCCTCAACCAGACCAGCGCGCTTGAGGAATTGGCCTAGTCGGATCGAGCCGCGGACCTCGATAGTGGGGATAGAAGGCATGTGCGCTCCTGTGCTTGAGGGGTGTTTCTCGCTTTGTATTATCACACGCCGCTATGTCGCGATACGATAACGCTGTTACCCAACAGGAAGTGGAGGCCCTTGTGTCTGAAGACAATAATCGGGATCTGGATGCGCAGTTTCGTGATCTAGTCGCAGACATGGAGTCCGATCTCGAGGGGGATCTGCCACAAGATGCGGGGGAGAATGCATCGTCGACACGAGACGCTCTTGATACCCCCGTTGATGAGTCGCTTCACCTTGAGGGGGGCAAGCTCTCCGTTGCCCTCGTACTTGCTCCCATCCCTTCCGCCGAAGCCCTCCATTCGCTGCTCGCTCTTTCCGGTATTCACGAGGCCGTGGTGCGTTTGAAGCCGTGGACGGGGGTGTGGCTGCGAGTGCAGACCCAGACGACTCAAGAAGAAGAACTCAATGTGCTTCTGACAGGACGTCGTCCAATGCCACCGGAAGTTGATCGGATTGCCTCGGTGATTTCGCGACTGTCGAAGTATGGTGCCGTTGCGATTATGTCCTGGCTGGTTGAAGGCGACGGTGTTGAGCCCGGTGTGTCAGGCCAGATCACTGCGCAGCGCTACGTTAATGGAAGTAGCGAGGATGATATTCCGGCAGGACTGTTGCTGGGGGCAATGCCTCAGGCGACCGAGGATCTATTGCTTGGTCGAACTCTTCCCTCCGACTATCCCGATTCTATTCAAGCGGATGGAAAGGGAGGGCGCCGCGGTCCCTTCTCGTGGTTTAGGAAGCGTTGATGGCCGAGGCAATTGGCGAAGAACAGAAGAACCGTTTGGCGCAGCGTCTTTCGATGGCTACGCACAACCGAGATGATCACGGGCAGGTGCTGAGTAAAACTCAGCATGCGCTTGAGTGCCCTAAGGGTAGCGCACAGCAACTCGAAGAGCTGGTCTATGCTCTTGAGGATGAGCGTGTGATCGTCCCAATCCGTGTCGAAGAGGATCCTCGAGTAACTGGAGTCCATGCGGGCGAGTTGGGGCATGATCCAGCTGGGTTTCTCGTGGTTGAAACCTCCGCGGGCCCAGCAATTGCTGCGTTTAGCTCCTCTGCATCACTTTCGGATTTTGATCCGAGTTCGCGTCCCATGGGAGTTCCTTTCAAGCGAGTTGCTCTGGTCGCTTTGGTTGAAAGCGCAGGGCGCGTCGTCTTTGACCCCCACAGCGCAGATATCGTGGTTCCTCGAAGTGCAACCGCGGCTTTGGCTCAGGGTGATCATTGGCTTCCTGCGTGGAAAGATCGAGACCTTAAGAATCTGCTACTTGAGCAGGCAAGCCAGGAATTCTCGCCAGTGAGCGATCTCCACGTGGAATATGCCGGCCAGGAAATCTGTCGCATCATTCTTGAAATTGATGCGGCGGAGGTTCGTAGGAATGAGGGCGACCTAAAGCGCTCTGAGCTGCGAGAAAAAGTCCAGGGTGTCATTGAAGGGCTCAGTGCTCTTCCTCGGCTGCGCGCCGTTACCGACCAGATTCAATGGGTTCCTCGATGGGTGGGGATGTGAGTCATTCCATCGCATTGCCATCAATCGAATATCGCCCTTGAGGCATGAATTTGCTAAGATATTAGCGACCAATCGGGGATTTCGCCCCGATCGTGCAAGCGGAGTTTCTCCCACCTTGATTCCCGCCCGAGTTTTCGGGTTGCCCACGTAGAGCCAGGGGATCGGGTTAAACGGTAGCATCCGGACGGATGTTGTTGCCGGGATAAGCCTTCGTGCGCACAGTGGCACGAAGGCCTTTTTCGTGTCACGGATACGACTGTGGAAGGAGCCACTCATTAGCGAGCCTCGCATCAATGAGCGGATTCGAGTTCCCGAGGTACGTCTCGTGGGACCCGGAGGAGAACAGGTTGGTGTTGTCCGCGTGGAAGACGCACTGCGTCTTGCCGAGGAAGCGGGCCTCGACCTGGTTGAGGTTGCACCCGACGCTAAGCCGCCGGTTGCAAAACTCATGGACTACGGAAAATACAAGTATGAAGCGGCCCAAAAGGCTCGCGATGCTCGCCGTAATCAGGCGAACACGCAGCTCAAGGAGATTCGCTTCCGCCTGAAGATTGATGACCATGACTTCTCGGTGAAGAAGGGGCACGTTGAGCGTTTCCTTTCCGCCGGTGACAAAGTCAAGGTCATGATTATGTTCCGCGGTCGTGAACAGTCACGACCTGAAGCGGGCGTCCGACTCCTGCAGCGTCTTGCTGAGGAAGTTGGAGAACTCGCCACTGTCGAATCGATGCCTCGCCAAGACGGCCGCAACATGACCATGGTTCTTGCGCCTACGAAGCGCAAGTCCGATGCGGTCAACGAGCAGCGCAAGCGTCGCGAAGCTGAACGTGAAGAACGTCGCGGTAAGCGCGCAGAACGCGCCAGTAAGGATCAAGCTCGTGTGGCCTCGCAAGAGGCAGATGCACAGAAGAAGTGAAGGTTGGGGTTAAACCCCGTCCGGAAGAAGAAGGATCAAAATAATGCCGAAGAATAAGACGCATTCCGGTTCCAAGAAGCGTTTCCGCCTCACCGGAAAGGGCAAGATCATGCGCGAGCAGGCTGGTGCACGCCACCTCCTCGAGCACAAGTCCTCCCGCAAGACCCGTCGTCTGGCCTCGGACCAGGTTCTGGCCACCGCCGACGTCAAGCGCGTCCGTACCCTGCTGGGCAAGTGACCGGCACCTTCGACAAGGAGATTTAGAAAATGGCACGTGTTAAGCGTTCTGTTAACGCCAAGAAGAAGCGTCGCACCGTACTCGAGCAGGCATCCGGCTACCGTGGTCAGCGTTCGCGCATGTACCGTAAGGCCAAGGAACAGGTCACGCACTCATTCGTGTACTCCTACCGTGACCGCAAGGCGAAGAAGGGCGATTTCCGTCGCCTGTGGATCCAGCGCATCAACGCTGCCTCCCGCGCACAGGGCATGACCTACAACCGTTTCATCCAGGGCCTGAACCTGGCCGGTGTTGAGGTCGATCGCCGCATGCTCGCCGAGCTGGCCGTCAACGATATCGCCACCTTCAACGCTCTTGTTGAGGTGGCCAAGAAGGCTCTGCCCGCCGACGTGAACGCGCCCAAGGCCTGAGCTTTTGGTGAGTAACTTTTCCGAACGCCCGTCCATCCTCGATAATCCTCGCGCTGATCGCGTGAAGAAAGTCGCGGCATTGGCCGGGCGTTCGGCGCGCTCAAAGCAAGGAAAGATCCTTGTTGAGGGACCCCAGGCAGTTCGCGAACTGCTCCGATACCGTTCCTCTTTCGTTGAAGACATCTATTACACGGCACTAGCCGCTCAGACGCACCCCGACATTATTGAAGATGCTCGTAGAGCGTGTCGTTGGGTCCATGAGGTCACCGATGAAGTCTGTGAGGTACTGAGCCGCGATAGCCAAGGAATTTGCGCGGTTGCTCGCAGCGGCGCAATTCAGAGTGACCTCCCCGAAATCCATGCAGGAGACTGCGTTGTTGTTCTTGCTCAGGGCAGGGACCCTGGCAATGCGGGAACAATCATGCGCACCGCTGATGCAATGGGCGCGCGTGCGATTATCGCCGTGAAGGGGAGCGTCGATGCCTCGAACCCCAAGGTTATTCGTTCTTCCGCCGGCTCAGTTTTCCACCTTCCTATCGTTCCCCTCTCCTCTTTTGACGAGGCCTGTCAGTGCCTCCGCGATCAGCATTGCGTAATCCTGGGGACCTCTGGCGCACAAGGCGCCTACAGTTTGAGTGAACTGATGTCTCAGGCAGTTCTTGAGGGGCGCGGCTGGCTTGTCCAATCACATGCCTGGGTCTTTGGAAATGAAGCTCAGGGAATGAGCGATGAAGAAATGGCCGCATGTGATGCTCTGGTGATGATCCCGATGAGCGGCCAGGCAGAGTCCCTCAATGTTGCAAGCGCCGCTGCTATGTGCCTCTTTGCCTCGCAGAACGCGCGCGTCGGGGAGTAGGAGTTCTTCAGTACTACCTCGATAAAAAAGCCCGGCGCATCGGTTGCTCAATAGGCAACTGACGCACCGGGCAATTGTGTGTGAGGCTTACTTCACCTTCTTGATGCGCATGATGAGCCATGCGGCAATCAGCACGATAATGATTGCAACAACAAATACGATCGTGTAGGCCAAAGTCGGCGTTGTCGATGAATGGGTCATGTTCTTGACAATCACAACGATTGCAGAGGTCATCAAAGAACCAACAACCATCGAGAGTGTGTTTGCCAAGTTCAAGATTCCCAGGTCTTTCCCGGCCTCGTCGGGGTTGGGGAGGACCGAAACATTGAGCGCCTGATCGATCGCGTTGTACACGCCGTACCCAAGGCCGGCGATCCCCGCAAAGAGGTACATACCTAGCGCAGAGTGGAAGATCAGCGGCATTGCGGAGCCAATCGCAAACATGACGCTGGCTAGGGCAACCGGGAGCTTGCGGCGACCGATGAAATCAGTGATCGGTCCAGCGCTCAGTGCAGCAACCAGTGAGACGGCCAGAGTAATGACTGCCATCGAGGCGATGAGCTCCGCTGCTAGCGTGGTTGCATTGGCATTACCTGCGAAGATGTAGTCCTGAGCGATGTAGAGCAGATAGGTGTTGATCATCCAGTAGCCGCCCATCATCAAGGTGCGGCCAACAAGTGCGTAGTAGAAATCAGGTGCATTCTTCGGCGGGCGGAAGGATTCAAGGATGCGCTTTGCTGAGAAGCTCTCATCAGATTCACCCCGATTGTCTCCTTCGCGTGGCCAGATGATCACGGTGATGATACCGATAGAGGCAAAGACTGCGGCGCCCAGGAGCCAGCCGTGAGTCAGTCCATTGTCCGTCTTGAGAAGGCGGGCTCCAACCAGATTGCCGATGGTTTGGCCTGCCGCGATTCCTGCCCCATAGAAGCCCGAAACCGTTCCGCGGACCTCGTCGGGAATGCGGTCAGACATTGTTGCCACAAAGGGCGCAAGCATGACGTTGTATCCCAGCTGGGCTGTGCACCACAGCAGGAGGATCATCGGGAATGAATTTTGGTTCAGTGCAAGCAGTGCCATCGCGCCACCAGCAATGAGCCCACCGATGATGATCCAGGGAGTGCGCTTACCGAAACGCGAACGCGTCAGGTCGGAGAGAGTTCCGAAAATAACGTTTGCAAGAAGCGCAACTACCGAACCAACCGCGTTGATGGTACCCAGCATTGATTCTTTTCCGGCCGCGTTAATGTCTTCAAGCACTGCCGGCAAAATGACGGAGGTCAAAGCGACCCAGGGGATTGCACAGGCGACCGCGCTGACGGTGAAACCGACACTGAGGCGGATGAGGTTGATTCGCGTTTCTCTTGGTTGTCTAGAAACCTTGTTCATCTTGGCTCCTTATGGCTAGTCAGACGTGTGCAACTGGTGGCTGGGCAAGAAGGTCGTCTGTCGTGTGCTCGCCCTGAGCATCAGTCCATGACAGTGAAGCGATGGAACCGGTTTCAGACGGGGCGGCCGGAGTGAAGGTGAGTCGCGTGCTCGTGCCTGCGCCTTCCCATGCCAGCGTCAGTACTTCACCATCTCGCTGGTAAGAGAAGTCGCCGTCAAATGCCGGAAGAGTATTGCGGAATGCGCACAGAGCGTTGAGGGCCTGAACAACCGGGCGCTTTAGGTTCTCTTCAACTTCTTGTGTCGAGTAGTAGTGACGGTTAATGTCGCGACCGACGTTGGTGCGCTTGAGTAGCTCCATGTCATTTGCGCCCGCGAGAGCACCCACGTAGTAGACCTGAGGGATCCCGGGAAGGAAGAACTGAACTGCTCGCGTGGCGAGGTAGTGTTGGTCGTTGCATCCCAATGCGGAGTAATACGTGGAGTTGACCTGGTAGAGATCCAGGTTCGAGGCCGCGGCACCGGTAGCTTCGCGCGATTCCCCGTGGGTGTTTGCGTGGATTGTCTCGACGAGGCGATCGACGTCGGGATCTGCAACCAAGCCCTTGAGGGAGCGATCCAGCTGGTCTGAACCGATGTCGATGACGCCGATTCCATCGTGGGTGTCCAGTACGGTCACAGCATTGTTGGGACGTACGTTGATCCAGTGCTCAAGAGCATCGACGCTGCCCGAGAAAATCGAGTGGAGCAAGAGAGGGGGGAGAGCGAAGTCATAGACGCGGTCGACCTTGCTGGCGATGTCGATCTGCTTCTTGTAGTAGGAGTGAACCTCGATCAGTGTTTCTAGACCACGCTTTGCGCCCTCTTCTTTAATGCGTTCAATCAAGCGGAAGGTCTTCGGGATCATGAAGCAGGATGTGCGAGCTTCCTTTGCTCCGTATCCAACGGCATCAAGGCGGATCGAGGAAACATGGCTTGCTCCCAGCTGGTCAAGGATTGACATCAGGTATCCCCAGCCCTGGTCAGAATCGGTATCGATGTCAACCTGCTGTGGGGTGAAGGTCGTCCAGACGAGTCGTGTCTTGTTGCCCCATGTGTAGTGGGTGAGGGGAAGACCTGGGCGAGGACGATAGATGCCAGCGAGTTCTTCTTCGGTCACCCCTTCGGGGAAAACACTAGACAAGGTCAGGAACATTGGGGCGAAGGGGCTGTCTTCGCCATTCTTCATGACGTCTTGGAACTGCTCAGATTCCCATGAAACGTGATTGACGATGGTGTCAACCATGATTTCGTGGGTTCTTGAGAGCTCGGCTACGTCATCCCAAGAGCCAAGACGCGGATCGACCTTTGTGTGGTCAACTGGGTCAAAACCTGCATCTGCACCATCGAAAGGGGTGAAGAAGGGAAGGATGTGAACGCCTTCGTAGACGCCTGAAAAATGCTGGCGGAGCGTGGCGGTCAAGGCGGAAATAGTGCTGCCACCGAAACGATCGGCATAGGTGATGAGTTGAACCTTATTCTGCAATGGTCTCCCCAATCGAGGTGCGAGATTTCGCAAATTGGATATGCGTGAATTCAGAATAACGTGTGGAAAAATAAAATGTTCTGTTGGATACAGATATTGAGTCAACCAAATAGGTGGATATTTGCTGAAAATAACCTGAATGAGGCGGGTGTTAGGGGGTAAAGGTGTTCTGACCTGTGGTTTTCTTAGTTTTATTGCTTTGATTGCTTCGATGCCACATAGGACTAAAGGGTGCTTAAGGGAAAAAGAAAAGGCCGAACTCGCAAAGCGAGCCCGGCCTATCTATGTCTGAATCAGGCAGCGCGAACGACTCGATCAGACTTCAGGCACTTGGTGCACACGTTCAGGCGCTTGGGCGTCCCATCGACCAGGGCGCGAACGCGCTGAATGTTCGGATTCCACCGGCGGTTGGTACGAACGTGCGAGTGCGACACGCTCTTGCCGAAGCCGGGTCCCTTACCGCACACGTCACAAACGGCAGCCACGATGTTCTCCTCGGTTTTTCTTACACGATTAGTTGTCTTGATCATGACGATCAAGAGGCCATTGGTGACAGCTCACCGCAGGCAACTATGACACCTTAACTGATTTCGCCCCAAATAACCAAGTCCACAGAGGGAAATATGCGTGTCAGGTGGCACACATGTGCCTGAAGGCGGAACAATGTGGAAGGTATCCCACATCGCAGCACCGTCAGGTTAAGACATCGTTATAAGGACAAGTTGTGGCACTAGATTCTGGAGTTTTGGCGCGTAGCTTCCAGATAGCGGCTGATGAAATGACAAAGCTCGCCCCTTTTATCGATGACCTCGACGGAGTAGGTGGGGGGGACTGCGATACCGGAACAAATGCGCGTGTCACCTTCCAAACTCTTGCTCACGGATGTGCACAACTTTCCGACAGTGATCCACTTTCCGTGGGCCTTGATTGTGCGATCCAGTCGGGAATCCGCGGAGCGCTGGGACATTGCGGCGTGCTCCTGGTGTCGATTTTCTCCTCTTGGCATTCAGCGCTTGATGATGCCGCCATCAGTCCGGTTGTTCTTCGCCGCATGCTCTTGGCGACACCTTCCGCTCTGAAGGCTGCACATGCCCAGGGAAGTGCTACGGATGCGATGCTGCGCGAGGCATGTTCAGAACTTGAAGGTCTTGGCGATAAGCTCCCCGAGGTCCCCCAAGAACTCTCCGCGTTCTGCGCCGCCGCGCAATTCGGCCTCGTCGAGGCCACGGGATCTTCCGGTACCGCCATCGACGCCGGTGCAGCGGTTGTTGCGTTGATGTTCAGTGCTCTCGATGCTGCCTGCCGCGATGATCTGGGGATGCTTGAATCTCTTGCTGCAATGCTCGCAGAATTAGCGGGGCATGGAAGCACTCGGGTCCGTCCACATGCGCCGACGCCTGATCGCGCTTTCACAGTCGATGTCATTCTTCAAGGAACCCTTGATGATGTCGATGCTCAGCGCCGCCAGCTCGACGCCCTGGGAGCACGTTATTCCTGGGCCGGGCATGCCGATCTTTTTGGATTGGGCGAGTGGCGTTTCCACATTGATACCGCCGCACCTTTATCTGTCCATCCCAAACGCGGTCGGACACTCCGCTTCCACGTCGCTGATGCACGTCCTGATGAAACAATTGGAATCGATACCCTTGCTGACGGCGTGACACACCGAGGTATCAGACTCTTGGAACGTCAGCCCATTCGCAGGGTGGAACGTGCCGCAGTCGTTGTCTGCACTCGGGTTGCGGGAATGGTTGAAGATCTTGCTCTTAGCGGTGCCCAAGTTTTTCTCGATCCTCAGCTTGAAGATCTCGAAGCTCTTGTTATTCCTGCGCGCTGTGCGTCGACTCGGGTGGAACTCATCGTTCCCAGTGATAGGGAGTGCCTTGCTCTTGCTCAAAGGATTAGTGCCTCTTATGTGAGAATGGGGGAGGAAGAGCTCGATATTTCCATCGCTTCCTCAACGAATGAACTAGAAGCACTGGCAATCAGCCGGACCTGTGCGCCGCTCTTTGTGCCTCAACCTGGAGGACGTACCGTTGCCACTCAACTCCGCGCGCTTATCGACGAAAACGCCCACAGTGCGCTTCTTGCTCAACACACAACGGAGATCGACACAGAGTGGCAGGTTGAGGACGTTTCTCGTGCCCTTCAAGATCTCGCATCCTACGCGCCGACGCGCTGGGTCTTACTTGCTGGAAATGAAGATGCGGCAACTTTGATTGCGGTTCTGCGTCAGCTTCTCGATAGTTTCACCCCTGAATCAACCAGCGTGGATCTTGAAGTCATTGATGCCGCTCCTCAGACTCATTCTCTTCTTCAGGCGCTCGCGTGAATCCACTTGAAACCCCTCTGAACCTTCGCCTTCCTACCAAGCTGGCAAAGAAGCTCGAAAAAGCGGGCATCCTGACCATTGGCGACCTGCTCTACGATGCACCTCGTCGCTACTACCATTGGGGCGCCCTCACACCCATGCACGTTCTGCGTCCCGGAGAAGACGTCACGATTTTGGCCGAAGTCGTCAGTGCTCGGCTGATCCCTAATCGTTCGCGCGCAGGGGTTCGATTCGAAGTTCGTCTAACCGATGGTTCCTCGGAAATGACCGCGACTTTCTTCGCCAGTAGTCCCTATAAGCTCAGCGTGCACGAACGCCTTCTTCAACCGGGAGAGAGTTTTCTTTTTGCTGGAAAAGTCGGGGAATACCGAGGGAATTTGCAATTGGTGCATCCCGAGTTTGAAGGCGTTGATGACGAACAGGCGGCCCCCGATATTGAAAAACGCTCGAACCGTCCCATTCCCATTTATTCCACACGGGGTGGTGTCACCTCGTGGGTGATTGCACGAGCAATTGCCGTTGTGCTGGATTCTTTGGACCTGGACGCTCTTCCAGATCCTGTTCCTATGCAGATCCGATCGCGTTTCGACATCGAACCTCTGGGAAATGCCCTACGTCTTCTTCACCAGGGCAGTACGGATCAGGACGTTGCACGTGCAAGACGTAGCATGCGCTGGAGAGAAGCTTTTGTCTTGCAAGCGTTCTTGGCAAAACGTCGACTGGGAAATAATGCTTTGCGTGCGCAAAGCTGTCCAGAAAATCCTCCGGAGCTTCAAGCCTTCCTTGACGGACTTCCTTTTACTTTGACGCAGTCGCAGCGCAGTGCCATCAGTGCCATCGGTGCTGATATTGCCTCGTCGCATCCCATGCAGCGCCTCCTTGAAGGGGATGTGGGATCGGGAAAAACTGTGGTTGCGTGCGCCGCCTTGATACAGGTAATTGCCGCTGGCCATCAAGGTGCACTACTTGCTCCCACCGAAGTCTTAGCACGGCAACATGCAGATTCAATTCGAGCACTGCTCAAACCCCTTGAATCTGCGGGTTTCCCAGTGGATCTGCGTCTGCTCACTTCCTCGACACCTGCCCCAGCTAGGAGAGAAATCGAGCGTCTATTGGCCTCGGGAATGCCGATCATCGTGATCGGGACGCATGCCTTGCTCTACGCGCGCAATCTCTTTGCTGACCTTGCCTTGGCTGTGATCGATGAGCAGCATCGTTTTGGCGTCCAGCAGCGAGATGCTCTTCGTGAAAGCCGCAATGATGACTTGCTCGTCCATCAACTGGTGATGACTGCTACTCCAATCCCTCGAAGCGTCGCGATGACGATTTTTGGAGATTTGGATGTCACAGTGATGAAAGGCTTGCCCTCGGGGCGAAAACCCGTGACAACTTTCGTTGTCGATGCGGGAAACGCCGTGTGGATGGAACGCATGTGGCAACGGGCACGTGAAGAAATTGACGGCGGCGGGCGAGTTTATGTCGTCTGTCCGCGGATCGATGAAGACGATCATCCCGATGCCTTGCTTGAAGAAAGCGCAGCCCCTCTCGCATCGGTGACAGCAACTATGGAGATGCTCGCCGGGGTTCCTTCGCTATCGGGTGTGAAAGCAGTGAGCGTCACCGGCAGAGATAGCAGCGAAGAAAAAAGCGCCGCAATGGAAGCTTTCTCCAGCGGGCAGGCTCCAATTCTTGTTGCGACAACTGTCATTGAAGTCGGCGTCGATGTTCCTGAGGCGACCATGATGATCATCTTGGATGCACAGCAATTTGGGCTTTCACAGCTCCATCAGCTCCGTGGTCGCGTGGGACGCTCCTCGAGGCAAAGCATCTGTATGGCTGTTCATCCTTCGGTCATCAGCGATACTTCGGCGCAACGCTTGGAAGCCTTCGCTTCATCAACCGATGGTTTTGTCCTTGCCGAGGCAGATCTCGCCTTGCGTCGAGAAGGTGACGTACTAGGGTCGGCCCAGTCAGGGAAAACATCGAGACTGCGCTTTCTGAGCGTTGTCCGTGATGGTTCGATCATTGAAGAAGCCCGAGAAAGCGCTGGCGAACTCATTGCAGCAGATCCCTCTTTGGCCTCGTATCCGGAATTAGCGGCGAGTCTCAATGACGCTTCCAGCGAAGAGCTGGTGTGGATGGAACGCAGCTAACGTAGTCTTAAAGCATGACACGAATTATTGCCGGCACTTTGAAAGGTCGGACCCTACATGTCCCGCCTTCAGGGACACGCCCAACATCTGAGCGCGTACGTGAGGCAATGTTTTCGCGCCTTGAACACATGGACGTTATCGAAGGAGCTCGCGTTCTTGATCTGTATGCGGGAAGTGGAGCTCTGGGTTTTGAGGCGCTTTCGCGCGGTGCAGATCAATTAACCCTGGTTGATTCCTCGCAGGGTGCGCTGCGAACTCTCAAAAAGAATGCCGCCTTGATTGCTCCGGGAAGCATAGTTATTGGCGCGGATGCGCTCGCGGCAGTTTCTGGACGGCTGAGCGGCCAATATGACCTAGTTTTTATTGATCCTCCCTATGAGTGTGAGAGCGCAACTATCACCGAGATCCTTAGAGCACTGTGCGCACATTTGAGTCCAGATGCCTCGGTTGTCGTTGAGCGATCAACTCGCTCGACAGGTATCGAGCTACCTGAAGGACTCATCTGTGAGGACCAGCGCGATTGGGGGGAGACTCGCGTTCTTTTTCTTGCGCCCCCACTTCCACAAACTGATAAGGAGAGTGCATGAAAGCCGTCATTCCGGGAAGCTTTGATCCACTCACCGTCGGGCATCTGGACTTTATTACTCGGGCGTCACGTCTTGTTGACCAGCTGATTGTTGCAGTTGGGGTGAACTCAGCCAAGGCCTCGGCCAGTGATATCCGATGCCGTGTGGAAAGCGCCCGCGCGGGGCTGGCTCACCTGCCGAAGGTAGAAGTCCTCCCCATGAACACGCCCTTGGTTGATTTTTGTCGCGCGCATGATGCGGATCTGGTGATCAAAGGGGTGCGTGGAAACGGTGACTTGGAGTCAGAGATGGCTCAGGCCGTGACAAATCGAGAGATCGGGGGAGTGGAAACACTGTGGATCCCCACCGATCCCGCGTTGGGACACGTGTCGTCATCCCTTGTCCGCGAACTTTTTGCGTGGGGAATGGATGTCTCTCGGTATGTTCCAGCCCCAGTTTTGGCCGTGTGGGGAGAAAATAGAGAAGCAGTGTACGCGCAGAACCCAATTGGAGGAGACAATGGCTGAAAACCATGATGAGCACGCGGAATCCTCGCAGCAGTGGGAGGACCAGACCGTGTACGGTCCCTCGACTGTGATTGCGGCTTTGGACCGAATTGAAGACCTCCTTGAGGCTGCGCGCGCAGTTCCGCTCTCTGCTTCGGTAATGGTGAACCGAGCGGAGCTTCTTGATCTCCTCGATCAGGCTCGTGAAGCTCTTCCTGATGACCTCAAGGCCGCAGATGCGGTTGTCGCCGACGCGGACGCAGTGCTTGTGCGCGCCGACTCGGCCGCAGAGACGACCATTGCCGAGGCTAATGCCCGCGCCCGTTCGACCATCGACGAGGCCCGCGAAAAGGCCGATCAGTTGGTCGCCGAGGCCGAGGAACACGCCCAGAAGACCCGTGAAAAGGCCGAAGAAGATGCGAAGCGTGTGCGTGAACAGGCTGAGGCGGATGCGGAGAACACTCTTGCCGATGCCAATGCACAGGCAGAACGCCTTGTATCCGGAGAAAACATCAAGCAGATGGCTGAGGAGCGCGCGCGAGAGATTGTTGCGCAAGCGCGTGCAGCGGAAAAGCAGATGCGTACCGGTGCCGATGAATACGCTGCCTCGTCACTCGCAGAACTATCTGCACTTCTTCAAGAACTTCAACGCCGTACCGATGCCGGCCGGCGTGCCATTGCCGAACGCAATGGCCGCGATATTACGAATGTGACTTTAGAACATGAGTGAACCTTTAGAGATTTCTCTTCGTGATCTTTCGCGCTCGCCTGGTTCGACGCGCGAATATCACCTGACTTGGCAGGTCCCTGACGACCTGGGAACCTCGGTTATGCGAGTGGTTCCAGGAACCGAATTGCCCATCGACGTGACTATTACTTCGGTTGACGACGGAGTTCTGGTTCGTGAGCATACCGATGTTGATATTGACGGAGAATGCGTACGTTGTCTTGATGAACTTACGCGTCACTATTCGGTCGATGTTGATGAACTTTTCTTCGAGCCGAAGGCTGCGCAGCGCCTGCGTAATGAGCAAGATGAGGACGCAGAGGACTTCCCGACGATCTCGGCGCGCGACACCGTCGACATTGAAGGAATTGTGCGTGACGGCATCGTGACGCTGATGGAAGACCGTCCTCTGTGTAAGCCTGATTGTCAGGGGCTTTGCCCAGGATGCGGCGAAAAATGGGAAGATCTTCCCGAAGATCATGAGCATGTGGTGATCGATCCGCGTCTTGCGGGCCTTTCGGGTCTTCTTGATCAGCTCACCGCGCGAGACGAGAACTAATGGCTCGTCGTTCAAAGCTTCCTGTACCCCCGCGTCCCAATACTGATACCTTGCTTGAAGCATGGGGAACTCCTGTGCGCCAGGATCTATTGGAACTGGCGCTCATTCACCGTTCGTATGCAAATGAAGCCGGTGGAATTGCCCATAATGAACGCCTTGAGTTCCTGGGTGACTCTGTCCTTTCGATTGTCGTGGCCGACGAGCTGTATCACCGTCATGGCGACGTCCCCGAATCTGAATTGTCGCGGATGCGGGCAGCAACTGTGTCTCAAGAGCCCTTAGCGCAGGCAGCTCGGCACATTGACCTGGGGGAGTATATCTACTTGGGGCGTGGGGAAAGTACTCACGGTGGTCGAGATAAAGACTCGATCTTGTCTGATACTTTCGAGGCCCTGGTCGGTGCAACCTATCTGAGCGTGGGCATGGAAGGCGCGCGTGCAACTATTTTGCATCATCTAGGTTTCTTGCTGGTTCACGCAGTCGAACGTGCGGCCGAACAGGACTGGAAGACAACACTGACCGAGTTTGCCTTCAACCACGATATGGGGGCAGTGACCTACGAGGTTGAGGGCGAAGGCCCAGATCACCAGAGGGTCTTTACCGCTCACGCCTTCGTTGCCTCGAGGGATACCCAAGTTGGCCAAGGCGTTGGTACTTCAAAGAAACACGCAGAAAACGCGGCAGCAGCAGATGCAGTTGCCCGCCTCAGCGGTGAGAAGCGCGTCGATGAACAAGGAGAAAAACGTGACTGAAAACGACACCCCTTTGCAGACCCCGATCCGAGTCATGATCGTTGATGATCATGAGATTGTTCGTCGCGGGATTGCAGAGATTGTCGATCGTGCAGATGATCTTGAAGTGGTTGCCGAGGCCGGGACAGTTCAAGATGCTTTGCGTCGTGCTCAATTGGTCAGCCCCGATGTGATTTTGGTGGACCTCCAGCTTCCCGATGGAACGGGCATCGACATCATGGAATCTTTGGGGCAGACAAATCCCGAGATTCGCCCGATCGTCCTGACTTCTTTTGATGATGACGAGGCCTTGGCAGAGTCCCTTGCAAAGGGTGCACGTGCCTACGTGCTCAAGACCGTTCGCGGTGCAGAAATTACCGATGTCATTAAGGCAGTCGCACAGGGACGCATCCTTCTTGATGAGCGAACACTGACTCGCAGGCGAGCAGATCATGATGATCCGACCGCAGACCTGACTCCTTCAGAGCGTAAGGTCTTGGAGTTGATCGGCGACGGCCTATCGAACCGCGAAATTGGCGCAAAACTGGGCGTTGCAGAAAAGACCGTGAAGAACCACATCACGTCCTTACTGTCGAAGATGGGGCTTCAACGACGCACCCAGGTTGCTGCATGGGTAGCCGGACAACGCGCTGCCGCTTGGCGTAACTGAGCTAAGCCAGGGGAACGCTCCAGGTAATCTTGGTTCCTTTTCCTTCAAGACCGGTACCAATGGTGAAGGTTCCGCCGTTGAGTCGTGCACGTTCCGCCATGTTTGCAAGGCCTGAATTGCGTGTATGCGAAGGATCGATCCCGACTCCGTCATCGGAAACGGAAACCGTCAGGCTACCTGTTTTCCCGCTTCCCTGAAGTTCAACATTGACCGCACCTGCGGTCGCGTGTGCGTGACGGGCAATATTGGACAGGCCCTCTCTCACGATTGCAACCGCATCATCGCTTCGCGACTCATCAACGCGAGAATTGAGCAGTTCTACGCGGTCATCTTCGCATTCTTTCTGTTCGTTAACCGATTGGCCGTCGACAGAAATGAGGAGCGAGGGTGCAAAGCCTAAAAATGAACGCGAGAGGGAGGACTCTCGGCGGATACGCTCTACCAAGCCAACGTCAGAATCGGGTTCACGCAGATTATGGACGATTGCGCGGATTTGACGCACGGCCTCGTCAATGGACGCTAGAGACAGGTCAAGAGCATGGATTACCTCATCGACGCCCACCTGTTTTTCGCTGATCTTTTGCTTGGTCGAATCTAATTGCATACCCGCCGCAAAGAGCTGCTGGATCGCAAAATCATGCAAATCGCGGCCAATTCGATCACGTTCGTCGAGGAGGGAAGCAACATCTTCAGCATGACGAGCCGAGGCGAGCTCCAGTGCAAGCGCAGCTTGAGCGGCCAGAGATTCCGCTAAAGCCAGCTCGGAATAGTCAAATTCTGGTTTTCCGGGAAGACGGAGCAGGATGAGGACTCCGGCGGGCTTTCCTCTTCCACGAAGAGGCGCATAGAGCGCCGGACCGAATTCGGAAAATTCGGGGATACGCATGGTTTGGGCGCGCGCGAGGGAATCAACGATCATACCGGTTCCTTCGTTGAGTACCGACATCGCACGGCCTTCGTGGGGGAAGACAATTCCCAACAAGCGATCTGCGTGGTGGCCGTCGGTGATTTCCGCAGCCCAGGTATCTTTCACTGAGGGCAAGACGATAATTGCCGTATCCGCCTGCGAGACATCGCGAACGGTTTGAGCGATCAGGGTCAAGCCTTCTTCCTCGTCTGCTCCTTCGAGCATTGACGTAGTCAGCTGCTGCGAGGCTCGAATCCAGCGTGCACGCCTTCGAGCATCTGCATAGAGGTGAGCATTTTCAACGGCAATACCGGCTGCTGCTGCCAAAGTCTGCACAATGCGAAGTGCGCTGAGTCCGAAGCCACCCAAGCGGTTGACCAGGTAGAGGCGCGCATAGATTTGTCCCTTGAAAGTGACAGAAACTCCCAGGAAGTTTTCAATCCCTTCAGCATTGTCAAGAGAGGCAGGATCATTGAGAATCGCATATCCCTCATCGGTAATGCGCTGGACCAACTCGTCGGGAAGTTTTGAGGCCACGCCGGCTGGAGCATCGCCGTATTCGACGAACATCGTTGTATCGCCCCAGGTATCAAGAACCGATAGTCCTGCATAGCGCGCACCGGTTAATGCGCATGCACGCTCGACGAAATTTTCGAGGACTCGTTGAAGATCTAGGCTTGAGGTGACGTCAAGAGCAGCTTCAAGAAGTCGTGAATCGGTCCTTTCGGGGCTCATTCTTCCTCCTGCTTGAGTGCCCAACGGAAAGCTTCGCTCCTGGCAATGAGTTCATCACGTGTTCCCCGTTCAGTGATGCGTGCGGGACGCAGGCGAGGATCATTGTGAGGATACCCCATCAGGATAATCTCATCTGCAATGTCGAGAGCGCTCAGGCGGTGCGTGACAATGACCAAGCCCTTATTGACTGCGTGTGCTCGGATGGTTCTCATCAGAGTATCTGCGCTGTGGGGATCTAGGTGTTCACTGGCTTCATCCAAAAGCATGATGGGTGCGCGTGATGCAAGCGCTCGGGCGGCAAGAAGTCTGCGACGTTCACCACCGGATACTCCAGTTGCCCCAGCACCAATTACGGTATCGATTCCCTGAGGAAGAGAAGCACACCAGTCCTTGAGCCCAACGGTGTTCAGAAAATCCTGAGCTTCTTCCTTCGACAGATCAGCGCGCGCGACGCGAAGGTTTTCGTAGATGCTGGTTGCGAAGATATGGGCATCTTCAGCGGTTACCTGAATGACGGTAGCACTTTCTTCATGGGGAATGTCCCGAAGAGGAACCCCGTTGAGAGTGAGTTGCCCATCGCGTGCGGGGATCAATCCAGCCAGAGAATTCAGGAGTGTTGTTTTACCGATTCCTGAAGGACCAACGATTGCGACGCAGCGACCGGGGACAACATCAAGATTCAGGTTTTCAACCAAGAGCGGGCCATCGGGCCACCCGATCGCTAGGTCACTTGCCTGAAGATCGGGGTGGTGCGTCGCGTCTTCGGGGAGCGGAGTCTGCTCGATATTCGAGGCCGCAGTGATCGGTGCGTTCGAACCGATAAGTTCGCGAATTCGTAGTGCAGCCTGAGCGCTACGGACGAGTTGTGCCATCGCAGAGTTCATCTGAGCAGAGGCCTCGAAAGAAGACAGGGGAGTAAGGGTAATGACCGCGAGAGCGACGGCGCTGAGGATCTGAGCCTGAACGGATGGAACTCCAATGAGGAGCGCTCCAACGACTGCAAGTCCCATAGATGCGCGATCGATGAATTGAGCCCAAGCGGAGGCACGGGCGGCTCCCCGTCGAGATGACTCAATGTGGTCCTCACTGCGCTCGAATTCGCTGTGCGCACGGTCAATGAGTCCGTTAATTGCCAGTTCATCGTAGCCATCAATCAAGGTCACCAGTGAGCTGCTCAAGGCAGCACGTGCCTGGATTCCCTCGACTTGAGCTGCGCGTTGTGCTCGAGCGGTGATAACGGGGGCAACGATCCCAGAAAGGATTAAGCAAAGCGCCAAAATGACTGCAGCGCCCGGAGAAAGAAGTGCCAGAGCGCCCACGGTCGCGGCCCCAACAATCGCTGCAACACCTGCAGGAAGGACAGACTTCACAATAAAATCGCCGACTTCGTCGACATCGGATCCCATACGTGCCAGCAGATCACCTCGGCGAAGTGAGATCACTTTGCCGAGATCTGAAGATGCTAAGGAATCGTAAAGGCTCAGTCGCAGATGGTCCATGCCCTCGAGTGCAACGCGGTGAGAAATCAGGCGTTGAACATAACGCAAAAGGGCACGCGAGACACCGAAAAGACGTACGGATGTCGCAGCGACAGAAAGTACTAAGACAGGAGGCATCTGTGACGCTCTCGCGATGAGCCAAGCAGATGTTGCACCCAGAGCGATCGATGAGCCAATTCCTAGGCTTGCCAGAAGGAGTGCGCCGATAAAACGCCACTTGTCGACTCGGAGTAGGGACAACGCCCATCGCAAGGAGGAAGCTTCCTCAGAAGTGAGAATCTGCTTTTTCATTGCTCTCCTCCAACTTCTGCCAATTCGGCCTGATCCTTCACCCGTGAATGAACGCTGATCACTTGGTCTGCTGCATCGATGAGAGCTTGGCGATGCGCGATCGCAATGACCGTTCGACCTTTCTGACGAAGAGCCTCCATTGCCTTCAAAACGATCTCTTCACTCACAGCATCCAAGTGGGCCGTCGGTTCATCCAAAATGACAATGGGAGTGCGCGCTAGCAAAGCACGAGTAAGAGCGAAACGTTGTCGTTGTCCAACGGAAAGGCCCGCCCCATCTTGACCAATGAGCGTATCCCAACGCTGAGGAAGCGTATCCAGAACTTCGGTGAATCCACAAAGTGCTGCGGCAGCCTCGAGTTCTTCGTCTGTTGAAGGTGGAAGCTGCTCGCGTAAGCTTCCGGGAAGCAAAGAAGGGTGCTGCGGTACCCAGGTTATGGCTTTCCATAGTTTTTCTTTGGGAATGTCCTGAAGGGGAATTTCTTCTCCTTCAACGGTCCGGACCATCAGGTGTCCACTCTGAATGGGAAGCAGCCGCATCAGCGCGTAAATCGTACTGGTTTTTCCTGAACCTGAGGGGCCTACAAGAACACTCAACTTTCCTGGCAGGATATCCGCGTTCAACCCTGCAGGTGCCCAAGTGCCCCGTGCCTCAATCGAAAGATTACGCAATGAGAAGACAGTTGAAGACCAATCGATACCGTGATCCCCCTGAACAGAGTCTTCGTCCTCTAAGTCTTCACCCATTGAGGGAATGGGGGTTTCTAAAATCTCGAAGGCTCGCTCGGCCGCGGCAACACCATTTGCAGAGGCATGAAATTGAGCTCCGACCTGACGTAGCGGCTCGAAAACTTCCGGCGCGAGCATGATGACGGCTAGGCCGGTGAATAAAGAAACATGACCAAAGACCATTCGGAAGCCGACTTCGACGGCCACCAAGGCGACGCAGAGCGTGGAGAGAAATTCCAATACAGCGCCAGAGAGAAAAGCAATGCGCAGCGTCGACATTGTTGCGCGCGTATTGGATCGCGAGAGAGATTCTAAATGCGCACGAGGAGCACTTTCTCGGCCCAAGGCGCGAAGGGTCGGCAGTCCTGCAATCAAATCCAGCATTTGCGCGCCCAAGGTCTGCATTGTTTCCAGTTTTTCTGAGGAAGCGCTCTGAGTGAAACGGCCAATTAAGGCCATAAAAATTGGGATCAGCGGAACAACGATTGCGGCAATGAAGGCCGACCAGAAATCGAGGAAAAGGATTGTCGCCAGGGCTAGGGGAGTCACAGTTGCTGTGAGGACCAGCTGGGGAAGGTAGTCGACGAAGTAAGGGGAAAGGTCCGTCAGGCCTCGGGAAAGGAGCGTCGAGGCCTCGGAACCGTGAGTGGCGCGCCAGCGCGGCCCCAGGTTAGAGATGTGTGTGAGGACGCGTCCACGCAACTCTCGGATTGTCCGGTCTGCTGCTCGGTGTCCCAAGGCCTCGCGAACTCCGATGACTGCCGCGCGCGCGATAACGATAGCGACCAAGAGAAGAAGCGGCGTGCGTACCTGGGTAAGTGAGGCACCAGATGTGACTGCGGGGGAGAGAGTAGCAGAAAGAGCAAGAGTCTGAGCAATCACCAAGACTGCCGTCACAATCCCCAAAATTGAGATGAGGAGGATATGACGACGCGCGCTCGAAGCGTACTTGAGAAGACGGGGGTCCAGTGGGCGCATTCTTCTATTTTCTGTCCTTGGGCAAGGTCGTGCTCGGTGAAAAAACTGGTGGCCCCGGTTTCCCGAGGCCACCAGCAGTGCGGACGATCAGCCCGCGAGGAAATTCTGATCCAGTCGGATCTTGTTCAAGATCAAACCGGCTCTTGTTGAGACATCCGCGGAAGAAACGCGAGAGCGGAACTTCCAGTAGGACCACGCAGTGTAGACAAGAACCACGGGGACCAAGCAGAGGGCAACGATCGACATCACGGTGAGAGTTCCCGTAGTCGACGAGGCCTGCGCGATGGTCAGCGAATAAGCGGGATCGATGCTCGACTTCATGACGTTGGGCGCCATAGCTGCGAAGATCCATGCAACTGCTCCGGCCATCGCGAGGCAGGAGAAGAGGAAGGACAGGCCTTCGTTACGCAAGACAGTCTGCGAGAAGACAGTCGAGGCGATGAGGCACAGTGCTGCGATGAGCAACGGGATCCATGCCAAGACATTCGTTGAGTACGCGAGCTGTCCCCAGATTACCCACACTGCGGCCAGAGCAGTGGCAACCACTGTCGCGGGAGCTGCGAAACCATTCGCGCGTTCCTTCAGGTCGCCTTCGGTCTTGAGGGCCAAGAACTGAGCGCCGTGAGCAAGGCACAGGGCAACCAGGACAAGACCACCCAAGAGAGTGTAGGGGGTGAGCAGTGAGAAGAAACCACCTGTCAGCTGGTGAACAGCTGTATTGAGGGAGGAGGGGACATCCGCAGGTGCAACGACCGCGTTCGTTCCGAGAGTGACGACCTCGATCTTCATTCCCTGAACCAGGTTGGCGAATGCCACACCGAAGAGAAGAGGAACAAGCAGCGCGGAGACGGCGTGAACGCGATCCCAGACAGTGCGCCATTGCTCAGAGTTGAGCTTCGGGCGCCATTCAATCGCGCAGACGCGAACGATGAGCGCCAGCAGAATGAGGAAGAGTGCTAGGTACATTCCCGAGAACATGGTTGCGTACCATTCGGGGAATGCTGCGAAGGTCGCGCCACCGGCGGTCAGCAGCCAGACCTCGTTACCGTCCCAGTGAGGGCCGATTGTGTGTAGCGCTTGGGTGCGCTCGCGATCATCGCGTGCGAGGAAGCCCTGGAGCATTCCCACTCCGTAGTCGAAGCCCTCGAGGACCAGGTACATGGTCCACAAGATAGCGATGAGGATGAACCACAAAATACTCAAAGTCATGGTTTTTCCTTTCCTCAGTAGCCGAATGAGAGTGCGCCAGAGACTGCTTCCTTATCGGTAGCGTCCTTGGGGCGGGGGTGGAGTCCCTCGATGGCGTAGCGCTTCATGAGGATGAACCACACGACACCGAGGATTGCGTAGAGGATGGAGAAGACGCTCATCGACACCAGGACCTGCCAGGCGGGAACAGCGCTGGAGATACCGGCAGATGTCATCATCATGACCGATCCGACGGGATCGCCGCTTTCAAGGCCTGCGATGTTGGGAACAACGACCCAGGGTTGACGGCCCATTTCGGTGAAGATCCAACCGAAAGAAGCACCGAGGAAGGGCATGGGGATTGAAACGAGTGCGAAGATCCCCAAGGCCTTCGATGCGGGAGTCCGTCCCTTACGTGTTGCCCACAGTCCCCACAGCGCGAGCGCCGCGGAGAATGCTGCAGTACCGATCATCAAGCGGAATGTCCAGAAGGTCACCATCTGCGGGGGACGGAAATCGTATTGCTTCGCATCGCCGTAGGTCTTGACAAAATCCTCATTGGAGTTGAGGAGCTCAACCAGGCGCTGCTGCTCATCTGCAACACCCTTAACGTCTGCAGAGAAGGAGTTGTGAGACATGAAAGCAGCGACGCCGGGAACCTGAATGAACTTGGTCGGCTGCTTGCCGTCATCGCCCAAGGGACAGTCGCCGAATTGAGCGACGGTAAATGCTGCGCCTTGAGTATCAACACAGACACCTTCCGCAGCTGCCATCTTCATGGGCTGAATCTTGACCAGCTCTTGGCCCTGGAAGTGGCCGCTTGCCGCGGTTCCAAGCCCACCGATGAGGATAACCAGCAGGCCGAAGCGGGCGATAGGACGCCACATAGACGAGGCTTCCTTTGCTCCCTCTTCACCACCGAGGCGCTTGGCGCGGATCATCCACCAGAACGCGATGCCTGCAACGAAAGTACCGGCAACAAGCCAAGCAGAGGTGATGACGTGGGAGTACTCCCACACGAGGACCGGGTTGGTGACGACCTCGAGGAAGCCAGCTACTCCGTCGAGCTCTGCACGGCCCGTTTCGGGGTTGAAACGTGCGCCGACGGGGTGCTGCATCCAAGAGTTCGCGCTCAGGATCCACAGTGCCGAGAACATCGTGCCAAAGGAAACGAGCCAGATGCAGGCAAGGTGCCATCCCTTGGAAAGGCGGCCCCATCCAAAGATCCACAGGCCAAGGAAGGTTGATTCAAGGAAGAAGGCCAGAAGGGCTTCGATTGCGAGCGGAGCGCCGAAGATATCGCCGACGTAACGCGAGTACTCCGACCAGTTCATGCCGAATTGGAATTCCTGCACGATACCGGTGGCAACGCCAAGGGCGAAGTTGATCAAGAGCAACTTGCCAAAGAATCGAGTTGCCTGGAGCCACTCCTCTTTACCGGTCTTGTGCCACACGGTTTGCATAATCGCGACCAAGAGCGACAGACCGATGGTGAGAGGAACCAAGACGAAGTGGTAAACGGTCAGGATGCCGAATTGCCATCGTCCCAGTGTCAGCGCATCAAGTGCTGCTGGAGCAAAGGTCATGGTCATAGTCCTGTCTCAGGGAAATTGTGTTCAGGGTGTGTCATAAGTTCGTCACAGCTGTGGCAAAACTTTGACGACGTTGTGTCAATAAATATAGTTCCCCGCCGTGTTTAATGCCGCTTTTCTGAATAAAACCGCGGCCGTGTCGTTATATTTAAAGTGATTCTATAGTGACGCGGTGAACATTGGAAGAACCGCCGCGAAGGTGCCCGGGCATGCCCGCAATCCCTATGAGAGAATGGGAAATACGAAATGGGTGGAGCGCACTCTCTGCTCATCACAGGGCGGCCTGCTAGCAACAGATGGACGCCTGTGGTTGCCAGTTGCAACTTCGATAAGACTTCCGCTTCATTGCGTGTAATACAGACCTAGTAGTGCGAGCTCGGTCAACATACTGACATTGTGAAAGAAGAGGCCATGCCTGAAACTCCAGCAGCAACTCTGCTTTTCCAGGCTCCGACATTCCAGGAACCGACTTTTTCTGCCCCCGCAAATGCTTCGCAGAGTGAGACGGAAGAAAAGCCTCGTCGTCGCTCGCGTACCCGCGAAGTGAAGGCGGAGGAAACGACCGAAGAAACAACGACGAAGAAGCGTGCGCGTTCGCGAAAGAAGACAGCAGACGACGATGCCTCCTCAGAGGCGGCCCAGCCAAAGCGTCGGCGCTCTCGGCGTAAGGACCAGGATGAAGAAGCGTCCGAGGTCGCCGAGAAGGCCGAGAAGGAGCAGGTAGCACCTGCTAGTGAGGCTGCCGACAGCTCGGATAACTCTGAAAATGGTGAAGAGACGACTCGTCGCCGTCGCCGTCGTCGCGTTCGCGCCTCTGAAGCTCAAGAGGGAACTGACGAAGTTCAAGCACTCAAAGGCTCAACCCGCCTTGAGGCCAAAAAGCAGCGCCGCAAGGAAGGGCGCCGTGAGGGACGTCGTCACCACCGCATTACCGAATCTGAATTCCTGGCTCGACGCGAGTCTGTGAATCGTAAGATGGTGATTCGTGGCCAGGATGGTCTGGATCAGATTGCAATCATCGAAGACGATCTTCTGGTCGAGCACTATGTTGCGCGCCGTACTCAAAAGACGGCGGTTGGCAATATTTATATGGGGCGCGTTCAAAACGTTCTGCCCTCGATGGAAGCTGCCTTCGTTGACATTGGTAAGGGGCGCAATGCTGTGCTCTATGCCGGTGAAGTGAATTGGGACGCTGTCGGTCTTGAAGGAAAGCCTCGCCGCATCGAATCTGCCTTGAAATCCGGTGACCCGGTCCTCGTTCAGGTCACAAAGGATCCGATCGGCCACAAGGGTGCGCGCCTGACCAGCCAGATTACTTTGGCTGGACGCTACCTTGTTCTGATCCCCGGTGGCTCCATGATGGGCATTTCGCGAAAGCTTCCTGAGCGTGAGCGTATCCGCTTGAAGAAGATCCTCAAGCAGGTTGTCCCTGATTCTGCCGGCGTAATTGTACGTACCGCTGCTGAAGGGGCAACGGAAGAGCAAATTCGCGATGATGTTCGCCGTCTGAGTAAGCAGTGGGACGATATTGAATCCAAGCTTGCTACAACGAAGAACGCCCCGGTTTTGCTGCGCGGTGAGCCTGAACTTGCGGTTCGTGTTGTCCGCGACATCTTCAATGAAGACTTTGCAGAGCTCATCATTGAAGGAAGCGAGACCTATGAAACGGTCAAGGCATACGTTGACGAGCTCTCTCCTGAGCTTTCTGATCGCGTGACCAAGTGGGTTGGAACAGAAGATGTTTTCCACGCCTACCGCGTGGATGAGCAGCTTGCCAAGGGAATGGACCGCAAGGTCTGGTTGCCTAGTGGTGGCACGCTCATTATCGATCGCACTGAAGCCATGACCGTGATCGATGTGAACACCGGTAAGTTCATCGGTGCGGGCGGAACTTTGGAAGAGACGGTCACTCGAAATAATCTCGAGGCCGCCGAAGAGATTGTCCGTCAGCTTCGTCTGCGCGATATCGGCGGAATTGTCATTATCGACTTCGTCGACATGGTTTTGGAGTCGAACCGCGATCTTGTTCTTCGTCGTCTAGTTGAGTGCTTGGGTCGAGATCGCACACGTCATCAAGTCACTGAAATCACCTCACTGGGTCTGGTTCAGATGACCCGTAAGCGTGTAGGTGAGGGGCTGGTTGAGGCCTTCTCTACCACCTGTGAAGCTTGCGAGGGTCGCGGATTCATTGTCCATCACCACCCGGTAGAGATTCAGGGTGCGGCTGAGGAAGCCCCGAAGCGCTCGAAGAAGTCTCAAAATCGTGCGCGCGTTGAAGATAGCCCTGAGCACGAGCGCGCTCGTGAGGCGATGACTGCAATTGCAGCTGCGAGCAACCGTGAGGACTCAGCTCAATCCGCTCATCAAGACGGTGAAGCGCAAGTTTCGGATGAGAAGTCCGAATCTGCACAGCAGGATGTGTCGCAGCAGCGAAAGACTGTGCGCGAAGCCTCAGCAGAGGCGAAGCGCCAGCGTCGTTCACGCGGGATAACGCGTCCCCAGGAAGACGGACCTGCTGTCAGTCGGGGAGAAGCTGCTCCCGAGCCTCAGGATGCTCCCACGGTTGCGCCCGCACAAACCCAGCTGCAATCTGCAGCGGCTCGTGACGAAGCCTCGAGCCCCGAGAAGGCTGCTAAGCCGTCGCGTCCTGCGCGTTCACGTCGACGTCGCGCGGTGAGTGAGGCGAGTGAACCCACTCGGGTCCATATTGATCTTCCGGAGCCAGCTGCACCTGTTGCTGCAACCCATACGACGCAAGAGATTGTTATCAACGTTCCTGCGCGGAGCGAAGAAACAACTCCTGTAAAGCGCTCTCGTCGGCGCAGGGTTGCCGTGAGTGAACCCGCAGCACCCCCGGTTGAAGGGTGACAGTGCCCAAGCACACACCCAAAAAACGAAAAAAATCCCTCTAGCGGTTTGCTTCAGGCGGGGTTTTCAGCTAAATTTGATCGTCGGCGCAACGAGCGCCAACGGGCTTAGTGTTTCTTGATGAGGAACGTTGTTCGAACGTGGAAGCCTAGCCCGTCCAAGTTTCGAGAAGAGATGAGCTTCAACGTGGTCTACGCGATCGTCAAGGCCGGCGGCCGGCAGGAAAAGGTGTCCGTCGGTGACGTCGTCGTCGTCGACAAGCTGGCAGAAGAAATTGGTGCCAGCATCGAACTCCAGCCTTTGATGCTGGTCGATGGCGATGCAATCACCGTCGAGCCCAGCGCACTGGAGAAGGTCACGGTCAAGGCAGAGGTTGTTGACTCTGCGAAGGGCCCGAAGATCTCCATTATCAAGTACAAGAACAAGACCGGTTACCGTAAGCGTCAGGGTCATCGCCAGAAGCTCTCGGTTGTCAAGATCACTGAGATCGCCTGAACCGTTCGATATAGAAAGTAGACGTCGAGATGGCACATAAGAAGGGCCTTGGCTCCTCCCGCAACGGCCGCGACTCGAACGCCCAGCGACTGGGCGTCAAGCGCTACGGCGGCCAGCTGGTAAACGCCGGCGAAATTATCGTTCGTCAGCGCGGCACCCACTTCCACCCCGGTGAGGGCGTTGGTCGTGGCAAGGACGACACCCTCTTCGCGCTGCGCGCGGGTGCGGTTGAGTTCGCAACCCGTCGTGACCGTAGGGTTGTCAACATCGTTGAACCGGTCTCTGCCTGAGACCGACCGCTGATTGGGGGCGTCCGGCACAAGGCCGGATGCCCCTTTTCACTATCCTGATTCGCGCTGGCGCGCACTGGCCAAGACTGGAGACCACAGTGGCAAGCTTTGTCGATCGAGTAACGATTTTCGCCCAGGGAGGCAACGGCGGCCATGGCGTTGCCTCGGTGAAACGCGAAAAGTTTAAGCCGCTGGGAGGACCCGACGGTGGAAACGGCGGCAATGGTGGCTCTGTCATCCTTGAAGTCGACCCCCAGGTCACGACTCTGCTGACCTATCACCGGAACCCGCACCAGCGCGCAGAAAATGGAACCCAGGGCATGGGTGACTTCCGCCAGGGAAAAAATGGTGCGGATACAATTCTTCCTGTCCCCGATGGCACCGTTGTGAAGTCGACTCGCGGTGAGCTCCTTGCTGACCTTACGGGGGTTGGTGCTCAATTTGTCGTAGCCGAAGGTGGTCGCGGTGGTCTGGGAAATGCTGCCCTGGCCTCGAAGAAGCGTAAGGCGCCCGGTTTTGCTCTTCTGGGTGAACCCGGTGAAGAACACAATGTTGTTCTGGAGTTGAAGTCTGTTGCAGATGTTGCGCTTGTTGGGTATCCCTCGGCTGGAAAGTCATCCTTAATCGCTGCGATGTCTGCAGCGCGTCCAAAGATTGCTGACTATCCCTTCACGACCCTCGTTCCAAACTTGGGTGTTGTCCAAGCTGGAGAAGCACGCTTTACTGTTGCCGATGTTCCCGGTCTCATTCCCGGTGCTTCTGCAGGTAGGGGACTCGGTCTAGATTTTCTGCGCCATATCGAGCGTTGCGCAGTTATTGTGCACGTCTTGGATACTGCGACTTTTGAGGTTGATCGAGATCCGGTTTCCGACCTGCGGACGATTGAGGCAGAGCTAGCTGCATATGAAGGTGATCTAGGCGAGATTGAGGGCTATGTTCCCCTGATGCAGCGTCCTCGTGTGATCGCGCTGAACAAGATCGATATTCCTGACGGCAAGGACTTGGCGGAGATTACCAAGCCTGAGCTTGAGGTCTTCGGTTGGCCAATTTTTGAGGTCTCAGCAGTAAGCCACGAAGGCCTGAAGGAATTTTCATTTGCGCTTGCGCGTCTTGTCGATGAACACCGAGCACAACTGCCCGCGCTCGAAGCGGCACGTACGGTTCTTCGGCCTCGACCGGTGGGAAGCAAGGACGAGATTACTGTCCGCGTTGTCGAACACGCAGGGGAGACCGTCTACCAGGTGCGTGGGCGCAAACCCGAGCGCTGGGTGCTCCAGACCGACTTCTCCAACGACGAGGCCGTGGGTTACCTTGCCGATCGCCTTGCCGGTGCCGGCGTGGAAGAAGAACTGATGAAGGCGGGAGCTCACGCTGGCGATACCGTCGTTATTGGAACTCTTCACGACGGCGTCATTTTTGATTGGGAGCCTACCTTGACTACCGGTCCTGAGCTGCTTGGACAGCGAGGAACTGACCTTCGTCTGGACCGAAACGAGCGGCGTACAACAAGTGAACGTCGCGAACGCTATCGCGACATGATGGATGCGAAGTCAGCGGCTCGTGAAGAACTTTGGACCGAAAGGTCCAGTGGTGTCTGGACCGATCCGGAGGATGAACGCTAAATGTCCCCAAGGGGTAGTGCGGTGCAACAGGCGCGTCGCATCGTTGTGAAAATCGGCTCCTCATCGCTCACGCGTGAGGATGGAGGGCTTGACCTGAATCGCATTGATTCCGTTGCCAGGCTGGTTTCAGCGAAGGCAAGGCGAGGATGCGAGATTCTCATTGTTTCTTCGGGAGCTGTCGCTGCCGGTTTGGAGCCCCTTGGACTGAGCGCACGCCCGAAGGACCTCGCAAGTGTGCAGGCTGCTGCGGCGATGGGACAGGGATACCTGATGGCTCGCTGGTCCTCAGCTTTCCAGGCTCACCATCTACACGTTGCGCAGGTGCTGCTGACCGCCGCGGATGTGATGCAGCGTGAACACTACACGAACGCGATGTCTGCGCTGGATAAACTTCTTGCCTACGGTGTTGTGCCGATCATTAATGAAAATGATGCAGTTACAACCCGTGAGGTGCGTTTCGGTGATAATGACCGACTGGCCTCTTATGTCGCGCAAATGGTAGGTGCGGATATCTTGATTCTGCTCACCGATGTCGATGGGCTCTACACAGCTCCTCCTTCGCAGCCCGATGCTCGTTTAATTTCTGAAGTTAACGCGACCGATGAGCTCAGCAACGTTGACGTCAGGGGAGCGGGCTCGTCGGTGGGCACTGGAGGCATGGCAACGAAGCTACATGCTGCTAGCATGGCGCAACACGCCGGCATCGGGGTTGTTCTTACCAGTGCTGACCGTTTGAGCGAGGCCCTGAGTGGCGAAGCAGTTGGTACGTGGTTTGAACCCACGCGTCATCGCCCAGCTTCTCGCACGCTTTGGATTGCCCATGTCGCCACCTCTAATGGCCAATTCCTGATCGATGCCGGTGCGCGAAGGGCAATCACCCATGGTAAGAAATCCCTTCTTCCCGCGGGGATTAAAGAGGTCCTGGGTGTTTTTTCAGCGGGCGATGTTGTCGACATTGCAGACGATAATGGACTGATCGCGCGCGGAATTTCGCGCTATGACTCAGATACACTCGCACACATCATTGATTCACACGAGGGCTCAGAAACGAATAAGCACATGCGCCCAGCGGTTCACCGCGATGATCTTGCACTTCTGGTTCGGGAGTAGAACATGAGTAATGATCTGGATATTTTTGAGTTGACTGACCGCGCGAAGCGGGCGCAGCGAGCGCTGGCAACTTCGACTACCGCGCAGCGCAACGGTATTCTTCTGGCGATTTCTCGCGCACTCGTCGACCACTGTGAGCAGATCCTTCATGCAAATGCGCAGGACTGCCAGCGCGCCAAAGAACGCGGTATGGCTGCTGGGCTTGTTGACCGCCTCCGACTTGATGAATCCCGTATTCGCGCGATTTCCAGCGCGGTTCTCGACGTTATTGCTCTTGAGGACCCTGTTGGTACCGTGATCCGCGGCGGCCGTACAGACGATGGTCTTCGTGTTACTCAGCTTCGAGTTCCCATGGGTGTCATTGGGATGATTTATGAGGCTCGTCCGAATGTCACAGTCGACGCCTCGATCCTGTGCTTGAAGGCCGGAAATGCAGTGATCCTTCGTGGTGGAAGTGCAGCGCAGAATACCAACGAGACTCTTGTTGAGGTTATTCGTGCGGCCATTGATTCCCTTGGTTTTTCAGCTGATCTTGTCCAAACAGTTGATCCCTGGGGGAGAGACGGCGCACGTGCCATGATGCGCGCACGCGGAGGCATTGATGTTTTGATTCCGCGCGGCGGCGAAGGCCTGATCCGTGCAGTGGTGGAAGAATCGACCGTTCCTGTTATCGAGACGGGAACGGGAAACTGCCATGTCTATGTTGATTCGGGAGCAGACATTGACGCGGCGTTACGAATCATTGTCAACGCGAAAACTCAAA
The DNA here is from genome assembly GCF_963542285.1 of uncultured Actinomyces sp. Classification (GTDB taxonomy): domain Bacteria; phylum Actinomycetota; class Actinomycetes; order Actinomycetales; family Actinomycetaceae; genus Pauljensenia. Next base: position 28,868 of record NZ_CAUTWQ010000003.1, on the reverse strand, counting down.
GGGTTGGGGTTTGTAACGCTGCTGAAACCCTTCTTGTCCACCGCGATATGGTCCACAGCTTCCTCCCTCAAGCTTTGGCGGAGCTTACTCGTCTTGGAGTACGCATTCATGCCGATGCTGCAGCGCGTGAATGTGCCGCACATGTGAGTAGCGTTGATCAGAGCTTGATCAGCGAGGCGACAGAGGATGACTGGCGTACCGAATATTTGTCAATGGATCTGGCAGTGAAGGTCGTCGACTCCATTGAGGAAGCGGTTGAACATATTCGTCGCTATTCCTCAGGCCACACAGAAGCGATTTGTACGGTTTCAATCAGTGCGGCGAACTATTTCCGCTCAAATATTGATAGCGCAGCTATTGCCGTCAACGCCTCGACACGCTTCACTGATGGTGGACAACTTGGATTGGGTGCGGAAATCGGTATATCCACGCAGAAATTGCATGCCCGTGGTCCAATGGGATTGGCTGAGCTGACAACCAGCCAGTGGGTTATTGAAGGTGACGGAGCAGTTCGAAAGTAGGGAAGGGAAGCATGCAAACTTTGGACCCGGCCTCGGGAAAACTACGTCGCTCGATCGGTATTATGGGTGGAACCTTTGATCCGATCCACCACGGTCACTTGGTGGCGGCATCTGAAGTCATGGATGTCTTCCAGCTTGACCAGGTGATTTTCGTTCCCACGGCTATGCAGCCCTTCAAAGCGGGTCGCAAAGTGACTCCTGCGGAACACCGGTATTTGATGACGGTAATCGCGACGGCCTCGAACCCCCGATTCTCAGTTTCGCGAGTCGATATTGACCGAGGCGGGACAACCTATACGATCGATACTCTTCACGATTTGCGAAAAATCTATCCGGATGCGGATTTCTACTTCATCACTGGTGCGGATGCGCTGACACAGATTGTCCAGTGGAAAGACGCTGATCTTCTCTTCGAAATTGCGCACTTCATTGGGGTGACACGCCCGGGACACGTGCTTGATGCGAAGAAACTTCCGGCTTCGTCGGTGTCCTTACTGGAGGTACCCGCAATGGCAATTTCTTCAACCGACTGCCGCAAGCGTGTCGAACGCGGAAAGCCGGTGTGGTACCTGGTGCCCGATGGGGTTGTCCAATACATCAACAAATACAGGCTGTATCAGTAGCCTCACGCAGTGGTTCAGTTGCTGGACCATCGTGTTCTTCGGTAGCCGCATGGCCCAGAAAATGGCAGACTGAAAACGGCGAAAGGAAAAATGTGGACGTTCAAAGCAAAGACCTGATTAGCAGTGCCCTGCGGGGCGCGGCCAATAAACTCGCGCAAGATCCAGTGTTGATTGACGTTTCACAGCGTCTGGGGATCGCGGAGTCTTTCCTTCTGGTCTCTGCCCCTTCGTCGCGTCAGGTGCGCGCAATCGCTGAGGAAATCATGGATGAGATCGGGCGCGATTACCACATCGTTCCTCAGCGCATCGAGGGCCGCAGCGAAGGCACGTGGGTGCTGGCCGACTACGGCGATGTTGTTATTCATGTGATGAGCCAGGAAGACCGCGAGTTTTACGCTCTTGAGCGTTTGTGGTCAGATCAGACAATTACCCGCCTTGAACTTCCTGATGTAGCGCCCGGTGCGGGTGTGCGTCCGTTTATGACTCCTTCGCAGGTTATTGAGGAGATGAGCGAATGAGTGTCGATACTTCTTCCGTTTCTGCCGAGGCCGTGGCTGGGTATTCCCAGATCGCTGGCGCGCGGCGGATTGTTTTTCTTCGTCATGGACAGACCGACTACAACGTCCAGCATCGTTTCCAGGGGATTATTGATATTCCTTTGAACTCGGTGGGTCGTGAGCAGGCCGTCGAAGGCGGTAAGGTTCTGGCTCGCCGGCTTGCCGGTGGAGGTCGAATTGGCGGTCTGAACGCCGATTATGTTTCAGCAACGGCTGTTCGTCTTGTCTCCTCACCTTTGGAACGTGCCTTGAATACCGCTCAGGCATTGGCTGAGGAGCTGAAGACCTTAGGCGTTGAAGTAGGGGAGATCGCGGTCGATAAGCGCCTTCTCGAGCGTTCCTACGGCGTTTTTGAAGGTCTGGATTTCGATCAGATTGCCGAGCAATACCCCGAGTGGTTGCTTGAGTGGCGTCAGACGGGCGAAAGTGCGGGAGCTGGTGTTGAGCCCGGAGGTGTAGTGGGCGATCGCGTTCGCGAGGCCGTGCTTGAGCATGCCGCAGAGGTTCCCGAAGGTGGTACTTTGGTTGCCGTTTCGCATGGCGCTGCTATCGCGCGCGGTGTGATGTCCACGATTGGCTTGGATCCGCGTCATTTTGATTGCATCCGCGGCGTTGACAATGTTCACTGGTCAGAACTCGTCCTTGCCGGTGGCGGTGGTTCTGGTGCCTCGGGTGCCGCCCGTTGGCGTCTGGCTTCACACAATGTTGGGGCTCGCCCGGAGGTCTTTGGCGCGTAGGGGAGCGCAGGTGTGTTTCCTCGCACAGCTCCTTAATTTTGCCTTGGCGGGTATCGTCCGCTATTCTTAACAGGTCCGAGTGAGAGATCGCCGGAACCTACGGGGCTATGGCGCAGTTGGTAGCGCGCTTCCATGGCATGGAAGAGGTCAGGGGTTCGAATCCCCTTAGCTCCACAAAAAGACCGCTGGATGTGTGATCATCCAGCGGATTTTTGTATAAGAAAAGAACTTAACGTGCGCGGGAAATGCTAAGAAGTGATCTCAGGGAGTACTTCGAATAGAGAAGGAGGGGAGTCGGATCAAATCCGGCTCCCCTCCCGCGCTAGGCTAGCGATGCTTAGTGCACGTCGATCGCTTCCTCAGCTCCCGCCTCGGGAAGGGTAGGCTCACTATCCGTGCGCGCAACCACTCCACGAATCCAGCGGTAGAGGAGGGCAATGCTTCCGACGAAGAAGATCGCACCGATGAAGGTTGCGGGCGTTGCGAAGGAATCGCCCACGACAGCAAGAGGTTCTTCACTTCCTGTCGCGCCAACAATGCCCGCGTAGATCACGCCAAAGAGGCTCTCGCCGACGATCAAGCCGGTTGCTAGGAGTGTACCCATACGGCGAGCACGCTCGGGATCCTTGCGAGTTGCAGACCAACGATCGTAGAAGAAGCCGATGATGCCACCGACGGGAATCAGAATCGTCAGCGAGGCGGGTAGATACATGCCCATGCCCACTGCCAAAGGCGGCAGAGCAAAACGACGCTTCGTCGTGAGGTTCAAAACCTCGTCAATGATGACGATAACAATGCCGATGATGGCTCCCAGACCCAGAAGGCTCCAATTCTGAGTTCCACCGATGACGCCCTTTGCGAGGGCGGAAATCAACGAGGCCTGAGGAGCAGCAAGCGCGTCAGCGCCGGCGTTGGGAGCTCCCTGGAAACCGAAGGCATTTTGCATAAGGTTCAAAACCGGAGGAATGATAAGCGCGCCAAAAACAACGCCGATGATCAAAGCCACCTGCTGCTTCCACGGAGTTGCGTTTACCAGCTGACCGGTCTTGAGGTCCTGCAGGTTATCATTCGAGATCGTCGCAATACAGAAGACAATTGCTGCGGTAAAGAGCGTGTAGGCAATCAGAGCTGTTGTCTCTGCAGGAGAGGAGCCGTGACCGTGAACCGCAACAATCGCCAGCGCGGTGAGGACGACGACCAAAATGCCCACGCCGGATACGGGGCTATTGGATGAACCGATGAGGCCTGCCATGTAACCACAGACCGCTGCGACCAGGAGGCCTGCAAGAAGGGTGAAGATCACCGAAACAGCGATGAGCATTGCTGTGTTGTGTGCGATTTCCGTGCCGTTTGTAAACAGCCAGAGCAGGCCGCCCACGGGGATCATTGACAGCACAATCACCAGTGCGACAATCGTGATCGGGATGTCTCGTTCGGTCTGAGGAACCTCACCACCATCGTGACGGGTGTGTGAGGAGCGCATTGCGTCGCGGATTCCCTTGATGATTGGGGAAATGATCTTGACGAGGGTCCAGATTGCGGCAACAGCCATGACGCCTGCGCCGATGTAACGCACTTGGCTGGAAAAGACAGTACCGACGACATCAGACAATGCCGATCCATCAAGCTGGCCGGCGCTGAAGTAGGGAATCAGGATGAAGTAGGAAACGAACATGCCGATGAGCATCGCGATGCCAACAGTCAATCCAACAAGGTGGCCAACACCGATCAGGGCAAGCGACAGGGAAGTTCCGATCGAGGTTGCTCCAGCTCCGAGCTTAAACGTTGCGGAAAGCGACGAGCTTGCAACCTTCATGTAGGACAGCAAAGACATTGCTGCTGAGCAAATCGCGCCCCAGATAATTGCGTGTAGGCCAAGAGTGTTATCGTCTGACTTTTCGTGGGCATCGCCGACTTTGAGGATTTCGGCTCCTGCGACGCCTTCGGGGTAGGGAAGATCAGATCCGGTCACCAGCGCGCGACGCAGCGGGATCGAGTACATAACGCCTAGAAGGCCACCGACTGCGCAGACCGCCATTGTCGTCCAATAGGGGAAGCCGCTCCACCAGCCGACGATGACCAAGCCGGGGAGGATGAAGATCACTGCGGAAAGAGTTCCTGCAGCAGATGCAATCGTTTGGACAATGTTGTTTTCTTGGATGGTGTGATCGGCAAAAAACCGTAGAATTGCCATCGAGATGACGGCTGCAGGGATCGAGGTTGCGAAGGTTAATCCGACTTTCAATCCGAGGTAAACGTTTGCCGCGGTAAACAACAGGGTGATAATTCCACCAATAATAATGCCGCGGAAGGTTAATTCCTTCAGTGACGAGCGAGTGCTCCTAGTAGGCGTAGACACGTGAATCCTTTCCGTGTGCTGACGGTGTGGTCGCTCATGCAACCATCTATCGGTCAGACTAGTGATTGCAAGTCTAATCTCCTTATGAAAATTAAGTTCAATGTATGGTCACAATTTGGGAAAATTTTGTAAATACTGGGGATAATGAAATGAAGAACACACAGCGATGATGACGGATCAGCGAAAATCGTATTCCAGAGCCGCAGTCTCGACGTCTCTTGCCTTCCTTGGCATCGTCGTCATGAGTATGACCATGCGTTCCGGGGCAACATCAATTGGACCGTTGCTTGGAAATATTTCGCAGGCCTATCACGCGGGTGCGGGTGCACTGGGAGTTCTTTCTGCTCTTCCCTGTTTGGTATTTGCGGGTGTTGGCCTGATGGCTGTCCCCATGTCGAGGCGATGGGGAATGAGTATGATCCTCACGCTTGGGACATTCATCAGCGGGCTTGGTTTGCTTCTTCGTCCCTGGGCTGGGAACTTTACTCTCTTCTGTGTCCTCAGTGTTGTTGCTCTCGTTGGTCCCGCGCTGGCTAATGTCTTGGTTCCCGCGTGGATTAAGTACCACGAGGCCGGGAGGGGGACCCTGCTTGTTACTGCCTATGGGACGCTCCTTTTGATCGGCGGTGCCTTTGGCTCAGCTCTTGCTGTTCCTCTTGCTGGCAGGGATGGTCGGTATTGGCAGTATTCTCTGGCGGCTTGGGTTGTCTTTGCCTTCGTGGCAGGTCTTGTGTGGATCAGGATTACAGTGCGTGCAGGCAAGGATCGCCCTGATGGCGTAGCGGCGCGGGTAGTGCGTGAATCGCCCTCGGATGATAAACCTCAAAATCAGGAAGATTCCGTGCGAGTTTCGACCTCGAGATTGCCAATCTACCGCTCGCGAACAGCTATTGCACTGGTTCTTGGATTTGGGCTGCAATCACTCAATGCCTATGTACAGTTTGCCTTCCTTCCTCAAATTCTTATGAATTCCGGGTACTCTGCATCCTTTGCTTCTCTCATGGCGGCACTGGTGAATTTATGGGCGGTTGTTGGCGGACTGGTGATTCCCTTCATGATTGATACCGTTGGAACGCATATTCCGTGGCTCGCTGCATTCTTGGGTCTTCTTGCCTTCTGCGGTTGGCTTGGACTTGCAGCGTTTCCCGGGAGCTACGCACTGATCTGGGTATCACTCTTAGCAATTGGTGGTTTTACCTTCCCACTGATTTTGGCGCTCATTCCCGCACGCTCTCGCGATGCCGCAGTGACTGCGGATCTCTCAGCCTTGGTTCAGCCTATCGGCTACGTCATTGCTGCAGTTGGACCGATTGCTTTTGGTCTTTTGCTTCAGTCGCTTGGGAATCAAACCATTCCATTGATTGCCATGTCCGTAACCGGTTTACTCATGGGCGTAGCGACCTTTGTTGGTGCCGGAACGGGAATGGTCGACGATGAGCTTGAAGTCTAAATTCGTATAAAACAAAGTGGGGGTTGGTTCTGCGTGAACCAACCCCCACTTATATCGCTTATATCAGTTCAGGTCTGCAGCCTGAGCATTCAGCATGCGTTCAGTGGTCGAAATCTGCTCGCGGAGCAGGCGAACCAATGCAGCTGATGCCGCCGGGTGCTTGGAGATCCACTCGTTTCCCTTGGCGATCGGATCGATACCCTGGGCGTATCCCGCAATGGCCTTGGGGAACATCAAGGTCACAATATCTTCAGCGATGTGGAAGGTGTGATCCCTCCAGATCTGCTCAAGAGAATCGAAGTAGTCGGCAACCACCGGGACATACATGTCGGGGTTCGTTCGCGCCTGGGCCCAGAAACCCGAAACCATTGCCCAACGGGTGTCATTGGGAATGGACAGATCGCGAAGAACAGCATCCCATGTCTGCTGCTTGATGCCCTGATCGGGCACGGCGGCTCGCGCAGCGGCGGCCTTCTGGTGACCCGTCATCGTGTCGTCCTCGGTCTCAAGGGCTGCGATCTCGGCCTCGCCAGCAACGCCTCCGCGTACCAGAGCAATGAGGAGAGCCCAGCGCAGGTCAACGTCCAGATCCAAGCCCATCAGGGTCTGGGTTCCATCGTAGAGTCCCTGAATGGCCTCGAAGTGCTCGGGGAGAACAGCGCAGTGTGCAAGCTCGCGCACAAAAAGCTGTTGTTCGTCGGAGTGAGCAGCAGCGGTGCGCGCAAGGATGAGCAAAGCTGAAGCAACGCGCTCTTGCAGAGCAGCACGCTTCGAGGGCGCGACGTAGGTCTCCAGTGCCTGGTCAAGGTGACGCAGGTAGAGACGCAGCATGGTCGCATTGCGCTCAACAGGTAGAGCGGTGAGCAACAGCGTGAGGTAGTCGTGTGCGGGCATCTCACCATCGCGGGTCATGTCCCAAGCCGAGGCCATGATGACGCCGCGAGTCAAGGAATCCTCGAAGCGTGAGATATTGCGGATTGCGAAGTCAAGAGACTGCGGATCCAAGCGAACCTTTGCGTAGGCCAGATCTTGGTCGTTAATGAGGATGAGATCAGGGCGTGCGATCCCCTGAGCTTCCTCGACAATGGTCGAGGCGCCATCAACATCAAGTTCCTGGCTGAACACGCGAGAGATTGTTCCCTCTTCGTTTGCGCTGTAACCGGAAACAATCAAGCGGTGAGGACGCAGAGAAGAGCCCTCAGAGAAAGACTCCTGAAGCACAGCAAGCTTGGTGATCGTCCCGTTATCGTCAACCTCAATTTCGGGGCGAAGCAGAGTGATGCCTGCTTCTTCCAGCCAGACTTGCGACCACTGCTTGAGGTCGCGACCCGAGGCCTTTTCAAGTTCGTCAAGAAGATCTGCCAAGGTGGCGTTCTGGTAGGAGTGTTTCGTCAGGTATTCATGCAGGCCTGCGAAGAAGTGCTCGCGGCCGACATAGCTGACCAGCTGGCGGAGAACCGATGCCCCCTTTGCATAGGTAATGCCGTCGAAATTCACCTCAACATCGGCAAGATCGCGGATCTCAGCGGTAATGGGGTGAGTGGTAGGAAGCTGATCCTGGTTCATGCCCCAGTCCTTACGGAGCATGAAGCCGGTCCAACCTTCTGTGTATTCGGTTGCCTCAGCCAGAGCCAAGTGGCTCATAAATTCAGCGAAAGACTCATTGAGCCACAGATCGTTCCACCACTTCATGGTGACCAGATCGCCAAACCACATGTGTGCCAGCTCGTGGAGGATCGTATTGGCACGAGCTTCCAAGTCAGCGGTCGTGGGGCGGGTACGGAAAATGTACTGGTCACGGAAAGTGACACAGCCGGCGTTCTCCATCGCACCCGCGTTGTATTCGGGGACGAAGATCTGGTCGTAAGTCTTGAAGGGGTACGGAATTCCGTAAGCGGCCTCGAAGAAAGAGAATCCCTGGCGGGTGATTTCGAGGATGCGATCAGAATCCAAGAAGTCGATAAGGGATGCACGGCACCACACGCCGAGGGGAATTGTGCGGCCATCACTGGAGACTAGGGAATCGGTAACGCCCTGGTAGGGGCCAGCGATAATCGCAGTGATATAGGTTGAGATGCGCTCGGTTTCTTCGAAACGATACGTCCAGCGATCCTCGTGAACCTCAGGCTCGGGGGTAGCCGAGTTCGAGAAGACCTTCCAGCCTGCAGGAACGGTGACCGTGAAAGTAAAGGTTGCCTTGAGGTCGGGCTGCTCGAAAGTTGTAAAAACACGGCGAGCATCGGGAACCTCGAACTGCGAGTAGCAGTAGGCCTGTGAATCCGCGGGGTCCACGAAGCGGTGAAGGCCTTCGCCGGTGTGCATGTACTGGCAGTCAGCCTCAACAGTCAAGGTGTTGTTGGCCGCGAGGGGCGGAAGGGCAATACGGTTGTCCTGGTGAATCACCGGGTCCAAAGTTTCGCCGTTGAGGACGATCGAATGAACGTTATTCGAAACTAGATCAGCGAAGGTCGCCTCGCCCTCAGTAGCACTGAAGGTAACGGTGGTGCGAGAAAGGAAGTCCCTGTCTCCGCGAGTGAGGTCGAGTTCGACGTCGTAGTGATCAACTGAGATCACTGCTGCGCGCTGCTGTGCTTCTTCGCGCGTCAGGTTCAGGCCAGGCATTGCGTACCTTCCAATTGTGTTGATGATTCACACGCGCATGCTGCGCGTAAACGTGTTTATTTTTGCATGTTTACGCCAATGGTGCGAACCTTGCCGCGCCATCTGTTGCATTGTTGTGACGAAATGAAAACTCAGTTGTCCTGGCTACCAAATATGAACGCGTTCGTCGGGGGCAATCCACAAGGCGTCATCGGGTCCCAGATCGTAAGCCTCAGCAAAGGAATCCATGTTTGCGACAACTTGATTGCAACGGAATTCTGCGGGGGAGTGCGGGTCAATACTCAGGAGCTGTTTGGCGAATTCGCGTCGGATAGCGGTCCTCCAGCCGCGTGCCCAGGAAGTGAAGAAACGCTGCGCCGCAGTTAATCCGTCGATCACAGGGGCAGTTTCTGGTGTTTGTCCCTTTTTATTCAAACGAGAGACGTAGGCCTGCCAAGCAATAGAAAGACCGGCGAGATCCCCAATGTTTTCACCCAGGGTTAATGCTCCATTGACGTGGAGCGCAGGCTCCTCGCCCTCAAGATCACGTGGGGTCAGAGCATCGTATTGTTCGATCAGGCGCTTTGTGCGTTCTTCGAAACGAGCACGGTCCTCCTCGCTCCACCAGTTCTCCAGATTTCCCTCTGCATCGAAACGCGAACCTTGGTCATCGAATCCATGTCCAATCTCATGACCGATAATCGCACCGATTGCACCGAAATTCGATGCATCGTCGGCCTTTGGATCAAAGAAGGGCGCTTGAAGAATGGCCGCGGGGAAAACAATTTCGTTCATCGTTGGGTCGTAGTAGGCATTGACCGTTTGAGGCGTCATGTGCCATTCAGTGCGATCGACGGGGCCTCCCAACTTATCCCAGCGGCGTTGAACGTGGAACCTCGTCGCGGCCTCGACAGTATCAACAAGGGAAAGCGACTCCACGCTCAGTGGAGAATAATCGATCCAACGGTCGGGGTAGCCAATCTTCGGGGTGAAAGTTGAGAGCTTCTTGAGAGCTGCTGCTCGCGTTTCTTCGCCCATCCAGTCGCATGTGGACAGGGCCTGGTGATAGGCCTCAAGAAGAGAATGAACAAGCTCGTCCATGATGGCCTTGTTTTCGGGAGGGAAGTGGCGCGACACCCAAACTTCACCCATGGCCTCGCCAAGGAGTGAAGATACCAGGGAAAGTCCACGCTTCCAGCGGGGGCGAAGTTCCTCGGTTCCTGAAAGAGCTCGACCGTGGAAGTTGAAAGATGCCTCAATAAACTCGCTCGACAACAGCATCGCGTATTCATCGATGAGTGAATGTTCCATCCACAGCTTCAGTGTTTCAAGATCCGTTTGAGACCAGAGCGCGGTTGCATGTTCAAGGAATTCTGGCTGGGAGACGTTGAGAGTATCGACCTTATCGATGGGAAGATGCGCGGATGTGGCCCATTCTTCCCAGGGGAATGAGGGATAAGAGCTGCACAGTTCCTTCCACGTCATGGGGTGATCAGCCAAAAGCGGGTCGCGGTTTGAGACTGCGTCGCGATGGAAGGATGCAATCTGCGTTTCCAGTTCTTTCACCGCGTGTGCATGTCCAGCTGCCTGCTCCTGATCAATTCCGACAAGGGTGAAGAGGGTGGCAACGTAGGCCTCCCAGGCCTCGAGGATCGGGCGATGCTGCTCCTCGCGGTAGTAGGCCTCGTCGGGAAGTGAAATGCCGCTTTGGTAAATATCCAATTGGTGCCTGCTGGAGTTGTGGGCATCGGTGCCGACATAGCTCCCGAAGAGGCCCCCAATGCCTTCGTAGCGGAAAGTCCCCATCAAGCGTGCGAGTTCGAGGTGAGTGCTTACGCTGCGCAGGCGCTCAAGCTTTCCCGCAATAGGGGAGTAGCCTGCGGTCTCGACAGCTTCTTCGTCCATGAAGGTGGCGTAGAGATGGGCGATTAATTCAGCGTTGTGTCCTGGAATCTTACCGGAGCTCGCATCCTCAGCAATCTCTTTTTCCCACAGTTCGGATTGATCGTGGAGCTGGTTGAAGATACCGTCCATCGGGCGATCTGCAGGAATCTTGTGGGTGGCAAGCCAATGGCCGTTGATGAAGCGGTAGAAATCGTCTTGAGGACGGTAGCTTAGGGTCTCAGTCATAGGGACACTGTACGTTGCTCGGGCGCGTGATTGCACCCCCTAATGTTTAGGGATACCTAAGTTTCCTGCGAATGATTACATGGCAAGCACCCCCGTCTGCACGTATGTGCAAAACGGTGTGGGCGGATGTGCAAAGACTCGAAAAGAGTAATGATTTAAGTGGTACATAAGCTCAACCAGAACTAAGGAACAGCGAACGCTATGAGGACGATGGAGACCGATGTCGTAGTCATTGGCGGCGGCTCAACCGGCGCCGGCGTTGTCCGCGATGTTGCAATGCGCGGATTCCGCGCAATACTTCTTGATCGAGCCGATATGGCTCAAGGAACCTCAGGCCGTTACCATGGCCTACTCCACTCCGGTGGACGCTACATCGCATCCGACCCGGAATCTGCGACTGAATGCGCTGAAGAGAACGCAATTGTCTCGCGTATTAATGCCGATGCCGTTGAAAGGACAGGCGGCCTTTTCGTCACGACATCCGCAGATGACGAGGAATACGCCGACCTCTTTCTTGAGCGCGCGCGAGCGGCTCACGTTCCCGCCGAAGAGATTTCCCCCGCCGAGGCCCTGCGCCGTGAACCTCGACTGGACCCCCACCTCAAGAGGGCCTTCGCTGTTGAAGATGGAACCGTTGATGGTTGGCGTATGACATGGGGTGCAGCTCGCTCCGCTATTGCCTACGGTGCTCAGATCCTCACCTACACGCGGGCAACCGGAATTCAGCGATCGGAGGATCGCATTGAAGCGGTTTTTGCTCGCGATGAACGAAGCGGTGAAGACATTCGTATCGATTGCTCCTTCGTTTTGAACTGCGGCGGTCCCTGGGCGGGACAGATCGCTGCTCTTGCTGACTGCCATGGCGTTGAGGTTGTTCCCGGTGCCGGCATCATGATTGCAATGAATCACCGCCTCTCTCAGACGGTCATTAACCGTTGTATCTGGCCCGCAGATGGCGACATCTTGGTTCCGGTTCACCCGGTGTGCATTATTGGTACGACGGATCTTAAGGCTGAAGATCCGGATAAACTTCCGATTCTTGCCGACCAAGTTCAGCAAATGCTTGATGCTGGTGAAGCATTGATTCCTGGCTTCCGCCAATCGCGTGCTCTTCACGCATGGGCAGGTGCGCGGCCGCTGATTAAGGACAGCCGTGTCTCCGAGTCGGATACCCGCCACATGGCACGTGGAATGCATGTTGTCGACCACCTGAGCCGCGACGGCGTTGATGGCATCCTGACGATTGCCGGCGGTAAGCTCACGACCTACCGCCTCATGGCAGAACGCATCGTTGACATCATGTGTCAGCAGATGGGCGAGGATCGCCCCTGTCGCACAGCGGAAGAAGCTGTTCCCGAGGCAGAAGGAAAGTCGAACTACTACATCGGCCACCGCCTCGACGAAATCGAACACCGCGGAAAGTCACCTTCTAGCGAAGAGATTATCTGTGAGTGTGAATTGGTCACCCGCGAAATGCTTGAACGCACCATGGATGCACTTCCCGGCGGCCAGCTTGATGACGTCCGTCGTCAGATTCGCTTGGGAATGGGACCCTGCCAAGGTGGCTTCTGCTCGCAGCGCAGCGCAGGAATTGCGCATGAACGCGGCGATATTGATGCTCCTCGCGCCAACGAGTTGCTTCGTTTGTTCCTGAAGAACCGCTGGATTGGTTTGTGGCCGATCCTCTTCGGAAAGCAGGCGCGCCAGGCGGCCTTGGACAACTGGATCCACGAAGGAACCCTTGACATCGAACATTTGCCGACCGCTCCCGATGCGGTTCCGCGCGAATGTGAATACTGGGATGCCCTTGAAGGCGAGGAAGAAAACCCCACCGCTGGGGAAGAGAAGGAAGGTCATACTCATGCGTGACGCAGTCGTTATCGGAGCGGGCCTTGCCGGTCTTGCTGCCAGCATCCGACTGGCACAACGCGGAGCGAAGGTCACTCTTGTCACTAAGGGAATCGGCGGACTTCAATTGGGACAGGGAACAATTGACGCCCTTGGATATGCCCCGGAGTTCGTTCAGCATCCCCTCGAGGCCATTGAGAACCTGGCCAATGAACGTCCGGAGCACCCCTACGGACGACTTGGTGTGGATTCGGTCGCACAATCCTTCGAATGGATCCGTGAACTTCTCGGCCCTGAACGCCTTGTCGGATCGCTTGAGCACAACGTTCGCATCCCAACTGCACTGGGCGCTCTGCGTCCTACTGCGTTGTATCAGCCTTCGATGGAGGCCGGAATTCCAGTCGGCCAGGAATTCCTGATCGTCGGTTTCAACCGACTCAAGGACTTCTACCCGGCGCTGGCAGCAGAGAATCTGCGCTTGCAAAAGGACGCAAACGGTAATCCGATTTCGGCGCGATCTGCGTACGTCGATTTGGATGTCCGCGGTGAAGAACGCGATACGACGGGAACCAACTTCGCCCGAGCGCTCGATCTGAAAGAAAACCGTGTTCGCTTGGTTGAACTGCTCAAGCAGATTGTTCGCCCCGGTGAAACGGTTGGTCTTCCTGCCGTACTAGGTCTCAATGATCCGACCGCTTGGAAAGACATCCAGGAGATGCTCGGTCACCCTGTCTTTGAGATCATTCTGCAGCCGCCCTCGGTTCCCGGAATGCGCCTCAATCAGGAGCTCACCGAGATTGCGAAGGCAAACTGCCGCGTCATGCTGGGATCATCGTTAGTTTCTTACGAGGCCGATGGTGACCGACTGCGCAGCGTGACCATTTCAACCGCGGGACACCCACGCACCATTGAAACAAAGACTCTGATCCTTGCAGCCGGTGGTTTTGAGTCCGGCGCTCTGGAGATTGATTCTTACGGTAACGTCAGCGATACCGTGATGAGCCTTCCGTTGACCGGTGTTGATACCACCTTGTTGAATGGTGATTTTTGGGGAAGCGAACAGCCTCTTTTCAAGGTTGGCTTTGATGTTGATGAGCACATGCGTGTGTGCACCCCGGGCGCAGGCCCCGTGTACACCAATGTGTATGCGGCCGGCGGCAACCTGAGCGGTGCAACCCGTTGGAAGGAAAAGTCCGGTGACGGAATTGCACTGGCAAGCGCGCTGCGCGCAGCGGATTCGATTGTGGAGGAACTTCAATGAGCCTGGAAATGGCACCCAGCGTCGAAGAAAGTGACGTTCTGGGGATTAACGGAGGCGAATTTGGCCTTCGATCGACCCTGGATGCCTGCGTGAAGTGCACGATCTGCGAAACGCAATGCCCGGTCATGCGCGTGACAGATCTTTTCGCTGGCCCCAAGTACTCTGGACCGCAATCTGAGCGCTATCGCAAAGATGGCCACATTGTCGACCACTCGATTGACTACTGCTCCTCATGCGGTACCTGCTCGCTGGTATGCCCGCAGGGAGTGAAGGTCACTGAGATGATCCACCATGCGCGTAGCGACATGAAGAAGAAGCAGGGAATCCCGCTTCGTGACCAGCTCATTGGTCGTACAGGCCTGATCGGCTCCGTCATGACTCCTTTTGCCCCCATTGCAAACTGGGCACTGGACGTGAAGCCGATTCGTGTCGCGATGGAAAAGGTCATTGGTGTTGACCGCAACGCTCCCATGCCTCGCGCATATGGGCGTACTTTTGAAAGCTGGTTTAAGAAGCACACCCCGCTTCCTGAGTCAGGCACAAAGGGGCAGGTCATCTTCTTCCACGGATGCGCCGGCCAATACTTTGAGGTCGAAACCTCTATCCACTCCGTCTTGGTTTTGGAGCACTTGGGCTACGAAGTTCTGGTCCCGCACCACGGCTGCTGTGGTTTGGCTCTTCAGTCCAATGGCCTTTACGACGAGTCACGAAAGTATGTCTCTCGCCTGACGAACGATTTGCGCAAGGCTAACCGCGATGCGCCGATCATTTCCTCTTCAGGTTCCTGTGGCGGCATGCTCCGTCACGAAGCTCACGATATTTTGGGAATGGATACCCCTGAGCTTCGCGATGTTGCCTCGCGTACCTGGGATATCTGCGAGTTCCTTATTGATCTTTACGATCGCGGGGAGCTTGACATGGATATGCAGCGCATCGATGTCACCATTCCGTACCACGCACCCTGCCAGCTCAAGTCCCAAGGACTGGGTATGCCTGCCGTCGAGCTTATGAGCCTGATCCCCGGTGTGACGGTGAAGGAATCCCAGCAGCCCTGCTGTGGCATCGCGGGAACCTACGGAATGAAGAAAGAAAAGTACGCGATCGCTCAGGCGGTTGGAAAGCCCGTCTTTGACTTCGTCAAGCAGGTCAATGTCGAGCTTGCAGCGTGCGATACCGAAACCTGCCGTTGGCAGATCCGTACTGCAACGGGTGCGAATGTTGTTCACCCAATTTGGCTGCTTCACAAGGCCTACGGTCTTCCCGAAGGCTGAGAATTAAAGAGTATCCCCGGGCGGTGCGCAGACGATGCGCCGCCGGAGGATATTACTGTTTACCCCATGAGTACCTCTCGTCGTGTCGTTGTCACAGGAGCTTCCAGTGGAATCGGGGAAGCAACCGCCCGTCTTCTGGCTGAACATGGATGGCAGGTCGTTGCCGTAGCCCGACGCCGCGAGCGCCTGGAGACTCTTGCCGATGAAATTGGTTGCGAATATTGGGCAGCCGATCTTACCGATCGCGCGCAGGTAGAAGAGATGGCTGCGCGCGTCTTGGAGGGCGGCCCCGTTGATGCTCTGGTGAATAACGCCGGCGGAGCTATCGGAGTCGATCGGGTCGTCGATGCAGATCCTGCAAGGTGGAGCGCAATGTTTGAGCGCAACGCACTGACCGCACTTCACTGTACGCGTGCTTTTGCGCCGGCTATGCGCGAGCGGGGAGGGGACCTTGTCTTCCTGACCTCGACCGCCGCCCACGATACCTATCCGGGAGGCGGTGGCTACGTTGCAGCTAAGCACGCTGAACGCGTTATTGCCAATACCCTGCGCCAGGAACTGGTGGGTGAACCCGTACGCGTGATCGAAATTGCCCCGGGTATGGTGCGGACTGAAGAGTTTTCGCTTAACCGACTGGGCTCCCAAGAAGCCGCCGACCGCGTGTATGAGGGGGTGGCCCAGCCGCTTATTGCCGAGGACATCGCCGAGGCGATCGTGTGGACCCTGGAGAGGCCACGTCACGTGAATATTGATTCGATGATCGTTCGCCCGCTTGCTCAGGCGACGAATACTCTTGTGGCTAGAAGTGCGCCCGAGGCCTAGGACAAACGCCGCAAGTCGCGATGATCGTTCTGCCTAAATTTGCTCAGTTATGCGCGTAGCGTGGCATAAGCGCTCACGCTTGCAACTCCGATCAAGAGAACAATGAATGCCCAGGTTAGTGCGCTCGAGCTTACCCTTCGAGTAAGGCGTGCTCCAACAACGCCTCCGCACATCGAGGCCGCAGCAAAGCATGCAACCATGACCCCGGCCTCGGCACTGATATCCAAGGTTCCCCCCAGTGCACGCGAAGCCAAGCCAAACAGGGCTGTAATGAGCATGATCAACAGGGATGTTGCTGATGCTTTTTTCATTGGGTAGCGCAGAACAAGATGAAGCGCGGGAACGATAGCGAAACCCCCACCGACGCCAAAGAAACCGGTGAGAAAACCGGTCACGCTCGCTAAAAGAACCACTAAGGCTGCCTTCTTGAGTGTCGACGCAAGCGAGCGTGGGGAATACTCAAGTGCGGCCTCGTCAATCGACGAAGGGGAAGTATCAGTGCGGGCACGCAACTGTTTGTGCACCATGAATACTGCGACAAACGCTAGAAGAATACAAAACTCCAGCATGAGCGTGCGCGCTGAAACCAAAGGATTAAGGGCAGAACCGCCCCAGGTGCCAACAATCCCCGCGAAGGCAAAAAGGCTTCCATGCTTCCAATCAACGTGGCCGCTGGGCGCGCGGGTGACCAGCGAAACGCATGCAGTCGCGCCGACGATGATGAGCGACAATGTCGCAGCCTGATGCGGATTTTGCCCCAAGAGATACACCAAGACGGGAACAGAAAGAATTCCGCCACCAGCTCCCAGCGCTCCAACAACAATGCCAATGCCGATGCCGACAATTGCCGCCTCAATGAGCACCGTGATCCTCCTTGATCGGGGGCGTGAGTCCCAGTGAATGAGCAACGGCTGGATCCATGATTTGATCAGCGCTTGCGCCGCGAGAAATCAGGAAGGCCATCGCTTTGAAGTAGGGGAGAGCGTGGGAATAGAAATGCCGGTATCCCTGGCAGAGGTAATTGTGCGAAGGCCCCGAATCGGTCGCAATGAAACGGTCCTTTGGGCATCCACCCCAGCACACACGCAGGAAAGGGCAGCTCCAACATTCATCATCCAGATCTTGCTTCTTCGTATCAAAAGCACGCATCTTTTCCGAAGTTGCAAGGGTCGGGAAATCGCTTTGCGCAATGTTTCCCACAAGCCACTCGGGCTCAACCCAGTGATCGCAGGCGTAGACATCTCCGTTAAACTCCATTGCCATATTCGCCCCACATGATGGCGCATGGACACATACGCTTGCTGAACCAAAGAGCGCAGCGATGGAAGAATCAAAATCTTGCACAAAGACTGAGCCGACGTCTGAGCAGACCCACTCATCAAAAATTGAGCACAGGAAGTTTCCGTACCCCTCCGGTGAAGTGGAACGTGAGGTCACGCAGTCTCCGTCTTGGCGATAGAGGAGTGCCGAGCTTCCACTTCTCCACCCAAGTTCGGCCTGGCGCAGATGTTCGCGGGGAACGCGCTCGACGATGGGGATAAATTGCATGTACTGCGCCCCGAGTTCATCACGGAAATAGCGATAGACCTCAAGGCCGTGGTCTTCGTTAGCAGCGTGGACCGTGCACAAAATATTGGTGTCAACATCGGCGTTACGCAGGTGTTCCCACCCGCGAATCACCATCGAGTGAGTTCCATGCCCGCCGCGGTTCAGGCGATAGGCGTCATGGAGTTCTTTCGGGCCATCGATGGAGATGCCGACCAGCACATCATTGTCTTTGAAGAAGCGCGCCCACTGCTCGGTGATCAAGGTGCCGTTGGTTTGGATAGCCTGGTGGACCACTTGCGTGGGGCGTCGATACTTCTCACATAGTTCAATGAGGCGTTCAAAGAAGGGGAGCCCTCGCAAGGTTGGTTCGCCGCCCTGCCAGAGCATCGTTACATCCCCATCGGGGCTTGCCGCCAGGAAGTTCTTGACGTAGGTCTCTAGGGTTTCTTCGCTCATCGACTGGCGTTTTTGGTCGTAAAGCAGTTCTTTCGACAGGAAGAAACAGTACTGACAGTCAAGGTTGCAGGCGGCTCCCGTTGGTTTGGCAACAACCGAGAAGGGGAGAGCGTGGGCGGGGGAGTGCGTCATCGGGTTCCGTCGCTTTCCTTCTTAATCGACGAGGCCGTGGTTTGGGATGCGTAGGCCGCGGCCTGGGCAGCAGCAAGCGGGCCAAGCTCGGCGCGGATGACATCGATGTGCCACTTCATTGCGGGAATTAATTCGCTCTCGAGGCCGTGGGCAATCATATTGGAGACCTGAGGGATCGCCTCGGGAAGTTCCCCGGCCACAATGATCGCACGGGGGTTGATGAGAAGAGCAGCATTTGCGCAACAGGCACCTACTGCATCCATCGCGTGCTCGAGAATTGATAGAGTCCTGGAATCTTGATTGCTGACTTTCGCTGCCAATTCGCTCAAAGAAGAGACATCACACTGAGCGCAGAGCGCGGGGATGGATGCAAGTGTTTCCAGGCATCCCTCTTTTCCGCATGCGCATGGGGTGTGAACGTCAGGAACACGCATATGTCCCAGTTCCCCTGTGAACCCGAGTTCTCCGCCGGATAGACGATAGGAAATCACCAGGCTGGCACCAATGCCGTTGGAAAGTCGAACGTAAAGGATTGATGGGTATCCCTGACCCGCTCCCCATAGTGCCTCGCTCAGGGCAGACATGCGGGCAGTTGTGTCAATCAGGATATTCCCTTTCCAGCGGCGTGAAATCACATCGATCACGCTTTCGCGGCTGGGGTAGGGAGAACGGGGCGAGTGGGAAATATTCGAACCCATGGGGATGGGGAGACCGATCCCTATGGTGCGTACATAGTCGGTGATGATACCGCGCGCTTGTGCGCGCTCGAGGAGCATCGCTCCCATGGCATCGAGTGCTTCAAGATAATTGATGGGGCGTGAGGCGGGTACTGATTGTGCAATGAGGACATCGCCGCCTCGATTGAGTAAAACCCCGGCGAAAGACGCTCGGCTGATCACAATGCCGACCGAGTAGGCGCACAAACGCGCCGATGTGAACAGAGTTGAAGGTCGGCCTGCTCCAGTCTTTTCATCTTCTTTGAGGGGAAGAACAGCGTGAGCATCGATGAGCTTTGTGATCGCACGCCCCAGCGTTGTTCTTGAAACCCCAAGGGCCTGGCAAAGTTCTGCACGTGACGCGGGGGGATTTTCGCCAAGATAACTGGTGATCTGGTCTTCTAGAGAGGGCGCGGCGGCGTGAAGATCGTAGTCCATGTCCTCTCCTTTGATGCAGTGTGGTGTGGGCCTCCCGCACGCCCCGGAAGGCCCACACCGATAGTGTGTTACTTACCCATGACCTCGTCGAGATCGCTTCGAGCAGTGTTGACCAGCGGAATATCGAAGTCCGTCATGGCCGCCATCCACTTTGCGAAGGAGTGGTCTCCGCGCTCGCGGAGTTGGAGGTATAGGTTCGTTGCGAGTTCACGGCGAATGTCGTCGTAGACGGGCACCGTGTATACATTGTTCATCTCTGCGGGATCAACTCTCAAATCGTAGAGCTCATTGATTGACTCCGGTGAGATGACAAGTTTGAATTCCTTTGTGCGCAGCATTCGCTGTTGCAGCGGGAAGTGATGTCCGTGGAATTCGCAGACAATATCTTCACGCCACCCAGGCACGTCTTCGCCTCGCGTCAGGTCAACGATCGAGCGTCCGTCTTCAACCAATGCTGGGTCGAGTCCAGCAATGTCGAGGACGGTTGCGGGAAGATCGATCAAAGACACGAAGGCATCGGACTGGCCGACCGCAGAAACACCGGGGATGTGTGCGATGAAGGGGACGTTGTAGATATCGTCGTACATCATCGGTCCCTTGTCGTTGAGGCGGTGGGAGCCGGTGAATTCTCCGTGGTCTGCGCAGAAGAAGACCGCGGTGTCATCGAGAATTCCCAGTTCACGCGCCACATCCATGATTCGACCAATTTCGAAGTCGATCATGGCCACGTATCCCCAGTAGACCGCGATGAGCTTCTTCCACTGATCGTTGTCGAAGGAGGACGTTGACCAGTAGGTCGCGTAGTTCTGCTGGATCTGCGGCTTACCGATGAGCGAGTCACCGAAGTTTTCGGGCAAGGTGACATCGTTTGGATCGATCAAGTCGAACCATTCATCGGGGAGGAAGTAGGGAAGATGCGGGCCAAAGAAGTGGACGTCCAAGCTGAAAGGCTGTCCGTTTTCCTTCCAATCGGCTGCATATTCGCGAAGCTTCTCGATGGCGCGATCGGCCAAGAAACGCTCGAAGGTTGCCTCTTCAGGTTGGTCGAGGCGCGCCGCAATGATGTGTCCATCGCGGCCACCGGGGAGCTTTCCTCGCCAAAAGTCATGTGCGCGAACTGGCGGAAGCCCGTGCTCGTTGAGCCACGCGACGTATTTCTCGTTGGCAACAGGGTTTTCGGCGCCCCAGTAGGTATCGTCATCTGCACCGAACTTGTCGGGGAGGTTCGCCCCGCAGTGGTACTTTCCGACGATGCCTACGTTGTAGCCCGCATCGCGAAGTGCTTGAGTGTAGGTCCAGGTCCCCAGGGGAATCATCGTCTGGTAGGCGATGTTCCATTCGGGGTTGGCCAGCACCAGGTGCTTTCCGGGGCGCTTTCCCGTTAGAAGTGAGGCGCGTGCAGGTGTGCAGATCGCAGTGGGAGTAAAGCAGTTGGTGAAGGCGAAACCGTTGCGTCCCATCTCGTCAATGACGGGAGTTTGGGCGTGAGGGTTGCCGAGGCAGCCGATCGTATCCGTGCGATGTTGGTCGGTCATGATCACCAGGACATTGCGGACATTGTCCGGGATGTCGCTGGAGCGTTCGTATGTGTCAGACATGATGGTCCTTTCACTTCTCCGAAGCAGCGAGTTTGTCCATGTCTTCGAGTTCGGTACCCGTGGTTTCCTTCAGATACTTTGCGGTGAAGATGACTGCCAGGACACCAAACGCGCAGTAGATCCAGTAGGTGCCTGCCGGCGACCACGAGATGAGGAAGGGGAAGAGCAAAACGACAAGGAAGTTGACGAAGAAGTCTGCTCCCGAGGCCATGGACATTGCGCCACCGCGAATCGAATTGGGGAACATTTCGCCCATGACGATTGAGAAGATCGGTCCCCACGAGGAAGTGAAGCCCAGCAGGAAGGTGCACAGAGCTGCGACGGCGAGGAATGCCAAGACCGGGTTGTCTGCAACGTTGGGCTTCCCATCGACAACGGGTGCCAGGGTGAAGACGGTTGCAACGACGCCTAGGGAGACAAAGATCAGGGTGCCTCCGTAGATGAGCATCCTCTTACGCCCCACATGGTCGACAAGAAGAATGCCGGACACGACGCCGACGATCTTGAAGCCCGTGATAAGCAGGGTCTGCTGTAGCGCCATTGATTCGTTGAATCCTACTGCTGCGAAGAGCGAGTTCGAGTAGAAGAAGACGCCGTTGATGCCTGTGAGCTGCTGGAATGCGGCGATCATCATGCCAACTAGGACCAGTCCGCGCCACTTCGAGGAGAGGATTTCTCCAATGCTGAGCTTGCGTCCGCCGGTTTCTTCCATTGAAGCGGCGATTGCCTTGATACGTGCTGCAGGATCGTCTTCGCCACTGACCTTCGCAAGGATAGCCTCAGCTTCTGCGGTCTTTCCGACCGACACCAGGTGACGAGGCGACTCGGGGATTCGAGCCGTAAAGATCACGAAGAGAAGAGCGGGGATGATGAGGCATGCGAAAAGAACTTGCCAGGTCTGCAGTCCCCAGAACGCAGGCTTTGCCGCGCCACCGGTCATGCGCACGACGCCCATGTTGATGAGGCCAGCGAAGAAAAGACCGAGGATGATGGCCAACTGACGGAAGCCGATCAGTCGGCCTCGGATGTCAGCGGGTGCAATTTCCGCAACGTATCCGGGGGCAACGGTGGTTGCTGCGCCAAAACCAATGCCGCCGACAATGCGGGTGAGGAGAAGGAAGGGGTATCCGAAGCTGCCCAGGAACGGTGAGAGGGGCCCAAGGAGCGCTTCGAAGAGAAAGAAGGGACCAACCCACATCAGGGTTGTCTTGCGGCCGATCTTGTCGGAAATGCGCCCTGCTCCAAGTGCGCCGATGAGGCCGCCGATAACGCCCGCTGCGCCGGCAACTCCCTGGAGGAATGGGCCGAGGTGGAAAGTGGTGCCGACCGCTTTAATTGCGGCGTTGAGGACCATTCCTTCAAATCCGTAGAAGAAAGGGCCCAAGGTTGCAATGAGTGCAAGGAAAGTGGCGTATTTCCGCGCCCGACGTTGGGCTTCGGTCAGCGGAATTGCCGTACGTGAGGTTGACATGAAGTCCGTCCTAAAAGGGGAGAGGAATGAACTCATCGGATTGATCCGTGATGCCTCATCTTTGAGGTACTGACACGCTATCGCCGAGTGAATTTTGGGCGTTGACGTGGACAAAATTAGTTTCTGTTAGCTGTGCCATAGAAAATATTTCTTTCCTCACAGGAAAACCTCAGGTACGACATAAAACAGACATAGAGGTGGTTCATACCTTAAAGACCAAGAAGCACGGGCAGGCGCCCCATTCGAAAGGAAAACAATGACTGCAGAAGATACGAACAAGGACCACCTGGACGAGACTCGAGTGATCGATGCTCAGGTTCAAGACTCGCAAGCTCGAGATGCGCATGCTGACAAGACAACGTATGTGAACGTTGCCTACCAGAAGGAAGACGGAACCTATGAAGGCGCATGGCTTCCCGCTGATGAGGTTGTCTCTCACGAGGCCGCAGCAAAGCCTTCCTGGAAGAAGAAGGCAGCCGCCGCCGGAGCCGCAGCAGCTCTCTTGGTTACAGGTTTTGGCGCAGGTTGGGCAACGAGCTCGGTTGCCTCTCCCGCTCCCGCACAGCAATCGCAGGCGGTGCCCGGACAGTCGGGTCAGGGCGTTTCGGGAGGACAGCAAGGCCAGGGTGGCCCCGGTGGACAAGGTATGCCTGGCGGTCAGCAGGGACAGGGCGGCCAGCAGGGTATGCCTGGAGGTCAGGGAGGCCCTGGCGGACAAGGTATGCCTGGTGGACAGCAGGGACAGGGCGGCCAGCAGGGTATGCCCGGTGGTCAGGGTGGTCCCGGTGGTCAGCAAGGCCAGGGTGGTTCGGGAGCACAGAGCGGATCCTCCAAGAAGGGATCTGAGGACTCAACTGCAAAGAGGAAGGCTGCAGAGAATTCCTCTCAAAACTCCGACTCTCAATCTGATTCCTCGTCTAATTAATGAGGAACTCCCGGTAGGGGTGCTCAACGCCGTCAGGGCGTCTGGGCACCCCTACTTCTTTTCATAGACGAAGGGGGTGTCGGGCGGATTAATCGGCGTAATATTTGTTGCCTTCAGATAGAGAGCTTTTGAATCGCGAACTTCCAAGGTTCCTTGGATGCGAACCCATTGATCAGCCTGTGGGGTGAATGAGCTTGTGTTATTTACCGCAAAACCCAATGCGTATGCGTCGGCTGCACAGCACCACATGGTCATTCGGGATAAGCCGAAGCTGTCATCCGGACCGAATGGCGGCATCCCTGCCTCTGAGGAGGCCTTGTCTTTGGGTAAAACGAAGCCGGTCACCTCGATTGTTTTGCCGTCCCACTGATCGGGGTGAGTCACCATATCGATGACGCTGTCGTAGTAATTGTTTGTGTCGATGACATAGTCGATGTGGAAGTGTGCTGAGGAAGAAGAATCTGAGGATGAAGAATCTGAGGATGAAGGGGTGGGAGTCGGTGAGATAACGGTCGCTGAGCTCGATAGCCCAAGGAAACTCGAGGGGGACAGAGAAAAAGGTAGGGACCATGCGACTACCGGAATGAGAAGATATACCGCATTCGCGCGTGTGCGGTGAGAGTGCTCTTCCCTGTTGCGTACAAGAAGATCAACGGCGGCCCACACGGTGAAGATGACGCACAGGAAAATGATGAGCGGAAGGAAACGAGGCGGGAAGAAATAGACCCAACGCCTCGAAAGGAAGAGGAACCCTAAGCTCACTGCAGCGAGCGCAAAGACCAAAGCACGTGCCCTCACAATGCACCTCCCAAGCCCCACCAGGTCAAGACAAGACCTGCCAGCGCAACGACCGCGGTGATGGTTGCGCAGATGCGAAGAGTAAAGCGCGCCGAGAAAACGGCAGACAACATGAAGACGTTCTTCACATCAAGCATGGGGCCCATGAGCATGAAGGTCATGAGCGCGCCGGGGGGAAGCAAACTTGTCATGCTCCTCGCCACGATCGCATCAGATGATGAACACTGAGAGAGAACAAAAGCCATCACCATTGCGACGGCAATGGACACATATGAGGAAGTATGTCCCGTCATAAACCCAGCAGGAAGAAGGCCCTGGATGATGCTGGAGAGTGCGGCTCCGACCAACATATAGGGAGTGACGCGCAGGAAGGCCGAGGCAGACGCGGAAGAAAACGAAGAAAAGCGTCCTCGCGTAGCGTGCGCCGCGTGAGCACCGCATTCATGTGAACACTCGCAGGAGTCATCCGACTCGCTCTGGCGCAGAACCGCCGTCAGAGACGGCATACGGATGCTGAGCAAAAGAGCAATTGCCATGGTGCAGATAATGGCTGCCACCACGCGGAGCGATACCACTTTCAACGATGGGCCAAAGGCATACCACGTTGAAAATAAGACAAGTGGGTTGATGGAAGGCGCCGCAAAAAGAATGATGAAAACAGTTCGCGGGGGAATACCTCTGCGCAGCAGGGTACGTACAAGAGGAACGGTTGAGCAATCGCAAACGGGAAGAAGCGCGGAGTAGACAAAAGCAAGGACGCAACCCGCAACGCGGCCTCGTGGGAAGAAACGTGCAAGCTGGCGAGGGGACACAAACACCTCAATCGCAGCAGCGATGAGGGAACTGATTGCCAAGAAAGGTAGAGACTGGAGGGTAATCCCCGAAAAGATTGCAATCATCCGGGAAATTGGGATACCCGCAGCAGTCAATGCCTCTTGAAAGCGGTAGGCGCACACCAAAGCAAGGCACATGAGTGCTGCGGCGGCAGTCGAGGGACGGGAAATGTCCATGTGCCTTCTTCCTTGTTGGGTGGCAGTGTGCACCCTTAACTCTATCGCGATGCTGATCTCATTTTTGTGCTTGTAGCGAGATGGAAGTGCCTTGGGAGCGCGCTTTGCGTAGACTGGGACAGGTGTTGATCCGGCTACGTCTGTAGGAATCACCGGGGAGCATTCGGAAGAACGGGCGAAAGCTCTAGTAGAACCGAACGGGTAAGCCCGTCACAGCTGTTAATGAGCGGCTACGCAACGCGTAGCAAGCGGGGTGGTACCGCGGGAATCGGCAACGCTGATCCTCGTCCCTGTGGACCTGCGACACAAGGACGAAACATGACGAAGCACGGCTTCTACCCTCGCCATCGAGATGAGCAAGTGGATCCAAGCCCGTCCTTCCCTCAGATGGAAGGACAGACCCTGGCTTTCTGGGCCGCTGATGACACCTTCCGTAAATCCATTGCCCGCCGTCCCGCCGGCAAAGGCGGTCAGAACGAATTCGTGTTCTACGACGGTCCGCCTTTTGCAAACGGCCTTCCGCACTACGGTCACCTTCTGACCGGCTACATCAAGGACGTTGTCGGTCGTTACCAGACGATGCTCGGACACCATGTTGAGCGCCGTTTCGGCTGGGATACCCACGGTCTGCCCGCAGAGCTTGAAGCACAGCGTCAGCTGGGAATCGAGGACGTCACGGAGATCACGCGTCCCGGCGGAATTGGCATCGAGGCCTTCAATGCTGCCTGCCGCTCCTCTGTGCTTCGCTACACCAAGGAATGGGAAGAGTACGTTACTCGTCAGGCCCGTTGGGTCGATTTCGATAACGACTACAAGACCTTGGATATGTCTTACACGGAATCGGTCTTGTGGGCATTCAAGCAGCTTTATGACAAGGGCCTTGCCTACCAGGGCTACCGCGTTCTGCCGTATTGTTGGCATGACCGCACTCCTTTGAGCAACCACGAGCTCAAGATGGACGACGATGTGTATCAGGATCGTACTGATAACACCGTGACGGTCGGTCTGCGCTTGGAAAAGAAGCTGCGCGAGGATTCTGAGCGTCCCGAACTGGCACTGATCTGGACAACCACGCCGTGGACTCTTCCTTCGAACTCGGCGATCGCTGTGGGGCCGCAGATCGACTACGCCTTGGTTCAGGTTGCGCCAGATCATGAGGGCGTTCTTGCTGGCGAGCGTGTCCTGATCGCCTCGGACCTGATCAGCGCTTACGCCAAGGAGCTTGGTGAGGATCCGCAGGTCGTCGCCACCTACAAGGGACATGAGCTGGTGGGTCTTCACTACCACCCGATCTACGATTTCTTTGATACCCCTGAGCGCCGCGCTGAGGGTGGTGCCCCCGGCCCCAACGGCTGGTCGATCATCGCCGCTGACTATGTGACGACCACGGATGGTACCGGCCTCGTCCACCAGGCTCCCGCATTCGGTGAAGACGATATGTGGACCTGCATGGAATACGGTATCGGCGTGGTTCTGCCCATCGACGAGGGTGGTGTTTTCACCTCGGAGGTCCCCGATTACGAGGGTATGCAGATTTTTGACGCAAACCGTTACGTGGTTGCTGATCTGCGCGAGCAGGGGGGACCGATCGCCCGTCGCGCGCCCGAAATTCGCGCCGTGCTGGTTCGTGAAAAGTCCTACGTGCACTCCTACCCGCACTGCTGGCGCTGCCGCAAGCCGCTCATGTACAAGGCCGTGTCCTCGTGGTTCGTGCGCGTGACCGAGATCCGTGACCGCATGGTTGAACTCAACCAAGAGATCACGTGGACTCCCGCTCACATCAAGGACGGTATCTTCGGCAAATGGCTGGAGGGCGCTCGCGACTGGTCGATTTCGCGTAACCGCTTCTGGGGTGCGCCGATTCCCGTGTGGGTATCGGACGATCCGGCCTACCCGCGTACCGATGTTTACGGCTCGATTGCAGAGCTGGAAGCCGATTTCGGCGTGAAGGTCACGGACTTCCACCGTCCCTTCATTGATCAGCTCACCCGCCCGAACCCGGATGATCCGACGGGCAAGTCGACGATGCGCCGTATTTCCGACGTCTTCGACTGCTGGTTTGAGTCGGGATCCATGCCCTTCGCCCAGGTTCACTACCCCTTCGAGAACCAGGAGTGGTTTGAGAGCCACTACCCGGGCGACTTCATCGTCGAGTACATCGGTCAGACGCGCGGCTGGTTCTACACGCTGCACGTCCTTGCGACCGCGCTCTTTGATCGCCCGGCCTTCCGCTCGTGTGTCTCCCACGGCATCGTGCTGGGTGACGACGGTCTGAAGATGAGCAAGTCCCTGCGCAACTACCCGGATGTGGCTGAGGTCTTCGACAAGTACGGTTCCGACGCCATGCGTTGGTTCCTCATGTCCAGCCCGGTCGTGCGCGGCGGAAACCTCATGGTCAAGGAAGAGTCGATCCGTGACACGGTTCGCCAGGTGCTCCTGCCGATTTGGAATACCTACTACTTCTTTACCCTGTACGCCGGTGCGTGCAACGGGGGAGCGGGTTACGAGGCCAAGCGCCTTGACCTATCGGATCACGCAGTTGTCGATGCGCTGCCCCAGATGGATCGCTACCTGCTCGCTCACACGCGCTCCTTGGCTGAGGATACTCGCGGCGCATTGGACGCCTATGACGTTGCTGGTGCCTGTGATGCGATCCGTGACTACCTGGATGTTCTAACGAACTGGTACGTGCGTACTCAGCGTCAGCGTTTCTGGGATGAGGACAGCGGAGCATTCGATGCCCTCTACACCGCTTTGGTGACCCTCATGGAGTTGGCAGCCCCCTTGCTGCCGCTGCTTTCCGAGGAGATCTGGCGCGGTCTGACGGGTGGGGAGTCCGTGCACTTGGTGGACTTCCCCGTGATTTCCGAGGCCGTGGCTGACTCTGCGCTTGTCGAAGCCATGGACGAGGTTCGTTCCGTCGTCTCCGCTGCTCACGCCCTGCGTAAGACTCACCAGCTTCGCGTGCGTCAGCCTCTTGCGTCCCTGCAGGTCGTTTCAGAGCACCACAAGGAATTGGAACCCTTCGCGGATCTCATCGCTTCCGAGGTTAACGTCAAGTCCGTCGTTTTCGCTTCTCCGCAGGACTCGGGCCTGAGCGTTCGCACCGAGCTCGCGCTCAACCCGCGTGCTTTCGATCCCTCGGTTCGTAAGCTGACCAGCCAGCTGTTCAAGGCTCAAAAGTCCGGTGAGTGGGAGGTTGTGGACGGCGAGTGCCGTTTCGTCTCCGTCGAGCTGGATGGGGCCCCGCTGGTGCTCACGGGCGACATGTTCTCCGTATCCACCTCCGTGGACGCGGCCGAGGGGCAGGTTGCAGATGTTCTGCCGTCGGGGACCTTTGTGGTTCTCGATACGGAGCTGACTCCTGAGCTCGAGGCCGAGGGCTATGCCCGCGACGTCGTGCGCGCCGTCCAGGATGAGCGTAAGAACGCCGGTCTGCACATTGCGGACCGCATCGACCTGTCGCTGACGGTTCCGGCTGAGCATGTGAGCGATGTCGAGACCTGGAAGGACATGATTGCTTCCGAGACTCTGGCGTTGTCCGTGTCGGTCGAGGCGGGGGAGAAGCTCGCTGTGAGCGTCGCCAAGCACTGAGT
>NZ_CAUTWQ010000002.1:0-204812 GCF_963542285.1 uncultured Actinomyces sp. | reverse complement strand
GTTCCGATCGAGAAAGTGCTCGTTGTCGGCGGTGGAGCGCGCTCGCGGGCAGTGCAGAGCTTGGCGCCAGAATTCTTGGGGGCGCCCGTCGAATTTCCCGAGGCAGCAGAATACGTCGCCCTGGGTGCCGCAAGGCAGGCGGCCGCCCTGAACATCGCGGACCTGGGGGAGTTCGGGCAGACCCACCACTGCAAGAAGCGGGCGGGTGGCTCCGATGTTTGACGAGACGATCACCCGCTGGGGAACGCACAGCGCGAAGTGGGACCTGCTGGCCGCGCACCTTGGCGAGGATGCACTATCGCTGTCGGTCGCGGACATGGAGTTCGCGACGTGCCCAGAGGTTGTGCGTGCGATCGAGGCGGCGTGCGTGAAAGGGATTTTTGGTTACACCGAGATCTTCGATGACTTTCGTCAGGCAGCAGCTCGCTGGCAAGAACAGCGCCACGGATGGGCGCTTGATCCAAAGGATATTCACTTCTTCCCGCGCATCGTCCAATGCGTGTCGGCCCTATGCTCGATCGTCCTGCCGGGGTTGCTTGGGCGTCCTCCCCGTGTGGTGACGCTGGATCCTGCTTACGGGCCGATCATCGAGGTCGTGGAGCGCGCCGGGTGCGAGCTGCGCCGGGTGCCCCTTGACCTGTCGGGCGAGACGCCTCGAATCCCCGAGGATTCGTTCGCCCGCGCGATGGAGGGCGCGGACCTGTTGCTCTGGTGCAGCCCGCACAACCCGACGGGGCGCGTGTGGAGTGAGCGCGAGATGGACATGGTTGCTTCCCTCGCGTTTCATGGGGACGTGCTGGTACTTTCCGACGATATTCACGCGGATTTCCAGCGGCCGGGTAGGAACCGGTATCAGCCGCTCGCGGCCGTCGCGCCACGCCTGTGGGAGTCCGGTTGCCTCATTCAGTGCATGTCTCCCGGGAAAACGTTTAATACAGCAGGCTTGGAGGCCTCGGCGATCGCGGTGCGTGGCGAGCTTGGGGTGCGCCTCGAAGAGGCCAAGCGCCTCATGGGTCTGCACAACCCGAATTTTTTCGCGATTCCCGCGACGATCGCCGCGTGGAACCTCGGCGAGGCATGGGTGGATGAGCTGCGCGATCGCATCGACGTGAACCTGCGCGTGGCCGTCGAGTACCTGCGTCGCGCGCTGCCCCGAGCTCGCGTCGTCGACCCCGACGGCACGTACCTGGTGTGGGTGGATGCCCGCGCGTACCTGACCTCGTCCGCCTCGCTTGACGAGGCCGTGGTCGCCTCCCGGGTTGCCGTGTCCCCGGGTGAGGACTTTGGTGCATCTTACGAAGGATTTTTCCGCATCAACGTGGCGCTTCCCGAGCGCGACTTGGTGCGTGCTCTTGAGCGTTTATGTGAGGCGATTACTGCGCTCGCATCGAACTAAGCGGACGTGCGCTGGCGCGCGGACGCACCACAAAAGAAAGGATTGACGATGTCAGTCACCTCCTCGGAGAAGCGGGCTCACCGCACTCCATCTCTCCTGGTCGCGGCGATTCCCGCGGTCACGCTGATCGTCCTTTTGGGCGGCGGCTACATTGCGGCGAGCCTTCCTGTGGAGCCGCTGCTTATCGCCTCGGCCGTGGTCGCTGGCATTGTCGCCATGACCTTGGGTTACACATGGGATGAGATCATCGGCGCTATCGCTGAAAAGATTGCGAAAACTATGCCGGCTGTACTCATCCTGATTGTTGTCGGTGCACTGATCGGCACGTGGATGGCGGGCGGCACGATCCCGATGCTCATCTACTACGGCCTGAAGATCATCAACCCGCAGTTCCTTGCGCTCATCGCGCTGGTCGTGACGGCCATTGTCTCCTTGTGCACGGGTACGTCGTGGGGTTCTGCGGGAACGATTGGCGTCGCCTTCATGGGTGTCGCGGTCGGCATGGATGCGAACCTGCCGATGGTGGCTGGTGCGATCGTGGCAGGTGCTTACTTTGGCGACAAGCTCTCTCCGCTGTCGGATACCACCAACATCGCCGCGCTGGCCACGGGCGTCAACCTGTTCACTCACATTCGTCACCTCCTGTGGACGACCGTGCCGGCGTTCCTGACCTCCGCGGTCGTGTACCTGATTTTTGGCCTTCAATCTTCCGGTGGTACTGTGCCCGAGAAGGTCGGCACAATCCTGGCGACCCTGGATTCGGCGTTCAACTGGAACCTGCTCCTGCTGGTGCCCGTCCTCGTCGTTCTGGTCGGATCGATTATGAAACTGCCGACTGTGCCCGTCATGCTGGTGTCTTGCGCGACCGCCATGTTCAACGCGGTCGTGTTCCAGGGTGTCTCCTTCTCGAACTCGGTTGTTGCATCCGTGGATGGCTTCACCGTCGATATGGTTGGAAAAGCCGGCTTTCAAGCTGATTCCGTCATTGCAGATGTAACGCGACTGCTAGAACGTGGCGGCATGAACTCGATGATGAGCGTCCTGCTGATATGTTTCTGCGCGATTGCCTTCGCGGGCACCGTGTCTGTGTCCGGATCGCTGGAAGTGTTGATTTCGAGCCTGCTGGCTCCCGTGAAGTCAACGTTTGCATTGATCGCATCGACGATCGTTACGTGCCTTGCGGTTATTGGCATTACGTCGAACGGTCAAGTGTCGCTGCTGATCCCAGGCGAAATGCTGCGTGGCGAGTACATCAAGCGTGGCCTACACCCGAAGAACCTATCGCGAACAATTGAGGATGCCGCGACCGTGTGGGAGCCGATCTTGCCGTGGACGTCTGCGGGCGCTTATATGGCTGGAACCCTTGGCGTCGCCACTCTGTCCTACATGCCGTGGGCGATTTCGAACTGGATCGCAATCTTCTTCGCGCTTCTCTGGGCGGCAACGGGTATTGGTATTGCCAAGCTGACACCGGAGGAACAAAAGGCACTCGAGGCAGAGGGCTGAACATTCACGAAATAAGTGGGGGCTCCCGAACGGGAGCCCCCACTTTAGTGTTGGAACGGAGCGTTGCACATCCTCTGGGCGGCAAAGCTATTCCGCGCTAAATGGCAGTATCCACTGGCGATGCCTGGCATTGTGGTTTTCCGTGAGGCGGGGGTGTTACATTCGCCCACGATGTGAACACGCCGCGCGTTGCCCGCATCTGGGCCATAGCATGAGGCTATGTTCCAACGAATGCGTAGCTGACCCACGCGTCAGCTTTTGACCAGACCTACTGATGGCTAGAGATTACTCGCCCGGGTCGTACGTTTTTGCGTTGGAAACTGCCGCAATCGCCGAATCGTGAGCGTAGCGGCTCGACCCCCTCAGCCATCGCCTCTCCTCACGTCACAAGAATCAAAAACGTGAACACAAGGAGAACTAACAATGGGCGCAACTGAAGCAACAGACACCGAATACCAGAACTCGTGGGCATTCGAGACCAAGCAAATTCACGCGGGCTGGGACCGCGATCCCCAGACCGGTGCAACTTCCATCCCGATTCTTCAAACCACTTCATTTGCCTTTGACTCTGCGGAAAGAGCCGCAGCTCGCTTCGCCCTTCAAGAACTTGGCCCCATCTACACTCGCTTGGGCAACCCGACCAATGATTACGTCGAGGCCCGAATCGCTGCCCTCGAAGGTGGTGTCGGTGCGCTCCTGACTTCCTCTGGACAATCTGCAATTACCCTTGCAATCCTGAACCTGGCATCTGCGGGTAACAACATTGTTGCTTCGCCCTCGCTTTACGGCGGTTCAACCTCGCTGCTCAACAACACCCTGCGTCGCCTCGGAATCGATGCCCGATTCGTGAGCGATCCCTACGATGTGGACGAATGGCTGTCTCTAGCCGATGAAAACACGGTTGCCTTCTACGGTGAAACCATCCCCAACCCCAAGGGCGACATCTTTGACATTGAGAAGATCGCACAGGCCGCGCACTCCGTTGGCGTTCCCCTGATCGTCGACAACACCGTCGCTACCCCCTACCTGACTAGGCCTATCGAATGGGGCGCCGACATTGTTGTTCACTCGGCCACGAAGTACCTGGGCGGACACGGTACCGCAATTTCGGGTGCAATCGTCGATGCCGGTAACTTCGACTACACGAAGGATCCCAAGCGTTTCCCCGGTTTCAATGAACCCGAATCCTCCTACGCGGGCCTCGTTTTTGGACACGACTTGGGCGCCGAGAAGCTCGGAGCAAACCTCTCCTACATCATTCGCGCACGTGCGATTGGCCTGCGAGATGTTGGCTGTGCTCCCTCTCCCTTCAACTCCTTCCTCATCGAGCAGGGGATCCAGACCCTGTCGCTGCGCGTTGAGCGCCACGTTGACAATGCGCTGAAAGTTGCGAAGTTCCTCGAATCTCACCCGCAGGTCGAGTCCGTCAACTATGCGGGCCTCGAGTCCTCGCCCTACTACGAGCTTCACCAGAAGTACAACCCCCGCGGTGCTGGCGGCCTCCTCTCCTTCGTCATCAAGGGCGGCCTCGAAGCTGGAACCTCATTCGCAACCTCGCTCAAGCTTCTGCCGACCGTTGCCAATATCGGTGACGCGAAGTCCCTGGTTATTCACCCCGCATCCACCACTCACTCTCAGCTCAACGAGGAACAGCTGCGCGCCGCGGGAATTGAACCCGGAACCGTCCGCCTGTCCATTGGCATTGAGAACGTCAACGACATCATTGCCGACCTTGTCCAAGGATTCGAGGCCGTCGCCCACCTGGCCTGACACTGGCCAGCCCGCGCAATCTCGAGGTAAGTGAGGAAGAGACCATGAGCCGACGTGAACTTGGACCGATCCCCGTCAGCGGTGCGTGGACGCCTAATGACCCCGTCGCATTCCGTAAGTTTGCGCATTTGGGGCCCCTCCGCCTCGAAAATGGTTCATTCCTGCCGGAAGTGACGCTGGCCTACGAGACCTTGGGCACGCTCAACGAGGACCGGTCGAATGCGATCCTTGTGCTGCACGCACTCACGGGCGATGCTCACATCTCAGGGCCAGCGGCTCCCGGCCAGTTCACTGCGGGCTGGTGGGAAGAAGCCGTCGGCCCCGGCAAACCCTTGGATCCTGAGCGCTACTTCCTCGTCGTGCCCAACGTTCTCGGTGGTTGTCAGGGAAGTACGGGCCCGGCCTCGACAGCACCTGATGGGCAGCCGTGGGGTTCGCGTTTCCCGGTCATCTCAACGCGCGACCAGGTTCAGGCCGAGGCGCGGCTGGCGGATTACCTCGGGATTCCCACGTGGAACACGGTCATCGGCGCTTCCTTGGGCGGACACCGCGCTCTCGAGTGGGGAGTGAGCTTCCCGCTGCGCTGTGAGCGTTTGGTTGTCGTGGCCTCGGCGGCCTACACGAACGCGGAACGCGCAGCTTGGGCGCATACGCAAATCCGCGCCATTGAACTGGACCCGAACTGGCGAGGCGGAGATTACTACGACCAGGAAGAAGGCCCCCACGCGGGACTCAACCTCGCGCGACAAATCGCTCACGCCACCTACCGCTGTCCCGATGAGCTGGACGCTCGCTTCGGGCGCGCGCCCCAGGACCGCGAGGACGTGTTGAGCGGTGGGCGTCTGGCTGTCCAGTCTTACCTGGACTACCACGGGGCGAAGCTCGTGCGGCGTTTCGACGCGGGTTCCTATGTTTCTTTGTGCCGCACGATGCTCAGCTACGACATCGGTCGCGATCGCGGGGGAATTACCGAGGCTCTGCGGCAGATCACCGCGCGAACACTAGTGATTTCGGTGGACTCGGACCGACTGTTCTTCGCAAAGGAAGGACTCAAGGTCGCCGAGGGAATCCCCGGCGCGCAATACGCGTGCCTCTCTTCTCCGCATGGCCATGACGGATTCCTCATTGAGTACGACCAGCTCAATCGCCTCCTCGAGGATTTCCTGGAAAATCAACCTTCTTTCGTTGATTCTTCGACGCTGTGAGGGTATTGAAGGGTGTAAGTTTCTTTCTTATGTGAGGCCTGAGCTAGGCACAGCTCATTCATAGAGTCAGCTGGCTCAATTGGATCATCACGATCCACGAAAGGACCTCTACCATGAAAACACCAGCTTCGACTCTTGCCCGCTTATCGGCAGTCGCCGCGGTCGGCGCGCTCGCACTGAGCGCCTGCACCTCGACTTCCGGGACCGCAACCTCGGCCTCGTCGGTCACCAGTGCGAAGACCGCCTCAAGCTCATCGGTTTCTGCTGAGGCGGGAACCGTCATTGCACCCCCGACCGCCGCTGAGGCGCTCGCAGCAAATGCCAAGGCTTCCTACGTTGCTGATAACGAATGGGATGCTTCTTCTGCCCAGACCATCACTCTCTCGGGTAGCAGCGCGAGTACCTCGGCATCCGGAGTGAATGTCGACGGCTCTACGGTGACGATCACCCAGGCTGGCGTCTACAAGCTCTCTGGAACGCTGAATGGACAAGTGAAGGTCGAGGCCGGAACGGATGCTCAGGTCGTCTTGATCCTTGACGGTGCGACAATCACGAACTCGTCGGGGAGCGCAATCAATGTGGTCTCTGCGGATGATGTTGTTCTGTCATTGAACGGTTCCAACACCGTCACCGACGGCACTCCTTCGGATACAAACGCTGAAGATAACGCGGCGATTTACTCCGATGCAGATCTCACTATTACGGGTAGCGGTTCACTGACGGTCAATGCCAACTACAACGACGGCATTACCAGCAAGGACGACCTCTACATTCTGTCGGGTAACATCACGGTCACGTCGAAGGACGATGCGCTACGTGGCAAGGACTCACTGACCGTTGCCGGCGGAACTATCAAGGTCACTTCGGGAGGGGACGGCCTGAAGTCTGACCAAGATAGCGATACCACCAAGGGCTACGTCAATATCACCGGTGGCACCATCGAAATCACCTCGACGGGTGATGGAATCCAGGGTGAAACTGACGTCATCATCACCGGTGGTGATACGACAATCATTGCCGGTGGTGGGGCCTCGTCTGGAAAGGACTCCAACAATTCCACCAAGGGAATTAAGGCTGGTGTCTTCCTGATTGAAGACGGTGGCGAGGTCACGATTGACTCCGGCGATGATGGTTTGCACTCCGATGGTGCAATCCGACTGACCTCCGGAACGATCATTACCTCGACAGCTGATGACGGTATCCACGCTGAGGGCGCGGCCGTTCTAGACGGTGCAAAGGTCACCGTTGAACAGTCCAATGAAGCCCTTGAAGCCGGCTTGATCACCATCTCCAACGGTGAAGTCGATTTGACTTCGAGTGATGATGGTATCAACGGTTCTGGTTCGACCACCGTTGCCGAGGTTGAGGCTGCGAAGGCAGCATCTGCTTCCTCCACCTCAACGACCACGACCAACAACGGACCCGGTGGCGGCGGCTCGATGCAGGATACCGGCGAAAAGGTTCTGATTTCGGGCGGAACCGTGACGCTCAACGCGGGTGGCGATGGCATCGACTCCAACGGATCGGTTGAAATCACCGGCGGTTCGACGATTGTCTACGGACCGATTGACGGTGGAAACGGTGCACTCGATTCCAACGGTGAGTTCCTGATTAATGGCGGAACGCTTCTTGCCATTGGCTCTTCCGGAATGGCCGAATCGCCTTCGACCAACTCTTCGCAGGGATGGCTGCAAGCCTCGGCTTCCGGTAACGCGAACTCAACTGTGACCATCAAGGACTCCAGCGGAAAGGTTCTAGCCAATATCAAGGCGACAAAGACCTTCCAGAACGTGGTCTTCTCCTCTGCGGATGTGTCGAATGGACAGAGCTACACGGTAAGTGTGGATTCGAATTCGACCTCTGTTACTGCGGGTCAATCGACCGGTGGTGGAATGGGTGGAGGCCCCGGTGGGGGAGCGCCCGGTGGCCAGGGTGGTCCTGGCGGACAGGGCGGCCGCTGAGTGAAAGAGTGGGGGGATGCGACTTCGGTCGCATCCCCCCACTGCGTGTTTTCAGGAAGCCGTCGCTTGCCGGCGCGCATACAGACTCTCAACAACGACCATGATCCATGTGGAGAAAAGGACAGGCTGGAGAATCAAATTAATGTTATCGGGCGAAAGTACGATTCTGAACATATAACTGGCCTCGTTCTGACTCCATACTGAGGTCACGAGATCACGAAGGCCGTTGAAGAAGAACTGGTACGCGGCAAGGAAAATGGTCGTCCACTGAATGATGTACTCAGCGATCTGATAGGTCTTGCTACTGACGGTCAAAAAGGTGAAGCGCTTTGAAAGAAAACGGTTGTCGCCAAAATACGCATTGTTAGAACAAGTCTCCCACACAGCTCATTCATAGACTCTGCTGGCTCAATAGTTATGTCACGCACGAAACAACCTTGAGGAGCATCAAATGACTGCACTCACCACAGCGATGGTTCTGCCGATCGTCATCGACCTTCTCGCAATGTTGATCCTGGTTGGAGCCCTCTATTACCCCCGCCACCGACGCGCTGATCTTGTCGTCGCATTCTTTGTTGTGAACATCGGCGTCCTTGCGGTCGCAAGCGTCATGGCAAACTCGACAATCTCCGCAGGCCTAGGACTTGGCCTCTTCGGTGTCTTGTCGATCATCCGACTTCGTTCCGACGAAATCAGCCAGCGAGAAATCGCCTACTACTTTGCTTCCCTTGCCATTGGCCTGCTCCTTGGCATGAGCACAACGATCTACTCCTACGCAATGGTCGC
The DNA here is from genome assembly GCF_963542285.1 of uncultured Actinomyces sp. GTDB lineage: Bacteria > Actinomycetota > Actinomycetes > Actinomycetales > Actinomycetaceae > Pauljensenia. Next base: position 196,188 of record NZ_CAUTWQ010000002.1, on the reverse strand, counting down.
TCTGGTCCTAGCTACCCTCGCCATCGGTGACTCGACCTTGATCCTTGGCCGCTCCGGCTCGCAGCAAGTCCAATTCGACCGAGCAATCGCTGACGAGAAGGAACTCCGTCAAGCACTGGAAGCGCGTATGGGCGTCAAGGTCACCGGAGTCAAGGTCATCAAACTCGACATGGTTAACGATCTCACCTTGGTTGATGTTCGCTACCGGGTCCCGGCTAAGCGCTGAGCCTGCGCAGACGACCACCCCAGCCTCGGCCTCGTGAAAGAAATGGAGGACATCATGACGCACGAACTACACAACCTGACGAACCTGGAACGCATCAGCCTCGATGACATGAACGCACGCGCCGCGATGCTCACACGAGTTGATCGCAAGTACGTCGTGCCCACGGATCGCTTGGACGAGCTGATCGCGCTCATGAACCCGGCAACGCAGATCCTAGAAATTGGCGGCAAGGTTGAGCAGCGTTATGCCTCGTGCTACTTCGATACTCCTGAGCTGCACTCCTTCATGGACACAGCGCACAAGCGCCGTCGCCGCTACAAGGTCCGTATGCGCTCTTACCTTGATTCGGAGCTGGCCTTCCTTGAGGTCAAGACCCGAGGCCCCCGCGGGCACACCGTCAAGAAGCGCATGAAGTATGACTTTGATCAGGCAGCGCGGATGGAACTGAGCCGCGAGGGCAGGCTCTGGGTGGCCGAAAGGCTCGAGGCCGCGGAGTGCTTTGAGGGTATTGGTCGGGTTGATTCCCTGGTCCCCGTACTCTCTGGAACCTACACGCGTTCGACGCTTCTCATGGCCGACGGCCAGGGGCGCGCGACGATTGATACCGATCTGCACTGGGACTCGTGGGGTCATGAGCTTCAGGCTCCCCACATTGCGATCATTGAGACCAAATCAGGCGCGGCTCCATCTGAGCTTGACCGACTGCTGTGGGCAAATCGGATCCGGCCGTCGCGTATCTCGAAGTATGCGACTGCGATGGCTCTGCTGACTCCGGACTTGCAGACAAACCGGTGGACTCGGGTGATTGATCGTTTCTTCACGATGAAGCCGACGGTTCAGCAGGCGCTTGCCGCATGAACAGATCACGGGGTTGATCCCGTACACAAGCTGTCCCGCGAAGTGTGCGTGATGACCCAGAGGTGCTGCGCGGGACTAGGCTGGGGGTGTGGAAATTCCACACCCCCAGTTCTGATGAGATCGTGAGGAAAAAATGACACTGCCTTCGGAGAAACTTGCTGAGCTCGGCCTTGAACTTCCTGAGGTTGCCAAGCCTGTTGCCGCCTATGTCCCCGCTATTGAGGATCGTGGTGTTGTGCGCACCTCCGGTCAGCTTCCCCTGGAAAATGGCGAGCTAGCCTGCATTGGTGCGGTCGGTGAAGATGGTGCGGATCCCGAAGATGCCTACGAGGCCGCGCGGATTTGTGCGCTGAATGCGATGGCGGCTGCGGCTGCAGTTGCGGGAGGTGTGGATCGTCTGGCTTCGGTAGTTAAGGTGACTGCTTTTGTCGCGTCCTTACCGAACTTCTATGGGCAGGCTGCTGTGGTCAATGGAGCATCTGAATTGCTGGGCGAGGTTTTCGGCTCTCAGCACGCGCGTTCTGCTGTGGGTGTCGCAGCCCTGCCGCTCAATGCCTCGGTCGAGGTTGAGGTGGAGTTTGCACTCCGCTGCGAGTGAATGGGATCGCTCAGCGCTCTATTTAACAAGGATTTAAACTGAAATAAAGGTCTGTGTGCGGGCGTTCCTGTGAGTACCCGCTGGTTTACGGCTTTATTCCAAGGAAGAGGACAATATGGCAGAGACTTTGCCCGAGGCAGCAGCGCCGGGAACTGGACAGCAATTCAAGCTGGTCGATGTGTCGACCACCCCCTCTGAGGGAGGTTGTGGTTGCGGCTGTGGTGGCCATGGGAAGAAGGCACAAGCTGATCCCGTAGCATCTGCAGCGGAGTCGCACGGCGGATGCGGCTGCGGTGGGCATGGACATAAGGCTGAGGCCGCGCCTGCACCTGAGTCGCACGGCGGGTGCGGCTGCGGCGGTCACGGACACGCTGCTCAGGCAGCTCCCAAGGTTGAGGCGTCTGCTCACGGAGGCTGCGGCTGCGGTGATCACGGTCAGGGAACCGCGCACGTCGTCTCGCAGGATCCCGCTGTCCGTGAGGACGAGCTCGTTATTCACTCCCTGCCGAAGGTTGTTCGTCATGCGCTGCTCTTTGCTGCGATGGACAACCTGCCGCTTGGTGCATCGCTGATCGTTGTTGCTCCGCATCAGCCCGTCCCGCTGTTCAATTACCTGCAGGAAAGCGAATCGCACTACCGCGTCAAGACCATCGAGACCGGTCCGGTCGACTGGCGCTACCGCGTGACGCGTCTGTCCTGATTTTCGGACGCTCAATGCCCGCGAGCCCCGCGCTCGCGGGCATTTCTGCGTCTGGTCTACCTGGGTTCTTTATTGGCCTCCGCGTGTCCGCGGCATTCGCGGACAAAGTGCGTCTGAATGGGGAGGCTTTGGTGATTTTCCCCGGTAACCCGGGAGTAATGACGCACTTTGTCCGATGTAGCGAGGTGACGAGCAACCTCACGACGCCCTCGCTCAAGTTCCTCACTCAGTTCGCCGTCAGCGGCCGAGCAAGTCCTGTCACTGGCCGAGCCGCGCAGCCGACTGACTAAGCGATGCTCCCCTCAGGTGACCGCGTGTCCAGTTTCAAAAGGCCAGTAATGATGTTTACAAGCGTGGTCTTCCCCGCCCCATTTGGCGCAAATAGACCCAACATTTCTCCTCTTCTAAGTTCAAGGGAGATGTCACCGAGCGCTTCAACTTCATATCCACTTGGTAGTTAATATCTCTTTGTCACTGAGTCCACCATAAGGAGGGGGCCGCCATTTTCAATTCCTTGCATGTTAAATATCCAATACCTCGTAGGGTTTTGCTGAAAGCGCGGATTTACATTGCTCAGCCAAGTACGCATCCGCCAACTCCAGCTGTGCAATATCTGGATATACCTCTAGCGTTTTGTCACCTATTAACCAGAACTCTCGCGACCAGGTCTCAGGATGATCCCAGATTCGGTAGCTCCCTTTAACCTCATCAGGTAAAAGCCTGCGGATTTTTGTTGCAACAGCGAGCTGCCCTTTTGCTGTTTCGTAAATTGTATTAATTTGGACACCACCATCCACCGGGCGTTCAACACGGACTATCTCTCGGCCGTAAAACATCACCTTCCTCCGCGAGCCGTTTTCGTAGAGCGTTAGTTCTATTCTTCCGTAACCTTTTTCAGTGTTATGTCGGTTGGTCAAATAGTCCCGAAGCGCTTGGACGACAGCCGCTGAAACACTTTCCGCATGCTGCGCAGCTCGTTCAAATAGTTCCATATCCGCTTCTGAGACGTAAATATTCTTTGTAGGCATGTTTATAAACATACTCATACTTTCTCCGTTTGCCAACCCTGCAGAAATGTCACTGGTTCCAATTGTGAGGAAGGTGTCGACGGTAGACCTGGATGGCATACATGCCAACGAACTCCCAGTCGGCCCGGCTTTGGATGTAGTTGGTGTAGTAGTCGATTTGTGTCTGGTAGGAGGATTGTTGTTCTTCCAGGTCGGTGGACACTCGCGCGTAGGCCGCGACCAACCGCTACCGTACCGTTCCTGAACGGCTACCTTGCCAACATCAGCCACACCTATCCCAGGTCACAGAACGTGAAGCACCATAGCAGTTTGCCTTCGAGCGTGCTCAAAGGTTTAGTGTAATTGACATGTTGGAAGAACGGTTAGAGCAAGCCCTTAGGCTCGCGATCGATCCACCCGGAGGGCTAAATACTGCAGCGTTGCGCGACCTGATCAGAGATGACGAGAACACTCGGTGGGATATCGCTACCACTGCCGAGTATTTGGGAATCAGCGCACATACGCTGCGCTATTACGAACGCGCAGGGCTGGTGAAAGTAGGACGCGACGCATCCGGCTATCGGCTTTACGATGCTGCGGCTGTACGGCGTTTGGTTTTTATTACCCGAATGCGGGTCTCTGGAATGTCGATTGCCCAACTCCAGCATTACATCTCCTTGGTTGAACAAGGTGCAGAAACAGTGCAGGAGCGTCTTGATTTGATGCTGGAGCATCGCGACGTCCTTCGGCAACGAATAGAGGATCTTCAGTTATCGCTGGCAGCTACCGAATTCAAGATAGCAATGTATCAGAAAGGTTCCCGTCCATAATGAGTGATCAGTACGATATTGATTCCGTCGATAACCAGCGACGTCGTGATCTTGGATTGCAGGTTCTCTCCCGTATCGACGGAGACGCTGGTCAGAGTGTTATCGAATCACTTTCCACGTCAGACCCTGCTTTAGGACACCACATCGCCGCATTTGCTTTCGGGGATAATTACGATAGGCCCGGTCTGGATGCACGCAGTCGCCAGCTAGTAACCATCGGCGTATTGACTGCATTAGGCGGATGCGAACCTCAACTTAAAGTTCATGTTGGAGCGGCACTCAATGTCGGGATTTCCGAAGAGGAAATTCAGGAAGCTATCCTGCACGCCTCAGTGTACTGCGGCTTTCCACGAGCACTGAACGCTACTTTCGCAGCACAGGAAGCAATAGACTCACGGCGGAACTACGACAGGTAAGTTGATGCGGCGGTACTGTATGCATCAATTTCCGTTTCGGTCTAGTTGGCCATCAGCTTGAAAAAGAATTCTGGGTTTCCTGTTGAGTAGTACTGGTACCAGGTGTTGATTGTCTCTGCCGGGTAGACGTCAAGGTATTCCAGTATGGCTTTCGCCCATTCCAGCCCGGCGGCAGAGTTGGCGGTGACGAGGTTCTTGTCCACCCAGACGTTCTCCCCGTGGTACAGCGCCTGACCTGAATAATTGGTGGCGAACATGCTCAAGTATACGGGTGAGTTGCTTGTGTGCTCGAAGCGGTTCAGCACGCCTCGGTTCGCCAGTGCAAGCGTTGCTCCGCAGATTGCCGCAACAAGGACACCCTGCCCCAGATACGCCTCTGCTAGATCCAGGATTGGCTGGTGCGATTCATGCTCCCAGGAATCTGCTCCAGGCAACAGTAGAGCAACTGGACGATCGTCCGGGAGCATCTCGAACGATCCGTCAGGTGTAATGGTGAGGTCGCCGAGGGTCTTTACCGGCTTACCATCATGGCTAATGGTGTGGATGCGGTAGTCCTGGCGGCCTTGTTTGAGTTGAGGCTCCATGCTGAGGGCTTGGAGGATGTTGCCAATTTCCCACTCGGCCATACCATCGAGTACGTAGAGGTAAATTTTCTTCATTTTATTTCCAATCGCCTGCTTGAGCCGGACTTGTAGTTTCCCCCTCACCGAGACTACTCCGGTAGAAGGCTGTGCTTTCGGACGAGCAGGTGTATGCCGGCTGGTATACCATTCGACGCTTGCTCGATACTTTTTGACGCAAGCCCCGTACTTTTTGACGCGGGTCTGAACCTTTTGACGCTTCCTGCCTCAACCGGTCAAGTCACTTATTGAGAGGAGGCTCCAAATCCCGATCCGCCTCGGCTGGGAGCCGCTCCGCAGCACCACACGCCCGACTCCAACACCCCGAAAACCGCCCAGAACAGTGAAAACGCCACTCCGGACACTTCCCGGCAGGGCCGGAAACCTTTGTATCCAGAGTGACGTTCTATTGGAGCCGCCTGTGGGAATCGAACCCACGACCTATTCATTACGAGTGAATCGCTCTGCCGACTGAGCTAAGGCGGCCGGGCTCATCTGCACTTCACTGCTGAGGTGGAGAAAAGCTACCTGAAGTACTTTAGCGGGTACCGCTTGTGAGAAGCAAACGTTTCCTGACAGAGGTGGTGTGGGATTGCCCGCACAGCAGTGTGCGATTCAAGAGTCAGATCGTCTGGCGAATGCTAGGCTGAATTGTGTTGACAGAAGATGACGAAAAGTCAGAAAACTCGGCTGAGATCCCCGTAGTGCTCCTGGTTAACCTCGGTACTCCAGAATCGCCTAGCCCCGGGGATATTCGCCGTTTCCTGCGTGAATTCCTGAGCGATCGTCGCGTGATCGAACTTCATCCTCTGATCTGGAAGCCAGTTCTGGAAGGCGTGATTCTTCCTTTCCGCCCTTCTCGAGTTGCCCCAAACTACCGCTCGATTTGGACTGAGCAGGGTTCGCCACTCATGGCGTATTCCATTGCCCAAGCCGAATCCCTATCAGAGCTGCTTGGTGGTCAAGTGAAAGTTGCGCTCGCTATGCGCTACGGAAAGCCCTCTATTGAGAGCGTCCTCGATGAGGTGTTTGCGAAGGGGCATCGCCGAGTCCTTCTTCTGCCCGCCTATCCGCAATATGCCGCGTCATCTGCGGGAACAGTTACGGACGCCTTAGCGCGCTACATCCTGAAACGTCGTAATCATATGGAAGTGCGCACAATCCGTTCATTCCCCACCCAACCCGCCTATATTGAAGCCTTGGCTCACGCAATCGAGGAGGATTGGGCACGTCGGGGTCGCCCCGATTTCGCATCCGGCGACCAGCTCCTTGCCTCTTTCCACTCCATCCCTCAGAAAATGCACGATGCGGGTGATCCCTACAGGCACGAGTGTATGGCGACGGCGAATGCGCTTCGAGCCCGTTTAAATCTCGATGAAGATCAGCTATTGGTCACTTTCCAATCGGTCTTTGGGCCCGCGAAATGGTTGGGGCCGGCGACCATAGATACCGTCGCAGAGCTTGCTCGTCGTGGGACCCGGCGTCTTGATGTCATTTGTCCTGGCTTTATGACGGATTGCTTGGAAACCGTTGATGAGATTGCAAAGCTCAACCGTGATGCTTTCCTCGAAGCCGGTGGCACGGACTTTACCTATATTCCCTGGGGTAATGCATCGGCCGGCGCCGTTGATACTTTGGGTGCGCTTGCCCGTCGTGGGTTAGCGGGTTGGGTTAATTTCCCTGACGAGGCTTAGCCGTTTCTGTGCTCGCGCCATTTGTTCCACATGCGCGACGCAGCAACCCCAAGTCCCAGTGCGATGACAGTGGGCACAAGCAAGGTTGCTCCTCGGTGTGTAAATTCAATAACCAGGCACAGCGCCGTCAGCGGTGCGCTCATGGATGTTCCAAGAACAACCACAGCGCCGATGAAGGCGAAGCAAACGATCGCGGTTGTATCGCCGGGGTAAATGTAGGACCAGAGGATCCCCAGTACCGCACCGCTAGATGCGCCCAGTGCAAGACCGGGGGTAAGAGTTCCACCCCATGCGCCTGAGCGAATGGTGGCAAGCGTGCCAATAAGTTTGGTGAAACCGTCGATCGCAAGAGAGGCGAGTAAAGCGATCCCGATTCCCGCAGCCTCGCGCCCTCCCTGTCCCAAAACAGCTCCATCGAAAGCAAGCTGAGCGGTCGATTGTCCATTCCCGGCAATTGAAGGAACCCAGACAGTGATCACTCCGATGAGGGTGAAGATGGGGACCATCCAGGCAAGTAGTCTCCAGCCGGTAGGACGCGCAGCAGAGCATGCCGAAACGGCAGTCTTAAAGAGGACTCCGATGATTCCAAGGAGAGGGCCGATGACGATGGCCCAAAGTGTGAGCGATGCGGTCGGAAGGAGTTGGGCCGCCTCGGGAAGCGTGTAGAAAGGATCGCTTCGAACCCAGCCGTGTGCGACGAGGACCGCTCCGCCACTGATGATCAGCGCAGGCCATACCGCGCTGGCTGTGACCTCGACCAGAAGGATTTCAAGTGCGAATACAGCTCCGGATAGAGGAAGCGAATAGACTGCAGCAAGACCTGCACCGGCCGCGCAGCCGACAATAATGCGTCGCTGCTCAGGTGGAAGGTAAAGAAAATCCGCGATCTTTCCGCCCAGGGAGGCGCTGATCTCGCGAGGTGCAACTTCGCGACCGATAGAAGCGCCCATTCCGACAATGATGATCTGGTTAATCGAGTGCCAGAAAGTCAGAAGAATCGGCATCTTCTGGCCATTAACCGCTTTGGGCAGTGAGACGGGTTTGCCCCCGGCGCGCGCATAGAGATACCAGGAAATTCCTCCGACGAGGCCTGCTCCCCCCAATGCGCAAATCCTGCGCCACCAAGGGACTGAGGAAATTGCATGAAGAAGCGTGCCGCTTGCGTCGCCGAAGACGAGGCCCTCGATCAGGTGGAGAAGATGGGAACACCCGGCACCAACTAGCCCTGCCATTATTGCAGTAACGAATACCGCTAGCCCCATGCGGATACGGGGCGAGAGTCGAGAGATTGGTAAACCGGGTGTGCTCACACTAGTTGAGAGTACTAGCGCTTCTCGAGTTCATCCAAGCGAGTATTAACGTCTGAACCAACGCGGATCAACACGTTGAGGTCTTCATCAGAGATGTCGTCGCTAATAATGTCGCGCAGAAGTGCTCGCTCAGCCTGTTGGGCAGAGGTTATGAGTTTCTTGCCTGCATCGGTGATGGTGATTGTGCCACCGCGACGATCGAATTCGTAGGGGGTGCGAACGATGAGATCGCGATCGGCCAGACGACGATAGGTGTGTGTCAGACGCGAAGGGCTAAAAATGACCGATTGGGCAAGTTCTCCCATGCGGATTCCGATTTTGCCGGCTGAAGCGACCTCATCGAGGACGCGATATTCGCCGAGTGAAAGTCCGAACTCACGCTTGAGCGTTGCCTCCAGAGCCGCAGAAGCCCTAGTGATAGTAATGAAAAACTGTTCGATCTCGCGAGCCCGCTTTGTTTGGTTCATGTCCCTTCTCCGTTTTAGCCTTCATCCTCGAGGTTCTCTAACGAAAGGACAGTTTATAGGTTTTGATCAGGCCGTACAACGCTTGAATCGAAAATGAGACAGGCAATTCTGGGGGTTCAGAACATTAATAGTTAATATCGAAAATGTGATAGTGTGATTTCGGAAAGTGCATTACTCGATCGTAGAAAAAGAAATTCTTCTCTGCGGTTGGCGTGTTTTCGAAGGGTGAAAACTGTGCAGAAGAAAGTCGTTGTATTGGTTGATGACCGTGATGGATCGGTCGCTAAGCAGACAATTTCATTCGCATTCAAAGGCGTATCGTATGAAATTGATCTTTCCGACCAGAATGCAGAGCAATTTGAGCGCGACATGTCACCATGGATTTCCGCAGCTCGTAGGGTAGGTGGGCGTCTCAATAGTCGTCGCACAGCGCCGTGTGGCGATACTGAAGCAAAGAGTGTTCGAGTGCGTCGGTGGGCGCGTGAAAAGGGGATCGAGCTGAGTGCTCGTGGTCGGATTCCTTCCGCCATTATCGAGCAGTTCGAAAAGGAAAATCGCTGACCTTTGTTCTGAATTTCTCTGATATAAATGCGGGGCGTTTCTTATCGAAATACCCCGCATTTATATTTGTATTCAATACGTTTTGTATCGAGTGGTCAGTTTTCGCGACCTGTACCGGTTTAGGTTCATCCCATATCCGCTGGAATAGCTAAAACCGCAGGTCAGCTACACAATGCCTGGAAGGCTCACTTCACCGGCAATAGATCGATTCATCCACTCTACGAACTCTTCACCCTGCAATCCCTGAGAGAGTAAGAAGATTGTCTTCGCATACAAGGCCTCAAGCGTCATGTCATGCGCGCTAATCGCGCCCAAGCGCGCAAGAGTGCTCCCCGCCTCGTAATGGCCCAAGACAACCTCGGCTTGATGGCACTGTGAGGCAACGATCAAGGGAACCCCGGCCTCGCGCAGCTCCTGCAAAACATCTACAAAACCCGGGTCTGAAGCCGGAATATTCCCCACGCCGTATGCGCGGATGATCACCGCCTCGGGCAGGGGAGTAAACATGGAACGTAAACGCGTGGCGCTCAGGCCGGGAACAATGTCCACAACGGCGACATCGTGGCGAGCGTAAGGTGCCGGATCAGCCCAACCCTCACCGGCCTCGACACTGTGATACCAGCGCCAGGGGGCACCTGTACGTGCGATCGGCAATGTCGAAGGTGAGTCAAATCCAGCGAAGGCCCATGATGAGGTCTTCGTCGAACGATTTCCTGCCAGCAGCATATGGCCAAAGAACAAAGTCACGCCGCTCACCTGGGAACTTCCGGCAGCGCGCAAAGCGCCCGTCACATTCGCGGAGGCGTCGGTTCCGACGACGCCCAGCGGATACTGAGAACCCGTTAAAACAATAGGTTTCGTGAAATCAGCCAGCGCGTACGACAGTGCCGCAGCGCTATAGGCCATGGTGTCGGTCCCATGGAGAACCAAGAAGGCATCGGCTTCATCGGCATGAGCGCGAATATCGTCGATGATCATCTGCCAGTGGATCGGTGTGGTTTCCGAAGAATCGACGAGCGGCGAGAGCTGAGACATCGACACGTGTCCTGTGAGCTCGATCCCGTCGAACTGAGTGTTGAGCCACGATGCCATATCGGCGCCCGGTCGCAAACCGTCAGGAGAATCAACCATCCCGATTGTTCCGCCTGCATACGTCACATGAATCCTCATAGTGCGTCCTCTTCCATCATTGGATAGCGAAAAAGAAACGAGAGCAGAGGGGTGGTTATTCGCCTAAGTGGCGCGGGGTCTCGTCATTTGAAGAAAATTTACCCCGAATTGCATACCAACCACAAACCATTGCCACGACCACTATTCCGAAGAGTGCAAGAGTCCAACGGCCATTTGTGCTAGTGACATTTGAAGCGACGACAATGGCGAAGAAAGCCAGCGAAATGTAGTTCGTGAAAGGTGCGCCCGGCATGCGGTAAGAGGGGCGTTCCTCCTCGCCGGCACGCACGCGCTTGAGGAATGCCAGGTGGGTAATGAGGATCATCGCCCAGGTTCCCGCAATGCCGATTCCGGCAAGACTCATGACGATTTCGAAAGCATCATCGGGGAGGAATGCGTTGAGCAGTACCCCCAGCAGTCCGAGTGAGGCGGTAATAATAATTCCGCCGTAGGGGACGTGGTGTTTATTAAGTCTCGAGGCGAAGCTGGGGGCTTCGCCTGAAACGGCCATTGAGCGCAGGGTTCGGCCCGTCGCGTAGAGCCCCGCATTGAGCGAGGAAAGCGCTGCGGTCAGAACGACAACCTGGACGATATCGCCGGCGTGAGGAATTCCGAGCGAAGTAAAGAACGTCGTGAAGGGAGACTCGTCAGAGGAATAAGCGGTGTAGGGCAGGGCTAGAGCCATAAGAGTGACGGTACCGACGTAAAAGAAGAAAATTCGAAGGGCCATCGAATTGATTGCCTTGGGAAGTACTTTCTGCGCGTCTTTTGCTTCACCGGCAGCGACGCCCACCATTTCAGTGCCACCGAAAGCGAAGACGACGCCCAGAGTCAGCGCGAAAATTGGTGCGATGCCCTGTGGGAGTAGGCCGCCATTCTCGGCGATGTTATGGACGCCGGCGGTGTGGTCGCCCACCTGAGCCTGGGTGATGATCGCCCAAATGGCAAGGGCCATAAAGATCAGAATTGTTGCAACTTTGATGAGAGCAAACCAGAATTCGGCCTCACCGAAGGCTTTCACCGACAGCATGTTGAGGCAGAAAACCAGGACAAGAGCGATCAGAGCGATCACCCAACGTGGGATCCACTCAAAGAGATTCCAGTAGTGCATGTAGACGCCGACCGCCGTAATATCAGCCATCACCGTCACTGCCCAGTCAAGGAAAAAGAACCAGCCGGTGATGAAAGCACCGCGTCTACCAAGGAATTCGCGTGCGTAAGAGACGAAGGCCCCAGAGGAGGGACGACGGATTGCGAGCTCACCAAGTGCACGGACCATGAGGAAGGCGAAAACTCCACAAACCGCGTAGGCGAGAGCAAGAAGCGGACCTCCCTGCGCAAGGCGTCCGCCTGCACCAAGGAAGAGGCCGGTACCAATCGATCCACCGATTGCAATCATCTGTAGGTGGCGGTTTTTGAGGGCCTTATCGTAGCCTGCATCGCCCTGATCTGCGAGGTGAGTTCCGCCTGTACTTTCAGGGTTCATCGAGGCCTCGGTAGTGGGCTGGTGAGTAGACATGTGTACCTTCCATCTGCTTGGTCACTGGCTGTGGGGGAGAAGTTAATTTGAGGGTGACCGACTGGTTCGGGGGCTCAGTAAAAATTAAACAGTCGAAATTAAGCGCAAAAAAGCTGGGGTAGTGATGTACCCCAGCTTCTTTGCTGAAAGTTAAATTCAGTGCCCCTATCAGTCTTCCGAGACGGAATTACCCGTACCGGAATCGCTGATGTCCGGGTCACCTGACGTGTAGTGTACGACGTTCTGAGAACCAGTAAAAGTAATCTTCTGTGCGGATTCTAGGTTGACAGAGTTGTTCGATCCGTCGATGACAAGACTCGTCAGTGCGTGTGTTGACGTGAGCTTCACGTTGGACGACTGAATGTGCACGTTCTCGACATCATCGGGGACTGTGACGACGGTGTTGGAATCGGAGACCGTGAGAGTCTTTCCTGTTGTGCCCTTGGCAAGGTTCTTTGCCTGATCAGCGGCTTCGGATGCTCCCGCGCTCGCGTAGCTGGCTGCCGAAGAAGCGGCGGCCTTACCCTGCTCGGCAGCATCGGAAGCGATGCTTTGTGCCGTCGCCTTTGCTGAACTTGCAACATCTGAAGGGGATTGGGTGATCGTCTGGCTACAAGCTGCAATACCCATAGTCGCAGCGAGTCCCAGAGTTGCAAAGAGTGCCAGCGTGGTGCGTGATGAAGTCGTGTGGGTCATTGATCAATCTTTCTTGTGGAAGGAAAGTAAAGTGGCTGGAGCGCACACAAAGGTGCGCCCCAGCCACTTACTGTCAGAATGCGGGAATGAAGATCTCCACGCGGCGGTTCGCTTGGCGACCGGCGGGGTTGTCTGAACCATCAGAGTTCGTGTTGGGTGCGACCGGCTTGCTTTCACCGAAGCCCTGAGAATCCAAGGTTGCAGTGACGCCATCCTTCTTCAGTTCGTTGACGACTGCAGTAGCGCGTTCCTCGGACAGGGTCTGGTTGGAAGCATCGTCACCAATCGAATCGGTGTGGCCGTAAACGTGCGCAGCCGGAACCTTCGCGCTCGTGAGGACCTCAGCAAGCTTCTTCAGGGTTGCTGCTGCCTCGGGACGAATATCGGACTTGCCGAAGTCGAAGAGGACGCCATCTTCCAGGGTGATGGTTGTGCCGCAGCTCTCGACGGGCTTGAGGCTATCGACCTTGGGGAACTTACCAACCTTGCCAACGGTCGGTGCCTTGTCAGCCTTCACCTGCTGGCCGTTCACCATCGCAGTGCCATCGCCGTTGTTGATGATGTTCAAGTTCGGGCCGTTGTAAACGCCGCCGCCCTTGCCATCAAGGTTGTAGCTCACCGAAGTCTTGCTGTTGCTGTAGTTGCCGGAACCGTCGGAGCTCACCACGATGTTTTCGCCGGTCTCGGAGTTGTTGTAGACGCCGGAACCGTCAGGGCTGATCGTGATGTTCAGAGTGCTTGAGGTGTAGGTACCGGAGCCATCGGAACTGATCGTGATGTTCAGTCCGTTGGATGAATCGCTGTAGACGCCACCGCCCGTGCCATCGACAACGATGCTTACCGGACCTTCGTTAATAACGCCGGAGCCGTCACCACTGTTGACGACCTGCTTGTCGCCGTTATTGGAGACACCTGATCCATCGCCGCCAAGTACGGTATTTCCGCCGTTGGTCACCAATCCGGAACCGTCGCACACGGCGGGGGCAACGGTTACGCCGGGAACGGAGGAAATCTTAGTGGTCGCGTCAATGACAGCCTTGTCAGCATTTGAGGCGAATACGCCGATTGGTGGAACTTTGAAAAGAGGAATTGGCGGAATCTCGCCGGGCTTGTAGCCTGCGACAGCGGGAACCGCGGAGGTGGCTGAAGCCGTTGCCTCTGGGGTTGCCTCGCTCGTCGAGGAGGTCGATGCGGAAGGCGCGCTCTGAGAGCATGCACTCAGTGAAATGAGAGCGGCCAAGGTGGACAATGCGGTCGCCGTACGGAAAAAGTGGCGCTTTGATGTTGTGTCACTCATGCGCAAAGTTTAAAAAGATCATGCTGGACGCATACTGAATGGCCCCTACTGGGTCGCTGATCGAAGTTGATTTGGTTGCGATTATTTGATGCTTTTGAGAGCTCATGCGCTTGGATGCTGTGGACAGGACACGTGCAGAATGTCGCTGTTTTTCTTCTCATCTTTGAGAAACAGGGGAATAATGCGGGACGCGTGACGCAGGTCCCGTGACACATATGCGAAAAGAATGAAAGAATATGTGCATGACCTACAAACTGGTGCTGCTCCGCCACGGCGAGAGCGAATGGAATGCAAAGAACCTCTTCACCGGTTGGGTGGATGTTCCGCTGTCGGACAAGGGCCGCGCGGAAGCAACCCACGGTGGTGAGCTCCTTAAGGAATCCGGTGTTCTGCCGGATCTCCTGTTCACGTCGATGCTGCGTCGCGCGATTATGACCGCGAACCTGGCACTTGACGCTGCCGATCGTCACTGGATCCCCGTTGAGCGCAACTGGCGCCTCAACGAGCGCCACTACGGTGCGCTCCAGGGCAAGAACAAGAAGGAAATCCGCGACGAGTACGGCGAAGAGCAGTTCATGCTGTGGCGCCGTTCCTTCGATGTGGCTCCGCCCGCAATCGAAGCAGGTTCTGAGTTCTCGCAGGATCAGGATCCCCGCTACGCCGGTGAACCCGTTCCCATGAGCGAGTGCCTCAAGGACGTCATCGCACGTCTGCTGCCCTACTGGGATGAGACCATCGTTCCCGCGATCAAGACCGGCAAGACCGTGATGATCGCCGCGCACGGCAACTCCCTGCGCGCGATTGTCAAGCACCTGGATGAGATCTCCGACGAAGACATCGCCGGCGTCAACATCCCCACCGGCATTCCGCTGGTGTACGAGCTTGACGAGGAAACCCTCAAGCCCGTCAAGAAGGGTGGCACCTACCTGGATCCCGAGGCCGAGGCGAAGATCGCAGCGGTCGCCAACCAAGGTAAGTAATTTCTGCAATAGGCGCGGCGGTTCCGGATTCCGGGACCGCCGCGTTTGTGTTTTGTTGAGATCGAGCTGTTCTTCTAGAAAGCGGTCCCTCGAGAAAATTGACCGTGAGTTTGATGGGCAGGGCTTTCCCATCCCACGTTCTAGTCCCACGCGCGTCTGTGCACAGCTGTTCACCATTCAAAGGCGCAGAAAGTGCGTGAACTGATAGAATATAGACCGCAGTTCAGCTGAAGCGCAGGAGTTTCTTCTATGTCATTTGAGATCGGTCAGACCGTTGTTTATCCTCACCACGGCGCCGCGAAGATTGAGGAAATTTCCACCCGCGTTATTCGCGGCGAAGAGAAGACGTACCTGACTCTGCGCGTAAGCCAGGGTGACCTCACCATTCAGGTACCCGCCGAAAACGTTGATCTTGTCGGTGTGCGTGACGTTGTTGACGAAGATGGTTTGGAGACGGTGCTCTCGGTCCTGCGCGCTCCCTACATTGAAGAGCCCACAAACTGGTCGCGTCGTTTCAAAGCCAACCAAGAGAAGATCGCGACTGGCGACATCGTCAAGGTTGCCGAGGTTGTTCGAGATCTTACTCGCCGTGATGATCAGAAGAAGCTCTCGACCGGTGAGAAGCGCATGCTGACGAAGGCTCGTCAGATCCTCAGCTCTGAACTTGCACTTGCCCGCGATATCGATAAGACCGCTGCGGCTGCGCGCCTCGACGAGGTCTTGGCTGAGGGCTACGATGAGTCCCTCGCAATTGCGGATGACCTCCCGGAAGAAGACGCGGAACAAGAGTGACCTCAACATCCCCGGCTCAGGTTTTCGCGGTTATTACTGCGGCCGGATCGGGTACGCGCTTGGGCTCAGATCGCCCGAAAGCGTTGGTTGACCTCGACGGAATGTCTTTGGTCGAGCGCGCGCTCAGGAGCCTCCATTCTGGTGGCGTTGATTGTGCTGTTGTGACAGCACCTCCAGATCACTTTGATGAGTTCCGCGCACTTCTTGATTCTGCTGAGTTTCGTGATGTTGTCCGCGTTGTTCCGGGTTCCCCCCTGTCCAGGCAGGCTTCCGTCGCGGCTGGACTCGAGGCGCTTGCCCAAACAGCGGCCGCTTTGAGCGATGACAGCCCCGTCTTGATTCATGATGCAGCCCGCCCTCTGGTTTCTCCTCAGCTGGTTTCTCGCGTGATCGATGCTCTTCGCGCGGGCGAGCAGGCGGTGATCCCAGGCCTTGCGGTGGCGGATACGCTGAAGAGCTTCCATGAAGTTCCCGAGGCCACGGCAGGGCAAGTGCGGGGCGCGCGCTATGTTGATGCGACGGTTGACCGTGCTGGTTTGGTTGCAGTTCAGACTCCGCAGGGTTTCCCCTGGAAAGTTATCCGTGAGCTGCATCGGCGTGCCGCGACCTCGGCGAATAGCGAAGCCACAGCGCTTACTGATGATGCCGGGCTTGCTCAGCAGGCGGGAATTCCCGTTCGCATTGTTGCCGGTGAGGGGCGCGCATTGAAGATTACGACGCCAATTGATCTGGTTTTTGCGCGCGCAATCCTTGCTGAAGACGCTCGTGCGTGACGACCCTTACTTGTATTTTTTCTTTTTCGTTGCTTCTCCGTGATAGTTTCACTGTTAGGCCTACGGTGGTAGGCGCATAAGGAGTGAACAATGAGTGAATCGACGACCCCCCAATCGATGGCACCTTCGGCGAAGAAGAAAACATCGATTCTGACGAGGCCGGTCATTGAATGGGCTTTGTGGGACTGGGGTTCGGCAGCATTCAATGCTGTTGCAACGACTTTCGTCTTCTCGGTCTATCTGACCAGTGATGGGACTTTCACCGATAAGGGAACCGCTAGTGATTACCTTTCGTGGGGTCTTTTTGCTGCGGGCATCATCATTGCGCTTCTCGCACCGATTACCGGTCAACGCGCTGATCGCCGCGGAAAAGGCGGTCTTGCCTTGACAGTGTTCACGATCTTGGTCGTTATTTGTCTGGCACTAATGTTCTTTGTCGCTCCGGAAGGACCTTTGGGGCGGCGCGGAGCCCTCTTCCTCGGCATTGCGCTTTTGGGCATTGGCAATATTTTCTTCGAATTTGCATCGGTCAATTACAACGCGATGCTCAACCACCTCTCGACCAAAGAAAACATGGGCCGTATTTCCGGTCTGGGATGGGGATCGGGATATGTCGGTGGCATTGTTTTGCTGCTGATTCTGTACGTTGGACTGATCAGTCCCGAGGTTGGATGGTTTGGCATTACCCATGCGAATGGATTGCACATTCGCGTCTCAATGGTGATTGCTGCAGCGTGGATGCTGCTGTCTTCGCTGCCTTTGATGCTTCACCCCGTCAAGCCCCGGCATATTGATGAGCACCACGGTGAGCACGAAACTCTGTGGGATTCTTACCGAAAGCTGTGGAGCACGGTGAAGTCCCTGGCGAAGGAATCGCCGCACACGCTGTTCTTCCTTGCTGCCTCTGCCGTGTTCAGGGATGGTCTTGCGGGTGTATTCACCTTCGGCGCGATCCTTGCGGGAACAGCCTTCGGCTTCTCATCTGGCGAGGTGATTATCTTTGCGATTGCGGCAAATGTCGTCGCAGGAATCGCCACTATTGCCATGGGTGCCTTGGATGACATCATCGGACCGAAGCGGCTTATTGTGATCTCGCTGAGCTGCATGGTGATTGCGGGCATGAGCGTCTTCTTCTTGCACAATGGCGGAAAGATAATTTTCTGGACTTTCGGTCTGGCGCTCTGCGTTTTCGTGGGTCCGACTCAGTCTGCATCACGATCTTTCCTTGGACGCATGATCCCGGAGGGACGTGAAGGTGAGGTCTTCGGGCTGTATGCGACGACCGGTCGTGCAGTGTCCTTCCTTGCACCAGCGATGTACGGCATCTTTCTGGCGCTTGGTCGTAATTGGACGCCCGCCGGTGCGGACTACACCTACTGGGGAATCCTTGGCATCATCTTGATCCTTGCGTTGGGATTGGTCATGACACTCTTCGTTCACCCGGCAAAGGCAAAGCTGGATTCTCTGAAGTAGTTCTTGAGCATGCGTGAGGAGAGCTTGGGCTCCGCCTTATTTTTGCGCGTGAAACTCACCTGAAGTGCGCTGTTACTTGCGATAGATCAGAGCCGTAGCACTTGCAGCGATACCTTCACCCCTGCCAGTGAACCCGAGGCCGTCAGTTGTCGTTGCCGAAACAGAGACGGGGGCCCCAAGAATCTGGCTCATCGCCTGCGAGGCTTCTTCGAGGCGTTTCATCATGCGCGGACGCTTTGCAATGACTTGAACCGTGACGTTCCCAATGAACCAACCGGCATCTGCCAGCATTCGGCGGACTTCTTGAAGAAATGCCTTCCCTGACGCTCCTGCCCATTCGGGGCGATCGGTTCCAAAATTTGTTCCGAGATCTCCCAGTCCTGCGGCGGCTAAGAGCGCGTCGCAGGTGGCATGTGCAGCAGCATCGCCATCCGAATGCCCTTCAAGAGGGATTTCTCCTGGCCATTCAAGGCATGCAAGCCACAGCGTTTTATTCCCGAAATCTGACTGCGGATCAGCAAATGCATGGACATCAATTGCTTGCCCAACCCGGTAGGGGAAAGGAAGCGAAGACATTTCACTCATGCCAGTAGCCTAAATCGCCTGGCGGGCATTTGCGTCTACTTTCTGGTTCTCTCCCCAAAGCGTCTCAGATGAAACGATTCACCCTTCTCGAGCCTCCCGCTCACGGTAGGGTGAGAGCGTGCGTTACATTTCGACCAGAGATCCTCAGGCCGCTTCCGCCTCCTTCTGCGATATTTTGCTCGCAGGTCTAGCGCCGGACGGTGGGCTCTACCTGCCCGAAACATACCCTCAGCTCAGCGCTGAGCAGCTCAATCGTTGGCAGGATGTGCTCACTCAGCACGGCTACGCCGCGCTTGCTGCTGAGGTACTGGCGCTCTTTATCGATGACATTCCGCGTGAGGATCTCGATGGTATTTGCGCTCGCGCATACCGCACCCCCGTATTTTCGGACCCCGAAATTGTGCCGGTTACGTGTGTGAACGCAGAAGAAAACCTCTGGCTTGCCCACCTGTCTAATGGCCCTACGGCTGCATTTAAAGACATGGCAATGCAGCTTCTTGGTGAGCTATTCGAATACGAGTTGGGACGACGCGGGGATTGGTTGACCATCGTTGGTGCAACCTCGGGTGATACCGGAAGCGCTGCGGAATACGCGCTCCGAGGCCGCTTAGGCCTCAGCGTCGTCATGCTTACTCCCGCCGGACGCATGACTCCCTTCCAGCGCGCACAGATGTTCTCCCTCCTTGACGACAACATCGTCAATGTTGCAGTTGATGGCGTCTTTGATGACTGTCAAGATCTTGTTAAAGCCGTCAACATCGATGCCGACTTCAAACAGCAGTGGCATATCGGTGCGGTTAACTCCATCAATTGGGCCCGTTTGCTGGCACAGGTTGTGTATTACATTGCCTCCTGGCTGCGCATTCGCCTTCAGAGCGGCAAGCCTGACCTGCGCCTCAATGTCGTCGTCCCCAGTGGGAATTTCGGCAACATCTGCGCAGCGCATATTGCCCGCCAGATGGGGCTTCCCCTTGAGTCTCTGGTCGTTGCTACAAACGAAAATAACGTTCTTGAGGAGTTCTTCCGAACGGGCGTATACCGGGTTCGAAGCAGTGAAGATACTCTTGCGACCTCCTCACCTTCGATGGATATCTCGAAGGCATCGAACTTCGAACGTTTTATTTTTGATCTTCTTGGTCGGGACGCGGCCCGTACGCGCGATCTGTTCAACCACGTTGCCACTCAGGGATATTTCGACCTTTCTCGAACCGAAGAATTCGCACAACTTCAGCAGAACTTCGGCTTCCTTGCGGCCTCGTCCACTCACGCAGATCGGCTGGCCCAAATTCGGCGCACCTGGGAGGAATCGCACTACCTCTTGGACCCACACACCGCCGATGGGGTGCAGGTTGCTCGCCAATTGCGCGAAAAACTTGAGGGTCCCGTCGCCGTGATGGAGACTGCGCTTCCCGTGAAGTTCGAAGCAACCATTGTCGAGGCCGTTGGTTTCGTCCCACCGGTACCGCCCCGTTTTGCAGATATTGAAGGGCACGAGCAGAGGGTTGTTGAATTGCCTCGCGACGTTGATGCCTTGAAAGAGCTTATTCAGAGCAAGGTCAAGCCAGGGCGCTAATTTCTTCGTTACACGGTCCCGGAAGCCGAACCGGTCTCCAAATGAAGGTGGCACCCTTTACCATGAAGGTATGAGCCTTCACCTGTACGATTCGAAAACCGCACGCTTGCAGCCACTGAATCCAGTGGTGCCCGGACATGTGGGAATTTACCTGTGTGGTGCAACCGTTCAGGGTTCTCCTCACGTTGGGCATTTGCGTTCTGCGGTCGCTTTCGATTCCTTGATTCGTTGGCTTAAGCGCAGCGGTCTTGAGGTGACCTATATCCGTAATGTCACGGATATTGATGACAAGATCCTTCGCAAGTCTGCAGAAGCTGGCG
Source organism: uncultured Actinomyces sp. (assembly GCF_963542285.1). GTDB lineage: Bacteria > Actinomycetota > Actinomycetes > Actinomycetales > Actinomycetaceae > Pauljensenia. The sequence goes on along the minus strand of NZ_CAUTWQ010000002.1, from coordinate 175,723 downwards.
TGCCCTGGTGGGCATGGGCGCAGCGCTATGAGCGTGAATTTACTGAGGCTTATCACAAGCTTGGTGTGGTTGACCCCACCTATGAGCCGCGTGCGACCGGACATATCCCAGAGCAGATTGCTCTGATCCAACGTTTGGTGGATCGCGGTCACGCGTACAGCGACGGCGCAGGAAACGTCTACTTCTCGGTCGCCTCGCAAAAAGACTATGGCTCGCTCACCCACCAGCGTCTTGAAGACATGCGCACGACTGAAGATGAATCGCAGATTGATTCCGCGACCGAGGCCGGGAAGAAGGATCCGCGTGACTTTGCCTTGTGGAAAGCCGCAAAACCAGAGGAACCTGTAACCGCCTCGTGGGATTCTCCTTGGGGGAGGGGTCGCCCGGGTTGGCACCTCGAATGCTCTGCGATGTCGTATCGCTACTTGGGTGAAACCTTTGATATTCACGGTGGCGGAATCGATCTGCGCTTCCCTCACCACGAAAATGAACAGGCACAATCGCACGCTGCGGGATGGGATTTTGCGCAGTTGTGGGTCCATAACGCCTGGGTGACTACCAAGGGCGAAAAGATGTCGAAGTCTTTGGGGAATGTCCTTTCAATTGAGACTCTGACACAGGATTTCCCCGCTGCTGCAGTGCGTTGGGCACTTTCAACGGTGCATTACCGCAGTGCCATCGAGTGGGGGCCTGACACTCTTCCGGATGCGAACGCAGCATGGGAAAAGTTTTCGACTTTCGTCACTCGCTCGATCGAGGCCGTTGGTGCAGCAAGTCCGGAAGAACTTCAGCTGACTCCAGCTGAGCTCCCCGAGGCCTTCACGCAGGCAATGAACGACGATCTCAATGTTGCTGGTGCACTCGCCGCAATTCACGAACAGCTCAAGCTGGGCAATATTGCCCTAGCAGATGGTGATGCTCAGGTCATTAAACGCCAGCAAATCCTGGTCCGCTCCATGCTCGATGTGCTCGGGCTGGATCCGGCATCTCCCCAGTGGGCACATACTGGGGCGGGGGTATCGGCCTCGGCAGAAACTGCTGAGGACCCGCAAAAGCATGCGCTTGACGTGCTTGTCGGGGCACTGCTTGAACAGCGTGCTCAGGCGCGTGCTGATAAGGATTGGTCTACTGCCGATCAAATCCGTGATCGACTGGCCCAGGCCGGTGTTCAGGTTGCGGATGGAAAAGACGGAGCTACCTGGAGCCTTGGATAGTTCGGCCGGCTCGCGGAGGTGGCGAGCATGCGGGTGCGAAATCGATGAAGGCGCGCCCTAGCCGCCCCGATGCTGAGCTGACACCGTATGCTTGTCTCAGTTCACGACAAAACAAGGAGACACGATGGCTGGAAATGATGGACGTCGCGGCGCCGTAAGGAAGCCTGGCTCGAAGAAGGGCCCGAAGGTCGGCACCGGTGGTCACTCGCGCCGTCGCCTCGAAGGTAAGGGGCCAACCCCCAAGGCCGAAGACCGCACCTACCATCCCGCGTTCAAGCGTAAGAAAGCACGTGAAGCTCGCGAGGCCCAGGAAGCCGCAATCGCACGCGCTCGCGCGAAATCCTCCATCAAGATCGCTGAGGGCCACGAGCTGATCGCCGGTCGCAATCCCGTTGCCGAGGCCGCGCGTGCGGGAGTGCCCATCGAACGTGTCTTTGTCCTTGACAACGTGAAAGATGACCGCGTTGAGGAAGTTGTCCGCCTGGCCTCGGGACTGGGCGCACCCGTCTACGAAGTGACGCGCCGCGACCTAGACGTCGCAACTGACGGTGCGGTCCACCAGGGCGTTGCCATCGAAGTGCGTGGTTACGAATACCGCGACGTTGAGGATCTCATTGCAGATTCTTTGCAGCAGCTGGATATCCCGCTCCTGGTAGCTCTTGATCAGGTCACCGATCCGCATAACCTGGGCGCTGTCTTGCGTAGTTCCGGTGCATTCGGCGCTGATGGTGTGATCATCCCAGAGCGTCGCAGTGCGGGTGTTAATACCACTGCGTGGAAGGTCTCGGCCGGTGCCGCAGCTCGCGTGCCCGTTGCACGCGCCACGAACCTTGTCCGTGCACTGGAAGACTGCAAGAAGGCCGGGTTCTTCGTCGTTGGCCTCGATGGTGGTGGCGACACTGAACTGCGCGACCTGAAGTTGGCGGATGGCCCGCTGGTCGTTGTCACCGGCGCTGAAGGCAATGGCCTTTCTCGCCTCGTTCGCCAAACCTGCGATCAAATCGTTTCAATTCCGATTGCTTCCTCGGTTGAGTCCCTGAACGCGGCAGTTGCGACGGGAATTGCCCTTTACGAGGTCGATTCGCTTCGTCGCGCCCGCGCAGAAAAGTAGCGAGAGTAGCGAAAATAGCGCTCAATGGGAACAACACCCCCTGCCCTAAGACTTGGCTGGGGGTGTTTTCTTAAATCTTGCCCTTGCGGCGGCGCTTGACATCCCTGCGGATGCAGTAGATGTTTTGCGTCTCTAAGAAGTGGTCTTTCGGCAGGTCGTCGGCGTAGAAATACGTTGCGCCCCCGCGCAAAAAACCAGTGTTTCGGTATTCCTCTTCGAACTGGTGCAGGGTCACATACAAAACATCGTTCAGAATCGAGTCATTTTGCGCGATGATGTCGCTTGGGGTGCAGTAAAGCTCAGTAAAGAACTCGCCCTCTGCGGACGCGCGGCGCGCAGCAATCACTAATCGATTCATCCCTAGCATCGAGCGCTTGAGCTTTTGTGGGAACAAACGCGGCATGAAGTTCACCCAATCATCAGTAACTCCAGACCACAGCCACTCTTTGAGGTCTGATCCGATGATGATCTCGGTCCCCGTCCAGCCGTGAAGGGCAAGCTCTTTCCGATAGCCGGGAGTTTCTCCGCGCGTGCCGAAACGATTCCAAAAGTCAAGGCAGCGCCCCACAGCGTGCTCAGGTGACTCATTGACCGGGTACATCGCTGAATAGCGAGCGACCGACGTTGTAAGAAAACCGGGATGTTTATTGGGATCTCGGCGTTTAATGAAACCCATCGTTCACTCCTTCGCTCGGGGCACTCAGCCAATCATGCCGTAAAAGATTCTCAATTCAAAAACGCTATGATCCATTCATGAGTCTTACAGCAATCCTCGTTATCGCTGCGGTTATTCTTTTCGGCGTCGTCGGTGCCGTTGTCCAAGTCTGGCCGTCTTCGCCCTTCGTTGGCGGCGCGATTTTGGTGTGGGCATGGATGACCGGGACACGCAGCGCATGGATTATTTTTGCTATTTCCGCTGTCATCTTGATTCTGGGAATAATCCTGAAATACATCATCCCCGCCCGGGGAATGACTAAGGCAGGAATTCCCCAATCCACCTTAGTGTGGGGAGGAATCGGCGGTTTCGTCGGTTGGTTTATTGGCCTTCCTCTGGGGCTGATTTTGGGCATGATTGCTGCCATTTTTATTGTGGAATATTTGCGTAACCAGGATACTCAGAAGGCGTGGAAGGCCACGGTTGTTGCGCTCAAGGCTTTTGGTTGGACCATTGCGATTGAATTGATTGCCGCTCTGAGTGCCGCGACATTGTGGGTTGTTGGCCTGCTACTCCAGAGTCCCGCTGCGGCCTAAGCAACGACTGGGAATAATGAGGGCGCCCTGAGGTTACGACTCAGCGGCCTCGCCTAGAAGGTCCCTCTCACCTCGCGCGATCCTCGGCTAAACTTGAATCCGTTGCGCCCTGCGCACGCAACAACTTCATACCCGCAATGCATTGAAAAACGGAGAAAACATGCCCGCCGTCATCGTTCTCGGCGCCCAATGGGGCGACGAAGGCAAGGGAAAAGCTACCGACCAGCTGGGACAACACACCGATTACGTCGTTAAGTTCAACGGCGGTAACAATGCGGGTCACACGGTTGTTATCGACGGTGAAAAGTATGCGCTTCACTTACTTCCCGCGGGAATTCTCTCCGAGGGCGTCACACCGATCATTGGCAATGGCGTTGTCGTCGACCTCGATGTTCTTTTCGAGGAACTTGCCGAGATCTCAGGCCGCGGCGTGGACTGTTCACGACTGCTCATTTCAGCGAATGCACACATCATTCCTGCGTATAACCGCCTCATGGATCAGGCGAATGAGCGTGCTCGCGGCAACAATCAGATCGGCACGACAGGTCGCGGTATTGGCCCGACCTATGCCGATAAGATGAACCGCATTGGCATCCGTATTCAGGATCTTTTCCACCCCGAGGCCCTTCGCGCCAAGGTTGAAGCCGCTCTGGCTCCGAAGAATACGATTTTCGAGGCCGTGGGCCTGCCCACCCTGGACCCCACCGAAGTGACCGATCACCTTCTGTCTTTCGCAGACCGTATCGAGCCGATGATGTGCGATGTGTCCTTGGTCGTCAATGATGCACTTGACCGCGGTGAAACCGTTCTTTTCGAGGGCGGTCAGGCGACCATGCTCGATATCGATCACGGCACCTATCCCTTCGTTACCTCCTCCAACCCGACCGCTGGAGGTGCGCTCGCGGGTGCAGGCGTTGGCCCGACGCGTATCGATTGCGTTGTTGGCGTGGCGAAGGCCTACACGACACGCGTGGGTGAGGGCCCCTTCCCGACCGAGCTTGATGATGAAGTCGGCGAGGATTTGCGTACGCGCGGTGGTGAGTTCGGTGTGACAACTGGCCGTCCGCGCCGTACCGGCTGGTTTGATGCCGTTGTCGTGCGCTATGCAGCACGCGTGAACGGTTTGACCGACCTGTGCCTGACCAAACTGGACGTCCTCACTGGTTACAAGGAAATTCCCGTGTGTGTGGGATATGAACTTGACGGCATTGTCGTCGATGAAATGCCGCCGGATCAGGTTGATTTCGCCCGCGCAGTCCCCGTTTACGAAATGGTTCCAGGCTGGAGTGAAGACATCACCGGATGCCGGAGTTTCGATGAGCTTCCCGAGGCCGCGCAGGCGTACATCCTGCGTCTTGAGGAGCTCGTGGGCTGCCGAATTTCCTCGATTGGGGTTGGTCCTGGCCGCGAGGCGACCATTATCCGTTTCCCGCTGCTGGGGGAGTAACCCTCTGCTGAGCGGTTGATTTTTCGAGGCCGACGTCGCGCCCCCAGAGTGTGGGTTGCGGCGTTGGTGCATTTTGGGCAATAAAAAGGCGCGCACCGAGCCGAAAGCGCCTGTCGGCGCGAAGGCCGCTCGTAGCGGCAGAGGTTGGAGCCCGGGGCTTAACAACTCGGTACGCACCACTGAGCATAGAACACGGCACTGGTCGACGCATTCCGTGCCGCTGAGGCCTCAACAGCAGCCATGTGGGACCATAGAGGAATGGAGCATCTTGAGCCTTCCCCTGCGAAACTGCCCTCGCGCCGCGAGCGCCAACGGCAACGCGCTGCAGCACAAGCGCAGGAAAGCGCTCAAAGTACGGGTGAAAAGCATCGATCTTCAGGTCGCCACTCACGTGAGCAAGATGCATCTCACCGGACGAGCGCACATGAAGCTCAGGAATATGACCCCACGCGTGAGCATGTGAGCACTCACACGGGGATTATTCGCATCCGACATGGAGTCCGACACGCTCCAGACACCACGCGTGTGCCCTATGCGATGAGTGAGAGCGAATCAATTAACCCCGCTCTACGTCGAGGGCTTCATACCTCTGCACTCACTGTTGCAGCTCTTTCGCTGGCAACTTTTATCCTGTGGTTCACTCCGTGGGAATCATGGGCCTGCTCATTAGTCGTCGCGCTGGCCTCGTGCTTGCTGGCCGCAGGCTGGCCCTCTCTAACCAATACGAAGGTCACGGTTCCGGCACAAGTTACCGTCGGCCTCGCCGGCTGCATTGCAGCGTTGGTTGTGACGATCAGCGCTGACTTGATGGTGGCCAGTGCGGTCATGGGCTTGGGGACGGTTGCGGTTGTCGCGGTGGAAGTCTTCACCGCCTCGACGCCGCGCGATTACTCTTCCAGCGGTCACGGTTCTTGGGCGACGCGCTCAACAACGGCCTCGTTAATGAGCTCGCTTACTGCGCTGCTTGTCGTGGTTTCGGGATCCTCGTGGGTGACGCTTGCATCTTCGCAGGGCTGGAGGATTGCGGTTCCCATCGCCTGTGTGATTGTTTCGTGTACCGTGTGGGGCGACCAGATTGGAGCGGGTTTCCGCTCGCAATCCCTTGGGGCTCTGGGTGCGGCGCTGCTTTCTGGAGTGATCGCCTCGGTAGCGGTGTGGAAACTGGGTCAAAGCGCGGATCTCAGTCCAATTGTTCTGCCCGGGCTTGCGGCCTATTCGGGACTGACAACCGCTGTTGCAATTCTGGGTATTTTCACGGGGATTGCTGTCGCCTTGGTCGTGATTGTTCTGGATGGTTTGATGGGCGATACCGAGTGGGCGCGGCCGACAATTGGTGCGATTGCGCGGGGGAGCGCGAAGTTCCTCATGGCCTCGCTACCGGTGTACATCATGTTCCGAATCGGTGGAATTTAATCGATGAGGCAAGGCGCTTCCTCCGCTGTCGGCAAACTCAGTTCGCAGATGGGGGTGTGGCCGCTTAGGCTGGAGTCATGTTCTCCATTCCAGAAAACCTGCCCCTAGAAATCGCTCCTTTGGCTTGGATGCTTGGCCCGTGGAAGGGCTGGGGAATGCTCAGCATTGACGAAGCTGATGACCAGCCGATTTATGAAGAGGCAGAAGGCACGATCTGCGGAAAGCAGATGAAGCTCGTCACGCGAATCTACTCTGCAACTGCCCGCGAAAGTATCGATCCGATTTGGGATGCGGCTCGCGGTATTGCGGCGCTGGAAGTCGGTGAACTGATGCGTGAGGAGACTTTGTACGTCTCATTGCTTCCCGGTTCCGGCGTTCTGCCCGAACCCGGTCAGTATGAAACCCGTGAAATGGTCGCGCAGGGTGCTCAAAGTGATGGTTACAGCGCTCGCTGGGTTGGTCGTTCAATGGGACCGCGCATTCAGATGGAGACTGATCTGCTGATTCGTGATCCAGAGGCCACAGATTTTGAACGTTTTTCGCGTATGTATGGTTTGGTTGCGGGCGAAATGCTCTGGGCGAATGAGCGTCAGGGAGATGACCATGAAAGTCATGTTGAGCTTTCTGGACGACTCATGCGCGTCGATGAGCTTGAGGAAACTGAGCAGAAGGATGGTGAGTAAGTGACACAGAGCGAAACGCAGTGGAAGTCTCCACTGGCGACGCTTCCAGGCGCGGTTGCCCTTGAAGACGTAGAAGGCGATGTCGCTTTTGGTGTAACTGCTCACTATGGAGATCCCTCTGGGGAACAGTGGGCCCTAGAGGCAGGTCGAGCAATTACCGACCGCCCTGACCTTGCCGTTGTTGAAGTATCAGGTCCCGATCGACTGACGTGGCTGACCTCAATATCAAGCCAGGTTTTGACGGGAATGGCTCCCGGAGAATCACGCGAACTGCTGATTATGAACCCCCAGGGGCATATCGAGCACGCATGCGGCGCTATCGATGATGGGGAAGTTCTCTACCTCATTACCGAGGCCTCTGACGCCCAAGCCTTGGCTGATTGGCTCAACTCTATGCGTTTTGCGCTTCGAGTCGAAGTGACGATTTCGCAGCGCTGGTGGTTGGTTGGAAGCATGGGGGACAGCGGAGTTTCCCAGTGCGATCAGGTTGCGCTGACATGGAATGATCCGTGGCCGGGAGTCGTCGATGGGGGAGCGGCGTATTACCAGGGGAAGCACCCGGGTGAATCTCTTGCCTTCCACATCCACCTTGTTCCAAGACAGCAGGCCCAGGAATTCTGGCGCGTGTGGAGTGAAGGTGCGCCGAAGCGTCGGGCTGCGGGAATTGCAGCATGGGAAGCAACGCGGATTGCAACGTGGCGCCCACGTCTGGGCCATGAGACTGACGCTCGCTCGATGCCGGCTGAACTGGACTGGCTGCGTACTGCGGTTCACACGAATAAGGGGTGCTACCGAGGACAAGAAGCTGTTGCTCGGATCTTGAACCTGGGGCGTCCTGCAAGGCGTATGGTCTTCCTGCAATTAGATGGTTCCAGGGGAGATCTTCCAAATCCGGGACAATTCATCGAAGTGGGTGGACGTCGTGTGGGCGTGGTGACATCGGTTGCTCGTCATGCCGATATGGGGCCGATTGCTCTTGCTGTGGTTTCGCGTGCGCTCTCACCCGATGTCGTTCTGGACTTGGATGGAATTGCAGCAGCGCAAGAACTTATTGTCCCGATCGATGGGAAGTCCTCGGTGTCGCCGAAGGAACGACCGGGCGCTGAATTGCACAATCCAGATCTGCGCCGGCCCGATGTCCCCGCACTCGGCGGTAAATCAATCGGCGGCCGGTAACAGACTAATCAGCGGAAAAATCTGCGGACAGAACACGTCTGTGGACACAACATTAAGAGCCAAGGAGCACGCTCATGCGTGGAATTTTGCAGCGCGTCACTCGCGCCTCGGTATCGGTTGATGGTGAGGTAATCGGCGAATGTCCGGGGCCGGGGGCTCTTGTCCTTGTCGGTGTCACTCACGAGGACACCCTTGAGCAGGCAAAAACTCTTGCGCGGAAGATTGCAGAATTGCGGATCTTTGAGGACGAGACATCTATTCAGGATCGCGCAGAAGAAGCCAGCGTCCTCGTTGTTTCGCAATTTACGCTCTATGGAGATGTGCGTAAAGGTCGGCGTCCCTCGTGGTCAAAGGCGGCGCCGGGACCCGTCGCCGAGCCTCTGGTCGACGCCGTTGTTGAGGAACTGCGTACCCGCGGAATCCATGTTGAGACCGGGCGTTTCGGCGCAATGATGTCCGTGGAACTTGTCAATGATGGCCCCTACACCCTAGTTATTGAGGTTTAGAGAATAGGCCAGATGCGCATCTGGAAAGACGCACTCCGTCGTGAAGGGGACCTTCGTGGAACCCACGTCAACTAATTACATCTGCCCTTGGTGAACAAACGCGCGCACGGCCTCGCTACCCCGTAGTGTGGGACTCAGTGAAAAGCAGGTCGCGTACGTGAGACTGTGACCTGAACCAAAGGGAGAAACGATGTTTGAACGCTTTACGGACCGAGCCCGACGGGTCGTCGTCCTCGCGCAAGATGAAGCGCGCAGCCTCAATCACAACTACATCGGTACCGAGCATCTTCTGCTTGGTCTGATTACCGAGGGCGAAGGCGTGGCCGCGAAGGCCTTGGAAAGCCTTGACATCAATAAGGATGCGGTCCGCGCAGCGGTCATCGACATTATCGGTGAAGGCGAGAAGCCGGTCGAAGGGCACATTCCCTTCACCCCTCGTGCCAAGCGTGTTTTCGAACTCAGCCTGCGTGAGGCGTTGCAGCTCGGCCACAACTACATTGGTACCGAGCACCTTCTCCTTGGCCTGCTCAAGGAAGGCGAAGGCGTTGCCTCGCAGGTTCTCATCAAGCTGGGTACCGATCTGAGCAAGGTTCGCCAGACCGTTATCGAACTTCTCTCCGGCTACCAGCGCAATAGCGATGACGGCCGCGAAAGCGTTGGTGTTGGTGCTTCTTCCACCGGTTCAGGTCAGACAAACTCGGCGATTCTCGAACAGTTTGGCCGTAACCTCACCCAGGCTGCCCGTGAAAACAAGCTCGACCCGGTGATTGGTCGCCGCACTGAAATGCAGCGCGTTATGCAGGTCCTCTCGCGCCGCACGAAGAACAACCCGGTTCTAGTTGGTGAGCCGGGCGTCGGTAAGACCGCCGTTGTTGAGGGCCTTGCCCAGGCAATCGTTGCCGGTGACGTGCCCGAAACGATCAAGGACAAGCAGATCTACAGCCTCGATATGGGCGCGCTGGTCGCCGGCTCGCGCTACCGCGGTGACTTCGAAGAGCGCCTCAAGAAGATCCTCAAGGAAATTCGTACTCGCGGCGACATCATCCTCTTCATCGACGAGATCCACACCCTGGTCGGTGCAGGTGCCGCGGAAGGCTCCATCGACGCCTCGCAAATGCTCAAGCCCATGCTTGCGCGCGGTGAGCTGCAGACGATTGGTGCAACCACCAGCGACGAGTACCGCAAGTACATTGAAAAGGATGCGGCTCTTGAACGTCGTTTCCAGCCGGTGAAGGTTGACGAGCCCAGCATCGAAGAGACCGTGGGCATCCTCAAGGGCCTGCGCGATCGCTACGAGGCCCACCACCGCGTCATCATTACCGACGCCGCGATCCAGGCTGCCGCTGAGCTGGCCGACCGCTATGTTTCTGACCGCTTCCTTCCGGATAAGGCTATTGACCTGATGGACGAGGCCGGTGCTCGCCTGCGTATTTCCCGCATGACCGCGCCGCCGGAGTTGCGCGAGCTGGACGAGAAGATCGCCGAAGTGAAGCGCAATAAGGAGTCCGCGATCGACGATCAGGACTTCGAAAAGGCCGCTGCTCTTCGTGATGAGGAGCAAAAGCTGACCGAAGAGCGCAAGCAGAAGGAATCCAGCTGGCGCGATGGTTCGCGCGAGGCGATCGCCGAGGTCGGCGAGGATGATATCGCCGAGGTTTTGGCGATGTCGACGGGTATTCCGGTCTTCAAGCTGACCCAGACCGAGTCTGCGAAGCTGCTCAAGATGGAAGACGAGCTGCACAAGCGCGTCATCGGTCAAGATGCCGCGGTTAAGGCTCTGGCTCAGTCGATCCGTCGTACTCGAAGCGGCCTGAAGGACCCGAAGCGTCCCGGTGGCTCCTTCATCTTCGCCGGCCCGACCGGTGTGGGTAAGACGGAGCTTGCGAAGGCTCTGGCCGAGTTCCTCTTTGGTGATGAGGATGCGCTGATCCAGCTCGATATGTCCGAGTTCTCTGAGAAGCACACCTCCTCGCGTCTTTTCGGCGCCCCTCCCGGCTACGTTGGCTACGACGAGGGTGGCGAGCTCACCGAAAAGGTCCGTCGTCGGCCCTTCTCTGTCGTCCTCTTCGATGAGGTCGAGAAGGCTCACCCGGATATCTTCAACTCGCTGTTGCAGATTCTGGAAGAAGGTCGCCTGACCGATTCGCAGGGCCGCAAGGTTGACTTCAAGAACACGGTGATCATCATGACCACCAACCTTGGAACGCGCGATATCAATAAGGGCGTGCTCACGGGCTTCCAGTCCACCGAGAACATCACTCACGATTACTCGCGTATGAAGGCCAAGGTGAACGAAGAGCTTAAGCAGCACTTCCGCCCCGAGTTCCTCAACCGTGTGGACGAGGTCGTGGTCTTCCCGCCGCTGGACAAGGAACAGATCAAGCAGATCGTGGATCTGATGATCGCCAACCTTGCCAAGCGTATGGAGGCTCAGGATATGAAGCTTCAGATCACCGACGAGGCGCGTGAGCTGCTTGCAGATCGCGGTTTCGATCCGGTTCTGGGTGCTCGTCCGCTGCGTCGTGCGATTCAGCGTGATATCGAAGATGCGCTTTCCGAGCGTATTCTCTTCGGCGATATCCTTCCGGGACAGGTTGTCACTGTCGGCGTGAAGGGAGAAGGGGCAGAACGCGAGTTCACCTTCAACGGTCAGTAAGACCGATAGTGGCGGGGCTCCTTGGATAGTTCCTTTGAGTTCTCCGTGACTTGTTGTACGAGGCCGGGCGGGGGTCTGCGAGAATTGTTGCGCAGGTCCCCGCTCGGTTTCTGTTTGATTCAAACTTGGTCTTCAGTACATACATGAATGTAATTTGTAGGAGTTTTTCCGCGAAATATCGCGGAAAAACTGAAAACAGTCAATGTGATATTTGACTTGAGTTCTTCAAATGAGGGCGGGTCGTGGGACACTAAAAGAGGCCAAATAGAAGAATAAATTCCCCTACCCATCAGCAAGAGTGGTGAAAAATATATGAAGCAGCTGCATCGTGCATCCGCATCGCGCGTTAATCGACGCCGTCTTCCGGCTGCGCTGGTTGCTGCTTTTACCGTCACCGTTTCAACTCTTGCCATCCTTCACCAGGGTGTCACGACTGCCGAAGTCGATGTCGATGATGGTGGAATTTGGGTGACAAATTCTTCGAAACGACTTGTTGGCCACCTGAACTATGATTCCCGAATCCTTGACAGTGCTCTGCGCACAAAAACGACCGAATTTGATATCGGTCAATCGGGTAATGACGTTAGCTTCACTGATAAAACAAGCCACTCGGTTGCTCCTATTGATGTTGCTCAAGTTTCTGTAGGCGCAGCGACTTCGCTACCCGAAAATGCGAAGGTAGTTCAGGGTGGATCACGACTTGCAGTCATGGATGCGTCTCAAGGTCAGGTCTGGCTCGCTCAAGTGTCTAGTCCTTCCGGTACTGCCTATACCGACGAGGGTGCGCTGGCAAGCGATATGGAACAGGGAGCTGTTGCCGTTTCCCAGAAGGGTACTCTTTTTGCCATCTCAGCCCAAGGTGGCCGTCGTATTACCGTCACCCGCGAAGGTCAATTGAACCGCCTGAAATCGCAGGATGTTGAGGGTCTTTCCGGTAACGCTGAACTGGTGATGACTGCAGTGGGTGAGCAGCCCGTTGCTTTGGATCAGCGAAATCGAGTTCTGGTTCTTCCCGATGGAAAGCTTCGCAACCTTGCCGATGATGGCATCAGCGGAAACATCACTCTGCAAGAATCTGGTCCCGAATCGTCTTCCGTGCTTCTCGCAACAGACCGCGAGCTGATCTCCATCCCTCTCAAGGGTGGAGCAGCCACGAAGATTCCGGCTTCAAATGACGGTGCATCGGGTACACCTTCGCGTCCCGTCTTCCACAAGGGGTGTGCCTACGCCGCATGGTCAAAATCCGGTGCATACGTGCGAAACTGCACTGATCCCAGCCTTAACAAACAGATGACAGTTGACTCATTGAAGTCAGCTCAATCAATTGTTTTCAGAACAAACCGCACTCGTATTGTTCTCAATGACACCACTTCGGGATCGGTATGGATGCCCGAACACGACATGGTCTTGATGAACGACTGGGATCAGATCGAATCTCAGCTTGAAAAGAAGGAAAAGCAAGAGGACTCTCCTCAGGTCACGGATCAGATCGCAGACCCAGAGCGAAAAGAGCAGAACACTCCTCCCGATGCGGTTGATGACGACTTCGGTATTCGCCCCGGTCGAACCACTACGCTTCCGGTCCTCAACAATGATTCTGATGCGGATGGAGACGTCCTGACCGCTCGTCCAGTCACCGATCCGCAGTTTGGGAAGGTTACGCGTACCCGCGGTGGGCGAGCTCTTCAAATTACGGATGTTCCCGATAACCAGACCGGCAGCACGTCCTTTACTTATGAGGCATCCGACGGTAAAGCGGTTGCCACCGCTCGCGTGAATGTGACCGTGCACCCGTGGGAGATGAACGCTGGTCCGAAGCAGCTTCGCGATCCCGGTGTCACTCTCGGCAACCGTGCTCAAATCGAGTACAACGTGTTGACTGACTGGCAAGACCCGGATGGCGACCCAATCTTCTTAGCGAATGCTCATGCCCCAGAAGGCATTGAACTTCAGTTCCGCGAGGAAGGAACCCTTCAAATCCGAGATCTCGGTGCGAGCGTGGGTGCGCACACGATCACCCTTGAGGTCTCAGACGGCCGTCAGAGTACCACTGGCACCCTCACTGTTAATGTTCAGAACCCCGGTAACTTACCTCCCGTAGCGAACGCAGACTTCTACGTCGCGCGTGCTGGTGAAGTAGCGACAATTTCCCCGCTAGCAAATGACACTGACCCCAACGGAGACAACCTGTCCCTGGTTGCTCTTTCAGTTGCGCCCGCGGGAAGCCAAATTACACCCGATCTTGAACTGGGAACGGTAAATTTCGTTGCCCAAGCTCCCGGTTCCTACCAATTCACCTATACCGTTTCCGACGGTCCTTCGACCGCTCTGGGTGTTATTCGCGTTGACGTTGTCGAGGCCGATCAGCAGGCAGTTCCCGTCGCTGAGGATGACCTCGCCGTCCTGCCCGCAGGCGGCTCCGCACTGGTTGCGCCCCTGAATAACGACTCAGATCCCGCTGGTGGCGTGCTGGTCGTCCAAAGAATTGAAGTCCCTGCAAATCTCGGCCTGGAAGTGACTCTGGTCGACCGCCATCTGTTGCGCATTACTGCCCCCGGCGGCCTCGAAAGCTCAGTGTCCTTCGACTATGTCGTCTCCAACGGTACGAATACCGCTAAGGCGCGAATAACCGTCGTTCCAACTAGCGCACAGGACACGAAGCAACCTCCCGAGTTGCAGCCAGACCGCACGCGCGTACGTGTCGGTGATATCGCCTCGGTCTCGGTGCTTGCCAATGACCGTTCTCCTTCTGGTTTGACCTTGAACGTCGACCCGAACCTCCAGTTCACCCCGAACGAGGCCGTGGGCACCCCCTTTGTGACGGGTAACTTGGTCCGTCTTGAGGCGGGGAATACTCCGGGTGTTATGCATGTTGCCTACACGGTGCGCGACAGCGCAGGGAACATGGCGACGTCAACCGTGACCTTTGAGGTTCTTCCCAAGAGCGGAACCAATGCACAGCCGCAGCCGAAGGCACTGACTGCCTGGGCTGTGAGCGGTGAAACGACCCGTATTCCTGTGCCTTTGAATGGCATTGATCCCGACGGTGACTCAGTCACGCTGGTTGGTATCGAACAATCCCCGACCAAAGGCACTGTCGAGCTCGGCGTGGACTGGCTGGAATACACCCCGGCGCCCAATACGACGGGTACCGATGTCTTTACCTACATCGTTGAAGATCGTCAGGGGAAGCAAGCATCTGCACGTGTACGCGTGGGTATTGCCCAGCCTGCAACAATCAATCAACCTCCGACGGCGGTTCCAGATACCGTTCTGACCCGTCCGAACAGGCAACTGGGTGTCGCAGTGCTCCAAAATGATATTGATCCCGACGGCGATCCAATCTCGATTGTCCCCGGTTCTCTTCAGACTGCGACCGCTGAACTAAAGCCGGAAATTCGTGGAAATTCCATTGTTTTAACGACCCCCGCGCAGGATGGTTCCTATCTGGTGTCCTATGAGGTCACCGATAACCGCGGTGGTACTTCACGTGGAACATTGACAATCAACGTCGCAAATGACGCGCTGCTCCAAGCTCCCATTGCGCGAGATGACGTTGTTGCGGCCTCGCAGTTGCCAGCAAAGGGCGGCACTGTAAAGGTGCCGGTTTTGGCGAATGATGAAGACCCGGATGGCGATGTCAACAACCTGCGTGTGTCCACGAAGGCCGCAGGCGTCGAAGTGAACGGTTCCGACTTGATCATCACTCCTCAAGAAGAGCGCATGATGATCGTCTACACGGTTACTGATGCCGACGGTTTGAGCTCCTCGGCAGTTGTTTCCGTACCTGGACTTAAGCACAACCAGCCGACAATCGATACCACGAAGGTCCCCGTCAAGGTACGTGCCGGTGAAGACGTCACCCTCGATATTTCCGACTACGTCATCGTTCGCGAAGGACGCAGTCCGCGTATCACCAATGCCGCAACACTTCGTCCTTCTGCCGGCATCGATCAGGGAATGACCTTGAGCGACGAGCGGCATGTGAGCTTCCACGTGAATTCAGAGTGGTCGGGGAAGTCGTCCTTCTCCTTCGAAGTCTCTGATGGAGCTGCGGGCGATGACTCAGCGCTTACTGCGACCTTGACTCTGCCCCTGAAGGTAGAAGCCACGCAAAATCAGCCGGTTTCCTTCATTCCTACCGCGATTAGGGTGGCTGCCGGAGAGGAAGCAACTGCCGTTGACCTCGCGCAGATGGTACGTGACCCAGAAGGTGCAGACCCAGCGGGCTTTAAGTACGACATTTCGAACCTTCCCGAAGGCGTTGCAATCAGCCTCGACGGACATATCCTGCGCGTCCGAGCTGATGTTGATCGTCCAAAGGGTTCTGTCGGCTCGGTAACCGTCAGTGTTGATGACGGTGCGGGTGCAGTAAGCGGTCAGATTCCGATCACTGTTGTCGCATCTACCAGACCACTGATTCAGGTCTCGGATGCGCTTTTGGAAGCAGCACGTTCGGGTGGTCTCGAGGTCGTTGATTTGACGCGCTACACGATCAATCCCTTCCCTGAGACGCCAATCCGCATTGTTGGGGCATCTATTCAGATCGGTGAAGGAACCGTTGACCCCCAGGGAACGAACCTTAATATCACTCCTGCGGTTGGTTTCCGTGGACAGATGACCGTCCGCTATCGCCTGATGGACGCAACGGGCGACCCTGACCGTATCGTTGAAGGCACGGTGCGTTTGGTGGTCCGTGACCGCCCCGATGCTCCGACGAATGTCTCACTGACTGCGACCGGCCCGGGCAGCGCGCTGGTGACCTTCCAAGCGGGTGCTGATAACGGTGCAACCATTACCGGTTTCACTGCGACGGACCGCGCAACGGGCCGTAGCTACCCCTGCGAGTCAGGCTCGTGTGAACTGAGGGGTCTTGAGAACGGTCTGCGCCACTCCTTCACCGTTGTTGCGCATAACGCGGTCGGTACCTCAGATCCTTCGGCAGCCTCTCCCGAGGTCCTCATCGATATGCGTCCCGAAGCGCCCTTGGCGCCTACAGTTGAGCCCGAAAACGGTGCAATTGTCGTGAGATGGACGCCCCCGACCAACCAGGGTTCCGCGATCAAGAACTACACGCTTTACGTGTACGAAAACGGCGGTGCACGTCAGATTGAGGTCCCAGGCGACGTCACTGAATGGCGCGTCGATGGATTGCGTAACGGCCAGACCTACTCTGTCGCAATCTCTGCGAAGAACGGTGCAGAAGAACCTTCACCGACCTCGCAGAACTCCGCGAAGGTGACACCCTTTGGTCCTCCGGATCGCACTGACGGAGTCCGCGTCGAAAACGTTGGTGGACAGGGCAATACCGGACGCGTTCGTTTCACGTGGACAACACCGCGTACAAATGGCGCGGAAATTACTCGCTACACCATTGATGTCAACGGTCGAACCGTTGGTGAAGTTGGTGGGGATCGCAATGACTACGTTACCGATCTTCCCGTGGGTGAGAACTACCGTGTGAAGATTCGCGCGTACAACTGGAAGAACGACAGTTCAGAATCCGATGAAGTCGCCTTCCAGGTCTTCACCTCGCCCCTCAACCCGAATGTGGGTTCCTTCTCCTCGACACCGACTGGTAACCACGGCATGACGAAGGTCAGTGGCCTCTCCGTCAATCCTGGACAGGGCTTCAATAGCCGTAACCTCCACCTCGAGTGGTCACACAGCGCCGGAGGCCCATGGAGCTCCGTGACTAGCGGTGAAACCATCAATATTGGTTCCGATGGAGATGTCCAGATCTTCATTCGCCAAGTTGGCAACGTCAATGGTCAAGAGGTTGCTGGTGGCGCGGTTCCTGTGACCGCAAAGGCGCTTTCTGCCCCCACGAAGCCGACCTATACAGTTGCGGTTCACGAGGGAAGCGTGACGGTGAGCTGGAATGCGAACCCGCCGGCTGGATATCTTGCGCCCGATCAAGTTGTGGTCTGGCAAAGGGTCGGTGGCGTTGAGACTGAAGTTCCTCAGGGAGCAGTTCTCAATGGCAGCGCAACGATTACCGCACCCGCTGGTTCGGCAATTGAGGTTGGTGTGGGTGCCCGTAACTCGCTTGGAACGACGTGGGGTACCTTGGCTGGAACCGGAACCGACACTGCGAAGATCAACGTGATCGGTGGTTTCGGCGGCACGACAAGCCAGTGCACAAGTGCAAACGCGCGTGGCGCGGATGTCAACCAGTGCCAGATGGTTTATCTGACGCTTCCCTCGACTTGGGCCAGCGATGCGCTCCCCATGAAGTGCACGATGTGGGATGATTTCTCGCAGTCCAATTGGACCTTCACACCTCGTGGTTCTGCAGGTGCCTCTGTTGAAACCGGTGTGCGACTGAGTAAGGACAACTCGGGTAACCTCCCCATTTTGCTGCATCGTATTAACTGTTCGGTGGGACGATAAATGATGATTCGCCCACGTCACGCAACCGGATCCCCGACATACGATGAGAGCTTCGGGCTCACCGCCCAAAGACCTCAGCTCATCCAAAATATTCGCCTAAGAACTGAACACTCACTACCGACAGATGAATGGAGTCCCTCCCATGGCGCTTAGCTCGCAAGATGCCCAGCGTTTCGCCGAAACCTTCGCCGGTTTGGTCGGCGGTATCTCTCAGGCGCTGCTGGACAAAGAACCGGTTATTCGCCTGGCTCTAACGACTATGTTCGCCGGGGGACACCTTCTTCTTGAAGATGCTCCCGGTACGGGAAAGACCGCTCTTGCTCGCGCGATCGCAGCAACAATTGCGGGTACACACTCGCGTATTCAGTTCACCCCCGACATGCTCCCTGCGGACATTACGGGCGTGAACGTCTACGACCAGAAGAACAATGAGTGGCACTTCCGTTCCGGCCCGATCTTCGCCTCTATCGTCCTTGCTGATGAAATCAACCGTGCGTCGCCGAAGACCCAGTCCGCTCTCCTTGAGGTCATGGAAGAAGCACAGGTGACGGTTGATGGCGTCAGCCATGCCGCGCCTCGTCCCTTCATGGTTATTGCAACTCAGAACCCGGTGGAACAGGCTGGAACCTACCCGCTGCCCGAAGCGCAGCTCGACCGCTTCTTGATGAAGGCCTCGGTCGGCTACCCCTCGCGCGCGGCAATGGCTGAAATCCTTGATGGCTCCGCAGCCCCTGACCGTTCCAAGCGTCTCAAGCCGCTTCTTGAGAGCGGACAGGTGGTTCGCCTTTCTGAACTCGCCGCGCAGACGCATACGGAGCGCGCAGTGTTGGATTATGTTGCAGCCCTTGCCGAGGCCACGCGCGACGATGATTCCGCTACCTTGGGTGTCTCGACTCGTGGTGCTATCGGTATGG
The DNA here is from genome assembly GCF_963542285.1 of uncultured Actinomyces sp. Taxonomy (GTDB): domain Bacteria; phylum Actinomycetota; class Actinomycetes; order Actinomycetales; family Actinomycetaceae; genus Pauljensenia. The sequence goes on along the minus strand of NZ_CAUTWQ010000002.1, from coordinate 156,959 downwards.
TTCGTTGTGCACGCGTATGGGCCGCTGCTCAGGGCCGTCACTTCGTGCTTCCTGATGACATCAAGGCCTTGGCCGCTCCCGTGTGGGCACACCGAATTGTTGTCGATCCCGACGCGGCCTTCTCCGGTGCAACCGCTCAAGGTGTTATTGCGCGTGCTCTTTCCTCCGTCCCCGCTCCGGCGGTGAGCGCCTGAACATGCGTATCAGGGAAGTCCAAGGCGTGAAGGTGGGTGATCGTGGCTAAGCATTCGGCTCCGAAAGCTCCTGCCGCTTCGCGTACCTCCGGTTCGCGCCGCGGCGCAAAGCACCCCGGAGGAGAGCACCTCGATAGCGGACGCCGTCAAGGAAAACGTTCCTCCACTAAACGGAGTGCAAGTTCGAAAGACGCAAGTGCACGCTCGGCAAAGAGCTCAGTCTTCGCCTCGGCACGCGCGAATGTGAAGACAAGCTTGGACGGACTGCGCCAGGGAATCTCGCGTTTCGCGCAATCTTTGGGGACTGTTCCGGGTGTGAAGTACCTGCGTCATGCGGCTCGCTCGGTGACCTCGGTTGGCTGGGTTGTGCTCTTCTCGGCACTCATTGCAGCCATCGTGTCGCGCGCTTTTGGCTGGGTCGAAGCTTTCTTCGTTGCCTGCGCATGCCTTATTGCCTTCCTCATCGCCGTTGTGTGGGTGATTGTTCCTTCCCCTCACAAGGTTTCAGTGCGACTTCCGCGTCAGCGCATTGTTGCTGGTCAAACCGCGGTTGGCGAGATCACCGCTGAGAATATGTCGGATCGCCGTGCGCGCTCCGGTCTCATCGAGCTTCCGATTGCCTCATCTGCACTTCAGTTCTTGGTTCCTCCTCTTCCGGGAAAGGGAGTCTGGAGTGAAGTGTTCTCTGTCGTTACCCATCGCCGAGGCCTGGTGACCGTTGGCCCCGCGCGTGCACTTCGCGCTGATCCTCTGGGGCTGATTCGTCGAATTGGCACCTGGTCTCAACCGGTGACCCTGTACGTCCACCCGAAGACCATTCGCGTTCCTTTCGATGCGACGGGTATCCACGCTGATGTTGAGGGTGTCACGACTGCGAAATTGTCATCCTCTGATGTCTCATTCCACGCGCTTCGTGACTATGTTCCCGGTGATGACCGCCGAAATGTCCACTGGCCAATGACCGCTCACACCGGGCGCCTTGTTGTTCGCCAGTTTGAGGAAACGCGACGTTCGCACCATTTGGTTGTTTTGGATACGCGTCTGGGACAGTGGAATGACCGAGATTCTTTCGAAAACGCTGTATCGATTGCGGCTTCTTTGGTCGTTGCCGACATGGCTGCTTCTCGGACCGTGTCTTTGACGACCGCCACCGATTGGGTTACGACCAGTGCTGCAACACGCATGCTCGATGCAATGTGCAAGATTCAAGACTCGGGTGAAGCTGATCTTATGGCGCGTCTGCGTGAGGCGATTGCTAAGCGTCCCGGTCTTTCGGTTGTCACGGTCATTGCTGCGCCAACGGTTGATGACGATCAGGCTTCTCACCTGCTGAATGCCATTCCGGTGGATGTGCGCAGTGCGGTGGTTCGAGTTCGCCCCGGCCATCCGAAGCTGCGTCGCCTGAGCCACGGAACTTTGGCTGATTGTCCGACTCTTGAGGATCTTCCTCGCTTGGTTGCTGCGGGAGGTTTGGCCTGATGTCTCAAACCACCACCGGTTTTCACCTGGGCGCTCGCGCAGGCTTCCAGATCTCTCGCCGAGGTCTGCCCGCCTGGTTCCTCATTGGTCTAGTTCTGCTTTTCCTTCCCACCATTTGGGTTCACGAGGCCGTTTTTGGCTCATGGGTTGGCTTGCGTGCCGCTGCAGCCGGCGTTGCTGCGGGGCTTTTCGTTGCCTGGGCCTCGAGCTTCTGGCGCTGGGATTGGCTATCGACTATTGCCGGGCTGATCGCAGCTCACTTCCTTATTGGCGGTGTTGCGGCGTACCCCTCAACGACTTTCTACGGGCTTCCTACCCCACGCACCCTGCAGCTCTTGGTTTTGCAGGTGGTCTATGCGTGGAAGGACCTGCTGACTATCACCCCGCCTGCCTCTTCCTACGTCGGTCCAGCAATGGTCCCGTGGCTGAGTGGTTTGCTGTGCTCCTTCATCTCGGCGCTATTGGTGCTTCGCGCTGGGCGTGCAATTGCTGCAGTTATTCCCGTGGCCATTATGGGAGTTATCGGCATTGCTTGGGGTAAGGGCGGTACCTTCCCGAGTATTTGGCTCATCGCCGCATGGTGGGCACTTGCCTTGGGCTGGTGTGCATGGGCAGATCAGTACCGTCGACTCGAGGCCGGATTGGATGTTCGTGTCGGTGGTGGAACTGCATCGGATACCTCCGCGACACTGGGGGAGACCACTCAAGGTGGGTCTCAAGGAAGTATCCACTTGGGTCGCCAAATCGCCGGTGGCGCACTGGTCATTGCGGTTGTTGCCGCTGCTGCTATTCCGCTTACTAATGCCTATGGTCCGTGGTACACCCGCGTTGTACTTCGCGATGTCGTCCAACCCCCGCTGGATGCGCGTCAGTATCCCTCTCCGCTGTCTGCTTTCCGTCACTACAACGTTGACTTGCAAGAGCAGAATTTAATCCACGTGGATGGTCTTCCAGAAGGCGCGCGCGTGCGTATCGGTGTCATGGATAGTTACGACGGAACGACCATGACAATGAGTGATCCGGGAACTGGTCCCTCCGATGGCTTTATTCACGTAGGATCGACCTTGCCACAGCAGCAGGCTCCCGAAGGCAGCTCGTCAGCTCATATGACTTTAACGACGTCGCAGCTCCTTGGCCCTTGGGTTCCAATCGTCGGTACGCCTTCAACCATAAATTTCGATCAATCGGCGTCAGCTTCTGGTACCCAAGCGAACCAACAAGAGGGGAATCCGAATGCCGCCGTCGTGAGTACGCTCGCTGATGGTCTCTACTACGACATGTGGGCGAATGCTGCACTTTCGACATCGAAGAACGTTCAGGGTGGAACCATGGTGTACTCCATGGATTCAACGGTTGTTCCGATCTGGTCGGATGGTCAGCTGTCAGGAACCCGTGCTGTTCCCTATCGCGGCGGAGATAAAGGCGTTCCCGATTCGGTCCGTGATCTGGCGACTCAGATCTCAGCAGCCGAGCAGGGCGATCTTGCAAAGGCCCGCGCGATCGAACGCTACCTGAAGGAAGAAGGCTTCTATTCGAATGAAGACAATGCTCAGTCACGCCCGGGTAACCGAGCTGACCGCCTGAGCCGCATGCTTGAAGGCGAGCAGATGATCGGTGACGATGAGCAGTACTCCGTGCTCATGGCTCTGATGCTGCACAACCTCGGTATGAACGCCAGGGTCGTCATGGGCGCCTATCCGAATGAGTCGAAGGGCGGCGATGTCGATCTTCGCGGTTCGGATGTCCACGCCTGGGTTGAGGTCGAGTTCCAAGGAGTCGGTTGGGCAGTTTTCGACCCGACTCCACCGCGCGACCAAGTGCCACAAACCGATGTCCCGAAGCCGCGTTCTGTGCCGCGTCCTCAGGTTCTTCAACCGCCAGAGCCACCCGAACAGCCCGCGGAACTTCCCCCGTCAACTACCGATCGTGGTTCAGATTCGAATGATGACTCGCGTCTGAAGATTCCGTGGCGAATCATTGCTACCGGTAGTGGAATTCTTGCAATCATCGCAATCCCGCTTCTGGCTATTGTTCTGGCGAAGAGTCGCCGTACCAAGAAGCGCCGCTGGTCCGCGCCTCCGCAGGCACTGACAGGTTCATGGGACGAAGTTGTTGATCTAGCACGCGATGCCGGCGTTGTCGTGCCGACCGACCTTACTCGTCAAGAGGCCGCGTGGATGCTCACGACGTCACCGTTGTGGCCAGCAAGCGCAGCCAAGAGCAGCACCTCAACCCCTCAGTGGTATGAATTTGGCGAAGAACTTCCCCGGCCTGTTCGTGTTGCTCGTTGGGCAGATACGGCTGACTTCTCTGGTGACGAGGTTCAGCCCGAACAAGCGACTGATTCCTGGCAGATTGTTGATGAGCTGACGCAGGAGCTGCGCGAAAATGCAACTCGCTGGACCCGGATTCGCCGCGCGCTTTCCTTGTCCTCACTCAGCGCGCGCTACCGCCAAAAGCACGGTGCTTCACCGATGGGCGTACTTCGTCGCCGTCTTCGTCATCCCTTCAGAGGTAAGCATTCATGACCCCTTCGGTTCCCTCTCGGCGTCTTCCTCCTCCCGAGCTTCCCGGTCACACCTGGCTGCGAGCCCTGGGGTCTGGAGGTTTCGCTGACGTTCACCTTTACCGCCAGGAGCTTCCTGCGCGTGAAGTTGCGGTGAAGGTTGCGCGCTCTGTGGGTGACCAGGTTGAGTACGCGCAAATCCGTCACGAGGCCGATGTCATGACCTCCATTGCCGGCCACCCCGCCGTCGTGGAGTTGTATTCGATTGGGACTTCAGCCGATGGCCGTCCCTATTTGGAAATGGAGTTCTGTCCGGTTGCAAACGTTGCCGAACAGGTACGCCGAATGCCGATGGCGGTCGATCGGGCACTTGATGTCGTCATTCGCCTGTGCGGTGGCGTTGAGATGCTCCACCGTAATGGCTATGTCCATCGTGATATCAAGCCTGCGAACGTCATGTTCGACTCCTACAACTACCCCGTCTTGGGAGACTTCGGCGTTGCCTCTCGTATTGGAGCTTTGGAAAAAGGAAGCCTAGATGGCTTCTCAGTGCTCTGGGCTCCGCCTGAACAACACAATCGCTCCACTCACGCGCATCCGACTCAGGATGTGTGGGCACTGGCGACAACCTTGTGGACATTCCTCAGCGGGCGTAGCCCATTCGAGGATCCGGTTGGTGACAATAGTGCTGCCTCGGTGGCTGCACGAGTCTATGAGGGACGCATCCGTGGGCTTTCTCGCCCGGATGCCCCCAAGGAACTTGAGCGCGTTTTACGCCACGCAATGCAGCTGGATCCCCGGAAGAGGACTGCCTCAGCGGCTGAACTGGGCCGTCAGCTTCAAGATATTCAGACCCTCATGGGGCGCCCGGTCACCAAGATGGAGCTGCGTGACGGTAATACCGTAGGCAGTTTTGGTGCTCATGGCTCTTCGGCTGGTACCGCTGATGACACTGCGGCTTCGTGGGGGGCTGTCCAAGGCGAAAATTCCCCGAATGTGGCTCAAGATGAGGCAACCCGTCTGCGTGCGATGCCCTCGATCGATGCCGAGCGAACGCGTTTGCGTGCGCCTTCCCTTGACCTGGGGCAGGCTGCCGCTTCCGCCTCTGCCGAGGCCGCATCCCCTTCGCCCGCATCCCTAACCAATCCGGTCAGTGGGAACGCAGTGGCAGGGAGTGCTTCTAGCGAGATGCAGTCGAAGCCCGCCGATGCCTCGCTTTCGGGTATGCAAGATCCGACACCAACCTCGGAAAATCAACAGAATTTCGCTGGTCTCCACCAGCAGGATTCGTCAGTGGGTGGTGCAGCCAGTGAGCAATTTGGTGCAGGATATGCACCTGCCCCCGACTCGTGGCACGCTCCGGGGCATACTACTCAAAATACCTTCGATACCGGCCACCCCCTGGGTTATCTCCCAGATGGTCGACGTTCGGGCCCGAAGAGGATCATCGCAATTATCGCGCTTGTCGTCATGGCAATGGTCGTTTTGGGCGCCGTGATCGTTGCAATGCTGACGGGGGGAGGCAGCATCATTGGGGTGGGGAATCAGACTTCTTCCCCTACGGCCTCGGCAAGTAGCTCTTCCACGCCAGGATCACAGGGTGAAGACCCGATTGCTGTTCCTCCCCCTGCTGTTGACCAACTGGTTGCACGCGTGAATGGTGAGGATATTCAGTGGAGTTGGACTGATCCCGCGGTTGGGACGACGTCGGCTGGGCATAGGCGTTATGTCTATACCGTTTCAAAACCGGGTGCAGATGATGCGGTTGCTGAGACGCGTCAGAATGCAGTGTCGGTGAAGGCGGTCCCAGGTGAGGTGTGCATCGAGGTCGTGTCAGTGGCCGAGAATGGGCGCGCCTCGCAGCCCACTAAGAATTGCGTGACAATTCCCGAAAATGGCACTACCCAGAACCAAGAGGGCGATAAGAACCAGCAGGGTAACGGCCAGCAAGGTAATGGGTAGACCCGGCAGGGCGACGCAAATACGAATAAAGAGCAGCACTAAGCACTCTGAAATTCGGCATACGCCGGCTCAGGCCTCTTTACTGCGCAACCTGCGAATCAAGAGCACTGCGACAACAATCGTGAGGCCCGCACCGGAGATTCCCAGTGCCCACATTCGACGCGGAGTCGTCGTATCAACCGGAAGATCAGGTTTCACCATAACCGGATCTGCGGTCTTTTGAATCGGTGGATACAAGGGATTTGTGGGTCCGGGCATGGTCCCGTCGTTGACAAAATTGAGCGCGTTGAAGGGCGCGACGATTCCCCATCCCTCTTCGGCAGTGCGCTGGGAAGGGCTTGGACGAAGTGCGGTTGCCAGAAGGCGATACTTCCACTGATCTGGGGTCTCGTTCGGATACCTTGCAGCAATCAACGCAACAATCGCGCCAACGTATCCCGTCGCATATGAGGTAGAGGCTCCCTGCGTTGCGAACATGCAGTTACCGTTTGCAAAGAAGGTCGACGCAATTTGCGAACCGGGTGCAGCGATTTCTACGTGGGTTCCATGGACGACGGATTGGCTGGGGTTACCTTGCGCATCGACCGCGGTCACGGACAGGGCCTCGGGGTATCCCGCGGGGAAGCGGACCGCTGTGTCTTGCGCTCCCGACTGGGTTTGCTCGACATTGCCTGCCGAGGCCACGACGAGCGCGCCCTTCGAGTGCGCGTACTGGGTGGCTGTGCGCAGGGCGACATCGTCAGAGGTCAAGGATTGCGGGACAACGATCACACGAATTCCCTGATCGGCAGCCCAACGAATGCCGTCGGCTGTTCGCGCAGCTGTCGGCCCCTTGCCCGCGCGCTTGGCGTCGTCACTGGAGTCAACGTAGACGCGTACGGGGACGATAGTGGATTGCGGGGCAAAACCGACGACGCCCGAACCTGATACTTCTCGCGCGGCAATTTGTCCGGCGATTGCGGTGCCATGTCCAAAGGTATCTTTTCGTCCGTCACCAGACTCAACCAGGTCGATACCCGGCTCAACTGCGTCCTTAAAGTGGGCGTTTCCTGCGGCAACACCCGAATCAACGATCGCGACGCGCACTTGGCCCTGCGAGAGTTTCAGGGCCTCTTTCATTCCGAGGAATGAGTAGGCCGAAGGTGGCTGAGTGATCCACTTGTCGACGCCGATTTGGCAGCCTTCCTCGGGCTGTTTTGTGGCGGATCCTCGCTTTTGCTGCGAGTTCGTCTGGTCGCTTCCCTGAGTCTCGCCCGGTGTGGGCGTATCCGCATATGCGGAAGGAAGCGCAACTGCGCCGCACAGCGCCAGTGCAGCAAGAGAACTTAGCGTGCAATTTGTTAGTCGATTCACTGAGCACCAACCGTTTCCCAAGCTGCAGCGGAAGTGAGTTCTTGACCCTCAGGAATGAGTGCAAGCCATGCTGCTGGAAGGGGAGAGACCGCAGTTTCGGGCAGTCCCAAGCGTTGCAGCGAATCGCTGGGGTTATTTCCTAAACCGTGGGCCTTACCAATGTCAGAGACAAACACGATAGGACCGCTTGAACCACCGGAGGAGGAACGGACCAGTGCACCTGAACCGCCTCGAACATTGACCTCGCGCGGGTGAAGTTGAGTGAGCTCGGAGGTAGGAATGGACTTAAGAACGGTCTCTGCCTTGGAGTGGTTCACGACCAGCTGAGCGCATGGCGCTGCATCGGCCCCCAGAACTTCACCGACCTGGCTGGGCCAATCCGAGGGGATGACACCCTGGTTATTCACCGTCAGTGATGCCAGCTCTGAGAGGTCAATCATGAGGTTTTGCGGACTTCCACGGTCTGCCCACGAGGCCTGGTAGAGCTTGTAGGAGAAGTCCGTCAGCGGAGTAATAGTCCCGTCGTCAGTGATGACGAAGCGACGCGGTGTGCCGGATTCGTCGACCTCGATGATGGTTCCGACCTGCGCTGCGGTGATTCGCGGCGACATGCCTGAAACCGGGCGACCGAGGTTCGGGATATCGACGGGTGCCAAAGTTGACCCTTCGGTGAACAAGTTCAGCCAAGCTGCACTCACCGGGGTGATAGTGCGTCCGGACAGGTCGAGCACGTTGACAATGGCTTGTGCGTGCGCAATTTCGATGGGGTAGCGGACCCCACCTGTGACCAGGTAGAGCCTTCCTTCGTTGGAAACGAGGGCGCTGGTTGCGTTGCTCAGGCCCTCGGGGTTACCAGCAACCCAAGTTTTGATTCCAGACGAGGCCGCGCATGCGGTCCAGTCGTAGGAGTGCAGTTGGTCTGCAGTTGGGATGTCGTCGGGAACATCGCTCAGGCCGATCGCGCTTCCGCGGGGAATTCCCTCGAGCGAGGAGGTCGAAACCGAGGAGGTCACAAGCTTTCCGCTTTCGCTGAGAAGCTTGGCGGAGGTGACGTTAGAAACGGGGCGAAGTGTTCCTTCGATCGAGTAGTAGCGTGCACCTTCACCCTTCGTGATGATGAGGTGCGAGTCTTGCCAGCCGCTGGGAAGCGTCGGCATGAACCTACCGACAGCAACTGCTATGAGAACTGCAAGTGCGGCAAGCGAGGCCCCAACGATTAGAGGGCGAGTGGTTGATTTTGATTCGAGTTCTTTTCCTCCGGGAGTGCCAGAGGTGAATGCCGTGACTAGGCGGCGACGATTGAAACGTTGCGCTTCAAGGATGTCCTTGTTTGATGGCATTACAGGACCCCCCATACCAGAGTCGTGATGGGCACCAGTGCCAGCAAGCTGATAAGCGAGAGAGTGTCAGCAATTCGAGTGACCCATGGGCGCATCTTCGGATCGATAACGGTCAGTGCCAAGACAAGGCCGGTTGCAATGAAGAGCAATAGGACAATCGGAATGAGTGCCTGAGGCATAAGGATTGCGCTACCGATTGCGCTGACAAGGATCAGGATGATGCCCAGAATCGCACCGATCAGGACCTCGACCCGTGAACGCAAGGACCGCGTTGAAAGCAGAAGAGCAACGCCTCCGCAGATAAGAAGGAGTAGTGAGTAGCGGGTATCAAGAAGAAGCGGAACGCAGATCAAGATTCCCAGCGAAGCGCCAGTTTTAAGAGAAATGGTCAGGATATGACCGTCGTTTACCTTGCGAACAACCTGGTAGGCGTCGATAGTTTCGGGGTTTCCTGTCACGCGAATAGGAATTCGAGCCATCGCAAACCAGGGGGCGATCAAAATAAGCACTATTAATAAGGTATAGACCGCACTTGCCGAGCGCTGGGTTGAAAGGTGTGCAAATCCCGTCAGCAAGCCAATTGTTGCTGCTGATAAGCCATAGGTGAGGGGCGCAGCAATGGAGCCGTGCAAGGTTTTAGGAAGAACGATCAGCAGAATTGCTGCGCTGACCATTGCTGCAATTCCAAAGCCAGCCAGTGGAAGGGCTGACCAAGAGCCAGGGATTGCGCTCATGACCGCGCTACCGGCAAGGATTGGAATTGAGTGCGCAAGAGAGAGGGGAGCAAGACGCTGGGTTGAGCGTGAAATCAATGCGCAGGCTAGAGAAGCCAGTAAAGTTCCGGCCAATCCGGTAATTAAACCAAGGTAGCTTCCTCGGCCTCCGGTGAAGATCAGAACGGCTGCTGTAAGGACCAACAGCGCAGAAGCATGTGTGCTAAGATCTACCGAATTGTCAGAATTCCATGGAGCCTGATCGTTTTCGACTGCGGTTCCGACGGCCTCGACTAAGTCGTCATAGCGCAAATCCTGTGTGCTGTCGCCGATTTTGGACAGAATCAGAACGGATCCGGCTTGGATTCCCTGGTTGATCAGGGTCTGGCTCTGATCGAGAACTCGGCCCTGAGAATTCGTAATTCGGTATCCCTGAGAGGCAGAACTGGCCGATAATTGTGTGATTTGTGACACAATATTTGGGGCAAATTCGGCCAGTGCAACGTTCGTTGGGACCGACATGTCGACGGTGCTCTCACCCATGCGAATGCTAACGGGCATAAGGGCTGGAGGCCTGGATGCGGTAGTGCTTGCCATGAGGTTCCTTTGCTCAATAGTGCTGCCTTAAGCCTAGCTGGTTTCATGAAACCTGTATTTGCATTCCCAGATCGCTTCGATAATGTAATACCCGACATCGCGATTGTGCCCTCCGTTACAGAGGGTCGATCACTGCAAGACTTCGGGGGGACCCGAACGACAAACTAGGAGGGTGGACCATGAGCGGTGCAAATATTTCTGCGGAACAAGCCAGCTATGATGCCATTCGCACAGCTGTCACTAACCTGCAGGCTTACCTGCAGGGCTTGAACGCAAAGGTTAAGGGTGAGGTCGCTACCGCTATCGGTGGTTGGCAGGGTGGCGCCTCGCAGGCGTTCAACTCCGTCATGGAGCAGTGGGATGCTGGCTCGTCCAAGACCACTCAGGCACTGACCGATTTCGATAGCGCACTTGCCTCGGTCGGCGCTCAGACAATTCAGAACGAACAAGATGCCCAGCAGACTGTTGCCAAGACCGGCGCAGCCATGCTGAACCTGTGAGTAGATCGGAAAAGAAATGAACGGTGGAGATTTTCGCGTAAGCCCGGAGCTGCTCCAGCAGGTCTCGGCTGATCTGCGCACGCAGGCGACCGATCTGCTCAGCCAGCTTGAGCAGTTCAATAAGGACGTTGAAGCACGTAGCGCCACATGGGAAGGTGCTGCGAAGGAGTCCTACACCCAGAAGCATGGTGAGTGGACCGCTGGTATGCACCAGATGCAGCAGGCCCTTGATGCCTTCGCAGGTCTGGTTGATCAGCTTGCCGGCAACTACGTCGTGACCGATAACACGGGTGCGCGTACCTTCAATGGCCTGGCTACTGGCCGCTGATACAACTCATGCGTAGCGCTCGTGAGTGTTGCGCGTAAACGGCGTGTGGGTGAGTAGAGAGATCTGCTCACCCACTGCCGTACCTACAACAACTTGATCGGCCAATGTGGGCAGATCGTTGAATTGGGCTTCCTTAGAGGGGAAACAGCCGTGGTAATGATCAATGTCGTTGACGGAGAGTACGGCGCGACCGCGAATACCTTGCAACAGGTTTCCGGTGAATTGCAAGGCGCAAAAATTGATGACTTGTCCGAGGCTGTAGAGTCTTCAATGAAGGGTGCCGACTCGATCGCGAAGGCCACCGAGGTAGAGGGCCGATACACATCCCTTCTTGTCTCACATTCGATAGCTCTTGAGGAACTCGCTCGAGCTGCGCATTCAGCCGGTGTCAACCTTGCACAGACTGAAGCAAACAACACCCAACAGGCTAATGCTCAGGGTCAAGCCGCTCTTGCAGGGACAGCGGGGGCGACCCCAAGTCTGGCGATATATGCTGAACAAGCATCGGCGCTCAATGGTTCTAGAGGCCCGCTGCGTGGGGGGAATCCAAGGCCAACCTTACCGACGACTGCGGGTGGCGCTCAACCTGAAATGCCTGTGTATCGACCTGGGCAGGGGATGCCGCCTTATGCGCCAACTCCTGCTGTGCAAGGTCCTGTTCCTCACCCACCGCCCTCTCCAGCTCTTGTGGCGCCGTGAGGCTAGGCCTGAAGGCACAACAATGGCGTTAACGTGGGGTCAGGTTAAAACCTGGAGTTCAGGCACTTTGTCGGCTTACATTGGAACGGTTGGTAGTAGGCGCGATACTGTTGTGAAGCAAGCTGATGCTCTTCAGGCTCGTGTGAGCTCGTTTCAGGGTGAAGGTGCGACTGCTGAGGCCTTGCGCGACAAAATGAAGAGAGCCCATGAAGCTCTGACTACTCTTGCTGATGATTTGGCTGAGGTTCAGGATGCGGTGAACGCCGCAGCGGGTAACGTCTCTGATGTTGAAAGTGCTGTAAAGAAAGCCCTTTCAATGGCTTCAATCGATGGTTGCACAATCTCTGACGATGGAACTGTCTCCAGTCATATCCCCTATGGAACTGATGGGACAGGAGCAATTGACGCTGTAATACAGAATGTCGAATTGCTTGTTCTCGAAACGATGGCGTTGGCTGATTATGCGGATACGACATTTCAAGCGTCTTTAGGATCCGTAGGCACTGATAAAAGTACATCTTCGGCCTCTGGCAAAAAAACTCGAATGTGGTCGAAGTCGGAGCAAGATAAGTTCCGGAATATGTCCCCTGAGGAGCGGGCAAAGTTTTGGTCCGAGCAGTCGTATGAGCAAAAACGGTATCTCGCTGATCGCTACCCCGAACTGATCGGTAACGCTGATGGCGTTGAGGCGTGGGCTCGAGACCGCGCGAACCGCATTAATCTGAGTGAAGAAAAGCTCAAGACTGAGAAGCTGATTCAACACCTTGAAGCAGCGCAGCATCGTTCGCCAAGTACTTATCTTCCGGGATCCATTTATGATTCGGGTGGGTATTATGACCCGGCTGTTTACGCCAAACTTGCACGCGCGAAAACGGATCTCGCAGCGTACAACAAGATCGAGGCTACTTTGGCAAACCACATCACTCTTGAGGAGTATCAGCATGGGAAGCAAGGGGATCCAGTTTCTCTTCTGACTCTGCAAGATGATGGTCGTCGGGTGAAGGCTGCGGTTGCTCAGGGCGATGTGGATCATGCAAAGCATGTTGCGACTTTTGTTCCTGGCATTGGGACAACCGTTGAGGGCAGCCTCGAAACCTACTTTCGTGAGACGGGGAATCTTCGTCAGGCTGCGGCTGCTCAGGGGAATATGCCTTTGAAAGATGTTGCAACAGTTGCATGGCTGGGTTACGACGCACCCGGTGAAGCGAAATTCGAGAACATAGTTGATATCGCTACGACGAAGTTGGCTCAGGAGGGTTCGGATCGTTTAGCTGGCTTTATGACGGGTATGCACGCCTCTCGTCAGTATGGCGCTGGGGATGCGCATATGACATTGGTAGGGCATTCCTATGGTTCGACGACGTCGGGTATGGCGGCGACAAAGGTTAAGCCCGGTGTTATCGACGATCTAGTGATGTTCGGTTCACCTGGTATGGGAACTTATGATTCGAATAAGCTGCACGTTGACGAAGGGCATCGTTGGGTTTCCGGAGTACCTAACGGAGATGATGTCCAAGGGCTTGGGCAGTTTGAGATCTGCGGGTTTGGTGGTTTAGGCAAGAATCCGATGGATGCGGATTCGAGTTTCACCCATCTTTCCAATGACGCGACTGGTTACAAAGATTACAAACCCAACGAGACCACCAGCGATCTCGGAACGTATTTTAAAGACCTTGGAAAGAGAGCCCTAAGGTGGATGATCGGGAGTCGAGACACGAAGCTTGATCCAATTCCGCTTCCAAGTTTCAAGAATCATGGCGTCTACCTCGAACAGGGAACCGAGACGCTTCAAGATATCGCCCGTGTTGTAGCTGGGGTGAAATAATGCTTCAAGGTCACTGCTGACAGGCAGAGAGAGGATATGCGATGAATTATTGGGATGGGGATCTTCCTTTGGTGGAGCGTCAGTCTGTGCAGGCGTTTCAGCGTGTTGAGGAGCCGAAGATTCTTGAGTTTCGTCGTCGTCTTGCCGAGGTTGGTGGCGGTGAGTGGGTTGCGCGTAGTTTTGGGTCGAGTATTTCGAAATGGGATGATGATTCGGCTGGTTTTGCGCAGGATTCTTGGGAGTTGCAGGGGCAGATGAGTGCTGGTCCCTTTGTTGCTATCCCTGAGATTGAGAAGATTGGTCGTGAGGTCCTGTCTGGGACTTATCCCGATTATGAGTTGGGGTCTGATAAGGGCGGGGTTCGTCAGTTGTCGTGGAGTGATCCGCACAATGGTGGGTTCCTCTATGTGACTGTTCATGAGGGCAAGGCGACGTTGATGCGTTATCAGACGGGTCTGCGTCCTTCCGATGGGACGACCGAAAATCCCCGTGACTTTATTGCTGGCCGCGTCGAAATCGATATCCCAGAGGACTAAAGATGTCTGTGCAATGGAGCCAAGTGAAGACCTGGTCGTCTTCCAGTTTGAGCGCTTATTCGGGGACTGTTTCTTCGAAGCGTGATCGCGTTCTTCAACAGGCAGCGTCGATTCAACAGAACATTTCTGGTTTCCAGGGGCAGGGCGATACGGCAGACGCTCTGCGTACAACAATGGGAACTGCGCATACGGCTCTCTCAACTCTGGCTGATGATTTGGCGGAAGTCTGCGATGCTTTAGACGCTGCAGTGCCAAATGTTGAGCAGGTTTCGGAGGCAGTAAAGACAGTCGAATCATCCGCATCATCGATGCAATGTACTATCGACGACAATGGCAAACCGACCTGTCACTATTCTGGCGAGGAGTCAAATTCGTATTGCCAGGTCGCCGAGGCAATAGTCGCAGGGAAGATTACCGAGGCAATCGCTCTTGCAAACTATGCGGATGAGTCGCTCAGTCGTGCCTTAGGGAAAGTTGGGACCGAGGGAAGGACCTCAAGCACGTCGAGGCAAGGTACTCACAAGCTTTCAAAAACCGAGCAGGAGCGTTTTAAGAACATGTCTCCTGAAGAGCGCGCTGACTACTGGTCGAAGCAGTCTTATGAACAGAAGCAATACCTGTGCGATCACTATCCAGAGATGGTTGGTAATGCTGATGGTGTTGAGGGGTGGGCAAGAGATCGCGCCAATCGAATTAATCTGAGCGAAAAGAAACTTGCCGCGGAAAAGGAAGTCGAAGCGCTCAAAGCAGCTGTTAATGATCCTCAACAAGAATCATTGAAACAGAAGAATCAGGAAGCGCTGGCAAAAGCCGAACACGCGGTTGAGGCATACAACAAGATTGAATCGTCATTAGATAACGGCATCAGTCTTGAAGACTATCAGCATGGGAAGAAGGGCGATCCGATTTCCTTGCTGACGCTGCAAGACGACGGACGTCGCGTGAAAGCCGCTGTCGCTCAGGGTGATGTCGATAACGCCAAACACGTTAGCACTTTTGTTCCCGGTATCGGGACGACCGTTGAGGGCAGCCTTCATAACTATATTCGTCAAGCTGGGAACCTGCGTCAGGCTGCAGCAGATCAAGGCAACATGCCCCTGAAGGATGTCGCGGTAGTTTCCTGGCTTGGCTACGATGCTCCCGGTGAGCCAAAGTTCAGCAACTACGGTGATATCGCCTCACCCAATCTCGCGAAGGAAGGCTCGGATCGTTTAGCAGGCTTCTTGACTGGGATGCAGGCTTCTCGCGAACATGGCGCAGGTGATGCGCACATGTCACTTGTTGGCCACTCCTACGGATCAACCACCTCTGGTATGGCCGCCACGAAAGTCAAATCGGGTGTTATCGACGATTTGGTCCTTTTCGGTTCGCCCGGAATGGGAACCTTTAACCCCTCCGATCTTCACGTCGACGAGGGACATCGATGGGTTTCAGGGGTCCCTAACGGAGACTGGGTTCAGGGCGTTGGTTCACTGGTCAGGGGAAAGATTGGCTTTGGGGGTCTTGGTAAGAACCCAATGGATGATGATTCGACCTTCACGCACCTGTCCGATGATGCGACGGGCTATGAAGGGTATAACCATGACGCGAAGCCCAATAAGTGGTGGCGCTTCGATACCTCGAATCATAGCGTCTACTTGGAAAAGGGAACTGAAACCCTGCAAGATATTGGCCGAGTTGTTGCAGGGGTGAAGTAGTGAGCTATCGGGGTATTGTCCGCTTATGTGCGGTACTTGGGGTGGCAACGATTGCTTTGAGTGCATGCTCTATCGGAGGCGCGGGCACTAACCAGTCCACTGCGACACCCACCCCGACCGTTAAGAAGGCTGTCTACTGGGATGGAAGTCTCCCCTTTGAACAGCGACAGTCGATCCAGGCATTTCAGCGTGATGAAGAGCCCAAGATCCTTGAGTTCCGCAACCGCTTGGCAGAGCTTGGTGGAGGTTCCTGGGAGGCTCGCAGTTACGGTTCGCAAATCAATGGCGAGACGGACAAGTCTTCAGGTAGTGAGCAACCAGCATGGGAGCTTATTGGGCAGGATACGGGAGGTCCCTACGTACCTGTCGAAGAGGTCGAAAAGATCGGTCGTGAACTCTTGTCTGAGACGTATTCCGAGTATCAATTGGGCTCGGATAAAGGCGGCGTTCGCCAGCTTTCGTGGAGCGATCCGGTTAATGGTGGTTTCCTCTACGTGACTGTTCATGAGGGCAAAGCCACCTTGATGCGTTACCAGACGGGTTTGCGTCCCTCGGATGGGACGACTGCTAACCCTCGTGAATTCATCTCTGGGCGCGTCGAAATCGATATCCCAGAGAAATAGCTTGTAAAGAACACCCTGTAGCGCCTGCCTGTGGAAGGAGAGGGACAACAATGTCGTTAACTTGGGGTCAGGTGAAAACCTGGAGCTCAACTGGTCTATCGAGCTATGCCGGAAAGGTAGGTACTCGGCGCGACACTGTTGTGAAACAAGCCGATGCACTCCAGCAAAGCATGACATCCTTCCAAGGTGAGGGTGAAACTGCGCAGACTTTGCGCGACAAAATGACGACAGCGCATGAAGCTCTGACAACTCTTGCCGATGACTTGGCAGAGGTTCAGGACGCGGTGAGTACCGCAGCCGGAAATGTTTCTGAAGTGGAAAGCGCTGTTAAGAAAGCTACTTCTGAAGCAAAATCTCGCATGTGCAGTATTTCCGATAGCGGTGTAGTGACGTACGAGAACACAAGTTACATGTATACCGAACAAGGAAAAAATGATGCCCTGCTCGCGGTTACATTGCTTGTAAGTCAGGCACTTGCCTTGGCAGAGTATGCGGATGCTTCGTTTGTGGCGCGTTTAGGTTCGGCGGGTATGCCGGGAAGTACGTCTTCTGCTTCTGGGAAAGGTACTCATGCTTGGTCGAAGAAAGAGCAAGATGCTTTTCAAAAAATGTCGCCGGAGGAGCGTGCAAAGTATTGGTCTGAGCAGTCGTATGAGCAGAAGCAATATCTTGCTGATCACTATCCTCAGCTGATCGGTAATGCTGATGGTGTTGAAGCTTGGGCACGCGACCGCGCAAACCGAATCAACCTGAAAGAGAACAAGCTCAAAGCAGAAAAGCAGGTTGAACAGCTCAAAGCTGCAGAACGAGACCCAAATCAAGCTGCGAATCGCGAGAAAATCAAAGAAGAACGCGAGAAAGTGGAAAGAGAAATCGCTTCCTATGAGGCGGTCGAAGCTAGCTTGAAGAATGGTATTTCGCTTGAGGAGTATCAACAGCAGACAAAGAGTGGCGACTGCATTGGTTTGCTCACCCTACAAAATGATGGTCGCCGGGTGAAGGCTGCCGTCTGCCAGGGCGATGTGGATCATGCACAAAATATTGCGACTTTAGTCCCCGGTATCGGAACGACAGTTGATGGCGATCTCGATAAGTATGTGCGAGAATCTGGGAACTTGCGCCAATCAGCGGCAGAACAAGGGAATATCCCCGTCAGTAATGTAGCGACTATCGCATGGCTTGGCTACGATGCTCCGGGAGGACCTGACGACCCCGATAACTGGGGAGATATCGCCTCACCCAAGCTCGCTGAAGCAGGCGCGGAGCGTTTGGCTGGATTCATGACAGGCGTCCAAGCATCCCGCGAGTACGGCGCCGGGGACGCGCATATGACTCTTCTTGGACATTCCTACGGATCGAGCACGTCTGGCAAAGCTGCAACACTAGTGAAGGATGGCGTTATCGATGACCTGGTGATGTTCGGCTCTCCCGGTATGGGCACCTATGATCCTTCCGATCTTCACGTTGACGAAGATCATCGTTGGGTATCTGGTGTCCCCTACGGCGATAGTGTCCAAGGACTTGGACGCTTCAAGTTCTTTGGACTTGGAGGCTTAGGGAAGAACCCAATGGATGAGGACTCGACCTTCAAGCATCTGTCAGGTGATGCTACTGGATATGAAGGCTACGACAATGACGCTCGTACGGGTTTTGCAAACCACGACGTCTACCTCAAAGAAGGAACTGAGACGTTGAAAGATTTCGGTCGCGTCATCGCAGGGGTGAAGTAGTGAGCTATCGGGGTATTGTCCGCGCATGTGCGGTACTTGGGGTGGCAACGATTGCTTTGAGTGCATGCTCTATCGGAGGCGCGGGCACTAACCAGTCCACTGCGACACCCACCCCGACCGTTAAGAAGGCTGTCTACTGGGATGGAAGCCTCCCCCTGGAGCAGCGTCAGTCCATTCAGGCATTTCAGCGTGATGAGGAGCCGAAGATTCTTGAGTTCCGTCGTCGCCTTGCCGAGGCCGGTGGTGGAGGCGCGTGGGAAGCGCGCATCTTTGGGTCCGAGATCAATAAAGAGACTGACCACTCTTCAGGCGATGAGCAGCCGGCGTGGGAGCTTGTTGGGCAAGTTGTTGCTGGTCCTTATGTTCCCGTTCCTGAGGTCGAAAAGATCGGCCGTGAACTCTTGTCAGAGACGTATCCCGAGTATCAATTGGGCTCGGACAAAGGCGGCGTTCGTCAGCTTTCGTGGAGTGATCCGGTTAATGGTGGTTTCCTCTACGTGACCGTTCACGAGGGAAAAGCCACCTTAATGCGCTACCAAACGGGATTGCGTCCATCGGATGGGACGACTGCTAACCCTCGAGATTTCATTCCTGGACGCGTTGATATCGATATCCCAGAGAAGTAGATTTACCGACTAACCGACAACTTCCGCTCGCCCAGCAGAAGCACCGTACCCAGCGGCACCTTTACACGTTCACCGCGGGGGAGTGGCTGAGTGGTGCCATCGGGCGCCTGCAGCCGCGTGCCATTCGCGGAGAAGGTGTCCTCGACCCACATCGCATCGCCATCAGCCGGTGCGACACGCAAGTGTGTGCGCGATAGGGAACGCGTGGAATCCGCAATTGCCACTGCCCGCGCATCAGAAGGCGTCTGCTCGGGAGCACGTCCCAACACGATAGGAGCATTGACTTCGATTCGCTGCCCGTCATCAACGATGATCGCCAGTGGCGCTGCCTGCGCGAATGCGGGGACAGAGGCCGGTGCGCTCGTTGCAGGAGCGGGCTGAGGAGCTGCTGGTTGCGCATTGCTCTGCTGGGCAATGTTCTGCGGAGCGCTGCCGGCCTGCTGAGGTGTGCCAGCCTGAGGCGTCGGTACTTGCGGAACTCGTGGCATTGCCGAGGCCGGGCTGTGGCGCGGGGGAGTGGGCACCTTGGGCGCGGCCGGAGTCTGTGCAGCTTGCTGCGTAGGCATGGGCGCGGGCATCTCACTGAGGACCTGGCTGGGTGCCTCGGGAATCGGTGAAGGTGCTGGTAGGTCGACTGCGGGAACTCCCGCCGGCGGAATACTTAAAACAGCAGGATCGGAAGCAGGAACTTCGGGGGGCGTAACGCGCGGCCCTGCCCACTGATGTGCCGGGGCAAGTGCGGCGGGATCCATTCCCTGAAGCTGTGCAGGTGCGGCCCCGACCCCAGCCGAGGCCTCGGCAAACGAGGGGGAAAGCTGCTGGGAATAAGCGGGAGCGCCGGCGTCTGTGCGGCCAGCGCGGACGTCAAGGTTCCCCATACCGCAGACGCGGTCAACCCAAGTTTGGCCATCTCGGGCAATAACCCAGGTGACGGCCGGTCCAACGACAGTCGCGTGCAAGAGCAACATGATCAGGCTGTGCGCGCTCTGGCGAGCCAAGCCGGGGGCGTGACCGGCCTCGGGACCTGCATCGGTGGCTACGGGTGCCATCGAAATTGCGGCTACTTGCATGACGAAAGCGCCGGGAGTTCGTCCCGAATGGGCGCGAATCAGAGTGCCAACGATCCATGTCTCAAACGCAACGATCACTGCAATGGCGATCGAAGGATAGAACCACCATGAAAGCGCGGTAATTGCGACAAGGCATGCAAGGTCGATGAGGTAGGCGGTAACCAGAGCGCCACCGGTCGCGGGCGCTGAATACGCCACGCTGGGCTGGGGGAGGCCTCGCTGGACACTACCTTGCTGAGCAGCGGCCAGATGAGCCGGGTCCACACCTATTGCCTGAGAAACGGGGACCTGAACTGGGGTAATGCGAAGCTCACTCATGATGCCACCTGTCGAACGAGTTCAAAAAGATCCGCGGCGAAAAACGCAGCTGGGAAAACAACAGTCAATGACAGTGCCTGGAAGATGTCGGTAAAACGCCCAATGAGTGCGGATTGTTCTTTGCCTGCACGCAGGCGAGTCCACAGAAGAGAAACACAGCCGATAAAGACAAGAACAGCTGCCGCAATGGGGGTCCCAAGAAGGGCTCGGGAAGCGGGGGAAATAAGTAGCGTTGCAAGCAAAATGACCGCTCCCACGCGCGGAACGACTCGCGATGATGCCCAACGGCGCTCGCGGGGAACAACGACAAGCGCGATCACTGACGCGCAAACCAGCACCAGTGAGGCGATTTGCTGTAACGAATGAATCCCGATCATCGAATAAATCACGGGAACGGCAACAATAATCAGGCCCAGACCAAGGTATTGAACCAGTCGAGTACGCGAGGTCGCATCAGTAACCGTGCGATTGACGCGACGGCCGGTGATGCGCGAGGGAGGGGGAACCTCGGGTGCACGGACAGTGGGCGCGGAGGTCGTCACCAGGGGCATATCGAGCAGCTGGGTCGCGGGGATCCGTACTGACAAGCTGGGCGAGGCAGTGATTGCGCATACCGCGCAAGCGATTGCGAAGGGCGCAACTCTGGTCAGAGAAGCATTGAAATAGGTCAAGACAGTCGCACTTGCCGTAAGGATGCCCCAACTGAGCGCATGTGCGCTTGTGAGAGGAGTGGGGCGCCAGAGCCAGAGCCCAAGTGCAACGCCCGTTGCTCCCCACAGAGGGAAGAGAAGGGAAGCGACCTGTGACATCGTGGAGATTTGCGAGGCCTCGAGATAGATTCCTGCGCTTCCCAGAGCGGGAAGGAGGCCAAGGAAAGAAAGCCCCGCGCTAAGCGTCCATCCGGACAACAATCCGGCGTTGGAATGGACGCGATCTTGGTAGAGAACGACAAGGCAAAGAGCAAGCGAGAGGACGCCGATTGTCAAAGGCGCCCACCACGGCACTCCCGCAATGATGGTCAATAGCTGGGCAAAGAGAGTGCAGAAGATGAGAACCGCGTTCATAGCAAATGCCAGCAGGGCGCAGATGCTCAGAGCAAGGGAAGGGCGGAACCAGGGGTCGGAAGCTCGCTCAATTGCGCGTTGTTCTTGACGCTGGCGCTCACGACCAGAGGTAATGGAGATGAGGACTCCCTGGGGAAGGTCAGTTCCCAAGACCGCGCCGAGATTAAGAGGACGACCGTCGGCACCCGTGATTTGCAGGCTCGGGTCGCTTGAATCGATATCAAGCATGGAGAGTAGGCCAGTGACCGTTGTTCCCAGCGGAACAACCAAATCTTTGACGCCGGAAGCGTCAGTGACGGTCACCGCCGCCTGTTTCTGGGTCACGCCTCCTCCTTCATGCGGTTGTGCCGGGAAGTGTCCTCGGTGCCGATCCGGCTATTGATCCGCTGAGGTTCTTTCACCGATTCTGTTCAAAAGTCAGCATTCAGACTACCTGACCAGATCAGTGCCATGCCACGAGTGCTCGTGCTACAAGCTAGGATACATACAGAAATGAAGGAAAACGGGAGATTGCACTCCAGGAGACTGTATGGCCGTCAATGAAACGGAAGCCCCCGAGCTCCCCAGCGGTGAAATCGCTGTAGAAAAGCCACCCAGCCAGGTCGAAGCCGGCGGCATGGGTTCAATCCTTGCTACCGTGATCCCCATGATGGGCTCCATGGGTGTCATGGTCATCATGGCGCTGACTCAGGGGCAGAACACGCGAATGCTTCTGATGGCGGGCGGCATGGTCTTCATGATGCTCTCCATGGTTGGTTTCAACATCTACCGCCAGGTCTCGCAGTACCGCAATAAGGTCAACTCCCAGCGTCGCGAATACCTCTCCTATCTGTCAGAGACTCGAACCAGCGTGCGTAATATTGCCGCAAAGCAGCGAATCTTCATGCAGTGGTACCTGCCTGAGCCGGATTCACTGGTGCTTTTAGCCGAAGAAGGCTCGCGCCTGTGGGAACGCGAAGTGGGCGACGATACTTCCGTCTCCACCCGAATCGGAACTTCTGACCAGGAACTGGCCATGCGCTTGGTCGAACCCGATATTCCCCAGATGGCCAACCCAGATGTCGTCTGCCATTCAGCAATGCGCCGTTTCTTAGATGTCCACAAGACCGTTGAAGACCTTCCTTTCAGTCTGGATTTGGGCCAGTTCTCTCACGTCGAGGTCGCCGGTGATGGCGAGCGTGCCCGCGGAGAAGTCCGCTCGATGATCTGCCACCTTGCGGTTATGACGCCGGATTCGGCCCTGAAGATCGCGGTATTGACGACTCCCGAAAACCTCCCGAACTGGGAGTGGATGAAGTGGCTGCCTCATATCCGTTCCGCAGAGGTCACTGACGCTCTGGGTGGTGCGCGAATGGTGTGCACCAGCTACGCCGAGCTCGAGGATCTCTTGGGTGAGGAAATGACGACCCGAGGCCACTTCCAGCCTCGAAATGACGCAAGCCCCTGGCCGCATTTGATCGTGATTACCGACGGTGCTGAGCTTCCTCCCGATTCGCACCTGGGCTCTATTGAGGGCTGTGCAGGCGTGACGATCATGAAGGTCTTGACCTCGTGGGGCATGTTCATGAACCCCACCGGTGTTCGTCTGCTTCTGCATCCCGCAAACGATGAGCACACCCCCATGGAAGTTCTGCTTCTTGAGGCAAAGCCAGTGCTCGCCAACGCCGACTACATGGGAATTCCTCAGGCCGAGGCCGTGGCCCGTCGCCTGACCCGCTTCCTGACTGCCGGTGGCAGGGATGCGGCAACCCCCGTCGGTAAGCCCGACCCCAAGCGTTCTCAAGACCTCATGGAATTGCTCAATATCGGCGATATTCGTGACTTCGATGCGGAACGGCAGTGGAAGCGCCGCAATGGACGTGATCGTCTGCGCGTGCCCTTCGCTGTCACCCCCGAGGGCATTCCGGTCGTTTTGGACATTAAGGAAGCCGCCCAGCAGGGCATGGGCCCGCACGGCCTGCTGATCGGTGCAACCGGTTCCGGTAAGTCCGAGGTGCTGCGTACTCTGGTTTTGGCCCTGGCACTCACGCACTCTCCCGAGCAGCTGAACTTCGTTCTGGTTGACTTCAAGGGTGGTGCGACCTTCGCGGGCATGTCAGACCTACCTCACGTCTCTGCGATGATTTCGAACCTGGAGTCGGAGCTGTCTCTGGTTGACCGTATGGAAGATGCTCTTCATGGTGAAATGGTTCGCCGTCAAGAGATCCTGCGTGATGCCGGTAACTATGCAAATGTCACGGATTATGAAGCGGATCGTCTGGCTGGAAAACATGACTTCCCCGTCCTTCCGGCGCTCTTCATCATCCTTGACGAGTTCTCCGAACTTCTGACCGCCAAGCCCGACTTTGGCGAGCTATTCGTGGCAATTGGTCGTCTGGGCCGCTCATTGTCGATCCACATTCTTCTGTCCTCGCAGCGTTTGGAGTCCGGAAAGCTCAAGGGCTTGGATTCGCACCTGTCATACCGGATTGGTTTGAAGACCTTCTCCGCCTCTGAATCTCGAGAAGTCCTGGGCGTGACGGACGCCTACGATCTTCCACCCTACCCGGGTTCTGGTTTCCTCCAGCCGGGTACCGACCAGCTGATCCGCTTCCGCGCCTCCTACGTTGCCGCACCACCACCGCCTCGCAGTGTCCTGCCCAGTTCGGGTTCCGAGGCCTCGCAGATCCGACTGCTTCCCTTCTCTTTGGGGGAAGTCCTGGACAATACTCCCGAGGAAGAGGCAATTCCAGAGGGCGGTCTGGTTGCACCCGGCGATGAGCGCTGGGAGGGCATGACCGAGATTGATATTGCGGTCGCCCGCATGAAGGGCAAAGGTATGCCTGCCCACCAGGTGTGGCTGCCGCCTTTGGATGTTCCCGACACCATGGATTCCCTCATGCCCGACTTGGCTGTGGATCCCGAGCTCGGCTTCATCTCGCACGAATGGCGTGCGAAGGGACCGCTGCACATCCCCATGGGTATCGTCGACCTTCCGCACGAACAGCGGCGCGAGGTTTTGGAATACGACTTCGCCGGTGCCGGCGGTCACATGTCGATCTTGGGCGGTCCGCTCTCCGGTAAGTCCACGGCATTGCGCTCGATTGTCATGGCCCTGTCCCTGACCCATACACCGAAGGAAGTTCAGTTCTTCGTCATCGATTTCTCGGGTACTTTTGCCGCTTTCGAGGGTGCCGCTCACGTTGCAGGTGTTGCCTCTCGAGAGGATGAGGACATCTTGAACCGCATGGTGTCCGAAATCGAAGGCATCATTGAGGACCGAGCTGCTTACTTCCGTGCGAACCGTATCGACTCCATGGCGACCTATCGCCGAGGCCGCGCTCAGGGACGCTTTGACGATGGTTACGGCGATATCTTCCTTGTCGTCGACGGCTGGGGAACGTTGCGAAGCGATTTCTCGGACGCAGAAGACCGTATCCGTCTGATGGCCGAACGCGCGCTGTCTTTCGGTGTTCACTTCATTGCTACGGCACTGCGCAAGATGGACTTCCGTATCCAGATGCAGGATATCTTCGGCTCTCGCATGGAGCTGCGCATGGGTGATCCTTCGGATTCTGAGTTCCGTCGCGAGATCGGTAGCAAGGTCCCCGAAGGGCGTCCGGGACGTGGTTTGTCTATGACCGGTCACCACATGCTGGTTGCCCTCCCGCGTACTGATGGCGATCATGATCCGGCAACGATCGGTGAGGGCGTCGAAAAGACGCTTGCGCGCATTGCTTCTGCGACCGAACCTGGTCCGCGTCTGCGTTTGCTCCCAGAGAAGATCACCGTTTCTCAGATCGAGGCAACTCACGGCAAACAGCAGAAGATCGTTCTTGGTTTGGAAGAACGCCGCTTGAGCCCGTGGACTTTCGATCCGGAGAACGAATCGCACATGTATGTCTACGGTGACGCGAAGTGTGGAAAGACCGCGTTCTTGCGCAACTTGGGCAACCAGGTGCTGGCAAAGCCAGGTTCGCGACGTGCCATGCTGGTTGTCGTTGATGTGCGACGCTCCCTGCTGGGCGAGTGGGATGAATCGGATATGCCGATGTACATCACCAACCGTGATGAAATCCAGGGAAGCATGGAGGCAGTTGCCGAACAGCTGCGTATGCGTCTTCCTGGACCGGACGTGACCCCCGAGCAGTTGCGTAAGCGCAATTGGTGGAAGGGGGCCGAGGCCTGGGTTCTGGTTGATGATTACGACCTGATTTCCACCGGTGGCTTGAGCGGTTCACCTTTAGCTCCGCTTCAGCCTCTGTTGTCGCAGGCTCAAGATATTGGTTTCCACTTGGTGATTACTCGCCGTATGGGTGGTGCCTCGCGTGCGTCCTACGAGCAGATTTTGCAGTCCCTGTCCGAGTTGTCGGCAACCGGCATCATGATGTCGGGTAATCCTTCCGAGGGCATGGTCATTGGCCGCGAGCGTCCGCGTATTCTTCCCAAGGGTCGAGGCTTGGTTGTCTCGCGTGATCAAGGAACCTTCTTGGCGCAGATGGCATGGTCCGAATCGCGGGTGAAGTAGACGCTGATGCGTTTATTCGGGCTGCATTGAGTCTTGAAGCGGCAAACTCTCAGGGAGTTCGATGTTTGAGATGGTAACTTGTTGCCTGGTGAGTTCCCTGACCGGGCGGGGGTTTGCACGTCTCATGTGCTGGTGTGGCCGTTGCTCTTCCTGGTCCTGGCGGCTCGGGTCCGCAGGAACTCACGTCTGCTGTGGATGCCTTCAATAAGGCAATGTCCATGGTTATTCTCGAACATATTGAGACTTCAAACATTGCGGATATTAAGGCGTCTCTCGACATCATATACACCCGAGAACCGGGGGCTGCGTGGCAAATTCGAGGCTATGACATTTACTCTCAGGCGACGGGTTATGCTGCCGGGAAGAATCCTGACTTGGCCTACAGCCGTACCGTCTACGAGGGGGGAGATAACTCCCTTGCCGCAAAACTTGTTACCTATGATCACAACCATGAAGGAGGTCTTGAGACAAAGCGTGTAGCGGATGATGCAGTCTCATGGCCTATCGTCAATCACACAACGAAAGATCAAGACCTGTTCAATCAGGTGAAAGATCCCCTGCAATCGCTTTACCTGCTCTCAGATACTCCTGACAGCATGCAAGGGGCGGACTTCACCACTTCGCATCCAGGGCTCGAGAAGCTTGAACAAGAACGTCTAAAGAGCGTCCGCGGATTCCTTAATCAGTCAATCTCATTCGAGGTCGAGGACGATTGGGATCGCAACGGTGAAAAGTCCAGTGAGAAGATTTCAATGGTGCGTTATCTGACGGGTAGCCGCAATTACGGCGGTAAAGAATTCAAGGGCTTCTCTGACGGTGGCGATGCGTTTGGCGCCGAAAATTCAAAGCTACGTTCCCACACCGGCGTAATCCTCGGGAACTGGGCACAGAGTCTTGCCTCAATGGACGGGGATAGCGCAGGCGGTTCATCGCTCAAAGCAAGCCAGACCGTTGGCGAAGGTCGAATGAGTCCGACAACTGGACAGGCGCAATTCACCCTATCTCCGAAGCTCCGCGATGCGATTTATGCCAAGGGTGGGTTGTTCACTGATCTAGGCTTTGATAGCCCGAAGCAGATTGCGGGCCAAGATACGGATAACCCCTTCGATGATAAGTTCGAAGGTGGTCGTCCCCCTGCACTCAGTGCCGTTCAGGCCGGAGCCTATGCGGGCTATAAGCATGATCTCGCTCAAGCCATGGCCGGGGACTATCACGTTGATACGAGTGATACGACGCCTGGTTCGACGTGGAGTCAGAATGTCACTGATCGTGTGGATAAGTGGGGCGGGCTCTTTGAACATCTTGATGCAGCAACTGCGGATGTTAATGGCCTTAATTATGATCGGATTGCTGAGCGCAATCAGTTGATCCGGCAGGGGATTGATGCGGTGTCGTCGGTGGTTCCGTATGACGCGCTTCCCGGTGGCAAGATCGTTGAGTCATTAGCTTCATCGGCAGTTGATGGCGCGAAGAATAAGGTCCTTGATGAGTTTCTTCCGACGGACTTTAAATCTGAGAAGCTCAATGATGCTGTTAATAGTCATTACGCGGCGAATGCAATGGCCGCATATCAGGAGGGACTGGACCGGGATAATAGCGTCTGGGGCATGGGTGATAAGTTTAAGGGCGAAGATGTTTTTGGTCGCAATAGTGCCCATTTAAGATCTTGGATGGGTTCAATTATTTCGCCGTATGTCAGTGATCTTGCCGCTGCTATGAATAACAATAGCGAATCCGGAATGAGTGCAGGAACGGGTGAAGGTGCGCATGGTGCCGTCAATGCAATCTTTACTCGCGATATGGTTGAGCGCTTCTCAGGCAAGGGTAGTTTGTTTGAGGATCTGGCTTTTGACCAGCCCAAGGTTATTGATGAAGGCGATCCAAATAACCCCTTGGATGATCAGTATAAGAGTGGCCGAATACCTGCTTTGAAAGCTGTTCAGATTTCGGCGTTTGCGAACTACATGGATGAAGTTGCGAATGTTCTTCATGACTCTAACTACGATTCGCGTTCGGTTATGGTCAATCGCGTAACTGATAAGTGGACCGAACTTATTCAAGAGACTTTTGATGCGGATGCTGACAGGGATTCCGCAGTTGCGAGGGATCTGGATAAAACAAATAAGGATACGTGAAAGATCGTAGACTTCATCGTTGATAAGGCAGCGAAATACGCAGGAAAACAGTTTCCCGGTGCCGAAGATTTGACAAAGGCGATTGTCAAATCTGCTGCCGGAAAAGCTGAAGACGTCTTTTGGTCGACTGATCACGAAACGAAGGTATGGGCCTCTGAACGCGATGACGCGAATAAGTCGGCTCATGAGCTTATACAACATGGGCTCACCCGTGTCTTGTATGAGTCTCCATATTGGACTGAACGCGCAGGTACTGTTGATGTGTCACCGGGGAGCGAGGAATTGGCAAGAAAAGGACTGCCGTTCGTCAACGAGGATGGCACCTTAGAACCTTATGATTCGTTAACTAAAGGACAGCGAGCCGCGGTTAACCGCTATTTCATGGGAACAGAAAGTGATTTCCATGATGTGCTGCAGCATTAGTTCCAAACCCAGCAAGACGCAAACCAACACGGACAGGTCCCTCAGCCGTTACCGAAGAAAAGCTAGTGGATTTAACTCGTAGCTGTTTGCCTGTAAGCAACAGCCTTCAATTTAGGTCTCCTTAAGGTTGAAATGTTATTCTTTAAGGGTAACGTACGACCGATGGTGATCCGTGTTTCGCGTGTTCGAGCATTGAGAGGTTCAAATGACGAATATTAGCTTCGACCGCGAGGCTCTTGGGATTGTTGAAAAAGCACAATGGACAGACGCGGAGGATCTCGGTCAGGTTGGCGCTGCTTTGAATAAGTTAGAGACTAATGGAGCTGCATTACCTCTTCCAGACAGGACAGATGCAGGAATTACTGCTTTGAGGGATGCTTTGGTGAATTATCGACTTTTCATGAGCTTAGCAATTTACGAGTTTCAGGATGCTTGCGCCGAACTGGGGTCGGGAGTTGCTGACTTTTCGAAGAACCAAGATAGTACCGAAACTTATAACGAGAGTAGAGCGCGTCAGGCGGCATCGCGCCTTGGCCTAGAGGGGGGACTCTGATCATGGTAGATAGAACAGCGGGTAGGGTTGCTCTTAGGCAGGTTCCAGACATTGCAGCAGAGGCTGAGAAGTGCGCTTCGGAGTTTCGGAAAACGGGAACTGCCGTTGGTAACACTCAGGTTGCAAAGAATAAAGACTCTGTACCAGAAGAATGGACAGGTGCGGCTGCTGATGCAGCCTCTGATGAGATTATGAAGTTAGGTGCTAAAACCCAGACTCTATCAGAGGCATTCCCTCCTGCAGCGGATGCGGTGGACACGTGGATTTCAGAGGTCGACACTACGCGCACCACGGTCACTTCTCTTCAGGAACAATGGGACGAGGCCATTGCAACATATGACCGCGCTATTTCAGATGCAAAGGAGCATTACACCGCTGGAGATCCTTCCCGAAAGATTCAGTTTGATATTGCAGCGCAAACTGCTGTGGATACACAAAATAATCTGAAAAAACAGTATGACGAACAACTTGACACACTAGCAGCTGCTGCTCAAACCGCCGCTAATTCAATCAATGCGGCACGCCAAACAATTGTTTCCGATGAGGCAATGCAGCGGGGGCGTGATGGGATCGGTGCAGCGATCTTCCCTCCGGATGAGATGCCAACTGTCAACGGGGCTGCTCAGTGGGCAGAGGCTCAAGCTGCGGCGGGGCTCCTCGCGTATGATCTTGAAAAGGCAGCAAATTCTGATAAGCCCTTGACGGAAGAAGAAGTGCAGGCACTTCAAGATAAATGGGGAGATAAGCTTAAGAATCCTTTTTATGTTCAAGCATTTATGGATTACTATCGTTCGACTCATCCTGGTCAGGAAAACGCAACAGCGGAGATGCTGTATAAAGTTGCTTTGAATGCTGCTGGCTCTGATTTGGATTATTACACGACAGACAGGACGGCTCGTAACCCGTTCATCGCGTCACTTGGCACAGCTATGGTCCTTTCAACGGGCGGATATGATGCCCAAGCTGACCATCAGGAAAGAAACAATTCTTTCGCACAAGTGAAGGGAGCACTTATCGGGAAAGACGGTGAGACAACTCTTAGTCAGATTGAGGAAGCGAATATTGCAGAGTACAGGGAAACTCTGTGGAATCCTTATAAACGGTTTGCGGGTCAGGACGCATATAGTAGTCCTGAAATTCGCGGTGCTGAGATATTCACTCAAGCTGCGGGTCTAGCTGCTGCAAAAAATCCCAGTCTCACTCTTGGTGCAAAATTCTATCAGCCGATGGGGGACGAACCTTCGCTTGCGTCCGAAATTATGCGCTACGACCATCAGTATGAGTGTGGTCTGTTAGGTGGTTCGGGTAGCGATGCAATTCGGTATTCACTGGTGGCATTCGATGAGAACGATCGGGGCGCGGATGTGCGTGCGAAGGATCCGATGCAGACGCTCTACATGCTGTCGGATACCCCTGACGAGCTAAAGGGATCTAATGCTCCGGCTGCTTTGCAGACCCTTGAAGGGAACAGGCTGATGCATCTCCGTAATTTCTTAAACGGGGATACACCATTTGACGTCGACCTGCCGGATCCCAAAGCCACAGACGGAAAGATAAATGTCGCTCGCTATCTGACGGGAAACAGAATACAAGGCGGTCCTGGGGCATTCCTTGGCACGATAGATCAAGGGGAGGCGCTTGGAGATATGCTGGCAGATGCCTCATCTCCGGAGAGTTTACCTGCGCCAGAACCGCAGCGCAGTGATTTCGTAGGAGAAAATGCTCAACAACGTTATGAAGATGCGCTAGCGATATGGAAGGATGACTCGCTGCATCGTGCATCAACGGCTGCAAATGTAATGGCTGGTTATCAAGACGGATTGGATCGCGATAATTCATCATTTATGGGCTCTGAGGATAAGTTTAACGGGGAAGACATTTTTGGTGGTCGTAACCCGAAGCTGCGTTCGTGGATGGGGGAGATTATTAAACCCTATGTTTTCGACTTGGCATCCGAAATGCATAACAGTACCGGTACAGGAATGGGTGCTGGCGCGATTGTGGGTGAATATAAGACAGTTCATATGCATTTTGGTGGCGATCTGATTGACCGATTCAAAGCCCCCGGCGGACTTCTACAAGATTTAGCGTTTGATCAACCTAAGCGTATCGACGATCGCGGAACGCCAGATGACCTCCTGGACGATATCTACGAGGGTGGGAGAAAACCGGCTCTTCAGGTTGTACAGACTGAAGCGTTTAAGGGTTATATGACTGACGTGGCCGTAGCTCTCAAGGATCCGAATTATAATTCGCGCCTGAGTGGTGTCCAAGGCGCAACAAATCGCTGGACCGAGTTGATCCAAGAAACGTTTGATGCCAACCCTGACAAAGATTCTGCTATCGGTAAGGCTCTCGACGAATCACACAAGGATGCGCGCAAGATCGCTGATCTTATTGTTGACCAAACTGCGGGGCTTGTGACTAAAAAGCTTCCTGTCGCAGGTCCTCTAATAAAGGCTGGAGTTAAGGAAGGCTCCGGTGAAATATTCGACTGGGCGCTTTCAACCGATAATGAAACGAAGGCATGGAAGTCTCATTCCGAGGCGGATCGATCTTCTCACAATCTTATGCAAGACGGTCTGATTCGTGCGATGTACGATTCTGATCAATGGACCGAGCGTGCCGGTACGGTTGATGTTACTCCCGGAACTGAGAAATTTGCAGAAAAGGAACTTCCTGGTTTGAATCCCGACGGAACACGAAGGAAATACGACTCCTTAACTGTAAGCGAGAGGGACTCTATTCGAAGTTACTT
Organism: uncultured Actinomyces sp.; assembly: GCF_963542285.1. Classification (GTDB taxonomy): domain Bacteria; phylum Actinomycetota; class Actinomycetes; order Actinomycetales; family Actinomycetaceae; genus Pauljensenia. The sequence goes on along the minus strand of NZ_CAUTWQ010000002.1, from coordinate 125,423 downwards.
TAGAGGGACGAATAGTGATTTCCGTGCGATCTTAGATGGGCAATACTCGGCCCAGCAGGACGCCAATGGAGATGGTGCCACTCCACCACCTCCTAAAGGGGTAAAATAGACGGTAAATTTCCAGATTGGTTGGTAATTCCTACTAGTTGGGGTGTTCTTTGAAAATTGAGTCTTCAGAGAGCACCCCAACTTTTCTTAATCTTCTAACGTTGTAGTGTGTGCCGGATATCAGGTCAAAGTGCTCCTGTGTTTGAATGGCGTGAGAGAGAAGCAGGATCTCTGAAAAGCTGATTTAAAAGGTTCGGTAAGCGACAAAGTCTTTCGGTAAGTTTCTTCACAAGTGTTATGCGGGTTTTCAAGACCACAAACGAAAGCGTCGACAAAAACGACGACAGTCTTTTCCTTTTAGGATCTCCATGAGTTGGGCTGGTTTAAAAAATTCGCATACCCGCGCTGCACTTGAGTCGAAGGTATATCTCTAGTAGTCGTATTTACGACTAAGCATATTGATGTTGCAGACAACGGCGTGCTCGCAAATGTGAGTGCAGCGATTAAGACTTTAACTAATGAAATGACTGCTAGCCATACTAACTTCGAAGAAGCAATCCAGATTTATATTACCGCTTCAAATTATTTTGACTTGGGGTCGAAATGTCTCCGATCACGGGGTTCCACTCGCGGGGGATGTGCCCAGCAATGAAAGCGACTAGTGGTCTGGTTGCAATGGGCAAAACATTGTGGCGCATGACTTGATGCAGGTTGGTTTAGCCGGTGCAATGTATGAGTTGGGTCAGTAGACCGAGTTCAATGGAAGAGTCGATCTCTTACAAGACCCCGCCTCGCTGAAGCAGAGGGTCCCTTTCGCTCTTAATTCTGATGGGAGCTTAAAGCCTTGGACTTCCTTGACTGCTACTGAAAGGGCAGCAGTTAAGGACTACTTCAGGCAACCTGAGAGTGATTTCCAGGAGGCCTATGATCACCAGGGCTTGGTGCAGAAAATTGCAGGTCTGGATTCGGGGAATAACTAGCCTAATTTCGACTACCGTAACTATTTGAGGGCTGTTGCCTGCGGGAAATCCCGCAGGCAACACTCTTTTTAGTATCTGTTAAGGTTGAAATGTTATTCTTTAAGGGTAACGTACGACCGATGGTGATCCGTGTTTCGCGTGTTCGAGCATTGAGAGGTTCAAATGACGAATATTAGCTTCGACCGCGAGGCTCTTGGGATTGTTGAAAAAGCACAATGGACAGACGCGGAGGATCTCGGTCAGGTTGGCGCTGCTTTGAATAAGTTAGAGACTAATGGAGCTGCATTACCTCTTCCAGACAGGACAGATGCAGGAATTACTGCTTTGAGGGATGCTTTGGTGAATTATCGACTTTTCATGAGCTTAGCAATTTACGAGTTTCAGGATGCTTGCGCCGAACTGGGGTCGGGAGTTGCTGACTTTTCGAAGAACCAAGATAGTACCGAAACTTATAACGAGAGTAGAGCGCGTCAGGCGGCATCGCGCCTTGGCCTAGAGGGGGGACTCTGATCATGGTAGATAGAACAGCGGGTAGGGTTGCTCTTAGGCAGGTTCCAGACATTGCAGCAGAGGCTGAGAAGTGCGCTTCGGAGTTTCGGAAAACGGGAACTGCCGTTGGTAACACTCAGGTTGCAAAGAATAAAGACTCTGTACCAGAAGAATGGACAGGTGCGGCTGCTGATGCAGCCTCTGATGAGATTATGAAGTTAGGTGCTAAAACCCAGACTCTATCAGAGGCATTCCCTCCTGCAGCGGATGCGGTGGACACGTGGATTTCAGAGGTCGACACTACGCGCACCACGGTCACTTCTCTTCAGGAACAATGGGACGAGGCCATTGCAACATATGACCGCGCTATTTCAGATGCAAAGGAGCATTACACCGCTGGAGATCCTTCCCGAAAGATTCAGTTTGATATTGCAGCGCAAACTGCTGTGGATACACAAAATAATCTGAAAAAACAGTATGACGAACAACTTGACACACTAGCAGCTGCTGCTCAAACCGCCGCTAATTCAATCAATGCGGCACGCCAAACAATTGTTTCCGATGAGGCAATGCAGCGGGGGCGGAACGGAGTTGGTGTCGCCCTCTTTGGTTCAGACACGCCTATTTTGAGTGGTGCGGCACAGTGGGCAGACGCACAAGAAAAAGCTCCTGAAATCGCAGAAGCGCTCAAGAAACGGCCATTGACGGCCGCAGATGTTGATGCTTTCAACTCGAAGTACGGGGAGTATCTAGATAATCCGTATTATGCAGTGGCGATTGCCCAGTATGTTAACGTTGATGATCTAAATAAAGCGGCGCTTGCTGCACTGCAGACAGGTTATGACCAAAAGACTGGGTTCCTTATCAGTAGCGGATACGAAACATTTAATAGAAATCTAGGTTCCCTGATGGTTATGGCAGCCGGTGGGAGCAACCTGTCTGAGAATATGGCTGATACTCAAAAGTCTTTCGACATGTTGTCCGGCGCATTAGTTGGGAGAAATGGTGAAAGCGTCGAGCAGACTGTTCAGAAGAACCTCTCTCAGTTAATGGAGTTCGGATGGCAGGAATATGAGCATCCAAAAATTGGAGTACATTCGTCGGCCACTATGTATGGCTACGACATATTTACTCAATTAACTGGAGCTGCGGCCCGGGATAATAAATCGCTGGTACTGGGGCCGGGTTTTTATGATCGGGTAGATGGGAAGAACAAATCTGTCTTTGCCGATATCGTAGATTGGGACCATCAGCATACTGGTGTAACTACCACCGATTACATGGCTCAGCATCCAAGTGAGTATGCTCTGTTTGGCTTGGCTGGAAAAGAAAAGCTGACACCCGAACAATTCAAGTCAGTCTTTGATCCGGTGCAGTCGGTACTTGAGCTTTCCGATCGTCCTGATAGTTTAAATGCCGACGATCATCAGTCGATCCTTGCGCAACATGAGGAAGCGCGTATGCGAGCAGTTCGGTCGGCGCTTAATGTGGATACCTCCTTTGATGTGGGTGGAAGCAAGATGAATATGACTCGCTATCTAACTGGATGGAGAGGGAATGCTGCCGGCGGGGGAGCGGCATACCAAGATCTTGGTGATGCCTTGGGAGATGTTGTCAACGACGCCTCCCAGTATGGTATTGAAACTATGAAAAGGCCCGTTGCTGAGAATTATCCGCTTGGACTTCAAGATCCTCAGTATGTTGCGGACCAAACTGCCTATAACCGCTGGACGATCGATGAAACGAACCGTGCGAAGATTGCGCAGAACTTCATGTTGGGTTATCAAGACGGTCTCGATCATAGTAGCTGGAATGACTGGGGAAACAAGGGTGAAGATAATTTTGGCCACAGCAATTCAAAGATGCGCTCTTGGATGGGATCTGTGGTTGCGCCGCGAGTTTCCGAACTTGCTGATTTGCTGACGGATACTAAAGGTGCGGGGGGCAATGGTAACGTCATCGATGAGACTCATAAGCACGCGCCTCTGGATCTTAGTAATCAAGATTTAAAGAGAATGTTTTCGAAAACTGGTCTCTTTACAGACCTTACCCATGACCAACCAACATTGATCTCAGGTGACGGAACTAACGATTCAGATTATGAAGGTGGGCACCGACCTGCCTGGTCGAGAATTAACTCCGAAGCGTGGAAGGATTATCGTCTCGAACTTAAGCAGCAGGTCAATGCTGAATACGGTACCTCGTGGGCGTCAACTGTTGCAAGGAAAACTGCTGGTTGGCAGACTTTAATTAATGGCTTGGATGAGGCGCCAGTTAATGCGAAACTCGCAGAAGATAATGAGATGGTTGCGCGTAATAAAGTGATTCGCGGCATGATCGACTATGCGGTCGACAGAGCTCCCCTTGAACAGCCGTTTCCCATCGGTGGGGCTGATTTTGACTACGGTGTTAAGACTGGGGTCGATGCTTTCTTGGACAAGTATGCTCCGACAGATTTGTCGGATGCTGATATGGCACGACGAATTGAACAAGAAAAGAATACAAGTGCCGCGGTAAAGGACGCAGTGACTGATGCCTTCCTAGCTCGCGAAGGTGTCCTTGCTGGATCGGATCAAACAAAGGCGGAGCTCGACAGAGAGTTTCTTTCAGGCAATGGTGCGCATCTGGGGCTTAACTCGTTCGCTGCAGAAATGCCTCCTTTAGAGAAGCTGACTGACGACCAACGCGAGGCCTATGTTAGGTTCCTTGGCGGTGGTATCACGGATGAGGAAATCGATGGCAAGACTTCATATGTCGGGGATAGGACTGCATTAGGTGCCCTTCAGCACGAGGCCAATCAGGAGATTGCAACTGGAGAAGAATTCCTGAAGGACGCAAAGGAACATTATTCGAAGTGACTGATGTGTGGGGTTGGTTGAAGCACCAGCCCCACACATCATTTACTCGATATGGTTGAAGGGGCGCTATACGTGCAATTTCACTTGTAGTTAAAGGGTGCGTTGTGCCTCTACTGACATCGTTCCTGAACCCTAGGCGTGCCATCGAATAGCTGCTACCGAGTCTGCGTCCTACCCCGCCGCCGGAATAACCCCGATCACGGGGTTCCACTCGCGGGGGATGCGCTCGGTAATGAAACCTGCCTGATTAAACGGGTCGGCTTCCAGTAGCTCCAAAGCTCCCGCGGCATCTTCCGCGCGCACAATAATCAGAGCATCATGCGTGCCGGTGTAGGGTCCCGCGGCAATCAGACGCCCCTGGGCGGCAAGCTCACCGTTGAACGCGCGGTGCGCGGGGCGTACCTCTGCCATTTCCTCATCGCGGTCAGTGACATAGTGGTACTCGACAGTGAAAACCTTCATTTTTCCTCCTTGAATAAGACAACACCCTCACGATATACCGGCGGCGCAGTCTCTGGCACATCCGGAGCAGTAGAAGAGAAGGCGAAGAGAAAATAAAAAGAGGCGCGGAGCTGGGCTCCGCGCCTCTTCACACTTTTAGAAGCTCACCAGCGATCATCCTGATCAGCGACCGCAACCGGCTTCAAGGACTCTGCGTTACCTGCGGAAAGACCCGCGGCAGCCGGAGCCTTCTCCTCAACGCCCTCAACGCGAACAGCCTTAAGGCCGCTCAGCGCGCGACGCTTTGCCTTGTCCTTTTCTTCCTTTGACGCTGTACCAGCAACCGCTCCCGCACCGATGGGACCGCGGGCGGCCGCAGCCGAAGCGCCACGACCTGCTGCGGAGGAAGCGCCTCCTGACACGTTGCCATTCGAGGAGGCGCTACGGGCCGCCCCAGTTCCTGCTGAAGAAGCCTTGGCAGACGATGCAGCCTTAGCTGAAGCTCCCTTGGTAGCACTGCCCTTAGCGGTTGAGCTGGAACCCGAGGCTGAGCCTGCAGTTGTTCCCATAACTCCGGGACGTGCACCCACACCCGCACGAGCGGCAGAAGCTGAAGCCGAACGAGCCGAAGCAGCAGCGGACTGCGAGCTTGTTCCTGCCTTAACAGAAGCGGAGCCCTTTGCTGCGCTCGACGCGGTGCCGCGTGCCCCGGCGGCTGCACCGTTCGCAGGTGCTCCGGTGGCCGTAGTGCCGGTGGCACCTGCTGGGCGGATGCTAGCAGCCGCACGTGCACGTGCCGACATGGTCGACGCATTACTTGCCGTTGATGAGGTGCCTGCGCCAGTTCCGGCGGTCGCGCCGCTGCCGTAAGCTCCGGGGGCTCCCATACCGCGCGGGAATCCACCTGCGCGAGCTGCCGTCGAGGCCGGGGTGCCCGGGTTTGCCATGCGAGCCGCATTGCCCCAGTTACCAGCCTGTGCCGTTCCACGAGGAGTCAAAGCACCACGCTCGAGGTCATTCATCGCGCTAGAAATTGCGTTCGAGGACGACAAACGCGCGCTGGTCGAAGGTGCGAGTGCACCACCGGCCGGCACAGTTCCAAATTGAGAAGTAGCAGCACGTGATGCGAAGCCACCCATTGAACTTGCGATAGAGGTCGCGGAAGTTGCCATGCGGCCAAGACCAGCCAAAGTGCCACCGGTCGTTAGCGCGCCACCGGCAATGGCCAAATCCTTAGAGTGTGATGACGTCGAGAAGGGGTTGTAGTCAGGCTTCCAACGGGGATCATCCGCATCAGTAACAGGTGCGGGAACGTGACCGCCGACAGGGCCATCAGCGGTCATGTACCCGCCGACCGGCATGGTCGTGACATCGACACCGGCTAGAACGGAAGATGAAGGGGAAACAGAAGGAAGGACCTCAAGGCCGGCAATTGGGCCTCCCGAACCCGCAGAGCCGACACCAGCGCCACCGCCGGCGGCATATTGAGTGCCACCACGACTGCCGGCAGCGGTAGCTCCGGAAGAAGAGCCTCCACCACCCTTCGAATCGCCATCCCCATTGCTGGGGACCTCGGAGAACCCTGCAGCAGCACTGGTCACTTGGCCATTCATGGCGTCAAGGGCTGCTTTTGCCTGTGCTTCCCTTTGGGCATTGCGCTGAGCCATCATATTCTGGATGTACTCATTTTGAATCGCAGCTTCATTTGGCTGCCCTTGGGCTATTACTTGCGCAGCAGCCTGGTCTGAGGGATGCAGAAGTTGTGTGCTGAGAGTCCCTTGAACAGACTTAGCTTCTTGCATAGCTTGACGAGCCTGAGTGTGGGCGGTTTCTATGGTTCCGACTCGGCCCTCCAAGTTGGCGATCGAGGCTTCGAAATCGCTGACTTTTGATGTCATTGCCGCATGTGTTGCACCTTCAACGCCGGTGTTTGCAGAGAAGCTTGCGCATGCGGTCTTTAGAGAAGCCAGCTGAGCTTTCAGGTCATTCAGAAGCGATGCATCTTGGTCTGAATAGTCAAGGCGAGCAACTTTGGTGAGTCGGTCATAGTTCTCTGTGGAGAGTGAGGCTGCCATAAGAGGTCTTTCTTCAATCCGAGGTATTACTGAGAAGCATCTCGATAGTCGATATCGCTATCAGTTTCGTCCAAAGCCGTAAGGGGAGTTCCAGTTGGGAAGTCCCGAAGTGGGTTTGCTTGGTGCTAGTGTGGCCGAAGCGAGCAGGTTCTCCAATGTCTCAGAACCCTGGTCAGTAGCACCCAAGAATGTTGGAGGGAGCTGTGGTGTCGAGGAAGAAGTGTCGTCAGCGGCCACAGGACCAAGTTGCTGCGGCGCAGGCTTCGTAAACCAGGAGTCAGCAAGGCCATTAGTTAGCCCCGCTGCAAAGTCAGCGCCTTGCTGTAGAGTCTGGCTTGTCTTCTGAAGGGCCTGTGCACCACGCTCTTCATTCGCGGCCTGAGCTAAGGCTGCCTCGCGCGCATCGAGCTCCTGCTCCATCAAGATTTGAGTCGCATTGATACCGTCTTGCTCATTATTGTTCATCAGCGCTTGCGTCTTATCGGCAGCGCTCAAGAAAGCAATGACCTCTGCATTGAGAGAGGTAATTGCGTCCTGGATTTCTTGAAGGGCAGTCGTATATTGCTGTCGAGCTGCGACGGGGCCCGACTCTACGCCCCACTTGCCTGCTGTTTGGGCTGCTGTCAGCGATGCGACCTTAGAGGTCGCCTTTCCCGCGAATTCGCCACGCGAGCTGTCTAGAGCTGATTGTGCGGCAGTAAATTCGTCATTTTTAACGCCAACTTCTCCGCTCATGCCGTCTCTCTTTCCGCCTCGTGCCCGTCAAAAAACAGACAAAAACTACCTGCTCGTACATATTGAAAATACAAGATCGTTTTCAAAGGTGCACGAGCCCTTCAATATATGGGATTATTCTCGCGTAAAAGAGAACGTACGTCAAAGGTGGTTGAGCTGTGGATCTTCCTCTGTGTGGGACTGTGATCCGGACCCAGTGGGGTGCGACCAGTGACATCGGTCCTGTTCGCTCATCAAACCAAGACTCTTGGCTTGCCCAAGACCCTCTCTTCGCAGTTGCCGACGGGATGGGCGGGAACGCAGAAGGCGAACTGGCCTCGACAACCGCTCTTGAAGTACTCTCTAACGCCCTCAGCCCCGAGGCCTTGGACGCAATTGATCCGAACCCGGCCGAGCTGGTCGGCGCGATCCGCGCGGCCGCAGAGGCAGTGGCCTCGTTAGGAGAGAAGGGGGACCCGGCTGCCCCGGGAACTACGCTGTGCGGAACCCTGACCATCGACCAAGACGGTCCGCAGTGGCTGACCTTTAATATTGGCGATTCTCGTGCCTATCTCATTGCCGGCGGAAGCATTCTTCAGTTGACGACCGACCATTCCGCAGTCCAAGAAGCTAAAGAATTTGCCAAGCGGACCGGTGCCGAACTGGTTCTTCCCCCCTCGAATGTCATCACTCGCGCACTCGGTGCCGCGATGCCGGAACTTCCCCAGGCTGACTACGTTCTCACCCCAATGCGAGAGGGCGATGTCGTCATCCTGTGCTCGGATGGTGTTCACGGCGCAGTTTCAGAACAAGACCTTATCGATATCGCCAGCCAGGATGTATCTGCGCAAGAAATTGCCAACGCCCTGGTTGACCAAGCGATCGAGGGCGGTACGCGTGATAACGCAACCGCTCTTGTTATCCGTGCACAATCGGTTGTGGGAAGCCGCTACGATGGGGACATACGCGCGAGCGTGCGTCCACGTATCCCAGTGCGACCCCTTCCGGTCACAACGGCGCGCCGCGCCCGATAGAGAAAAGAGTTTTCGAATGCTGCAATTGGGCCGCCATGCAGTTCGCGGTAACGGTGGGTTCATCGTCGCCGGCCCCCTGGGCTTTGCCCTGGTTCCCGCTGACCTCGCTGACTCCGCTCAGCGCGTTGTCACCGATGCCAACGAAGATCTGACAACCTGGGTCAATTCCGCTACAGCCAGCGGTTTGCCTTTCGCGCACATGGACCTGCGCGGCCCCGTTCCCCTTCTTTCCTTGGGTGGTAGCGCGAATGTTCGCGCGATTGCTCCCGGCTATGACACCCCCTTCACCTGGGGTGGCCCGCTATCGATGTGGGAATTTGTTCCCGGCGAGTGGACGCTCATGGATATCGCATTGAGCGAGTTCGACGATGCTCAGCCGTGGGCACATTTTGCAACCTCTGAGGCCGAGGCCACTCAGGTCCGTATTGGCTACCCCGTAGAGCCCGAACTTCCCTCTGCTCCCGCGCTGGTGGAAGAAGAGAAGCCTGCTCAGGTTCAGGAACAGCACGCTGAGGATGCTCCCTCCGCTGAAGAATCCGTGACCGAAACTGAGCCCGAGGCCTCGCACGCGGTGTGGGGAGCGGCCACGGAAGAACCTCAGCAGCAGGAGGAAGCTGCACAGCCTCAGGCCGCGGAAGAACCCGCGCCGAAGTATCTGTGGGCACCCGAGCCGGAGGCGGAAGCAAGCGCCCCAGAGGAAACTCCCGATATTTATGCTGCAGGTGCTCAAGTTGCCGCGGCTCAGGCAGCAGTGACGCCGAGCGCCGCTCCCGTTTACACCAGCCCCGAGGCCTTGGAAGAAACCATCACCTCTGAGGCTTTCGCGGCAATGCAGCAGGAAGCTTCGCAAGATACACCGCAGGCCAGCGTTGAGCCGCAGGCCAGCGTTGAGCCGCAGGCCAGCGTTGAATTGGATGCTCCCTCACTCGAGCAAAACTTCGAGCCCAGTATTTTCGTTGAAGAAGAAGCTTCCATCGAAGTTCCTGCCGACGAACCCGAAGAGGTAGAGGCACCGGCCGCGGAACCGGTCGAGCAGGAAAGCCAGCCCGAAGCTGAAGAGGTCGCCTCGGCCTCGGAAATCGAAGAAACCCCGGCGTATGGGGAGACCCCGGCTGAGGATACTCCGGCAGCAGGTACGGCCCCTGCCTTTGAAGTCGATAACTCCGATAGCGGCGCAACGGTACTGCGACGCGTGAGCGATGACTCGCAGCACGCGCAGGCCGGCTACCTGGTTTATGCAGGCGCTGCTCCCGTTGAACTCACTCACGACGTCATCTTGGGACGCGACCCCAATGCTCGCGTCCTCACCGGTCGCCCCGCTGCAACTGTGATGCGCGTACCCAGCCCCGCGAACGAAATCTCGCGCTCGCACGCGGCTGTCATTCCCAGCGGTTTTGGTTCCTGGATGCTGATGGATCTGGGAAGCGCGAACGGAACCCTGCTGCGCAGCTCGAATGGCAATGTTCAGGAAGTTCCTCCGCGTGTTACCGTGCCACTGAGCGACGGCGACGTTATTGATCTGGGAGAAAACGTCCTGGTCGAATTCATTGTTCGATAAAACAGTGACCATATGGTGAACGGGCCACCCGCGTAATTTCGCGGCGTAGCCCGCATCATTTGGCCGGTACTTTTCCATTGGTTAGTATGTCAATACACAGGGGCCCGATGACGGGTACCCCCCAAAACAACGGAAGTTGAGGGACCAGATGGTCAAGTATGTATACGACTTCTCCGAGGGCGACAAGTCAATGAAAGACTTGCTCGGAGGTAAGGGTGCGAACCTGGCAGAGATGACGAAGCTCGGCCTGCCTGTTCCTCCCGGATTCACAATTACCACCGAAGCGTGCCGCGTCTACCTGCACGACGGCAAGGCCCCTGAAAGTCTTGATACTGAAGTGACCGTCGCACTTCGCAAGGTCGAAGAAGAAATGGGTCGCAAGCTGGGCGATCCCAAGGATCCGCTGCTTGTCTCGGTTCGTTCGGGCGCAAAGTTCTCCATGCCCGGCATGATGGAAACCGTCCTCAACATCGGCCTCAACGACGAATCCGTCCACGGTCTTGCTGCTGTCAGCGGCAACGAGCGTTTTGCATGGGACTCCTACCGTCGACTGGTTCAGATGTTCGGCAAGACCGTTCTGGATATCGAGGGCGATCTCTTCTCTGACGCTCTGGACAACTTGAAGAAGGAACGCGGCGTTAAGGGCGATACCGAGCTCACCGCCGAGGACCTCAAGGGCCTGGTCGATATCTTTAAGACCATCGTCTACGAGCAGACCGGTGAAGAATTCCCGCAGGATCCTCGCACCCAGATGGACATGGCTATCGAGGCCGTTTTCCGTTCCTGGAACACCGAGCGTGCCCGCATCTACCGTCGCCGTGAGCGCATCCCCCATGACCTGGGCACCGCAGTCAACATCTGCACCATGGTGTTTGGCAACATGGGCGAAAACTCCGGCACCGGCGTGTGCTTCACCCGTGACCCCTCTACCGGCCACTCCGGTGTGTACGGTGACTACCTTGAGAACGCTCAGGGCGAGGACGTCGTTGCAGGTATCCGTAACACCCTGTCCCTTGCTGATCTTGAGAAGATCAACAAGCCGGTCTACGACGAGCTGCGCGGAATCATGCACAAGCTCGAAACCCACTACCGCGACCTGTGCGACATCGAGTTCACCATCGAGCGCGGCAAGCTGTGGATGCTCCAGACCCGCGTCGGCAAGCGCACCGCTGCCGCCGCCTTCCGCGTCGCAGTCCAGCTGGTTGACGAAAAGCTCATCACCCGCGACGAGGCCCTGGGCCGCGTGACCGGTGACCAGCTCACCCAGCTGATGTTCCCGCAGTTCGATGCGAATGCATCCAAGGAACTCATTGCTCGCGGTATGGCTGCCTCCCCGGGCGCAGCTGTTGGTCGCATCGTCTTCAATAACGCTCAGGCCGAGGCCTCGGCAGCAGCAGGCGTCAAGTGCGTGCTGGTCCGCCGTGAGACCAACCCCGACGATCTGCCCGGCATGGTCGCAGCCGAGGGTGTTCTGACTGCCCGTGGTGGTAAGACCTCGCACGCCGCAGTTGTTGCGCGCGGCATGGGTAAGACCTGTGTCTGCGGCGCTGAAGCTCTTGAGATCGACGCCGAGGCCGGAACCGTGACCGTCGCAGGTCGCGTCCTGACCGGCGAAGACACCATCGCGATCGACGGCCAGACCGGTGAGATCTTCCTCGGCGAGGTCCCCGTGACCGACTCCCCGGTGACCACCTACCTGAGCCACGGCCTCGAAGCTGGCCTGGCTGCAGCAGCTGGCGACCCCGGTACCTCCGAACTGATCGAGGCCGTCCACCGCATCCTCACCCACGCCGACGAGGTGCGTCGCCTGCAGGTGCGCGCCAACGCCGACACCCCCGAGGACTCGCAGCGTGCACTGGAGTTCGGCGCACAGGGTATCGGCCTGTGCCGTACCGAGCACATGTTCCTGGGCTCGCGTCGTCCGCTGGTCGAGCGCGTCATCCTGTCCGAGGAAGGCTCCGCTGAGCGTCAGGAAGCATTCGACGCCCTGGAGAAGCTGCAGAAGGAAGACTTCCTGGCAATGCTCGAGGTCATGGACGGCAAGTCGATGACCGTGCGTCTGATCGACCCGCCGCTGCACGAGTTCCTGCCCCAGCTCACCGAGCTCGAGGTCAAGGTTGCACTCGCCAAGGCTGCTGGCACCGTCGAGCCCGCAGATGAAGAGATGCTGCTCACCGTGCGTCGCTTCCACGAGCAGAACCCCATGCTGGGCCTGCGTGGCGTGCGTCTGGGCATCTACCTGCCCGGCCTCTTCGCCCTGCAGATGCGCGCACTGTGCGAGGCTGCCGCTGAGCTGGTTGCCCGCGGCAAGGATCCGCGCCCTGAAATCATGGTTCCGCTGGTTGGCTCGGTGCGTGAGCTTCAGCTGATCCGCGAGGAAGGCGAAGGTATCATCGCCGCGGTTGCCGCTTCCAAGGGCGTTGACCTGTCCGGCGTGACTATCGGCGCGATGATCGAGCTGCCGCGTGCGGCCATGACCGCCGAGGATCTGGCTGAGGAAGCCGACTTCTTCAGCTTTGGTACGAACGACCTGACTCAGACCGTGTGGGGCTTCTCGCGTGATGACGTTGAAGGTGTGTTCTTCCCGCAGTACATCGAGGGTGGCATCTTTGGTGTTTCGCCCTTCGAGTCAATCGATGTTCACGGTGTCGGCACGGTTGTGGCCGAGGGCGTGCGTCGCGCACGTTCCACCAAGCCGAACATCAAGCTTGGTGTCTGTGGTGAGCACGGTGGCGATCCCGCATCGATCCACTTCTTCCACAAGGTTGGACTCGACTACGTGTCCTGCTCGCCCTTCCGTGTGCCTGTTGCACGCCTGGAGGCCGGGCGTGCAGCTGTTGAGGATCACACAGATATGACCGCGTGATCGGCTGTAATGGCCGCGTCTAGCGCGGATATAGCGTAGTGCCCCGCCAGCTTCGGCTGGCGGGGCACTTGCTTTTGCGAGGCACCTGCGTTTCCGGGGCACCTGCGCGCGAATTGTCATGGCACCCTAGGGAGTCAAGAGTTCGCCCGAACGTCAGTAATTCTTAAATCCGCCCTTCCCAGCTGGTGGCGGGAAAGCGCCGGGCGCTGGTGTAGGTGGAGTGGCTGGCGGTGTATACGGTGAGGTGGGCATAACGCTGCTGCTCTCCACAACCATCACATTGCCGTTGGTCAGGACGATGTTGGCAGGGGAGTGCAGCCGAGCCATAGCTGTTTGCCGTTTACGCCATGCAAAAACGGCAATGATGAGGGCAAGCACAATATAAATTGCGTGTTCGATGGTCGGGTCATCTGCAAGGTTTGGTGCAACTTCTTCAAGCATTTTCAGAACAAAAGTCAGCATGAGGATCAGGCTTGAGACGACCACGATCGGAAAACTGACAATCGCATAGATGCGTGAAGAGACCGAGTACAGCAGGTGATTGAGCTTGTAATAGGCAAATCCGGCTATAACCATTGCAACAATAGCCCAAATGAAGTGGGCCTTTTCTGAGGATGTCAGCCAGCCCATGTGATCCATCGTGAAAATGCCCGAAAATCCTATGACAAGCAAATAGTCGGGAGAGAAGATCATCCACAGCAGCATTCCCATGTAGAAAAAGAGAACGGCGATAATCACACAAATCAAGAGCGCGAACACCAGTACCATGCCTTCATCCTAACAATGTGAAATTTGTGCTAGCTGATACTTGTCTGAGTGCGGAAATTGGTGCGTGAACGGTATTTCTTCCGCTGGATTGAGCACGCTTTGACGGCACCTGTTCCAAATTTTTAATTGAAAAAATAAGACCTGACGAGTTGTCCGCTTCCCTAAAATGGCGAATAGTACAGCTATGTATCCGCACATAGGTGCAGAGGGCTCTGCACATAAGTGCAGAAAGCTGGGTAAGTCCTGCGCAATTTCTTTGTAATAGCTTCTGACCTGCGCAAATATAGTTTAGTTATCGATGTTCGCGTTGAGCAGATATGTGAATATGTGTGCGGGAACACATTTATAAGCATGAAACTGGAACACGCCAGTCACATAATTAACAGCGGAGATCGGGGATTATTAGTCCCTGATCTTTAGGTTTTGTCCATCCTCGACAAGGAAGTCAGTGAACTTCTATGGAACGTCGCATTTTTGCACACCGCGGTTTGAACCGTGTCGCACCCGAGAACAGTCTTGCAGCTTTTGAGAAGACTGCAGATGCTGGTCTCACCTGGATCGAGACTGACGTCGACATCCTTGGTGACGGTACGCCAATCGTCATCCACGACACGTCGCTTGATCGTACGACCAATCGCAGCGGGTCGTACTACGGCCTCGAGAAGGCAGATCTGGCATCGATCGATGCTGGTGCATGGTTCTCTCCGGAATTCGCCGGACAGCCCCTGCCCACCCTTGAGCAGCTGATCGAGCTCCTCAACCGCCGTGGGCTGAATGCCAACATTGAGATCAAGTCAAATGAGGCCGGCGGCGCCATGTCCATGCGCCTCATTGATTCGATTCTTGATGCGTTGACTGGACTCGACCCCGAACGAGAGGTTTTCTTCTCCTCCTTTAATCACGTGTTGCTGGCGAAGATCAAGGAACGCGCACCTCAGTACGAAGTGGGCTGCCTGTACGAGACTTGTGCTCTCTACGACGACTGGAAGTCCATGCTCGAGCTGGTTGGCGCGTCATACATTCACCCCGAGGACCGCGGTCTGACCAAGTCCAAGGTTGAGGCCTTCCGTGAGGCAGGCTTCGGTGTCAACGTGTGGACCGTAAACTCGATTGATCGAGCACATGAGCTCTTCAATTGGGGCGCAACCGGTGTCTTCACCGATGTTGCGGACTCTTTTGCCCATCTTCAGTGAGTGAATCTCGAAAGGTAAATTCAACAAAATGTCTGAAACCTCAGTAGGCACAAAGTCGCGCCTCCCTAAGTTCATGCAGAAGGGCCGCATCGGCGGCTACCTCACTGTCGTGTTGACCGGCCAGCTGGTCTACGTCTCCTTCGAGGCATTCAAGGGTTCGCTGCTTGACCCGGTGACCCAGGCACTGGGCATCAGCGTTGCTGACTTCGGTAAGATCATGACCGTCCTCGGCTTCGCAATGTTCATGTACGTTCCTGCAGGTTGGGTGAACAACCGTTTCCCCATCCGCAAGATCCTCATCGCCTTCGCTTCTTGGCGACTGCTGACCTTCCTGTTCCTGTGGCTCTCCCCGATTCTGGGCTACAACTTGAACCTCACCGCCCTTCTTGTTGTTGCTGCTACTTGGGCAGTGTGGGACGCAATCGGTTGGCCCGCCGTCGTGAACGGCGTCACTTTCATGGCCTCCGATTCCGACTCCAAGGGCCGTGGCTTGGCCATGGGTCTTCTTGAATCTCTCCGTCGTGGCCTCGAGTTCTGCATGAACCTGATCGTCATCGCCTGCATTGCTGCATTCCCGACTCACGCTAACGGCATCATGATTGGTTTCGGCCTGGGCTACTCCCTGCTGCTGATCCCGAACATCTTCGCCATCCTCCGTTTCGTCCCCGCAAACGCTGTTGCAGAGTCCGAGGGCCACTCCAAGAACACCGCAGCCCTGGTGGGCCTCGGCAAGGTTCTGATCCAGCCTCGCGTGTGGTTCGCAGGCATCGCAGGCATGTGCGTCTACTGGTGCTACGTCGACCTGATTTACTCCGCCGCACCGTACCTGACCCGCGTCTACCAGGCCTCCACCGCTCAGGCCTCGACCTTCGGTATCTTTTCGACCGGCTTCGTCGGCATCATTGCTGGCCTGGTTGCAGGCGTTCTCGCTGACTACATCTTCAAGTCCTCCACCACCATGATGGCTGTCGCTCTGACCGTCATCGCTATCGGTGTGGGTGTGGTTTACATGCTCCCCGTCTCGGATTCGATGATGTGGCCCGCAATGATCTTCCTGATCGTTATGGCCTTCGGCGTCTTCTTGGGTAAGTCCGTGATCCTTGCTCCGATCGCCGAGCTTCACCTGCCTGAAGACATCAATGGTTCCGCAATGTCGGTTGGTTCCTTCCTGGTCTACGCACCTGTCATCTGGGCGAACTACTCAACCTCGAACATCATTGATTCCCACGCTGCAGATCCTGCGGCCGGCTACCACATCATCTTCCTGATCACGCTGTGCGTGGCCGCTGTTGGTGCTGCTTGCGCCTACGCATTGGTTTTCTCCAACCGTCGTTCGAAGGCAAAGGAAGCCGTCGAGGCGAAGTGATCCTTCGCGGGAATGAGTCCTTTTAGCCGGTCTTAACAGACCGTGCCTGCTTGGGCGGGTCCGCATCGTCCCTGGTACTGCGGTATCAGATCTGGACGCTGCGGACCCGCTTTTCGCATGTCGATCCACTCCGTCACCTGTCACTACTCTCAACTTCTCCGGCCCGTCTTCGTCCACGCCTCGGCGTGATTGTGGAACAATAAGACCAGATCGCATCTACCATTCATCAACACATCTAGCATCAGCGCGAGGGGTTGGAAGCTTCATGGCTCTCTTTGAATTCGATGAGGGGCGTTTGATCCCTGCCCAATTCGGCCGCTCAGTATCCGACGGTTTGACCCCCGAAATCGTTGATGCCGTGTGTAATCAGGTGCTTGAGATTGTTTCGCGCCCACTTTTCCCCATCACCTGGCGAGATATTTCCCCCTTCGAAGGTTCGGCCTTTGTCGATGGCTCCGCAGAAGACGAAGCTCCTCGATTGACCGCCCTTGATCCTTCGGGTCAAGTTGTCTCGGTCGAGATTCTTGACTTCTTGGACTCAGATACGCTGATTCAGTCCCTGTCACGCCTTGCTGGAACTGCCGCGCTGTCCTGGTCGGATCTGGCTCGTGAATATCCCGGAGGCGTCGCAGCTTTCAAGTCCGGGTGGATTCAGTTCCGCGATTCAATGCCACCCTCGCCCGGAGCAGGGCCGCGTCTGGTCATGGTTGTTGGCCGCATTGATCCAGCCGTTCGTCCAGCGCTTGAGGTTCTAGCTGCCTCCGGTGTTGAGGTTCATGAAATGAGCCTGCGCGAGATGAGCAATGGGCGTTCTTTCCTTGAAGTGCATGCTGTTGGCCCGCGTACCTACGCGCACGCTCCTCACCTGTTAACGGGGCGCTCCGACGACGTCCCCGCGATCGCCTCGTCAATCCGCGAAGTGTCCGCCCCCGTGACCATTGAGTCCACAGCGGGCGTTGACATTGTTGCTTCCGAGCCGCCTACCGAGGCCGAGGCCTTGACTCCCGACAGTGACGACTACCTTCCCGAGGATGAAGAGCTCCTTCAACAGGCAGCTGGCGCCGAGACCTTAGAGCCGGAAGCTTCTGAAATGGAAGCCGAGCATGTGCTCGAAGGCAGCGATTCGCATCATCATGCTGCGCCAGTTGTTGGTGAAGATGGAGACGACGACTTAGAAGAGGAAAGCGAAGAGCTCCGCGCTGCGCGCGAGGCGGGGATCCCTGTCCTCTCGCGTGATGCGGCTGCCCTGCGTGTCCTTGGGCAGATTATTGCCGAGGATGTCCCCGCAATTATCGTTGGTGTTCCTCAGGCAGAGTGTGAATTCACAGCCGATGGCCTGTTCCGCTCGGGTGAAGAGAGCTGGGATAACCCGCAGGACGCGCTTTCCTACTTTGGTGTTTCCGGTAACGGTTGGACGTTGTGGCACCTGGGTGGGGAAGAAGGCCCGACCTTGGGTGAGTCCCTAGCAGAGGTCAACCGAGAGATCATTCGCGAGTACTCACGCGATTAGATAAATGCCTTAATCCAGCGATCCATTGTTTCGTAGACCCGTGCGCGCACCTGAGGGTCAGAGAGTAGCAGGTCGTGCTTGCCCGGGAAACTGGCAATGGTCACCAGTGGCCCTAAGCGCGATGAGCGCTCCAAGATGACTTCCCGATCTAAGACGACGTCACTTGAAAAAGTTTCTGGCGTGAATTCTTCGCTGAAGAAACTTGATGTCGACATCATCGAAAGCACTGGAATATCCAATTTGACCGAAGTCGCAACGCTGTCGTGGCCTTCGAGGATCGCCTCGAGCCAGGCTGCGTAAACGGGGTAGGAGCCGGGACGCTTCCATTCCAGCGCATAATCCCATCCCTGAACAGCGGGATCGTCGGCGTAGGGCTTGAGAGATTCTGGTAGTGGTGCCTCTAGCGAGTTCCAGCCCTCGTGGAGCGAACGTGCATAGTTATCTCGGCCGCTGCCTCCTCCTGGAACCGCCCACATCGGATTTCGAGAGGCAATGCGTTCAAGAATCGGAGCCACGGTTGAACGCATGGAAGCCATTGTCTGCATTTCAAGCCATGCAGAATTCAAGATCAGGCCATCGATTGCGCCGGGATGGCGATTTGCCCACAGTGTTGCAAGCAATCCGCCCGTTGAGTGACCCATAAGAACAAGTGGAAGGTCGGGGTAGTCATCGCGGATCAGATCCAGAGCTTCTCCGAGTTCCTCATCGTACAAGCTGAGGTTCGAAATGAATCCCATGCGCTGGCCGGGGCGTAGCGAACGACCATACCTACGAAGGTCGATTGCGTAGAAGGCCCCTGCACAGTCGGCGATATTTTGGGCCAGCTCGCGCTGGAAAAAGTAGTCGTTGCGGCCGTGAATGTACAGGGTAATGAAACGAGGGGAGGGGGAGGAAGCTGCGTGACCTTGGTAGCGAACCAAAGTTGCAACAACAGGACCTGCGTCATCATCCATGAGGGGGATGGTGCGTGATTCGTAGCCCTCACCTAGGACGTCGCGCCGCCACTGGCCAACGGGGGCTGGGCCTTCTTCTCCCCAGGGGGCCAGCACGGCCTCATCGACGAGGCCGTTGAAGCAATCGGTGCTGCTTGGGGACTCGGGGAGCTCGGTTTCGTCCACTGTACTCACTCCTGTGTTGGGGGTCTGCATTGATTTTATGTGGATTTTCGTGTGAAAGATATCGTTATTTGGGGTGAATGTTACAAATGTTGCGATCGTGATTTATGTGGCTTCGGTTAAACGTTGTTGCGAATGTTGCCTAAGTGAACTACTCTCGAATGCTGTATATGACGACGCACGCCCTTCTCCCGGCGTACAACGACAGGTGGACCAGTGAGACGTGAGACAAAGCGCCGCGGTATTCGCGTAATCAGCGTGACCGCGCTATTTGCATCACTCGCTGCAGCAACTCCCGGTATCGCTCTTGCAGCTCCCAGTGACGAAGAGATCGCACGAGCCCGCGAAGCCGAAAATGCGGCAAAAATGTCGGTCGCTCAGATCGAAGTAGAACTTGCAAGCGTAAAAAGCGAAGCTGAAGTCGCACTTCAGAAAGCCATGAGTGCTGCGGAAGAGCTGAACGGTGCCCGCTACTCGCTTGAACAGGCGACCCAGACCGCGCGTCAAGCGCAGGCGGATGCTGATAAAGCGAAGGCTGATTACGAGGCGGGGAAGCAAGAGATCGCCTCGATCGCGCAGACGGCATACCGCGATGGCGGTTCATCCCTTGACTCCATCGCCCCCTATCTTTCCGCCGACGGGCTGCGCACGGTCGAAACCAAGCAGGCTACGCTCAACTCCTTCTCGGCCTCGGCGAACGTCAAAATGCAAAAGGTTGCCGCGCTTGAGCAGGTCGCAAACGTCATGAACGACGCTGCGATCCAGGCGCAGGCAAAGCAAGCGGAAGCAACCGCGCAGGTTGAAACTCGTGCCGCTGCGGCTCAGAGCGCTGCAAACGACGCAAGTAACGCGCAGGCCATGACTGCTGCTCGCCGTGATGCTCTGGTTGAGGAGCTCGCGCGCAAGCAGAACACAACCGTCGAGCTGATTAATCAACGCGAGGCCGAGCTTGAGGCGCAGCGTCAGGCTGCAGCCGCTGAAGCCGCACGCCAGGCTGCCGCAGCAGAGGCTGCACGCCAGCAGGCAGCTGCCGAAGCCGCACGTCGCGCACGTGAACAGCAGAACTCGTACACGCCAGCTCCTGCCCCGGCAGCCAGCTATGACGACGACGATGACACCCCATCGGGCGGTGGCGGTGGTAATTCCGATGCCGCTGCAGGTGCCATCGCTTGGGCGAAGAGTAAGCTCGGCGCGCCATACGTGTGGGCTGGCGAAGGCCCCGGCTATGACTGCTCCGGTCTGGTCACCATGGCGTACCGTTCGCAGGGTATTTACCTGACCCACTGGTCGCAGGCACAGTACTCGGAAGGCACTCGTGTGCCGGTCAGTCAAGCCCAGCCCGGCGATCTGATTTTCTGGAACTGGGATGGTGGCAACATCGACCATGTTGCGATCTACCTGGGTAACAACCAGATCATCGAGGCACCGACCTTCGGTGTTCCGGTTCGAATCACCTCGATCTATGGATGGAGCGCGGTTCTGCCCTACGCAGTGCGCGTGGTATGACGACATTCACTGAATAGTTCTTGTAGGCCCGGGCGTTTGGGGAAGACGCCCGGGCCTCGTTTTATCAGATCCGTTTGTGAGTTGGCTCAACTTAGAGCAAACAAGAAATAAGTTCCCGTGAATGGTCGTTTTCCTTGGTGACGCCACACATTGGCAACGACGCACCAGCGTTTCGTCATCGCGATAAGGAATGTCATGATCACCTTCGACCACGTGTCGAAAACATATTCACCCGATACGAAAGCGGTTGAAGATTTTTCTTTAACAATTGACCCGCACACAACAACGGTATTCTTGGGGACCTCAGGCTGCGGCAAGACAACACTCATGCGGATGGTGAACCGCATGGTGACTCCCACTTCCGGAACTGTTACAGTCCGCGGCCGCGATGTCACGCATGAAGATCCTGTCGCCCTCCGCCGCTCCATTGGTTATGTCCTTCAAGACGGCGGTCTTTTCCCGCATCGAACAATCGTTGACAATATTGCAACCATTCCGCTTCTAGAAGGCGTTTCAAAGGCAAGTGCGCGAGCAGATGCGCTCACGCTCATGGAGCTCGTCGGCCTCGACCCCTCGATGGCGAAGCGCTACCCCGCCCAGCTTTCTGGCGGTCAGCGTCAACGCGTCGGTGTTGCACGGGCCTTGGCAAACCGCGCAGACATTCTGCTGATGGATGAGCCTTTCGGTGCCCTAGATCCCTTGGTCCGCTCGGACCTCCAGCGCCAACTCCGTCGCATTCAACAGTCCTTAGGAACCACGATCCTCTTCGTCACTCACGATATTGACGAGGCCATTGTTCTGGGAGATCGCATTGCACTCCTTCGCGAGGGGGCGCAGATTGTGCAGGAAGGGACCCCGCGTGAGCTCTTATTGAATCCTGCGGATGATTTTGTACGCGATTTCTTGGGAACCTCGGCAATGAGCGAGCGAGAGCGCATCCTCGAAGGCGTGCCCGGCGGAATCGATACGCGCGCCCTTGCCGCGGACTTGGGAAATGATGCCCAGGGGGAACGCGCGTGAATTGGCTGACCAGTTCGTGGGCGCTGATTGGGGATCTGATCGGTGCGCACCTCGCGATTGCTTTACCAGCGATTATCGCCTCGATCCTCATTGCAGTCCCGGTCGGTGCTTGGGCACAGCGTTCAAAGATTATTGGACGCCCGGTGCTATCTTTTCTTTCAATTCTTTACGCGGTTCCTTCGCTTCCTCTTCTGGTCGTTATCCCTGTGATTTTTGGGATTGCGCTGCGCTCGCGGATGAATATGGTCATTGTTTTGACGATCTACGGTGTGGCTGTGCTGATTCGACAGTGCGCGCAGGCTTTCGCAGCGCTTCCCAAAGATGTGCTCGAATCTGCTGATGCCCTTGGGATGTCGCCACTTCGCCGTTTCTTCACGGTAGAGCTTCCCCTTGCAATTCCAGTGATCGTTGCGGGAAGCAGGGTCGTTATTACATCGACGGTTTCATTGGTGACTGTTGGAGCATTCATTGGCGTGCGTTCATTGGGAACCTTGTTCACTGATGGTTTCCAGCGAGGCCTTACCATCGAGGTCGTTGCAGGGTTGGTTCTCACCATTGGGCTGGCGCTGGTATTGGAACTCCTTGCAGTTGCTTGTGGGGCTGTGCTGACCCCCTGGAGGCGAGCGCGATGAATCTTCTCCTTGAAGCAGTGGAGTGGTTAAAGGAGGGGCAGAATTGGCTGGGTCCGTCTGGAATCCTGGTCCGGACTGGTCAGCACGTGCTTTTCGTTGTGGCCGTTGTCCTGATCTCCGCTTTGATTGCGCTACCGATTGGTGTGTATATCGGGCATACAGGACGCTGGAAAAACCTTGTTTTAACCGCAACGGGAGCCGCGAGGGCGGTGCCAACTCTTGGCCTTCTGACCCTGATTGGATTGTGGTTAGGGATCGGTTGGCAAGCGCCCCTTATTGCCCTTGTTGCCCTGGCAATGCCGCCGATTCTTGCAGGTGCCTATTCCGGAGTGATCTCTGCCCAAGGATCCTCTGATGCTGCGCGAGCGATCGGACTCACTGAGAGGCAGATCCTCACTCAACTTGAGATTCCCGCGGGTGCCCCACTGATCATCACCGGACTTCGTTCGGCGGTTTTACAAGTAATTGCAACAGCGACCCTGGCTGCTTATACGGCCAACCTTGGTTTAGGGCGCTTTCTCTATGTCGGTCTGAAAACCCGGGACTACGGTCAAATGATTGGCGGAGCGCTGGTCGTTGTTGTCATTGCGCTCATTGTTGATCTTCTTTTTGGGCGCCTGCAGGCGCGAGCAAGCCGCCGCCTCGGTGGTGGGGAAGTGGGTGAGTGGTGAGCGTTTTGCCCCGTTTTTCTTCACGAGGCCGACTCCGAGTTTCCGTAGTACATGCTGGTTTGGCCTGTGTCTTGGTGGGTCTAGCAGGATGCGGTTCGACCGCGACCTTTGAAGGGCGAAGTTCTGATGGCGCCATTGTCGTTGGAAGTCAGGACTACTATTCGAATGAGATCTTGGCCGAAACATACGCGCAAGCTCTCGAAGGAGCCGGCTATAGCGTTCAACGAGAGTTTCGCATTGGGCAGCGTGAAGTATATATGCCCGAAATTGCCTCGGGAAAAATCGACGTTTTCCCTGAATACACCGGTTCCTTGCTGCAGTATCTCAATCCCCAGGCCACGCAGACCCAAGCCGACGAGGTTTACGAAGCCTTGGCCTCGGTCATGCCTGACGGCCTTTCCATCACGGATCAGGCTGAGGCGGCTGATCAAGATTCCTACGTTGTGACGACAGCTCTGGCGGATCAATACGGGCTCCAAGAGATTGGCGACTTATCGCGTCTTCCTAGCGTGACTTTGGGTGGAAATTCAGAGCTTGATACACGTCCCTACGGCCCCAAAGGGCTTGAGTCCATGTACGGAGTCAAGGTTGGGTTTACTCCGATTGAAGACTCCGGTGGTGCGCTGACGGTGAAGGCTTTAGAGAATAACCAGGTTCAGCTGGTCGATATCTATTCCTCGGATCCGGTGCTGGCGAAGGGACAACTCAAGATCTTGAATGACCCGAAGGGATTGATCTTGGCATCGAGGGTGGTGCCGGTTGTGTCTTCTCGTTTGGATTCGAATGCGCGCGAGGTGCTCAATCGCGTATCGAAACAACTGGGACCGCAAGACTTGGTGGAAATGAACCGCCAGTCGACTGTTGAGGCGCAGTCTGCCTCCGCGATTGCGTCGAAGTGGCTTGAATCGAAGGGGCTGCCGCACAAGTAAAAGGCTTGATGCGCAAGTAAGGCACTTGCTGCACAAGTGAGGTGCTCGCTGCTCAAGTGAGGTGCTCGCTGCTCAAGTAAAGCGGGCACTTCGCGGTTGCTGTGGTTGTTCGGGGTGCGGTTGTGTGGCATCGGGTGCCGCCAGCTCATCCCTAAATGTCACACGAAGTTGGCATGGCTCTCATCTAATTGCACACGAAGTCGGTGAATGTCATGCGTTATAGCCTGTGACATTTGGCGACAACGTGTGGAGGTTAGGCGAGCGTAGAGCTTTCGTGTGTAGGTAGCCGGGGCGCTGCTCGTGATGCTCTCGCTGCTTTCGCAACAAGCTGTTCGTTCTTCGCTGCCACAGGAAGTCGGTGAATGTCATGCGTTATAGCCTGTGACATTTGGCGATAACGTGTGGAGGTTGGGTGGGTGCAGCGACTTCGCAAGGAGAATGTGGAAGGCCATCGAGAGACGCGTCAGGTGAAAGACGCTGGATACTTAATCGATATACCCCTTATCCCACAGCCGGCTAGAAGTCGTTGGTATGGCCTCGAGTAAGTCGAGCCGTTGGGCAAGATCGATCTGAAGGCGAGGCAGGGTCTTTAGCTGCTCCCACGTGTATCGAATGACATTCCATCCGCAGTCGCGCAGGTTCTGTTCTCTACGAATCCATCGTTGTTTTGCGCGGTAGAGGTCCTCATTCGTACTTCCCAGTTTGCTCATTCCGTCAAATTCGATCGCGACGCGTTTCTCTGGTAGAGCGAAATCGATGAAATATCTTCCTGCACTACCGTTCATCTCGAACTGTGTCAGTACAGGACCACTGTAGATGCTGCGGATCGCGTAGAGCATTGCCGCTTCGGCGGGGTTATCGCATCCTGCATCTGCGTTCTTCACAATGAGCTTCGCAGTGGATACTCCATACTTCCAGCCGTTTTCCTGAGCAGCGGACAATCGTCGAATGAGCTCCTCGCGCAGGTCATTCTCGCGGATACGTGAAGACCCTATGCGCTGTAGCGAGAATTCCGATTCGGTGTGCAGTGTCATGCACATGGCTATAAAAGCCTCAAAGTGTTGCGACCCCATTGCAAGGCGAAGAGCTGCATCCAATTTGTCTTCTACTTGAACACCTTTCTCAGTTAACCGGTGATCTGTCAGCGGAGGTCTGCGCAGTTTCCTCACCTTTACACGTGGAATGGTGAAACCTGAGTAGCGCACCGATGGGAGAGTGGAATTTGGATAGGGCTGAGGACACCAAAAGGTGATGTCATGGTTCGCTGACCACAGTGGAACTCCCTGGACACAAAGCGAGCTGGTTCCGACGAATACGATCCGCGGATCTCGTGATTGTGCGAGAGAAGCAATACGTGCACAATCAATGTATTGCTTAACTTCCCACCGAGGTAGTCCCGACGAAATGGTCAGCATAAAGCCGCGTTTTATCCTGACTTGTGAGTGAGAACTTCCGTCTATTGGTGCTAAATAAACTTCTCGTGTTGATCGGGAGAGTACGCACCCTTCTATCTCTTCTTCGTCCATCTGCTCAGTGTTTAATAGCGGCGTTCAAGAGGGAGAGTTTCGTAAAAATCTGTGGAAAACGCCGATTGCGTGTACACCCTATGGATAACTCTTGGCTGCTTGGTGTGAGTAGCGCTGAGTGCGTAGCTGCTCCCGTTCGTCTTCTTAGAAAAGTCACATGAAGTCACTAAATGTCACGGGTTATAGCCTGTGTCATTTACCGACTTCGTGTGGGAAAAGGGGGGGACGAGGCCGGGCCCGGGTGGCAGGGGAAGTGAAGACGAGGCTGGGGCTGGGTGGTGAGCGGCGTGGAAACCGGGATGGGCGTGGGGGTAAGCGGCTCGACACATGTTGTCGGCGAATGTCACGGGTTATAGCCTGTGTCATTTACCGACTTCGTGTGTCTGTTTTGCAAACAGAAAAGGGCTGGTGTTCGTGAGAACACCAGCCCAATCCCGTTGAAAAAGTGTTTAAGCGATCAGTGCGCGTTGAAACCTTGCTCTTCTGCGCGCTGGTAGGAACGACGAATTTCTTCCTCGGCCTCTTCTCGTCCAACCCAGTGTGCGCCCTCAACGCTCTTGCCGGGCTCGAGGTCCTTGTAGACCTCAAAGAAGTGCTGGATTTCAAGACGGTGGAACTCTGAGACGTCTTCGATCTCGGTACGCCATGCTGCACGCTGGTCGGATGCGGGAACGCACAGGACTTTATCGTCACCGCCCTTTTCGTCGCGCATACGGAACATGCCCAGTGCGCGGCAGCGGATTACGCAGCCCGGGAAGGTCGACTCTTCAAGCAAAACTAGCGCATCCAAGGGGTCGCCGTCTTCGCCCAAGGTATCGTCGATGAAGCCGTAGTCATCGGGATAGCGAGTCGAGGTGAAGAGCATACGATCCAAACGGATGCGTCCCGTTTCGTGGTCGATCTCGTACTTGTTTCGGTTTCCCTTAGGAATCTCGATGGTCACGTCGAATTCCATTAGAGCCTCTCCTGACTGGTTGAGTCGTTGATCCACCACGTGGATGTCGATTACGTATTACTACCCCTCGAAGCATTAGGGTTATTCCTAGACCATTGATGGAAGGACAATCCCCACATGCGACGCGGGACTACTGCTGCGATTGTAGGCGCTACTAGCGCCGCGGTGCTGATCGCAGCCTATTTTGTGGCAGATGTGCATGATATCGCACCCGGCATCTTCACACTTTCTCAAGCATCTGCACCATCTGCAGCCCCCACAGCCTCTGCTGTACCCGCTCCTACATTGAATGTTTCACAGTCGCAGAGTGATAGTCAAGCTCCCAGCGCCCAACAACTCCAAGAAGCGTGGGCTCCTGCGGCCTCGGCAGCTGAAGAAGGCGGTTGGAACGCGTGGGCACTTGTTGTTGACGCGAACAATGGTCAGACGCTCTTCCAAAGTAATGCGGAAAGTGCGCACACCCCGGCTTCGATCACCAAGATTCTCACGGCCTATACCGCTCTCAGTCACCTGGACCCCAATGCGCACCTGACCACTTCGGTTGCGCAAAGTGATGATGATATCTACCTCGAAGGGGAAGGCGACCTTCTTTTGGGTGAGGGAACCAATTCCCTTGAGGTCAGCGGGCGCGCAGGCCTCGAAACCCTTGCAAAAGACACGGCAAATGCCTTGACCTCTAAGGGCATTTCTCACGTCGAACTTCACGCGGCTCCCGCGCTCTTTGCCGACAGCAAGCGCCCCGCTTCGTGGAGCGAACAGCAGGTTGCCAGCTACGAAGGCCAGCTTGCTCCCTATGCGATCGATGCGGGTCGCACCTACCCGAACTCCAATGAGTTCTACCCCGACTCAATCTCCAATGTCGCGGAGGTTTTCGCGCAAAAGCTCAGTGAACAGGGGATCTCCGTCGATTTTGGTGTCCGAGGCGCAGCCCCGCAGGGTGCGAACCGGATTGCATCCGTTCAGTCCGCAAGCCTTGATGAGCAGATTCGCTGGATGCTCTACCACTCAGATAACACCCTTGCAGACCAGTATTGTCACTTTGCGGCGCGCCAGGCAGGCTCTGAAGTGACATTCGATGGTGCGGTCAAGAATCTTGAAAAGACCTTGGCGGATCGCGGAATTCCCACAGATCAGCTCTCGCTGGAGGATTGCTCGGGCCTGTCCTCGAATGACCGGATTGCGCCAAAGACCTTGGCGGCAATTCTTTCCCAGGGTTTCGAGGCCTCGCAGCCCGTTGCGCCACGAGTGGTCCGAAACCTGCCCTGGGCGGGCGTGCAGGGAACCCTCGCACACCGCTTGAATGACGAGGTCGTGGCTGGCAATGCGCAAGCGAAGACGGGCTCTCTTTCGCAGGTCTCTTCACTTGCCGGCGTGGTGTCGACGTCGAAGGGGCACCAGGTGATTTTTGTCGTCGGTTTCGACAAAGTTCCCGATGATGGCGCATATTCAACTCGCAGCTATCTGAATGATTTTGTCACTGCCATTGCGGAGATGTGAGTGCTACGAAGTATTCGCTGAGCGGTGGTGAAGCTGTGGCTTCAGTCGAAAAGGCTGCATACAAGCGCAGAGCAATTCGATAGCATAGAGACATGCCGTTGTATCCCTCGCTCACACAGATTGCGCGCCTGAGCGCGATGGGCATGTTTTCTGGACCGCAGGCTTCAGCCTCATCGGCGCAGGCGATTGTCTCACGTCTTCGACGTGGGCAAGAATGGGCTTCTAGGCGTCTGCCTTCCCTGATCACTCGCTTCGCTGAGTTCCCCTCTTCTGATGTGCAGGACGGCGTGCACGTGGATTTGCCGATCATTGAGCGTCGCAGCGCAATGATCCAGTGGGCAGATTTTGCCGATGAATGGGGAGTATGCGCACGCAGTCTTCCCAGCGCAGCCACCCTGTGCGCGGCTTTAGGAGTGCTGGCAAAACATTCTCTGAGCGTGAGCGGACCTAGCGGTGCTGCTGCCTATCTTGTCGCCCCGAATGTTTTAGAAGCGGGTGTGCGCGCCAAGTTCGATCTGGGAGATTGGGCAAAGTGGGTGTCTTTGCGTGCGGGGGTTGACACTTGGCTGTCCATGCGAACGCCTTTTTATCGGGAGTACTGCCGCGAACTTGTCGCCGCCGCGCCGATTGATGCAATTGATGCTGAAGAGCTTGCGCGTCAGCTGCTTCTTCGTGAGTGTCTCATCGATGTTTTTATGGATTCATTGACTCCGAAAGATCTGTCTTCGGTCAATTGGATTACTGCGCATCGGCCTGCAGATTTTATGGTCGATGGGGCTCTGATCAGCCTGCTTGGGGGAGTGGCTCCCGGAGGAATTACACAGCTTCGCCGTGAGATGGCGAATGAAGTCCATCAGATCTTGATCGGCCCCGGTCTTGAATCGATTCTCAACAACCGGATGTGGCCGAGTTTCCAGTGATCACAATTCCCGCTAATCCCAAGGGAGATGTACGTACTCTCTCGCTGGAAGTGCGTCCGCACGTTCAGTGGGCCATTCAGCACTGCGATGCCTTACTTATTGCCGTATCCGGGGGCGCAGACTCGACTGCGCTCGCAGCGGTGACCATTGATCACTGCCTGCGCGCGGGCTCTACTCCCCACACCTTGACTGTTGATCACGGGATCCGAGCTGGTTCGGATATCGAGGCACGCGAGGTGAGTGAGCGCATGGCGTCGCTCGGTGCCCACGCCGAATGGGTGAGCGTCACACTTGCGGCAGAAGGGGGGCCCGAGGCCTCGGCTCGCGATGCGCGTCGGCGTGCTCTTGTGGACCATGCCAGATCTTTGGGAGGGCGCGTTGCGGTCTTCCTTGGACACACGATGGATGATCAGGCTGAAACCGTGCTTTTGCGTTTGGCGCGCGGCTCTGGAGTTGGGTCATTGAAAGCGATGAGCTTATGTGATGACGCGGGAGAGATCGTCTGGATTCGACCAATTATAAAATGTCGACGTATTGAGACTATTGGTGTATGTCGCGAGCTTGGTCTTCCCTGGGTTGATGATCCCTCGAACGCTATGGATGGTCCTTGGAGGGCCTCTGATGGAAGTGCACTACGTCGAAGCGCGATCCGAGAATGCGCACTTCCCAGTTTGCAGAAAAGCTTGGGGATCGACCCTGTGCCCTCCCTTGCGCGCACTGCGGAGCTTTCCGCAGCGGATGACGAGGCCTTGGATCAGTGGGCGAACCAGGTGTGGACAGGCGCGTGGGAAGCGATGCCGCTAGGGGAGGATACTGCCTCGGGAATGGGAATCCTCAAAATCGAGTGCCTGCTGCAGATTCCCCAGGCGGTGCAGATGCGCGTCCTACACCGTTACCTGAGCGCACTTGGCGCACCGAGCTACGTACATCTGCAAGAGGCACGCGCACTTATCGACCACTGGACAGGACAAGGGCCCATCTCGATTCCAGGGGGAACACTCTTACGCAAGGGGAAAGGAAAGCAGGCGTATCTCATTGCCATGACACCTGCTGACTCTTCCTTGTTGCGCCAAGAGCGAGAAACTCTGCCATGCTGAGCGCCTCTTCGCGTATATGTGGCACTCTTATAAAGTCGGGACCCGCACAGGAAAGGACATGGGACTGTGGACGCACAGGACATGGGAAACGCACTCGAACGCATTCTGGTTACGGAAGACGAGCTGGCACGCCGAATGGCTGAGCTTGCCGCTGAAATTGATGCCGATTACCAGGGCAAAGAAATTCTTCTTGTGGGTGTCCTCAAGGGCGCGGTCATGGTCGTTGCCGACCTCTCGCGCCACCTCCACACTCCTCTCTCGATGGACTGGATGGCTGTTTCCTCCTACGGTGCAGGCACTAAGTCGACCGGCGTTGTCCGTATCCTCAAAGACCTCGATACAGACGTCACCGGCCGTGATGTCCTGATTGTCGAAGACATCATTGACTCTGGACTGACTCTGTCGTGGCTTCGCGAAAACCTTCTGGCTCGAGGCGCAGCCTCTGTGGAAATTGCTGCTGCCCTGCGCAAGCCCGAAGCCCTCAAGGTCCCGGTCGAGGTCAAGTACGTCGGTTTCGATATCCCGAATGAATTCGTTGTGGGCTACGGACTGGACTACGCAGAGCACTACCGTCAACTTCCCTTCGTTGGGACCCTGGCACCGCACGTATACGGCGGCTGAAAGGTAAATCCATGGCAGATAACACTCAGAACAAGAAGAAGAGGAACACCTGGGGGCTTGTTGCAATCCCGTTGCTTCCTCTGGTGATTGCCCTGTTCTTCCTGTGGACGTGGTTCCAGCCGCAATCGGTGGATACTTCCGAAGGTCTTCAGATCCTGAAGGAAGCTGAGATTGAACGCGTCGTCGTGAACGATGGAACTCAGCAGGTCAACTTGGTGTTGAAGGACCCGTGGACCCACAAGTCCACTGGTGCCAATGACCCCGAACGAAGCCTAGGTCGGAACATCAGCTTCACCTATGCGCGCACGCAATCGCAGTCAATTGTTGAGTCGATTGAGAATGCTAATCCCGGTAAAGGCTGGGATGCGTACTACCCGCAGTCCTCCTTCCTGAGTTCTACCCTTGCCGCGATCCTTCCCTTGGCACTGGTCATGGGGCTTTTCTGGTTCTTTATGAGGCGTGTGGGTGGATCCCAGATGATGGGGCCCTTTGGCCAGAGCCGCACCAAGGACTTTAACCAGGAACGCCCGAACGTCACCTTTGCAGACGTGGCTGGTGAAGACGAGGCCGTTGAGGAACTTGAAGAAGTTCGCGAGTTCCTGATTGCCCCCGAGAAGTTCCGCAAGGTCGGTGCGCGCATTCCTCGCGGTGTTCTGCTCTACGGGCCTCCTGGAACCGGTAAGACCCTGCTGGCGAAGGCTGTGGCGGGTGAAGCTGAGGCTCCCTTCTTCTCCATCGCAGGTTCGGAATTCCTTGAGATGTATGTCGGTGTTGGCGCTTCGCGTGTGCGTGATCTTGTATCCCGCGCAAAGAAGGTTGCTCCCGCGATTATCTTCGTCGATGAAATTGATTCGATCGGTCGTCACCGCGGTTCTGGTTATGGTGGTGGTTCTGATGAACGCGACCAGACGCTCAACCAGCTGCTCGTTGAGATGGACGGCTTTGACGATTCCTCGAACCTGATCTTCATCGCGGCGACAAACCGTCCCGATATTCTTGATCCCGCCCTTCTGCGTCCGGGCCGTTTTGACCGACAGATTGCGGTTGAAGCCCCCGATCTGAAGGGACGCGAGGCAATCCTGCGCGTGCACTCTGCGGGCAAGCCCCTGACCGATGATGTTGATCTGCATATGATCGCAAAGCGCACTCCCGGCTTCACCGGTGCGGATCTGGCAAATGTCTTGAACGAGGCCGCGTTGCTGACGGCTCGTTCAAATGCTGACTTGATTGATAACCGCGCGATCGACGAGGCCATTGACCGTGTGATTGCCGGCCCGCAAAAGCGCACTCGTGTCATGAATGACCACGACAAGCTGGTGACCGCGTATCACGAGGGCGGTCACGCCCTGTGTGCAGCGGCATTGCGCTACACGGATCCGGTCACGAAGGTCACCATTCTTCCGCGTGGACGCGCGCTGGGCTACACCATGGTGCTGCCCACCGAAGACCGCTACTCCAAGACCAGGAATCAGATTCTTGACGATCTGGTCTATGCAATGGGAGGTCGCGTTGCCGAAGAAATCGTCTTCCGTGATCCTTCAACCGGTGCCTCGAACGATATCCAGAAGGCCAGCTCTCAGGCTCGTGCGCTCGTTACTGAATATGGCATGTCCGATCGCGTGGGTAACGTTCGTTTGACTGCGGATGATTCGGATCCGATGACCGGTTATGGTACCGGTCGAGGTGCTGAGCGTTCCTATTCTGATGAGCTTGCTTCTGTTGTTGACCAGGAAGTGCGTGCCCTCTTGGATAACGCAACCCGTGAGGCTTGGGAGATTTTGACTAAGAACCGCGCGGTTCTGGATCGTTTGGCCCAGCGTCTTTTGGAAGAAGAAACCCTGGATGAAGCTCAGCTTGCTGAGATCTTCAAGGATGTCATCAAGCAAGATGAACGTCCGGTGTGGAATTACGGTGCGGAAGGAGCGGTTCAGGGCGCGGTTATGGGAAATCCGATCGCTATGCCCCTCAGTGATCGCGCGCAGTCCGAATCTGCTGATGATCCAGCGGCTGAACAAGCTGCTCCCGCAGAGGTTCTGGATGACCCCGATGGTGGTATCGCACCCGAGGAGAATGCCCAGTGAGTTACGATCAACAAGGAGTTGAAGACGCCTCACGCGCGCTTCTTGAAGCCGTCGGTGAAGACATTAACCGTGAGGGGCTTCGCAATACTCCTGCGCGGATGGGTCGTGCGTGGCGTGAACTTCTCAGCGGCCTCGAAGAAGATCCTCGTGACCATCTCAAGACCACCTTCGAAGTGGGCACTGATGAGATTGTCATGGTCCGCGATATTCCCTTCTACTCTGTGTGCGAGCATCACTTGCTGCCTTTCTATGGGCATGCGCACGTGGGGTACATCCCCAAGGGCGGCCGCGTCACGGGGCTTTCAAAGCTCGCGCGCGTCGTCGAAGGCTATGCGCGTCGCCCGCAGGTTCAGGAACGTCTGACAGCTCAGATCGCGGATGCGATCGATGAGGTTCTTGCACCTCAGGGTGTCATTGTCGTTGTCGAGGCCGAGCACATGTGCATGACGATGCGAGGGATCTCCAAGCCGGGCTCCTCGACAGTGACCTCCGCACTTCGCGGAATTGTCAAGCGTGACGCCACTCGTGCGGAAATGATGTCTTTGGCATTGGGCGGGGTCCGCCGATGACTTCTGTCGAGGCCTCTTCCTCCTGGGCACTCGCGGGAGGTGCACAACCGCCTCGTCTTCCCGAAGGGATTGATCTGCCAAGGGATCGAATGCTTGTCATGGGCATTTTGAATGTCACCCCAGATTCCTTCTCGGATGGGGGACGTTTTCTGGATCCGGGGGCAGCACTCGACCATGCTCAGCAAATGCTTGAGGAAGGCGCGGACCTGGTCGACTTGGGCGGCGAATCAACACGTCCGAACTCCACGCGAATCAGCGAGGACGAAGAATGGGGGCGAATCGGCTCGATTATTCAACGCCTTGCTGCATCGGGGGTTGTTGTTTCTGTGGATACCCTGCACGCGCTGACAGCACGTCGTGCGGCAGACGCGGGTGCTGCGATCATCAATGATGTCAGTGGAGGACGCTGGGATCCGCAGATGAATGCTGCCGTTGCCTCGACATCCTGTGCCTATGTTATTCAGCACTATCGAGCGCTTCCGGGGATGCCTGAAGAGTCTTTCGACTACGGTGATCAGCCCATCGCAGTTGCTCTGAGAGAGCGTGTTTCCCTTCAGGTTCGTGATGCTCTCGAGGCCGGGGTTGATCCTGAGCGCATCATTGTTGACCCGGGACTGGGTTTTTCACTGAATAACGAACAATGCTGGTCTCTCGTCGCGTCGCTGCCCATTTTTGCTGAGCTTGGGTACCCTGTTCTTATAGGTGCGTCCCGAAAACGCTTCCTCGGTCAGTCCCCCCTTTCGGACCGAGATGAAGCAACTCTCGATATATCTCGGCGCGCGCTTTCAGACGGAATATGGGCCGTCAGGGTCCATGCCATAAGCCAACAAGCAAAGCTTGTACGTGCAGGGAGGTGAGGGCACAGTGGGACAGCTCGATGTGATCGCGTTACGCGGTATTACAGCTGAGGCTGTCCACGGAGTTCTCGAAAAGGAGTGGAGCGCTCCTCAAACCTTCACTGTTGACCTGCTTTTGTGGGTTGATACCGATCGTGCTGCACTCAGTGATGACATTGCCGATACGGTTTCTTACGCCGAAATTGCAGAGAAAGCTCACGCGATCCTTGTGGGCCCCTCGGTTCGTCTGATTGAAACACTTGGCCACAAGATCGCTGATGCGGCTCTTGAAGATTCGCGTGTTCGTGGCGTGGAGGTTATTGTCCACAAGCCTGAAGCGCCAATTGAGGTTCCCTTTACCGATGTTTCGGTGACGATCCGCAAGGGCGATATCCCGCTTCCTTTCGTCGCGGCATCGAATGTTGTTCCCCCCAGCGCTCCCGATGCTGATGAGGATCTGTCACCTGCTCCCTCTGCGCCCAGTGCACCATCAGATGCCGTAGCTTCCCAGGAAGAGGAAGCCCAGGCCCCCGATTCGGATAAGCCTGTTCAGCTGCATTCTCCCGCAGCGCCGCAGCAGCCCGCCACGGCCTCGGAGCTAGTGGTGGACACCGCTCAGGAGGACAGCAAAGCAGCACAGCGCGAAGAGCCTGCCGAGGACGAACTTGACGCACCCTCGGTTCCACGCGCACTAGTGCTCGCACTTGGTGGAAATCTGGGCAATGTTCCCGTCACCCTTAAGCGAGCGATTGACGAAATGTCCAGCTGGGATGGCGTGGAAATTACTCAAGTTTCACCTCTGGTTCGTACTCGTGCTGTATTGCGTCCCGGACAAAAGCCTCAGCCTGATTATTGGAATGCCGTGGCTATGGGAACACTGTCTATGGCACCCCTTCAGCTCTTGGATCGAATCCACGCGCTTGAAGCACACTTGGGTCGTGTGCGTCATGAAGTCTGGGGCTCGCGCACCATCGATATCGACATCATTCAAATTGACGGCGTGAGCTCGGATGACCCACGTCTGACACTGCCGCATCCGCGTGCACACCAGCGTGCTTTTGTGCTCTCTCCGTGGCTGATGGCCCAGCCTAAGGCTGAGCTTTCCGGCTTCGGCGCCGCATCGGAGCTTATCGAACAGGCTCCGGATCGTGGTGGAATTCTTGACGCAGTGGGGGACTGGCTCGAAGATCCCGAATCGGTGATCGCTGATTCGGACGAACTTCTTCACAGGATGCGCCTTCCGCGCCTCGATCATGCTCAGCAGCTGCGTCCGCTGAAGCTTGAGACAAATTCCCAGTCCTCGCGTCCGAGTCGCCTGGATATGCTTCCCGAAGCATCGCGTTCTGGCCTTGCGCCCACTGATGAAGGCACCGATGTGACTTGGCATCGCTTGTGGGATCGCTGGGGGGCCCCGGTTGAATCCGTTGAATCGCGCCATGTTGAGCTGTCGAAGCCTTCTCCCTCAGCAGTTTCCGCCGCTCAACCCGCGCCTGAGCCCAAAGAAACTTCCGTGTCCTCTCCCGTGGATACTTCCGGTGAGGTGCCCGCGCAGCTCGCGAGCCGCCAGGTTCCTGCACCTTCTCCCGTGAGTGCACCTCCGCTTCGTCGACTGCGCCTGTCGGCCACCCCGTCTCCGGCAGATACGACTGCGGCTTCCACCAACCTCGCTTCGGGCATGGTCTCTTTGGAGCCTCGTCGTCCTGTCCCTTCTGCTGAGCCCGAACCCCCCGTGGTCGAGCGTCACTCGCTCCTCGAACGCATGCACAACAGCACGCTTCCTCAACCCATTCCCGAGGCCGCACCGCAGTCTGCCAATACCCCAAGCGCGCAAGAGCCAGCGCAGAATTCTCGCTCAACTTCACCGATTACAGCTGAGGTTCCCGTTGGGCGCCGGACTCGTCGCCCGCGTTGGCGTCCGGTAACCGAAGAAGGAACGGGTATCTCGACGGCTAATTCGCCGCGTCCTTTCCGTGCACGTACTGACCGTCTTGCAGCGCAGTCTCATCGTGCAAAGCCCTCGCACCGCGCTTCTGCTCCTCAAGAGCAACAGAATCCCGGAACGGAAGATACCCAGCCAAGGCGTAGTTCGCTCTTTGCTCGCCGTCCCGAGTCGGCCTCGTCAGCGGGAAATCAAGCCTCGGCCCCCACGCAGGGACGTGCACGTACAGAGAGTGCCCCACCTGCACAAAACGCTTCGGGCGCGAAGCCTTCGGCTGCCTCGGCCCAGCGGAAGTCCGCTTCACAGGCTCGCGCCTCGCGTGCGCTGCCGGGCTGGAACTTCTCTGAGGACGTACGTGTTGTGGATGATTCCAGTGCGCTGAGTCCGCGTGAGGACGTGGGTCGTCCTTCGCCGAGCTTGCCGCCTCGCTACAGTCATGTTCTTGATCCCAAACTCGATGACTCCATTGATCAGGGACCAATAACTCCCGGCTCGCAGACCCCCTCCTCTGTCAACCGCGACGTGACAATCCGTCCAAGCATTACCGGTCAGATTCCAGTCTTCCGTCGTCGTCCTGAGGATTCATGAAGCCACTGAGTATTGTGCTGTTGATCGCCGAGGCAGCGGCTGCCTCGGCGCTTGCCGCAGCCGCAACCGCCTTTGCGATTCGTCAGGGTGCGGGGCCGTGGATTATTCATCCCGCCCTGGCCCTGGTTTTTGTTGTTGTTGCTGGCGTACTTCTCTGGATGGGGATCCAGGTTCGGCGCTTTCGAGCGCATAAGACTACCTGGGTTGACGCTGTATCAGCCTTCCGAATCGCAATGTTCGCTCGCGCGAGTGCGCTTGGTGGTGGGATCAGCGCTGGACTTTTAGCAGGTATGTCATTGGCCTTCCTCGCTCGCTGGGAAGCACAGACCAGTGTTTACGCTGGAATTTGCGGACTGATGTGTGCGCTCGGTGCTGGTGTGTGGGGCATTGTCGGAGTGATCGTTGAACGCTGGTGCGTCATTGATCCAAAGGATGATGACACTGAGGTGATGAAGTCACGCACTCGGCGTGACAAGGGCACTCTTGGAGCACAACGTGTGAAAGCTCGTAAGAGCGATGCATCTGAGGGGAGAAGGTAGTCTCATGCCCAATAGGCCACGGTCTTCTTCGGCCTCAACATCACGTTCAAGGGCTCCTCGCGCAGGACGTCCGGGTGCTCGTCCCACAGCTCGTTCGGGTGGGACCCCTCCAAGAAAGCCGGCTGGGGGACAGGTGCCCCCTTCCCTGTGGGTCAGGCGTATTATCACCGGACTTGGATTGCTTGTGATCATTGCACTTGTTGTGTGGGGGATTGCAAAGGCCGTTTCAGCGGTCACTCAGTCTTCCGCGCCCGAGGCCACTCCCAGCGCTTCTGCAACTCCTTCGCCGACGCCCACCGCGACGGTGACGCGCTCTGGAACCGCAGCGCTTAAAGATGGTGAACAGGCCACGGCCGATGGAATTGTCGATGCGGAAGGGCGAGTTCGTATTCCCGCCTGTGCCTCGGCAGATCTGACGGTTCGACCGACCATTTCTGGTGGTGAAGTCGGCCAAGCACAGAACATTTCGGTCGCTATTGAAAACCGTGCGGGAGTCGCCTGTTCTTTTGAGTTTGGGCACATTGATTTCAAGATTTCCACCGGTGATGAAACGGTATATGACGGTTCGAAGTGCCAGCGTGATCGCGAGAGTGCGACCTTGCTCTTGATTCCCGGAGATACGTGGAATGGTGGTCTCACATGGGATGGCGGGCTCTACTCGGGGTGCGATGCGAAGGACCGGAATTCCGATGGTGCGACCGATCCTGCTCCAGCTGGAACATATCGTTTACAGCTGCTGTTGAATGGCCAGACGGTCGGAGATGAACGGGTATTCACTTTGACTCAGCCGGTTCAGCCAACAACTGAAGCAACGCCTGAGCCCTCGCCCAGCACTTCTGAAGCGACGAGCGCGCCGCAGGGTGAAGAAGGCCATTAGAATTCTTCCCCACTGAGGTTAGGGGCAATGGGGAATGCCCAAACGTAGGGCTTGTTGGGGGGAGCTTGTAGTTGTCTTACCAGCTGACTACCAGCCGACAATCCCCGTAGCAGCCATTGAGAATTGATTCTCGAGCGTTTCGCGGATGAGCTTTGCGCGGTAGGGGCCGATGCCTTCGATTTGCTGCAGATCCTCAACTGTTGCTTCACGCAGGTCCGCAAGGTTCTCCCAATGACTGGTGATGTCTTTGATGACATTCCATGGAAGACGAGGAACCAAAGAAAGAGCTCGCACGCCACGCGGTTGGATGGTGCGATCTAGGTCAGTGGGATCATAAACGCCCAAGCCCAGCACGTTAGCGATAGCCGCGAGATCAACCAGACGATCGCTGGCAAGCTCCGAGAGGGCTGCTTCTGCGGTTGAGACCGCGGAGGCATCACGGGTGTAGTCGCGAAGAACCAATGCGCGTTCGGACCCTGAACCGCGAACCAAATCATCGACCTGCAAAGCCAAAAGGCGTCCTTCTGAACCAAGTTCTTCAAGGTATTCGTTGATTTCAGAGGTGATGCGTCGGATCATCTCCATGCGCTGCATGACGGTTGCGACATCACGGATAGTTGCAGAATCACGCATTTCCAAGATCGTAAGTGTTTGAAGGACCTCATCCAGACGCTGGCTGTAACGGTCTAGGGTGTCGACGGCCAGATTAGCGCGAGACAGCAGTGCTTCGGGTTCTTCAACGATGTGATGGTACTTGCCGACGTAGATGGAAATAAGACGCATTGACGCCGAAACTGAGAGCACCGGAAGGTGGGTTTGGTAGGCGGTGCGTTGTGCAGTGCGGTGACGCATACCCGATTCATCGGTAGGGATGCTCTGATCGGGGAAAAGTTGGACATTTGCCTTGCGGATTCGCCAATCGGTGGGGTCGATGATGACCGCGCCGTCCATTTTGCACAATTCGCGTAGACGTGAGGCTGTGAATTCGATATCGAGATCGAAACCACCCGAGCACATTTCCTCAAGCTGAGGAGAGACACCAAGAACAATCAAGCCGCCGGTATGGGAGCGCTGGATGCGTTCCAATCCTTCGCGAAGGGGCGTGCCCGGTGCGATATCTTGAAGTGCGCTGCGCAGAAGAGCGGCATCTGATGTCATGAATCCTGCCTTTCGATGCGTGATTCCTGCTCTAAGTGTATTCGAGTATCCGCACAATGAAGGAAGAGACTCAGTGAATAGCGGCACGTAGCGCGCCGGCAAGGTCCGAGATTGGCAGAACCGTAATTCCGTCGATCCCCATGGCCTCTTCACTTCCCTGTGCGGGAATGATGGCAACCTTGAATCCAAGGCGCGCAGCCTCTTGAATTCTGCGACGTACGCCAGTACATGCCCGGACCTCCCCTGTGAGTCCCACTTCGCCGAAAGCAATCAGAGCGCTGCGTGTTGGAGTTCCCCGAATGGCCGAGACAATTCCGATTGCCGTTGCCAAGTCGGCAGCCGGCTCACTGATGCGGGCACCTCCGACAGTTGAGGCGTAAACGTCGCAATCCGAGGTATCAATACCGAGGCGTGCCTGAAGGACTGCCAAAATCATCGCTACGCGTGAGTGGTCAACTCCGACGGTGGTTCGACGAGGGGAACCCGCAGAAGTGTGAGCAACAAGAGCTTGGATCTCAGTGGGGAGGGGACGACGTCCCTCAAGAGTGACGGTGACGCACGAGCCTGGAACCGCAGATTGGGACTGGGAAAGGAACAAACCCGAAGGATCTGTCAAACCAACAATTCCTGTGTCACCCAGTTCGAAGCAGCCCACTTCATCGGTGGGGCCGTAACGATTTTTGACAGCTCGGAGCAAGCGAAGGCGCGTGTGTCGATCGCCTTCGAATTGGCAGACGACATCCACCAAGTGCTCGAGTAGGCGGGGTCCGGCAATGCCGCCATCTTTAGTCACATGGCCTACAAGGAGAATTGGGATTGATCGTTCCTTTGCAACGCGGATCAGCGCTGTTGCAACGGCGCGAACCTGTGCAACGCTACCAGCACTGCCGTCGAGCCGGTCGGATTGAAGAGTTTGAACCGAGTCGATGATGACCAGAGAAGGGTTGGTCGCGTCAATTTGCCCAAGAGCCGTGGAAAGCGATGTTTCATCCGCAAGGAAAAGTTGTGGGTGCAGGGCGCCAATACGTTCTGCGCGCCCCCTGACCTGTGAAGCAGACTCTTCGCCGGTGATGTACAAGACCGGTGCCTGGGCGGCGCAGGTCGAAGCAACGTCCAGAAGAAGAGTGGACTTTCCAACCCCGGGTTCACCGGCAAGAAGGATGACAGCTCCGGGAACAATACCCCCACCGAGAACACGGTCAAACTCGCTGATTCCCGTCGGCTTGGACCGCGCGCGCTCAGCACTGATGTTGTTGATGGGCTGAGCGGGCTGACGAGGCGTGAGTGCGACAGCCGCACCCGGAGCGGAAACAGAGGGGCCGGACTCTTCCATGGAGTTCCATTGATGGCACTCTCTGCACTGGCCAACCCATTTGGGTGAGGTCCAACCGCATTCGCTGCAGCGGTACACACTTTTTTCTTTCGCCATATCCCTACGCTAAACCACACCACCGGCATCTGCGTCCAGTTTGGCCTCGTGCGCACATAGAATTCCTATCCGTGCACGTTAATAACACGGTGTATGCACAGAATAGGAAAGTGAAGCTGCCACTTAGGGTCGGTTTGCGAAATGCTCCAAAAGTCGCGTATCTCCTGAAACCACGATGGTGTCTTCGCGGTTAATTCGAGTCGTCGGGTCGGCGTACTCAAAGGGCGCCCCCGGACGAAGGATCCCCAACACATTCACGCCGTAACGGCCTCGAAGATCGAGCTCACTGAGGGTAAAACCACACACTTCTTTCGGCGGACGGAGCTTCATGATGGCAAAGCCGTCCTTGTCCATTTCGATGTAGTCGATCATGCGTCCACCAACGAGGTGGGCTGTGCGCTGACCGGCATCGAATTCGGGAGCGACAACGTGCTGGGCGCCGATGCGTCGAAGAATACGACTGTGCTCGCGCGAGATGGCCTTCGCCCAAATATTTGTCATTCCAATATCGACAAGGTTTGCAGTGATGAGCACCGAAGCCTCCAAGGAAGATCCAATCCCCACGACCGCGGAGTAGAAATCCCTGGCTCCCAACTGGTTCAGTGCTTCCATCGAGGAGGCGTCGGCCTCGACAACGGGAATACGACCCGAGAACTGCTGGACGCGGCGGCTGTCTTTTTCAACTGCCAGCACTTCGTAGCCAAGCTTGTCCAGGGTGAGAGCAACGGCTGAACCGAAACGTCCCAATCCGATGACCAGGGTTCCTGATGCAAGGGTCTTTTCTTCTGCCATAGTCGTATTCTCCCACGAGTGAGGGCTTTTGCTCGTGGGGCGACGCGGCCTTAGCCGATCAACGGAGACTCGGCTGGTTGGCGAATTGCCCGAGGCCGATCGCGCAGAGCGAGCGCAGCTGCGAGGGTCATGGTTCCAGTACGCCCCGCAAACATCAGGGCTGCAAGAACGTATTTTGCAATTGCTGGGAGCTCGGGAGTAATACCTGTTGAAAGTCCAACGGTCGCGAATGCGGAAATCGATTCAAAGAGAACGACATCAAGAGTGTAGCCGGTCAGAGTCAGCAAAACGACGGTC
This sequence comes from uncultured Actinomyces sp., assembly GCF_963542285.1. Lineage (GTDB taxonomy): Bacteria > Actinomycetota > Actinomycetes > Actinomycetales > Actinomycetaceae > Pauljensenia. The sequence continues at coordinate 83,929 of NZ_CAUTWQ010000002.1, read as the reverse complement.
GAGAGTGCAACCAAAAGTGATCCCAAGAGGGTCACTGCAACGGCCAGGCGAAGCACCGAGTGGGGGATGCGTCGGCTGAAGATTTCTATGTCGCGGTCGCCTCGGGCTTCGGCAGCAGCAGCCAACAAAAGAACGGCGAAGGTCGTGACCTTGATACCACCTGCGGTTGATACGGAACCGCCACCGATCATCATCATGATGTCTTGGATGAAGTGGGTCTGGGGGCGCATATTCGCTACGTCTAAAGAAGATAAACCCGAGGAGCGGGTGTTGACCCCTGCCAAGAGGGAGTTCAACAATCGCGAGGAAATATCAAGATCGCCAAGGGTGGCTGAATTCGTCCATTCGGTGATGGCGAAAGTGATGGTGCCAAAGAAAACCAGAAGAATGTATGTCGAAAGTGTGAGTTTCGTATGCAGGGCCCATCTGGAGGGAGTGCGCCAGTGTTGTGAGAGATCGGAGACGACAGGAAAGCCGATCGCCCCGACAAAGGTTCCCAGAATAATGGGGCTGAGCATCCACCAGTCCGTGTGGTAGGGGACCAAGCCACCGCTCAAGATGACAAAGCCGGCATTATTGAACACCGAGATTGCCATAAAAGCCGCATGGAAGAGCGATTCCCATACTGTCTCATGGCCCAGGGTAAGGAAGCGGGGAACGAAAGCAATCGTGAGCAAAATCTGGGCGATAAATGAGGTGCCGATGACCGCTTTCAGCAGAGCGGTCAGCCGCCCCATACCGCTGGTTTTTGTCTCCACAGTTGCCAACATTCGCTGTGTGAGTCCCAGCTGCCGCGAAACGGCGTAGCTCAAAATAGTTGCCAGGGTAACGACACCTAGGCCGCCGACAAAGATACCCATCGCAATGACGGTTTGGCCAAAAACTGACCAATACGTCGCGGTATCAACAACGGTCAGGCCGGTCACGCAGACCGCGGAAATTGCAGTGAAGAGGATATCAACGAAAGGTGCGCGTTCATCAGCTGCTGTTGAGATGGGGAGGGCAAGCAGACAGGTGATGAATGCGATGAGCATGACGAAAACGATGAGCACCAGTCGTGCGGGCGAAAAGCGAGCTTCATGTGCAAACCAGACGCGGAAGCGAGTGAGAATTCCGGAATCTTCAAGCATGTAGGGCTTGACTCCGGCGGGATAGACAACGGTAGGTGACGGTCGATCTTCCGGGATACCTGTTGGTCCGTAGCCTCGGCTTGAGTGAGCGAGCGCACGACGATGTGATGCAGAGGAATGCTGATCGGATGCCCGACCAAGCGTGCTAGGACGCCGTTTTCTACGAGCCATGTCACCTCCAGAATCACTCGCAAGCTTCATCCTAATGCCCTAAAAGTCTATTGGCTGAAACGTATGTGAATAACGTGACACAGGTGACTGAAGTAATTGCATGAAATTGAAGTGGAGAAAGTTGCATTTTGGGTGAGTGAATCACGTATCATAGGACGGAAATAATCTTTGCACGTCTGGGAGTCATCAATGGATCAGCACTCTGCCCCGCGTTTTATGACGGTGTCTGAGGTGGCGGATATTATGCGCGTCTCGAAGATGACTGTTTATCGTCTGATTCACAACGGAGAAATGCCGGCAATTCGCGTAGGCAAGAGCTTCCGCGTACCCGAGTCAGCTGTTGGACAGCTGATCCGCGCCGGTCTGACTGATCACATCGATGAACGCGTTGCGGGGATTAACGGGTAATATAAACCTGCTGTGCCTTTTGGCACCTGACGTCAGGCGGTAGTCACCTCTGCCGCACCTACACACTCGAGGGAGGAACCCCATGGGCTCCGTCATTAAGAAGCGCCGCAAGCGCATGGCGAAGAAGAAGCACCGCAAGCTGCTGCGCAAGACGCGTCACCAGCGTCGCAACAAGAAGTGATCTTCTTGAAGGGTCCCTCCACTGGTGGGGCCCTTCGGCATATCTCCCGCAACGCATGCGCTGAATACATCGCAGTATTGCCTCAGCGCAGAGGTACCTCCAGAAAGGCACTGTCATGAAGACTGTTATTCACGTGATGCGCCACGGTGAAGTTGATAATCCCGATGGTGTTTTGTACTGCCGCCTTCCCGGTTATGGCTTAACTGACCTTGGAATTGAGATGGCCGAGGCCGTCGCTGAGTATTTTGTCGACAGCGGCGCTGATATTACCCACGTCATTGCCTCGCCCCTGTTGCGCGCCCAGATGAGCGCAGCGCCGACCGCGCTTGCCTACGAGCTTGAGATTGAACATGATCACAACCTCATTGAGGCTGAATCGGTTTTTGAAGGTGTAGCGGTCAATGCGAATCCGTGGGTTCTTGCACGCCCCGAATACTGGCGTTACTACGTCAACCCCTTGCGCCCCTCTTGGGGAGAGTCCTATGCGCATGCTGCTCAGCGCATGACCCGTGCGGTTGCTCGCGCATTGCGTGAGGCGCGCGGCCATGAAGCGCTGCTGGTTTCGCACCAAATGCCCATCGTTTCACTTCAGCGGTTGATCCGTCACCAGCCATTGAGACACTCACCGCTGTCAAGGCAATGCTCCCTTGCTTCGCTGACCTCGCTCATTTTTGACGATGACGTGCTGGTTGGAATGACCTATAACGAGCCGGCTGCGCACCTGCTATCCAAGGCATCGGATATGGTCCCCGGGGTGTCTGAATGCCATCTCAAGCGCTAGTTCTTCGTCTGCCCTTCTTCGGGTCCATCCCCTTCATCCTCAGTGGTGGAGGGGTTTTCTTTATTCTTCCGTTCTTCTTCGCGCTTACGCTTCATCTGAAGATCGCGCTCCAACCGGAAGAGGAATTCAGGATCATCGTCTGGGGCGGTTGGGGCTTTGGGAGTGGATTGTGCCTGACGATCCTCGGCATTTGCGACCATCTTGAGGACGATCCACGCAATTGCTCCAAGAGAAACGAATGGAACTGTCACGACCAAGATGACCAGCCAGGTCATCCGAGAAAGCTTCATAGGCATTCTGTCGGCAGGCGTTGTTGCCCAATCTGAAATTGCATAAATCGATGCGGCGAACCATGCGACGATGAACAGAATGCGTACCATGGTTTGAGTTTAGAGCAGTTGTTCAGGCAAATGTACTTGAGATCAAGAGTGCACTAATGAAGAGTGCCCACCCCAAGGTTAAAAAGCCGGTGTGCTTGAGGACAATGATGAGGTCCTTTCCCTTCACTCCACTCAACACCAAATAGACCGGCTGGAAGATCGCCAGAATCCACGCGAGTGACGCCAAAATGCAGATGATGACATGGGTGCCGATCGCTGCGGGAAGCGCAAAGAAGGCAGAGATTGGGGCCAATAGGCACAGGGAAAAGAGGATTCGAGAAGCTCGCTGTCCCAAGCGAACAGCCACTGTCATTTTCCCGGTGACGCTATCGGTAGGAATGTCGCGGATGTTGTTGACCATGAGCATCGCCACCGACATCAGACCCAAGCATGAGGCCATAAGCCACAGCCACCAAGGCGCTGAAGGGATGTGTGTCCATGTCGTTCCAACGGTCGCCATCAGTCCGAAGAAAACGAAGACAAAGAGTTCCGATAGGCCGATTCCCATATAGCCGTAGGGGTGTTTCCCGCCCGTGTAGAACCAGGCTGCTGCAACCGCAGCAATACCCGCGGCGATCAGAGGCCACGTTCCACTGATTGCAACAAGGATCAACCCAAGGACGCCGGCTGCGGCAAAGCACTCCAGTGCCGCCTTTAAAACAGTACGAGGCCGCGCAAGCCCTGACCCGGTCAAACGTTGGGGCCCGCTTCGCTGGTCATCCGTTCCGTGGATGCCGTCGGAGTAGTCGTTGGAGTAGTTCACGCCAACTTGAAGCAATAGTGCGACAAAAAGCGCCAGGACTGAGCGTTCCGGATGAACAGCGCCCAAGGCGAAAGCCGCGGCAACGCCGACGAAGACTGGGGCTGCAGCAGCAGGAAGGGTGCGCAGCCTGGCACCTTCAACCCAGTCGCCTAGGCTTGCTTGCCGCCTATTCTCACTGCTCATCGGCGCCACTCAGACTCTGTCCCCGTGAGTGATTGGGCGAGCTGGCGTGCGGCAATGCGATCGACCTTTCCGGAAGAAAGCTGCGGAATCGAAGAAACGAAGATCACGCGACGCGGTGCCTGCGGGCGACCGATCTGGGAAGAAACGGCCTCGCGAATGCGATGCCCCTGTTCCTCAACAAAATCAGGTGGGGGAGGGAAGGAAGGAGCGTCCTCGGGGACAACAAGACAGGACAACGCTTGTCCCCATTTTTCATCGTCTAATCCCAGCGCCCACGCGTCCTTGATGCCGGCTACGTTCTTCAGGGCATCCTCGACTCGGATGGGCGGAATGTTCAGCCCTCCGGAGATGATCATGTCGTCGGCGCGCCCCAAAACTTTCAGACGCCCACCGGCGTCGATCACGCCGGTATCCCCGCTGATAAACCAGCGGGTGCCGGCCTCGTCGTGGAATGGGGTGTCGCCGACAAGGTAGCGCGTCAGTAAGACTGGGCCGGCGATAGCGATACGGGTGGCACCGTCCCATTCGAGGGTGCGCACCATGACCCCGGGAAGTGGAACGCCGTCGTACACGCAGCCGCCGCAGGTTTCGGTCATTCCGAAGGATTCGATGATGCTGAGTCCTGCGTCCTCGGCGCGTTGGCGCAGTGCGGGATCAAGACGAGTCCCGCCGATCAAGATGGTGTGGAGGCGTGCCAGTGCACTGACGACTTCGTCGCCAGCGTTCAGGCAATCAACCAATTGGGTCGGGACTAGTGACAGATAGCCCGGCAGAGAGGGATCGGAGGTTGCCCCCGCAATCGCGGGAAGCAGATCCTTTGGATTGAAACCGTGGGAACAATCGACGATCTGAGGAGAAATTTCGGTCGCGGCAGCGCGCATGAGTACCTGAGCGCCCGCGATATGGTGAGAACTCAGCGCCAAGATCCAACGCCCCGGTCCTCCTAGAACGGAATGCGTCGCCTTGACCGAGGCCATCAATGCATCGATGGAGAGGCCAACTAATCGCGGTTCACCAGATGAACCAGAGGAGGCCAAAACCAGATCGATGTTGTCAAAAAGAGAGGGGGCGTCGATGCGGTCGGCAAGCTCTGGGTAGAGCTCGGGCGGGAAGGCCTCACGCGGTGTGGTCGCAGCTGTGCGCAAACTCGATGGGGGGACGAGCTCTGGGTCTCGAATAACAACAACGGTGTGCGGCGCGGGATGATCGGGGTCTGCCTGACGCTCTTCATACAGCTCTGCGAGCTTGTGTAGCGAGGCATGAGCCATCGCTACAGATGCCGGGGAAGTGCCCCCCGGAACGACAAGAAGACGAAGGTCACTCACGTTTATCCCTCCTGGGGTCCGCCTACTCTAACGGTACCCCCGACCAGTTGGAATAGGGTAACAGGAAACAATCTGGGCTGTCTGAAGATATGTGGGTGACACAGATGTGCACAATCTGAGAATTTCAAGCAAAAATGTTGTGAAATCAGTAGGATGGAGAGGATGTCTGAACATAAATCTTCACGGTTGCGTAAGCCGCTTGTGATCGGTGTAACGCTTGGATGCGTTCTGATCGCTCTGTGTGCGGCTGGGGTTGCTTATGCCCTGCACTATTCGGCGCGTGCGCTGCCCAACGTCAGTGTGGCAGGTCAGTCGGTATCGGGAATGACCCGGGATGAAATCACACAGATGGTTGATCAACGCGCGAAGACGATGCAGGTCAATGTCGTTGTTGAGGGGCATTCGACACCCCTGACGCTTTCCGATATGGGAATAACCGTTGATCCGCAGGGGAGCGCGGACCGGGCGCTTGCCGCGAATTCGAACCTGTTTAATCGGTTCAAGGCGATTTTCGTTCACAATGACGTACCAGCTGCAATCAGTGTCGACGACCTGAAGATGAAAGACCTGTCGAACTCGATTGCCTCCTCACTGGGAACTCCGGTGGTTGACGCTACTGTTCGTCCAGCCGAGGATCAGGAGTCCTTTGTCTCAACCAAGTCCCAGGCTGGGCGTGGTGTTCCCTATGACGCCCTGCGCAATTCCTTGGACGAGGCCGCGCGGATGCTTCGCGGGGGAGAAGTGCAGTTGAGTGCAACTAACCTTCTTCCCGTGGTTGATGATGCGAGCGCGCAGACCATCGCCGAGGCCGCAAATAAGCTTGCGCAGATTCCCGTTGAGATCTCCGATGGTGAAGAGACGATCGAGGCCAGCTCGAAGGATCGGGTTGGATGGGTGAAGATCGCTCTGGCCGATGATGGTTCCTTGAAACAGCCCGTGGTTGATGAAGAGCGCATCCGCGAGTGGGTACGTTCTCAGGGTGAAGAAACAAACCGAGATCCTGTGAATGGCCGCCACAATGTCAACTCTGCTGGCGATATCGTTCAGACTCCGAAGAAGGCTGTTGATGGTCGCAAGGTCAAGGATCTTGATGCACTCGCTACCTCGGTGATTACTTCGCTCAAGGACAATAAGAAGTTCGAGGGAAACTTCAGCTACGACGTCACTCCGGCTACCTATGAACGCAAGCTCATTGCTGATGGAGCTGAAAACCTGGTTTATCAGGCTGCCCCGGGTGAGAAGTGGCTTGAGATCAATCTTGGAAACAACTCCGTTACCGCTTATGAGGGTGCCACCGTTGTCCACGGTCCGGTCGCGATTGTTCCGGGTTCGCCTGGTCATGAGACTGTCACGGGACTCTACAGCGTATACCTCAAGTATGAGGCGCAGGATATGGGGTGCACTCCAGATTGGCCTTACTGCGCGAAGGGAGTGCCGTGGGTGACTTATTGGACTGGCTCCTACGCATTCCATGGTGCCCCTTGGCAGGATTCGTTCGGCTGGAGCGGACCCGGCGGTTCACACGGCTGCATCAACATGCCAGTTGAAGAGGCGCAGTGGGTGTATCAGTGGTCGGAGATTGGTACTCCGGTCATGTCGCACTACTAAAACGCTGAGTTTTTAGTTTAGAGTCCTGCCTCGGCGAGGAGTGCAGAGATGCTCATGCCGAGCGCCTGTGCAATGCCGCTGAGTGTTGTCATGCGTGGATTGGAGGCGCCGGCTTCGCCTTTGCGTCCCGAAGCGCGTCCTGATTCCAGTAGTTGAATCTGGTTTTTCGTCACGCCAGAACGGTAGGCCAAGGTTTCTTGTGAGAGTCCGTGTTCCTCACGAAGTCTGCGGAGAGTGAAGCCAAATTCGCGCGCGTTTGAATCGTTCCAAAAAACCACCCACCTATATTGGGAAAAGGGACAAGAAGAGTACACCCTATATAGAAGGCGTATTTTAGTAGGTCTAAAACTGGTCTCTGATCAGCGTTGAGCAGGGGGAGTGATACCTTGCTCAAACGACTTCGATCTGAGGGCCAATAGTCCAGTGATGTTCTTCTGCAAATGTGGGACAATATGAAGCGACAAATGTTGTCATCAATTAGGAGGCTCCTGTGCCCATCGCAACCCCTGAGGTTTACAACGAAATGCTCAACCGTGCGCGTGACGGAAAGTTCGCGTACCCGGCAATTAACGTGACCTCTTCTCAGACTCTGAGCGCTGCACTTCGCGGTTTCGCTGATGCCGAATCCGATGGCATCATCCAGGTTTCCGTGGGTGGCGCTGAATACTGGTCAGGTTCCACCGTCAAGGACCGTATCGCCGGCTCGCTGGCAATGGCTGCCTACGCTCGTGAGGTCGCAAAGAACTACGACGTCACCATTGCTCTGCACACCGACCACTGCGCCAAGCAGAACCTGGATTCCTGGACCGAGCAGCTCATGCACATGGAGGCCGAGGAAGTTAAGGCAGGTCGTCTGCCCTGGTTCCAGTCCCACATGTGGGATGGCTCCGCCATTCCGTTGGATGAGAACCTCGAGATCGCAAAGCGCCTGCTCCAGCTGGCCGTTGACTCCCACACCGTCCTCGAGATCGAGGTCGGCGCCGTGGGCGGCGAAGAAGACGGCGTCGTTGGCGAAATCAACGAGAAGCTCTACACCTCGACCGCAGATGCCATCAAGACCGTTGAGGCCCTGGGCCTGGGCGAGAATGGCCGCTACATCACCGCTCTGACCTTCGGCAACGTGCACGGTGCGTACAAGCCCGGCCACGTCAAGCTGCGTCCCGAGCTCTTGGGCACCATCCAGGAAGAGGTCGCTGCTCACTACGGTCTGGATCACCGTCCCTTCGACCTGGTCATGCACGGTGGCTCCGGCTCGACCGACGAAGAGATCGCACTGGCAGTTGCCAACGGCGTCATCAAGATGAACGTTGACACCGACACCCAGTACGCCTTCACCCGCCCGGTCGTCGACTGGATGCTGACCAACTACGAGGGTGTCCTCAAGATTGACGGCGAGGTCGGCAACAAGAAGAAGTACGATCCTCGCGCTTGGGGCAAGGAAGCTGAAGCCGGTATGGCTGCACGCGTCGTTGAGGCTGCTGAGCGTCTGGGCTCGGTCGGCACCAAGATGCGCTGATCGCTTCTGAACTGCTTCATTAGCACTGAAAGGTGAGGGCACCCAAATGGGTGCCCTCACCTTTTCTGTTGTGATGTGCCTATCGGTCGGAAGGACAGGCTAAACTTGTAGCTAGTCGAAGGACGATTCTCAGGGTCTTCGGAAGGATGACAATGATGACTGATGCGACATGGACCCGCGTTGAGGGAATGATGATTGCCTCCCAGCTTGATCCCGATCAAGTTGTGCACGTGCTCCGTGAAAGTTCCGTTTTGGCCCAATTGGAGTGGTTTGAGGCAACTCCTCAGCTGCTGGGTCTCAATATTGCGGTTGAGAACGGGCGAGTCGCGACACTTGCTGAAGGTGCTCAGGATGTGCAAGCAGGAATTACGGTCAGCGAGCTTGCTTCTCAGTTAGCTTCGCACTTTAAAGCAGAAGTGCGTTTGGGCGGAGAACATATCGATGCTCTTCCTCAGGGTGATAGCCCTCTGGCTGATTTCCTTCCTGAAGAGGTCGAAGAATCAGAGTCGGGTGTTCGTGTCGTTGAGATCGGTCGTACTCCCGCGTCCTCGGTTCCGCTGTTGGCCGCGCTTGAGGGTGTTGATGTCGCAGATGTCGAGCTGAACAATGGGTATCGCGCACTGTTGGCAGAAATTCCCGAAGACAAGTCAGGATGGAACTTCGGTGATCTTCCGCTGGTTTCCTTGGCGATGTCCGATGGTGATTTGCATCTGTACTTGGTGACCGATGAGCATCTCGAGCATGTGCTCACCCATAACTGGGGAATGACAACGCGTATCGTGACCGGTTCCGTTTCTGTCGAGTCTGTGGATCCTTCCGTGGTCGATTTAGTGGGAGATCGCCCCGCCCTTCGCGAAATCGCGGCACATGTCCCGGGTGCTGATGTCGAGGCATTGCTGGCCGCTCAGGACCTTAACGGAGTTCATGCAATTACTGCCGTTGTGAAGGCGCTTGCGCTGCCTCACGGCGTGGCAGAGTTCCTACAGGGCACGATTGAAGCCGGGGATGTTGAAGGTGCGGTTCTCCACAACGCGCGCGGCATCTCGAATGCCATCGGTCGTAGTGTTGACATCATGATGACCGGGAACAAGGAAGAAGATCCCAGCGCTATTCAGAAGGCCTATATGGCGGTCGTTTCTGACCGCCCCTGGATTCTTTCAGCTCTCGCTTCTATTGAAGCAGCGGCCGGTGCGGCGCTACTGGTTTCTGCGGTGAAGGCTGCGAAGCCGCGTTCGGGATGGAAGATCTTCTCGGGTGTTTTCGGTGGTGCTCTTCTGGTGGATGCTTTCGCTGAACTTGCCTTGGCACGCGTGATGCGTGCGAAGTTTGGACGCCGCTAAGGTCATCTGAAACGACACAAGCGCTGGGCTGCACGGTCAGCCCAGCGCTTCTTTATCCTCGTTGCGGGCAGCACTTGCTTGTGCGTCTCAGAAGAGCGTAAGGAACTCTTCGAATATAAAAAGAAAACTGGTACCTATCGAGTGATAGGTACCAGGGAAAATCAACGAGAGTGTTTCACTTGCCCTTGTGGAAGGTCGCCAGCGCGCCGGCGCCAGCAGTGACGAGCAGTGCAGCAACTGCAACCGCGCTATTGGCTTCGACGTCACTCATCAAGCCGCCGCGGCGACCGTTCGCGTTGAAACCATAGCTGGAATCAACCAGCTGCGAGTTGTCTTGGTTCTCTACAGGAGCTTGGGAAGCAGCAGTGGGAGTGGCATCGCTGCTCGCCCGCGTCGGAGCGGCGGGTGCAGCATTATTACGTTGGGCCGCAGTGTTTGTGTTTTGCTGCTGACGGGAAGCTGACTGAGCCTGTTGAGCAGCAGCATTGCGACGCACTGCTTCCTGTGCGCTCGGACGGTTCGGTGAACCGGGAGCGAAGACTTGTACTCGACGAGCCGGGGCAGGGGCAGGGCGAGCCTCGTTCTGTCTGGGCCGGGGCTGAACGTTCGACTGGCTCTCGTGAATGTGCCGGGTCGGAGTTGCCGTCGGTAGGGGCGTTGCAGTCGCAGAACGCGTCTGATCATCACTTGAAGGCACGGTAGGCGTTGAAGTGGGGGTTGGAGTCGCTGAAGGTGTTGCCGTCGGCGTGGAAGTTGCACTTGCACAGGCAATCTTCCCAGTTAGCTCAAGATCGGTCTGCTTTGATTTGTCAGCACCCAAGCGTCCCCAGCTGAAACGAGTAGTTGTTTCACTGAGGGCATCGGGAGTGCACTGACTGATTGTTTGGCGTAACTGAGCAGTGATCGTGATGGTGGAGCCCTTTGGCATGTTGATCACGGAATGGAAAGGAGAGAACTCAGGCTTGTCCTGAGTGAGGGTAATTGATTCTGCATACCCATCAGCGCGCTCGGGGCAGGTTGCTCCGCCTTTAACTGAGCACTGGAGGCTCCAAATGACCGTACTGCTGCCGGAGGCCTTACTGGAGAAAACGCCTTCAATCTCGATGTCCTTCGCATCCTTGCCGACATTGGTCAGCTCGAATGTCAGGGTACGAATTTGTCCGTTTTGGACGAGGATCTCAGGGGTTGCAAGCGAAGAATCGATGGCGGGAATACCCTTTTCCTGCAACTCATCGAGAGTCTTAGCATCCTGCTCATCGCCTTGCAATTGGGCAATTGAGGTGGCGTTGGTGGAAGGCGTTGCGTTGCTCTCAACCCAAAGCGCACCTTCGTGATCCTTCAGATCATTCAGAGCGGGCGTGCCGTCACTGGATGCCGACTTGGGTTCAAGTTGGTCGAAGGTAACCGCCGGAGTCTGATTGGACAGTGCTGTTTCGGGCGCAAGTTCAGCACCTTCAACAACTACCTCTGCCTTTTCATAAGGTGTGCGGACAAATTTCTTTGCCAGCGGGGAATCGCTGTCAAGGACAAGGCGATCGGGAGTTGACTGAAGATCCTTGACGCTGAGAGTTGGGTCTGCGCTGGGTGCTTCAGCCGTAGCGTGTACATCCAGACTGCCGCCGACATCGTCGAGATGATCAAGAGGATCAGTGGAAACAGTCGTAACGGGCGCTGTGTCCGGATGTGCAGACGCGGATGACCAAGGCAGAGCTAAAAGCGTAAAGGACCCGCCAATCGCGGCAGTTATGAGAAGAATCAGGGTGCGCGAAAGCTTGGAGCCCTGTCGATACGACAGTGCCCTTCGGGAGTTTCGCGATCCTAAGCGAATTCTCACATAGGCCCTTTCTATGAACTCAATTCGTGTGATGGGGACACGTCTTGCTGGAGAGTTCCTGCAGTCCGCACGGCTAATAGTTTATAGGTTTTGTCAAGCTAATGGGATACAGAAGTGTATCTTTTGGGTACTTTTCCCTGATATTTCCGCAGAAATGTCATACAAAGTAACCATGACTTGAGCTGTGACAAAGCTGGTTGAGTCCTGAAAGCCGAATTATTATTTAGAAATAATAGGGGAAGGAAGACCAGTCTGGCGAGCGGTGTTCGATGAAGGCATCGCGACCTTCCTGAGCCTCATCCGTCATGTAGGCTATGCGCGTCGCTTCGCCGGCAAAAACCTGCTGGCCGGCCAAGCCATCGTCGGCCAAGTTGAAAGCAAATTTCAGCATGCGGATAGCCTGCGGAGACTTCGTTGCAATGATCCGAGCCCACTCCAACGCGGTTTCCTCCAGCTGAGCATGGGGAACGGCCTCGTTAATGACTCCCCAGCGCTCCGCAGTATCGGCGTCATAGCGCCTGGCAAGGAAGAAAATCTCACGTGCACGCTTATCACCCGCTTGGCGCGCGAGCAATGCAGAGCCGTAACCGGCATCGAAAGAACCAACATTCGCATCGGTCTGCATGAATGCGGCATGCTCACGAGAAGCAATCGAGAGATCGCACACAACATTCAAGCTGTGGCCGCCACCAGCCGCCCAACCGGGAACCGCCGCAATAACGACCTTCGGCATGGTGCGGATCAAGCGCTGAACCTCCAAAATATGAAGCCGTCCCGCGCGTGCGGGGTCAATTTGCTCGCGTCGCTGTTCCACTCCCGCCGAGGCTTCGCTGCCCTCAAGTTCGTAGTGGTAGCCATCTTTACCGCGGATCCTCTGGTCGCCACCCGAACAGAAGGAATAGCCACCATCGCGAGGGGACGGCCCGTTTCCCGTCAAAATAACCGCAGCGACATCACTGGTCATTCGTGCGTGGTCCAGGCAACGATAGAGCTCGTCAACGGTATGGGGGCGGAAGGCATTGCGAATTTCTGGACGATCGAAAGCAATACGGACCACGGGCAAGTCGGCGCCCTTTTCGCGTCCGTCGACGGGGCCTCGGGAAATCCCGCGGTGGTAGGTCATATCGGTCAGCTCGAAACCCTCAACCTCACGCCAGCGCGAAGGATCAAAGGTATCGGAAACGAAATTCAGTGCACTCATAGCCCCAACAATAGCGGCCGATGACCACTTGATGCCTAGAGGGCTAGGATAGGGATGTTCATACAGTTGACGACTAAGCAAAGGAGCTCGTCGATGTCCTCCTCGCTGTCCGCGATTCCCGGACTTCTTCCACTTCCAGTCTCCATTGAAGAGGCCGATTCGCATCCGGAAGAAGCCACTTGGGCAGAAATTAGCCCCTCTGTTGTGCTGAAGACTCCTGAGGAATTTTCGGCGGCAATTGCACCCCTGGCAATCCCCGAGGAATGGCAGTTCGCAGAGGCCTATATTTTGACGATTTCCGGCGGAAGCGCGCAGGTGACTGCTGCTACCGAATTGGGGCTATCTCGAGGTCTGCGTCGCCTCAACACATTGGCCATCGCGAATCACAGCCGGGCCCCCATTGCAGTGAAGATCATCGACTATCCCGCTTATAAACACCGCGGCTTGCATATCGATGTTGCCCGCCATTTCTTCGGCGTTCCCACGATCCTTCGCGTTATGGATGCAATGAGCGAAATGGGTTTGAACATCTTGCATCTGCACCTGAGTGATGATCAGGGATGGCGCATTGAAATCCCGCAATTCCCCGAACTCATTGAACGCTCATCCGATTGCGCAGTCGGCGGGGAAGAAGGCGGCTACTACACTCTCGATGACTATCAGACCCTGGTCGATGGCGCGCGTTCGCGGATGATTGCGATCATCCCCGAAATTGATATCCCCGGGCACGTCAATGCTGCTCTCCATGCGATTGAAGGACTCAACCCCGATGGTGTCTGTCCGCCCCTTTACGAAGGAACGGAAGTCGGCTTCTCGACTCTCTCAACCAAGGCGCCCGCGACCCAAGCCTTCCTCGAGGCCGTCGTCGAGACCCTTGCTCCCTTCTCTCCTGCTGGTATCCACATCGGTGGCGATGAATCCTTTGCAACTGCCGAAGGTGACTACCCGATCATCGTTGGCAGCCAGATCGAACGCATCCATGCACTGGGCAAGCGCGCTGTGGCGTGGGAAGAAGCCGCGGATCTACTGGGTGAAGGGGATCTTGTCCAAGTGTGGCATGACGATCTTGAAGGAGACTCGATCGCTCGTGCTGTCGGACGTGGAGTGAAAGCTATCATGTCACCCGGCCCGAAAGCCTACTTCGATATGAAGGAATACCCAGAACAGAAGCTCGGGATCACGTGGGCCGGAATCCTTCCTTTGAAGAAAGCTTGGGATTGGGATCCCGAGAGCATCTGTGAGGGCGTGGACCGTAAGGGAATTGAAGGCGTCGAGGCCTGCCTGTGGAGTGAAACCCTGCGCCGGGAGAAGGACGTCTGGGAGATGCTGCTTCCGCGCCTAGCGGCTCTTGCTGAGGTTGCCTGGGCGGGAGGCCCCCGAGGAAGTTGGGAAGACTTCCAAGAACGTTTGGCGGGCCTCGAAGGCCTGTGGCGAGGCCGCGGCTGGTACGTCAAATAAATAAGAGCGCAGATGGAAAGCCCTCCCACGCGCAAGCGCGGGAGGGCTGCGTGCTACCGCATCGCATGAAACACGGTGGGCGGCAAATTTTCTTCGTTGAGTTTTAAGCCTGTGCGTAGAGGCGCATCAGACGTTCAACTTCTTCTTGAACCAAATGAGTTGCGGGGCCGACATACTTTCGCGGATCGACAATCTTCGGGTTTTCATCAAGAATCTGACGAACGCCCTGGGTGAAGACGACATTCAGGTGTGTCGATACGTTGATCTTGGTCATTCCGGCTTGAATTGCCGCGACCATGCCCTCGTCGGGAACGCCGGAAGAGCCGTGCAAAACCAGTGGGACAGGCACGAGTTCGTGGATTGCAGCAATCAGCTGATTGTCCAAAACCGCCTCGCGAGTTGCCATCGCGTGAGAAGAACCGACAGCAACAGCAAGCAAATCAACGCCGGTATCTGCAACAAACTGGGCTGCATCTTCAGGATTGGTACGTGCCGAGGGGTCGTGGACACCGTTCTTTCCGCCAACTTCACCCAGTTCGGCCTCGACGCTGACACCGTACTCATGAGCGAAAGCGGTGATCTCAGCGGTAGTCTCACGGTTCTGCGCATCTGGAAGCTTTGAACCGTCGTACATGATCGAGGTAAAACCGAGCTCAACAGCCTCACGGCACAAATCGGTGGATTCAGCGTGATCAAGGTGAACAGAAACGGGAACGGTGGAGGCCTCGGCAAGCTCGATAAGCGCGCGCCCCAGGGGACGCAGACGACCACCGTGATACTTCACGGCATTTTGGGACAGCTGGAGAACCAAAGGTAAACCGGTGTTTTCGGCGGCATCGACAAATGCTTCAGCGTGATCAAGAAGGACCACGTTAAAAGCCGCAAGGCCAACCTTGCGGGCGGCGCAATCGCGTGCGAGTACAGCGGTATCAGCAAGCATAGCGACCTACTTTCTTGACAAATTAGGACAGGCGAACAGGAGAAATACGGGAAAGAAGCTCCTCGCGAAGGGGAAGATCAATCTCCCCAGCGACGGGCATTGTCACCGCGGCGGCAGAGGTTGCGACGGCCTCGGCAATAGCAGTAGGAATCTTAGACTCAAGGTCGTCCCCGGCCTGAGCAAGCGAGCGAGCTAGGGATGCAACGCAGGCATCCCCAGCACCGGTGGGATTGCCCTGAAGGACAACTCCGGCCTCGGCGTGCCAATGGCTTTCGCGAGAGAAGAGGTCCATTCCCTCTTCGCCTCGCGATACGCACACCCAGCTCGGTCCCTGCTCGATAAGGGCGCGCGCGCCCTCTTCTATGGAGGACGCCCCCGTAGCGTCGAGAAGCTCCAAGTGATTGGGTTTGAGAACATCGGCCCACGCTGCGCACTCAACCAAGGATGGCCCTGAGGTATCCAGAATGATGCGGCAACCGATCTGACGGACACGGCGCAACACCGGCTCGAGAACCTCAAAAGTGCTATTTCCGGGAAGAGAACCCGAAACCACCAAGAGGTCATCGCCGCTCAGGCGGCTACCCAAAAGATCAACCATCTGCTTCCAGGAATCAGGATCTAGAGCATGGCCGGACTCGTTGTATACCGTGGCGGTGTTATCAATCATGGCGATTGAGCGTCGCGTTTGGAAAGGAACCTCAACCCACTCCGGTGTGACCAGAGAAGTCATTTCCTCCATGAGCGAGGCGATCACATTGCCAGTTGCGCCCCCCAAGAAACCTGTTGCATGGTTGGGAACTCCGAGCTGGTCCAAGACACGAGAGACATTCAGTCCCTTCCCTCCAGGACGCTGGGAATACTCCGTAATGCGGTGAACCTGACCGCGGGTTTGGTCAGGAGCCTGCCACGTAATATCCAGAGCCGGATTGGGAGTGAAGGTCCAGATCATGATTCAACCTCGATTCCATGGCTCTGGAATGCCAACGCTGCGGCGCCCAAGGCCTGCGACGAGGAACCTAAAGCAGCGGAGAGCAGCGCAGGTGCGGGCATGACCGTGCACCCCGATTCCAAGGCTTTACGAAGGGAATCGTAAACAAGTGAGCCACCTTTGCACAGGCCACCTCCCAGAACGACGGGAAGTGAACCAACCTGGTGGCAAACCGTTGCAAGAATCCCGCCCAGTAGACTCATCGCGGTCTCGAGGATCTCGCGTGCCTTTCGAGCGTTTTCGCTGGATGAAAGGGCAAGTTCCTCAACTTCTCGGGCCCCCGATCCTTCGGGGACGATCCCGGCCTCGATTGCCCGGCGTGCAATACCGCTGGCCGAGGCAACCTGCTCCAGCGGAACAACCTCATAGGGGCGATCGGGGTGTGGAACGGGAACCTGTCCGATTTCACCAGCCCACGGCGGTGCCGGCGCGAGGTGCGAATTGATCACAACGCCCGATGCGATCCCGGTCCCTACTGCCACATACAGGCAGGAGGGACGGCGAACGCCCCACAGAGCCTCGGCAAGAGCTCCCGAGCGCACATCGTGTCCCAGGGGGACGAAAGAACCCAGCGCCTCGGAAAGCTTTTCCCTTAAAGGAGCGTCTTTCCAGCCCAGATTGGCGGAGAAAATACCAATTCCATGTTCTTCGTCAATAATTCCAGGAACGCACACGCCGACGGGCGCATCGACCGAAGCCTCGCGAAGAGTTCGGGCCAGACGCACGACCGCAGAAACGACATCATCAGCACCGGTCTGGGGGGTGGCGACGGCCTCGGAAGAGGTAATCACAGTGCCTCGGGTGTCAGCGAGCACCCCCTTGATGGTGGTGCCGCCGACATCGATCCCGATGGCGAGCTTCTGGTCCGAGTTGCTCACTTGAGGATCACCGAGCGGGTCAGATGGCGCGGGGTATCGGGGTTGAGACCGCGAGCTTCAGCGCGAGCAACGGCCAAACGCTGTGCAACAACGAGGTGAGCCATGGGGTCGCCGTCGAAAGTCACCAATTCGGCGCCAGTTGCGGCAACCTGATCGGCCATGCCTTCGGGAACCGGGCCGAAAACCCAGGTCAGGCGACCGGGCTGAGCGATAGAGATCGGGCCGTGGCGGTATTCCATTGCCGGGTAGACCTCAGTCCATGACTGAGATGCCTCACGCAGCTTCAGGCCAGCTTCGTTTGCCAGGCCAATGGTCCATGCGGTGCCCAGGAAGGTGATCTGGTCGGCATCAACCCAACGCTGGGGGATTTCGAGCTCGAGGGCGCGCTGTGCGTCATCCGCAGCTGCAGCGATATCGTCACCCAAGCTGTGACGGAAGTATGCAAGAGCAGTGGTTGCAAAACGAGTCTGGACAACGGATTCTTCATCGGCGAAGTCCAGAACAACCTCAACATCTGCGTAGGGGGTGGCGGGGCCATTACCCACAGCGGTGATCAAGACGTTGGGGACGCCGCGGTCCTTCAGACCGTGCAGGATGTCAATAATTTCAGTTGTCGTGCCCGAGCGCGACAGGCACACGACGCGGTCGTAGTGGCGATCCCAGGGGAATTCGGTGGCGGTGAAGGCATCAGAGAGACCCTTGCCCTGGCGTTCGCGAGCAACGGTGTATGCCTGCGCGATAAACCACGATGTTCCACAGCCGATGACGGCAATGGCCTCACCATCTTTGGGAAGTGCATCAGTGGGAACGTCAAGAACTCGACGCCACAGCTCAGGTTGGCTGTTAATTTCTTCAGAAGTAAGGGACATCGGTGTCTCCATTGTTATCGGGAATGCATCACCACCTCGGCGTGCTTGTACTATCGTACCAAGAAGGAAATAACTTAGGACTAGCTGGATAAGTGCCCGAAGTTGTCTACCTCTTCGCAATGACGCTGAAATCAACACATCGGAGTGACAATGACTGACAAATCGACCAAGCCAGGTCGTCTTACCCTTCCCATTGAGCGTGGAATTGATGCCGAAGTGC
The DNA here is from genome assembly GCF_963542285.1 of uncultured Actinomyces sp. Taxonomy (GTDB): domain Bacteria; phylum Actinomycetota; class Actinomycetes; order Actinomycetales; family Actinomycetaceae; genus Pauljensenia. The sequence goes on along the minus strand of NZ_CAUTWQ010000002.1, from coordinate 65,755 downwards.
GCGCTCTTGTTGAGCGCCTTGGCGCGGACGCAGTGCGAAATTCCGATGGAACAGAACTTCCTGAGTGGGTCGACCGAGCATTTGCCAAGGTGTATTCCACGTATTTCCCTGCGCGTGGTGATGAAGACTGGGCCGATCAGAGCGAATGCGAGCGCATCCACCAATACCTTTCGTCAAACCCTCATACGGCGCCAGAAAGCGGGCCTTTGAGTATCAATGTCATGGAGGGATGGTTCCAAGCGCAATTCCGTCCTGATACTCAATGCGATACCTCTCGCTGGTGGCAGGTCATTGATCGGACCAGTGGGCAGGCTTTGGATCCCTCACAGTGGAGCATTCAGGAGGTTGAGCCCTTACCCGTCGTTGATCCCGTGCCGATCGTTGGAGAGCTACCGCCCACTGCATCGAGCGCGGTGGTGACGATCCACGAGCCCATTCCCTTCCACGTGTACACCGTGAGCTTCTTTGCCGTGCAGATGTGGGATTCCACGCAGATGTATAACTATTTGACGAATGACTGGGCGCTTGAGGAAGGACGTGTGAAGGAGCGTCCCTTCGATGTGGCATTCCCGCGGACCTGGGAACACGTTAAGGACGCCTTGGCCGCATGGCTGAAAGCGAACCCTCAAGTGGACGTGGTTCGTTTTACGACCTTCTTCTACCACTTCACTTTGGCCTTTGATTCCCGAGGCCGCGAACGCTACGTCGATTGGTTTGGATACTCGGCCTCGGTGTCGATCCCGGCGATGGAAGAGTTTGAAAAGGAATACGGCTATGCGCTAACCCCCGAGGACTTTGTTGATGGCGGCTGGTACAACTGCCCCTTCCGCACTCCCACTCCGGTCTTCAAAGACTGGATCGATTTCACCTCCAAGCGAGTCGCCCAAAAGGCGGGTGAGCTGGTTCGTCAGGTTCACGAGGAGGGCCGCGAGGCCATGATGTTCCTTGGCGATAACTGGATCGGCATGGAGCCCTACGGTCCCTACTTCCCTTCGATCAAGATGGATGCGGTTGTTGGATCTGTCGGTTCGGCAGCGACCTGCCGCATGATCTCCGACATTCCCGGTGTGCGCTACACCGAGGGGCGCTTCCTTCCCTACTTCTTCCCCGATGTCTTCCGTGAGGGCGGTGATCCCCTAGGCGAGGCTAATGAATCGTGGCGCACCGCTCGCCGCGCGATCGTCCGCAGTCCTCTCGATCGCATGGGCTATGGCGGCTACCTTTCTTTGGCGCTGAAGTTCCCTGAGTTCATCGACCGCGTGGAGGAAATCCTTGGAGAGTTCCGTTCCCTTCACGAGGCCACGGGCGGGGAAAAGCCCGCGTGTGCACCCGTGCGCGTTGCAGTTTTGAACGCTTGGGGAAAACTGCGCACGTGGCAGACCCATATGGTTGCCCATGCCCTGTGGTACAAGCAGATCCATACCTACTTGGGGGTTATCGAAGCCCTTGCGGGGCTTCCTTTTGACGTGCGTTTTATGTCTTTCGATGAGGTCATCGATGGGGGAGATTCCTCTTTGAAGGATGTCGACGTGGTCATCAACGCCGGCGCTGCGAATACGGCCTTCTCCGGAGGGGAAGTATGGGAGGACCTGCGACTGCAAGATGCCCTGCGCCGCTTTGTCGCCCGTGGCGGCGGTTTCATTGGGGTCGGTCAGCCCACGGCCTCGGTAGGTACGCAGGGAAACGCTGATCGTGGAGGAATCTGCCGCGGAAGCGTCTTCGCTCTCTCTGACGTTTTGGGGGTTGATCAGGAGATTTCGTGGTCGCTGTCCAAGGACCGCTACGAGGAGCCGGTGAGCGAGCACTTCATTACGGCTGATCTGGACGGAGAGTATGTCTTCGGTGAAGACCCCGGTGATGTTGTCGTTACCGACTCTGCAACTCGCGTTTTGGTGATGGATCGCGGCAGTGTTCGCGCCTCGGCTCACGACTTCTGTGCGGGACGCGGCGTGTATCTTGCGGGTCTGACATGGTCAACAGCGAATAGCCGTTTGCTTCACCGCTCCATCATGTGGGCAGCCCATGCTGAGGATCAATGGGAGAGCGTTCTGTCCTCGTCGAACCCGGATGTTGAAGTTGCCTGGTATCCAGAATCAGAACTTGCATTCGTTTATAACGATGCAGATGCTCCGCGTTCGAGTGAGATTTCTGGCCAGGGCGGACTAATCCGTGTTGAATTGGCTGCAGGTGAAGGGCGCTGGGTTGACTGGGGAAAAGGTCAGCTTCTTTAGTTATAAAATCGTAATCAACTAATTGCACAGTCAGAAGTTAAAAATGTGTCAGACATCTTCTCTGTGAGTTAGCATAAGAGAGCAATGGATAAAGCTGACAAAAGGTGTCAACTTTTTAAACGTCCCACGATGGAGAGGGAACAACATGCACATGTCACGCCGTTCCATGAGCGTTGTCGCGCTCATGTCAGTCGCTGCGATGGGTCTGACTGCATGCTCGGGTTCGGGCACGAAGACGGATTCCACCGCAAGCTCTTCGGCATCTGCTGATAAGGCAGCGACCATCACCTACCTGCACCGTCTTCCCGATGGTGAAGGAATGACCAAGGTGTCCTCGCTGGTTGATCAGTGGAACAAGGAACACCCTGACACTCAGGTTCAGGCGGTCAAGTTCGATGGCAAGGCCAACGAAATGATCAAGAAGCTTGAAACTGACGTTAAGGCCGGCTCTGGACCTTGCTTGGCACAGCTGGGCTACGCAGAAATCCCCGAAATGTTCACCAAGGGTCTTCTCGAAGACGTGACCCAGTACGCCAACCAGTACAAGGCCAACTACTCCGCTGGCGCTTTCTCGCAGGTTGGCGTGGGTGGCAAGTACTTCGGCCTGCCCCAGGACACCGGCCCGCTTGTTTACTACTACAACAAGGCAGAATTCGACAAGCTGGGAATCAAGGTTCCCACCAACCTCGACGAGTTCAAGGCCGCTGCCAAGACCGCGGCAGCCCAGGGCAAGTACATCTCCGCCTTCGAGACCGATGAAGCACAGTACAACCTGTCTGCACAGGCAGCTGCAGCAGGCGGCGTCTGGTACAAGGCTGAAAACGACAAGTGGACCGTCAATATCGACGATGCTTCCGCCAAGACCGTTGCAGACTTCTGGCAGTCGATGCTCGATGACAAGACCACTCTCGTCACCGAGCGCTGGGGCGATTCCTTCACCAAGGCTCTGACGGACAAGACCCTGATCGGCACGATCGGTGCCGCTTGGGAAGCACCGCTTATCTCCGGTGACCTGGAGAAGACCGACAACAAGGGCGAATGGGCAGTTGCTCAGCTCCCTGACTACGGCAAGGGCGCTCTCACCGGACCCGACGGTGGTTCCGGCGTTGCAGTCATGAAGGGCTGCTCGAACCCCAAGGGTGCCATGGAGTTCAACAACTGGCTGAACACCCAGGTCGACGCTCTGGTCTCCCAGGGCCTGGTCGTTGCAACCACGACCGGCACCATGAAGACCCCGGATTCGGTCAAGGAGTTCTACGGCGGACAGGATGTCTTCGCTGAACTGTCGAAGGCAAACGCCAACCTGGCTCCCAACTTCCCCTACATCCCCTTCTTCTCGACCCTCGGCGATCCCATGACCAAGGCTGCAACCGCAGCAGGTGATGGCTCCGGCAAGGTGATCGACATCTTCAAGGCTGCTCAGGAGCAGTCCGTGAAGGCACTCAAGGACGGAAACCTTCCCGTCGCTGAGTAAGCGCTAATCGCGGAGGGGGTGTGGTTTCTCCGCTGAGGAACCACACCCCCTACCGTGTTTAAAGTCCACAATCTGCCAGCAATCGAGGGTGATTGATACATGCAGTCTGACATTCAAAACCGGCGCATCAGAGAGCGGCACGATGCGCGAACCGGATGGGCATTCATGGCCCCCTTCTTCATTATGTTCCTCTTGGTTTTTGCCGTTCCGATTTGCGTGGCAATCTACCAATCCTTCTTCCGTCAGGTCGCAAGTGGCGGAGGCCTATACGGCGGCGGCGAACTGAAAAATCAATTCGTCGGCCTCGAAAACTTCACCATGGTGATCACCTCCGGCCAATTCTGGTCCGGTATGGGGCGAGTCGTTGTTTACGCTGCCTTCCAGATCCCCTTCATGATCATCTCAGCTCTTGTCCTCGCCCTTGTCTTGGACTCCTTCTTGGTCCGCCGCGCAGGCTTTTTCCGACTGACCTACTTCCTACCTTTCGCCATCCCCGGCATTGTTGCCGCAATGGTCTGGCTCTATATCTACACCCCTGAGCTTTCTCCGATCGTGAAGTTCTTCGATTCCTTTGGAATCCATATCGACTTCATGGCTCCTGGAGCACCAATCCTTGCCTCGATGGCAAATATGACGACGTGGACCTACACCGGTTACAACATGCTGATCTTCCTGGCAGCGCTTCAATCAATCCCTCACGAACTCTATGAGGCAGCCCGTCTTGATGGCGCTTCCTCGTGGCAGATTGTGCGCCAAATTAAGATCCCCATGGTGTCCGGAGCTGCCCTCTTGGCAGTCTTGCTCTCCATCATCGGCACAATTCAACTCTTCAACGAACCCGCAGTGATGCACTCTGCAAATGGGTGGATGGGTAACGCCTACACACCCATGATGATGGCCTACAACACCATGTTTGGTCAGATCTCGCCCGGTGGCGATGGCCCGGCCTCGGCAATCTCAATCGTTATGGCGCTGGTTGCGGGTGGACTTGCCGTGATCTACGCGCTCTTGCAAAGGAAGACCGTCCGATGAGTACTACCACGCGCACACTGCCCGACGGGCGTCAGTACACCCCCTCTCTCGAGGGAATGCCTCCGCGTTCACTCGCACCCTCGAAGATCGCTCGAATCGTCACCATCGTTGCTCTGACCTTCACCATGCTCTACTTCGTTCTGCCCATCATCTGGGTGATGTTCTCGGCGACGAAGTCGAATGCCGATCTTGTTTCCACCAACGGCTTCTGGTTTGGTCACTTTGAGTTGGGAGATAACTACACGAAGCTCATGGGATGGACCCAAGGTCTGTTCTGGCGCTGGGTGCTCAACTCACTCTTCTACTCAACAACTGCCGGCGTCATCGGAACCCTGATCTCGGTCGCAGCAGGTTATGCAATGGCGAAGTTTGCCTTCCCGGGGCGTAATGTCTCGATGGCGCTGATCATGGCGGGTCTGCTCATGCCGGTCGCCCTGCTCACTATCCCGCTGTACGTGGTCTTCCACAATCTGGGTCTGACCGACACTGTTTGGGCGATCCTCATTCCCAGCTGTGTGTCTCCCTTCGGCGTGTTCCTCGGCCGTGTCTACGCGGATTCTTCGGTTCCGACAGAACTCATTGAGGCCGCCCGCATCGACGGCGCATCCGAAGCGCGCGTGTTCTTCACGATCGTTCTTCGCCTGCTTGCTCCGGCAATGGTCACGATCTTCCTCTTCATCTTCGTGGCAACCTGGAATAACTTCCTGCTTCCCTTGATGATGGTCTCGACGCCTGAACTCAAACCTGTCACTTTGGGCTTGTACGGGATGATGAGCTACTTTGCTCCCCAAAAGGGTGCAGTCATGCTGGGTGCCCTTCTGGGAGTTCTGCCCCTGATCGTGCTATTCCTAGGCTTGCAGAAGTACTGGCAATCAGGTCTGGCTGCTGGCTCTGTGAAGGGATAGTCAGTCCGCTGTCGATCCACCACGAGGTGCTGGGAAGGATAGGTTAATGGACACGATTGCCTACGGCGGCGATTGGAACCCCGAACAGTGGGACAAGGAAACCAACCGACACGATATCGAACGCATGGTCCGTGCCGGCGTCAATCTGATCTCCCTGGGGATCTTTTCCTGGGCATCTCTTGAACCCGAAGAAGGTCACTACGATCTGGAGTGGTTGGCGGACCTCATTGATCAGCTCCACAGTGCTGGAATTGGCGTGGACCTGGCCAATGGGACCGCTTCCCCTCCGGCGTGGATGGCTCAGCGCTACCCCCAAACCCTTCCCGTTGATTCTCGAGGCGTGCGTTTAGGATTTGGCTCGCGCCAGCAGTACAACCCCTCAAGCGAGCTTTTTTGTCGTAAAGCTTGCGAGTTGACCGAGGCCATGGCGCGCCGTTTTGGTGACCATCCCGGTGTCGTCATGTGGCACATTTCGAACGAATACGCCTGTCACACGGCGGAGAGTTTCGACGATGAGTCCGCTGAGGCATTTCGACGCTGGCTCGTGGAGAAATACGGGGATATTCAGGCGATCAATCAGGCCTGGGGAACTGCATTTTGGTCCCAAACCTATAGGGAGATCCAAGAAATTCAGCCTCCCCGTGCAATGCCCACCTTCTACAACCCCGGGCAGATGCTGGATTGGCGTCGTTTTAGCGACTACGCTCTGCGTTCCCAGATGGAACGTGAACGAGAGGTGATTCGTCGCTATTCGGACCGTCCCATTACGACGAATTTTATGGGGACCTTCCCGCTTCTCGATTACCGCAAGTGGGCACCACTATGCGACATCATCGCCGATGATTCTTACCCGGACCCCGCAGATCCTCAGGCTGCACACGACATTGCGTGGCAGGGCGATGTCATGCGCGGCCTCGGCAATGGCGCTCCCTGGCTGCTGATGGAGCAGAGCCCCGGTGCGGTGCAGTGGCGACCCCAAAACTCTCCCAAGCGTCCGGGGCAGTTCCTTTTGTGGACCATCGCAAGGCTCGCTCACGGAGCAGATGGAATCCTCCAATTCCAGTGGCGGCAATCCGCTAGGGGATCGGAAACCTTCCACGCCGGGATGGTGCCGCACTCTGGCGAAGATTCACCGATCTGGACGGATGTTGTGAGCACCGGCCAAGCTCTAAAGTCTTTGGCGCCCATTACGGGGACTTCCATGAGCTCACGCGCTGCAGTTGTCATTGACTGGGAGAGCGAGTGGGCGCGCCACTATGCGATCGGTCCGATAAGTTCTGAAAATCCCGCAGATTCGTGGGGGAACTTCGCGCCCGCTAAGTCCTGGCATCAAAGCTTGTGGGAAGCGGGAATCGCCACTGATGTTGTGGGCGTCGACAATGATTTCAGCTCTTACGATCTCATCATTCTTCCCGCGATTTTCATTGACTACCCGCAGATAACTCACGCTTTGCGTACGGCAGCTGAACGCGGAGCACACATTGTCATTACCGCGCCAAGCGGTGTTGTCGATTCCCAGCTGGGGGCAATTCTAGGCGGATACCTCGGCTCTCTTTCTGATCTTGCGGGAGTGCGGGTTCTGGAGCATTCAACCCTTACCGGTCCCAGCCAGGGGCGTGTTTATGATGCGCGCGAGAAGGCTGCGAACCGGATTTCTGCCGCAGTAAGTACCCCCGCGGCCTGTGATTGGTGCGGGATCGATACCGATAACGAGGCCCTCAAACGAAGCGCGGATCTTCTTGGGGGAGCAGCTTTGGACCTTCGCGCTGGCCGCTGGGCTGAAAAGCTTGCCCCCGCTGCCGGTTTGCAGTGGCAGATTCCCGGGGATTCCTCCTCGGAGGGTGGGCCTGAGTGCGTTGCATACTTTGATGGCCGAGGCGGCGGCCTCGACCTTGCGGGGCTTCCTGCGCTCACCCGCAGGAAAGTTGGCCGTGGAAGCATCTGGTACGCAGCTGCGGACTTTGATGCGTTGACTCGCTCGGTCCTGCTGCGCTTGTGGACGACCTACACGCGAATTCGCCCTGTGTGCCCAGACCTTCCTGAAGGTGTGGAAGCTCAAGAACGTGAAGGCTTCCTCTTCATTCTCAACCACTCTGATCGTGCGGTTGAACTCGCTGGGATTGTGGGTCAAGATCTTCTCAGCGGAGCTGAGTGTACGGGACACGTTCTTCTTGCCCCGCGATCAGCAATGGTTATTGAACGATAGGAGATGGCCCGTGGGGGATACTGGCAGCACGTCTTCAGCTGTTCGCCTCCACGAGCTTTCTGTGGATTCACTTCCCACCAAGACTCGAATGGTCTTAGAAGGCATCGATCGTCTGCTGGTCTACTCAATTCCGATGCGCGTACGTTTTCGCAATATTGAGGTCCGCGAAGGTCTTCTTTTGCGCGGCGAATACGGGTGGGGAGAATGCGCACCTTTCTGGGATTACGACCCGAGCGAATCCTCTACGTGGCTTGCTAGCGCATTGGAAGCTGCCCGAGTAGCTCCGCCGAGGCCTCGGCGCAAAAAAGTGCCGCTCAACGTCACAATTCCGGTGATTTCGGCTGAAGATGCACGCAGACGAGTATTCGATAATCCGGATTGTGCGACTGCAAAAGTCAAGGTTGCCGATACACGTTCTGACCTTGAGCGCGATTGTCAACGTGTCGAGGCCGTCGCTGAGGCTCTGGTTGAATTGCATGGGTCGTCTGCGAAGGTGCGTGTTGATGCCAACGGTGCCTGGGGCAGAGAAACTGCTCTGACATGGATTGCGCGTCTGAACCGCGCAGCCCAAGCTGTGGGTGGTCTGGAGTACGTTGAACAGCCTTGCATGGCCGTTGAAGACCTTGCGTGGCTGCGGCGCAAACAAGAGGTGCCTCTCGCAGCTGATGAATCGATTCGCCGCGCGGAAGACCCGCTCAAGGTTGCTCGCCTTGAGGCGGCTGATGTTGCCGTTATCAAAGTTGAACCTCTGGGAGGTGCGGCCGCAGTCCTCCAGCTGGCCAAGGAACTGCCCATGCCTTTGGTGATCTCTTCCGCCTTGGAAACCAGTTTTGGTTTGGATTACGCGGCTCGGGTGGCTTGCGCTTTAGATGAGGAACCACGCGCATGTGGTCTGGGCACGGCCTCGCTATTGAGCGGCGATACTGCGCTCTCGCCTGTGCGTGTAGTTGATGGAAATATGATTCCCACTGATCTAGCCGTGAACGAAAGCCTGATCACGCCCTCAGCACTCGATTCTCAGCTCTGTGAATCTTGGGTGAATCGACTGAATGCAATGGCATCCCACCGTTAAAGATTAAGAATAGAAGTAGAAGCATGTACCCCTCACAAGCTCTGGCTGAGTGCATCATTGATTCCCTGATTGCCGGTGGAATTCGCGATTTTGTGTACTGTCCCGGATCGCGAAATGCGCCCTTTGCCTATGCGCTTGCGCGGTATGACTCTTTGGATGAGAGCCCAATCCGTGTGCACATTCGCCTAGATGAACGTTCGGCTGCGTTTTTTGCCCTCGGGCTCACGCTAGGGGAAGGTAGTGCTTCCCCCGCCGCGCGTGCCTGCGTGATTACTACCTCGGGAAGTGCGCTCACGCATCTTTATCCTGCGATGAGCGAGGCGTTTTACTCTCATCTTCCTCTTGTCGCTATTAGTGCGGATCGCCCCGCTGAATTGCATGGCGTCGGCGCCTCCCAAACCATGACTCAGCAGGGAATTTTTTCAGGCCGCGTCGTCGAAGAATGGGATTTTTCGTCGGACACCGCTGAATTGGCCAGTGTTCCTGGCCGTGTTGCGCGTGCACTTGCAGCTGCCGCTGGTCATCCCTGCGGTACTCCAGGTCCAATTCACTTCAACTGCGCTTTCCGCGATCCGCTTACTCCCTGCGGCGAGGCCGAGGCTCCTCAAAGCGCTCAGCTGAGGGAAAATTGCGGCGGGGGAGTCGAGGTCTATCCGTCCCAGATTGTGCGTGAACCGAGTGCGGGCAGTGTCCTCAAGCCCGATCTAGCAACGGTTGTGATTGCCGGCCATGGCGCACAGGACTCGGTATTGCGCTGGGCTGAGCGCTCGCGGGTACCGGTTTTTGCCGAGCCCATGGTTACCGGTGTGAGCTCTGAAGTCCTCATCCCCTTCCAGCAGACTCTGTGCGCGGATTCAGGTGTTGTCGCGCGAATCGGTCAAATTGTTGTCACTGGCCGTCCAACACTGTCGCGTCCGATCCACAAGCTTCTGGCTTCTCATAAACGTGTCATCATCGTCTCTCCCTATGCAGCCTGGACGGATCTGTATGGCAAGGCAAGCTGTGTTGTTTCGTCCCTGACCGGATCCGATCGCGTGAATGCAGCCATCCAAAGTTCTTTGTGTGAAGACTTGTCTGCGCGTGCTCAATCGGTGGCGCGCGGGGTTGATGGACTGATCAATTCCTATGGTGATGAGCTCAGTGAAATTGGTGTTCTTGATGCCGTATGGCAAGAGTGCTCTCATATTTTCCTTGGCGCATCGAACCCCGTCAGGGTTGCGGACCTTATTGCCGGACGCCAAGGCTGCGATCCGCAGGGAGATTTAGCGAGTGATCACCGAGGTCCCCAGCGGGTGTGGTCGAGCCGAGGCCTTGCCGGAATTGATGGAAATGTGTCGACTGCTCTTGGCTGGGCACGTCGATTGGAAGAAGCATATGAATGCCCGCCAACGGTTCATGCAGTAATGGGGGACTTAACTTTCTTGCATGATGCCTCTGGGATGGGAATGCCTCTCGGAGAGGAATTCCCTCGCTGTCGAATTATTGTCTTGGATGATCAGGGCGGCTCGATTTTTAAGAGTTTGGAGCATGGTCAGCATGCTTCAGAGACGGTGTATGAACGCTATTTCGGAGTCGCTCAGCGTACTGATATCGTTGCACTTGCGGCGGCATATGGGGCGAAGATTCGTCGCGTGAATTCAATGTCTGAGCTTCGAGCGATTTTGAATACAGAGGCTGATGGTTTGGAGGTGTTGCACCTCTCTATCTCTCGACCGACTGAAGATATTGCATTTTTGCGCTCGTTGTAGGATGCTAATGTAACGGTTTGATAACGAAATGAGATGGGTTGGTCATGAATACGGAAGAAACCACTCCTCAAGGTGATGCGCGCTTTCAGCCTGACGCGCAAGAACCTGCCCAGCAATCGGCCTCGCAAGAGGGCGGCGCGTCTGCGCCGATGCAGCACGAAACTACGCCGCTCCCTGCAGTAACTCCCTCCGCTTCTCAAACTGAAGCAGCATATACTCCTGCTTCTGCTCAGCCCCCTGCACCCGAGGCCTCGGCAGAAGGTGAAACTCCAACTGGAGTTCCAGCAGGTCCGGCCCCCACACTTCTTGAGACGCGCAGCCCTCGACGCGGACCCGGCTGGGGAGCGCTTGTGCTGGCAATGGCCTGCACGGCAGGCCTGGCCGTCGGAGGCACCCTGGTCATTGGACAAAACCTGCATTCTTCGGTGACAACCCCGCTGGTCAGTCAGACCTCCGCACCAGCTCAGGGTAATTCCGATGGAACCGCAGTTGATTGGGAGAACGTTGCACAAACCGTGTCTCCCGCTGTCGTCACTATTTCTGTTTCGGCTCAGAATTCCTCGGGAGTTGGCTCGGGTGCGATCGTTGATTCCTCTGGAAATATCGTCACCAACTACCACGTCATTTCCTCGGTTGTTGATGGAAGCGGAAGGATTCAAGTCACCCTCAACGATGGCAGGATCTTCGAAGCAAAGACTGTTGGTACAGATGTGAGCACTGACCTTGCGGTGATCCGTTTGGTGAATCCGCCTTCGGATCTTGTTGCTGCCCAGTTCGGGCAGTCCTCTGATCTCAAGGTTGGTCAGCCCGTTATGGCCATTGGTTCGCCGCTTGGGCTCTCGAATACGGTGACAACAGGTATTATCTCTGCTCTCAATCGTCCTGTTCAGGTGCAGGCCTCGGAATCGCAAAACCAGGACAACTCAAGGGATCCCTTCGGTCAGCTTCAGCAGCAGGGTAGTCAGAGTCAAGCGATCACAACGAATGCCATCCAGGTTGATGCCTCGATCAACCCCGGTAACTCCGGTGGGCCGCTATTTAATGAATATGGCCAAGTGATCGGTATTAACTCGTCAATTGCATCGCTCTCCTCATCATCGAACTCTGAAGCGGGATCGATCGGTCTGGGATTCGCGATTCCTTCTGACTTGGTCGTTTCGGTTGTCAATCAGCTCATTCAAAACGGAACAGTTGATCATGCTCGATTGGGCGTTACTGTCAGTACCGGTGCCGCGCGAGTAGGCAGCGACACCCGTGCGGGCGCGCAGATTTCTGGTGTGAGCCAGGGGTCTGGAGCTGAAGCTGCAGGGTTGAAGGCTGGGGACGTCATCACCAAGATCGATGGGAACGCTGTTACCTCGGCGCAGTCCTTGATCGGTTATGTTCGTCGCTACACGGGTGGTCAAGAGGTGAGCGTCACTTACGTGCGTGATGGCGCAGAAAACACTGTAAAGGTCACGCTTCAGTCAGAGAACTGAGTTAAAGGTTTAAAACCTCGAGCAACGGCCGCATCTTGGTCTGAGTCTCCTCCAATTCGCTGCGGGATGATGAATCTGGCATGATTCCGCAGCCGGCGAAGATTCTCAAGGTGCGGTCGTTGTTCTCTAATTGGCCGCAACGTAGGGCAATGCCGAATTCCCCATTTCCCGCACCATCAATCCAGCCAACCGGGCCTGAATAACGTTTGCGTTCCGTGCGTTCGTAGGCGCGGATGAGATCCAGCGCGTCATCAGTTGGAGTTCCACACACTGCGGCAGTGGGATGCAGTTGTGCCACCGCATCAAGAACGCTTCCCTGCGGGAAAGTTGCATATACATCAGAGCTGAGGTGGGCAATATTAGGAAGAATCAGTACATCGGGACGTACAGGTGCTTGGACATCCTGCGCCACAGAAAGGAGTGCGGCCACGACGGATTCGACTGCAAAGAGATGTTCAGAACGATCTTTGAGTGACAGTGGGAGCGAATCCGCATCCTCGGGTTTGCTGCTTCCTGCAAGGACGCGCGAATGGAGCTTTCCCTGGTGAAGGGAGACCAGTATTTCTGGAGTCGCACCAATTAATCCTTCAACGGCGAAGGTCCAGGTTTGGGGGTAACGCAGATGTAGATGCTCAACCAAGGCAGCCTGGTCGAAAGATAAGTCAGAAATGATTGTCATGTCGCGGGCCATGACAACTTTTCCGGCCTCTTCATTGCGAAGAGCATTGATGATTTCATCAACCGCGCCGCGCCATTCCTCCTCGCTCATAGCACCTGGCCCAATACTCAGCGTTTCGGCAGGCGGGAGTTGGTGATCGATTATCTCAGTGTGAAGTACAGGCTTGTCGCGCGAATCGATTGAGCTCGTCACCAAGAAACGTGTCGAACCGCGGGTGATGATGAGGAAAGTTGGTACAACTAAAACACGTTCCCCGTCGTCCTCAAAAGCGCAGGATGCAAAAGCAATCGGAAGGACGGGTGAATCAGAACCCCAGGCGTCGCGCGTGCCTTCAGCCCAGTGGATCTGTGCTTTCTCTCGAACTAAATCCCACACTCGCGCCGCTTCGGTAATTGCAGCGTTCTGGCCGGCCTCGACAAGGGGAGGGCGGTCCTTCCCCCGCTGCCAACGCCACGCCTGCCCCCAGCCAACCATGGCCTCGTCGCGAATCCACGCGCAAAGTTCAGAGGTGGGGAGGAAAGAAGTTAATGGAAGATGCCCCTGAGGGGAGGAAGGATCGATGCGCTCAACCCAGCAGTACAGGGTGGGGATCGGGGAAAATCGTCCGGAGGGCATGTTTCCATGCTAGTGCCTTGCGTGCGCTTCCACTTAAGCGTGCCGATGTTGCGTGTAAATGGGAAAATATGCATATGAATGAACAGACCGCCTCCCAGCAGCGTCGAGCAGATCTTGGCAAGTCTCAAGATCAAGTGGCCGCAATGTTTGATGATGTCTCTTCGCGTTACGACGTGATGAATGCGCTGCTCAGCGGCGGGATGAATTTTATTTGGCTGAAGGCTTTGACGAATGCGCTGGCGCCGAAGCCCTCGGATCGGATTTTGGACCTTGCAGCGGGTACGGGGGCCTCATCTGCGCAAATCGCGCGCAGTGGTGCGCGCGTTGTTGCCTGTGATCTTTCCGCAGGCATGATCGAGGTCGGGCGCAATCGTCACCCCGATATTGAATTCGTCCAAGGCGATGCGATGGATCTTCCTTTTGAAGATCAGTCTTTCGATGCGGTCACCATTTCCTACGGTCTGCGAAATGTTCCAGATCCCAAGCGTGCTCTGGAGGAAATGGCTCGCGTTGTGCGCCCGGGCGGGCGACTGGTTGTCTGCGAATTTTCCACGCCGACCTCTGCGCCGCTGCGTGCGGGTTATTCACTGCACCTTCAGTATGTGATGCCGCTGGTTGCGCGCCTGGCTTCTTCCGATGACGTTGCCTATGACTACTTGGCGGAGTCGATTCGCGAGTGGCCCGATGCTCCCGAAGTTGCACGCGTGATTGCCGAGGCCGGGTGGAGTGACGTCCAATACCGTTACCTGACGGGTGGGATCGTGGCTCTTCATCGCGCTGTGAAGCACTGAAGTTCCGCAGGTTTTTGCTCAAGTAAGGAGCCGGAGCTTCATACTTGGGGACTTTGTCAAGACCTTTGCATAAGTGGGGGTAGAGGGCGCATAATAGGGGTGTCAAAGATGACCCCTGAATGGAGCTAAAAATGTCTGCACCCCTACGTGTTGGCGTGATTGGTTTGGGCGCACGGTGCGTCATTGCCGAAAATTGCCACAAAGCCACGATTCCTGCAGAACTGGTTGGAGGATGCGATCCCAATCCTGCGATGCGTCAGCGCGCGACAGAAGTTTTGGGCGATTACCCGTGGTTTGAAACCCTTGATGAGCTGCTGGAATTGGGCATTGATTGCGCAATTGTTACCAGCCCTGATGACACTCACGAAGACATCACCTGCGCGCTCTTGGAAGCTGGGGTTGCGGTCTATCTGGAAAAGCCAATTGCGATCACTATTGAGGGTTCTGATCGCGTTCTTGAAACCGCATATAGGACTAAGACTCCCCTCTATGTGGGTCACAACATGCGACACATGGCGGTTGTGCGCATTCTGCGTCAAGTTGTACAAGATGGTCTGATCGGTGAGGTCCGAGCCATTTGGTGCCGTCACTTTGTGGGCAATGGTGGTGACTATTACTTCAAGGATTGGCATGCAGATCGCAGTCGAACAACTGGGTTGCTGCTTCAGAAAGCTGCCCATGACATTGATGTCATGAACTGGCTGTCTGATTCCGTCCCCGAGCGTGTTGTTGGCATGGGGGATCTCATGCTCTACGGAAAGCTCACTGATCGCAGTGGGCAGAAGTCTGATGTGGTCATGAGTGACTGGTTCTCTTTCGATAACTGGCCGCCTGCGTCTCTTACCGGTCTTAATCCCGTGATTGATGTCGAGGATGTGTCCATGCTCATGATGAGACAGGCTTCTGGCACTTTGATTTCCTACGAACAGTGTCACTTCACCCCCGACTACTGGCGTAACTACACCGTGATTGGAACCGAAGGACGAGCGGAAAACTTTGGTGATGGTGAAGGCGGGGTCGTGCGCGTATGGAAACACCGCAGCGGATGGGAGCCCACTGGCGATATTGAGATCCCCATTAAGGGAGATGCTGGCGGACACGATGATGCCGATGTTGCAACGATGGATGAGTTCCTGCGCTTTGTTGCCAAAGGCGATCGGACCGATACAACGCCACTGGGGGCTCGCGAGGCCGTCGCTGCGGGAGTGTTGGCCACCAAGTCGCTGCGTGAGGGGTCTGTTCCTTTTGACGTCCCGCGAGTCAGTCCTGAATTGAGTAGCTACTTCGAGAATAACCAGGATCGAGGAGCCTGAGAGTGAGAAGAAGAGTGGGGGTGGCTGCGGCCACCCCCACTCTTTTAGGACGCGATCTGTTTAGGAGACGATCTGAATAACTTCTGATGCGGGAAGCAATTGCTCTCCGCACGCGTGGGCGGTAATTTGGTCGATTCCGCGGCACACAGCGCCTTGAACCACCCCGCGCCCGCCCAGCTGAGAGACGCGGATTTCGGGCATGTGGATCGTGAGTTCTTCGAGGCGTGAAGAAAACTCTTCTTTCCATAGATCCGCGGATGCTGAAATACCTCCACCAAGGATGAGAACTTCCGGGTCGATCGTCAGAATCAACGCCGCTGCTCCAAGGGCAAGGTCTCGTGCGAATTCTTTGACAATCCGCGTTGCTTCTGCATCGCCATCCCTCATTCGGTCGCACACCCACCGCGCTGCTGCGCGATGAGAAAGGTCAGCAGGAAGCTGAGAGTGCGTAAAGAAGTGTGTGGGTGTCTTGTACCAATTGAGGTGGGGGAGTGCGCCGATTTCTCCGGCCGCACCGGCTGAACCGCGGCAGACCTTCCCATCGATCATGAAAGATGCACCAATTCGTGCGCCGGCCATGATGTAGACGGCAGAAGAAACATCTTGCGCCTGACCGAGGTGCGACTCTGCATCCAGAGCGCACTTACAGTCATTTTCAACGGTAACGGGGCGTTTGTAGCGTGCCTGAAGTTCTTGAACCACGGGCACGCTCTCCCAACCGGGAAGAGGGCCGCCGAAAGGCATTCTTCCGGCCTCGTCAACGGGTCCGGTAACTGCGACGGAAATCAGTGCCAAACCGTCGCGGTAGGAGGGGTTTTTCTCAAGGGTGTGGGAAATGGTGTGTTGAACAGCTTCCATTCGCTTGGGTGCAGCCGAAGAGGGGGCCAGTTCAGTTTCTTCTGCGCACTTTTCTTCACCGCGCAGATCGGTCAAGGATGTTGCGATTCGGTTTGCCCCAATATCGATACCCAAGACAAAACCCGACTCTGAGCGGAAACGGTAGCGCTTTGCAGGGCGCCCAGTGGGAGGTGAAGCCGGTGGCAGGGATTGGACCCATCCCAAACGCTCAAGATCTGTGATCGTTGCATTGACCGAAGTGCGTGAGAGGCCCGTTGCGGCAGCAATTTGAGAGGAAGTTGTGTCCTCAATAGCGCGCAGGTGTGCGAGCACCGCGAGGGAGTTCATTTCCCTGATGCGGTCGGGGCCGTAGGTCTGAGTCATGGCTCTCTCTTCGTTGGGATGAGACCAATTCAGCGTAGGCCCAGGAAGGAAATCCTGAGCCTACGCTGATAGGCGAGTCGAATAATTCTGAATACTCGACAGTGTGGCAGCGCCTATCAGGCGCGCGTGCGGCGAATCAGAAGGGCTCCAAGCCCAAGCGCGCCCGCTGCGATTGCGAGGACAGAGCCGCCGATGGTGCCGGTACGTGCCAGCTTCGTCTTGGGGGCCTGTGCACTCTGCTTTTCAGTAGAGACAGCAGCTGCCTTGGCTTCAGTGGAACCGCCGGGTGTGCTCGCCTCATTGCTCTTCGGCGTGGAAGGCTGAGCCGGAAGCGAGGTGCCCAAAGAGACCGTTCCCAAGCTCAGGTAGCCAGGAAGGGTTGTGCCCATCGCTTCGTTTGCAAAGGCCACGGGTGCACCATTGGGCAGCGGATTGACAACCCTGAGGACTGCACTGAGATCTCCGCTGACGGGGGCGGTAGCTGCCTCGGCGCCACGTTCTCCGGCGCCGCTGCTCAGGTCTAGCGTGGCCTCGACAATCGTTGACGATCCGGGCTCAACGGAGGGAAGCGGGGACTCAATGGTCTTAGAAGCGACCTTCTCGCCCTTGCTGTTGACCAGAGCGACCTCAATCGGCCAATTCGCATAGAAGGGTGCGAGGCCGGTGTTGGCAATCTCAGCTTCGACGGTGACGGAGGAATCCTTCGCGGTTATCCGGGCTTTCTTCGCGCTCAGGGTGTAGCCCATCAGAGCGTTTGCTTCCTTTGCTCGCTCTAGGTCTGCGCCCTTGTATCCGACGATGAAAGCCTTGTGGTTGATGAGCCAGGTGACGTGAGTAGCCTTGATGGACTCAATCATGTCGAAATTGCGACCCTGCGCCTTTTCTGCTTCTGCGCCCGGGCAGTTCAAAGGTTGGGAGAAAATACAGGTCTGCAATGGTGGGTAGACCTCGCCACCGATCGGAACGTTCTGCCATGCCTTGTCTTCGCCCTGATTCTTCATGTGCGCCATGAAGTGCCAGTCAACATTGTCAAGGGTTGAGTAGGCGAAAGAGTCATCGTGGTAGCCCATGTGGTGGGCCTTCGTTGCCTCGGTGGGGAGGCGGTAAAGAATGTGGGTGTCGTTGAACGCGCTGTCCCATGCGGCAACCAACTTGGCGCGGAATTCGTCGCTGGGCATCCAGTTTTCGCCCTTGGGGTTGTCGGTGCTCACTTCACCGTTCATGGGCCAGGTGTGGTCTTCTCCCCAGAAACCGATGAGGCCGGCGGTCAGATAACCCACGCGTGCATCGCCGTCATACTTTTCGCCCAGTGCCTTGACGAAGTCAAGCATCATTTCTTGAACGCGGGGATCGTTGTAGTCAGGCGAGAATGATACGCGATTGTTATCAAAGACCGTGTAGGTGCGGGAGGTGTCGATTCCTTCATCGATGAGATACTGCGGAACTCCGGACTTCCTGGTGGGGTAGTCAAGGTAGAAACGGAACACTGCCTGGTGGCCGCGGGAGGCAATGGCGTCGAGCATCTTGTCGACTTTGCTCCAGTCGTAGACTCCCTTTGCGGTGACGACGTCACTGACGGGGAAGTAGGTCCATTCCATCGTGTAGGGGAGTGAGCCTTCTGCAGCAGGTAACTCACTTCCGTCATCGGGCGCGAAGGGGAAGAAACCCTTGAGAGGGTTTGAAATTGGGGCTGGGGCGCTCTTGAGTTGCGTCCATTCCCCATTTCCTGCGTCCGAGGCCGTGGCCGGCAGAGCGGCAATCGTCAGTGCCGTTACGAGTGCGCCTGAGAGAAGAAAAGCTGGTGTTTTTCTCATCCTTGAGAGTCCTTTCGGGCGATTGAGCTCTGTCATTGAGCTCGTAACAAGTAGTGAAGCAGAGCAGGATCAGCTTTGTCAATGGTCTTGACAAACTTTGTTAAAGGTGTTTAATTAGTGCCTGTCACAGCAATGGAGGTGTACTCAATGAAGAGCCCCACACTTGCGGAAGATCGGTCAGGAACCGGTTCTGATTCGCAGAAAACCAGCGCGCAACAGGGAGCGCAGCTGGCAGACAAGAAGCAGGGTCTGCACTCACGCGCAGATGCCGCTGGAACTCGTACGCTCAAGCGTCGTGATGATCGCCGGGCGGCTGCAATCTTTCTCATTCCGACCTTCATCGGTTTCTTCATCTTCTACGTCTACCCCGCACTTCGGGGCCTGTGGTATTCGTTCACAGACTTCAATCTGATCGGTGAGGCCAACTGGGTGGGCCTGGACAACTACAGCAAGGCGATTGCCGATAAGGAAGTCTGGAACGCCTTTAAAGTCACCATTGCTTACGCGCTGTACAACATCGTGGGACAGACTTTCCTCGGATTGCTTCTTGCGGCGCTCATGCAGCGATTTGCTCGCGCAACCTGGGTCCGCTCGCTCTTGCTCTTGCCGTGGCTGGTTCCCAATGTCGCCATCGCGCTGATCTGGGGATGGCTCCTCGATTCAAATATCGGTTTTGTTACTCACCTACTTTCAATGGTTGGTGTTGATGGCGTGACTTTCTACAACGCCAACGCAGCAATGCCGATCGTCGCTGGAATTAACATCTGGGCCTACACCGGATACACCGCACTGCTTTTATACGCAGGCATGCTGCAGATCCCCGGTGAACTCTATGAAAGTGCATCGCTAGATGGCGCTGGTGAGACGCGAATGTTCTTCGGAATTACGCTTCCGCTTCTGCGTCCTGTCTTAGTTCTGGTCCTCGTCATGGGTCTGATTGGATCCTTCCAGATCTTCGATACGGTTCAGATCGGTTACGCCGGACACCCAATTCCCGCAGTTCGCGTCATTTACTACTACATCTACCAGCAGGGCTTCACCTTCCTGAAGATGGGCTATGCCTCTGCCGTCGCAATGCTCTTGGTTGTCGTCCTGGCAATCTTTACCGCAGTCCAATTGCGCCTCATGCGCGCCGGCTCATCGGATCTGGCCTAAGGGGACCAATCATGCTCAAGAAATTCCAAGCTTCCAAAGTTGTCGCGTGGGCAATTATCGCGATCGCAGTTCTTGTGACGGTTTTCCCCTTCTATTGGATGATCCGCACCGCGATCACTCCGCAGGCCGATATCATTGCTGAATCAACGAGGCTGTGGCCTTCACACCCGACACTGATTAACTTCAAGCGCATTCTCGGCCTGGTTTCCGTTGAAGAAGCCATGGCAGCCGGTGGTAGTGGAGCAACGATCAACTTCGCTATTGCAACAACGAACTCGCTGATTTACGCGGGCGGTATTGCCATCATTCAGACCTTCTTCGCTTCGTGCGCGGCCTACGCTTTCGCCCGTTTGAAGTTCCCCTTCAAAAACGCGCTCTTTGCGTGCGTCATCGGTGCGCTCATGATCCCCGGGATCTTCTCGCTCCTGCCGAACTACGTGTTGATTAAGCAACTTGGCTGGCTGAACACGATGCAGGGCATGATGCTTCCCGCACTTTTCATGGCACCCTTCTCAATCTTCTTCCTGAGGCAGTTCTTCCTCTCCCTGCCTCGGGAAGTAGAGGAAGCGGCAATGCTTGACGGATTGGGACCCGTCCGCCGTTTCTTCAAAGTAACCATCCCCATGTCCGCAGGACCAATTATGACGATGACCCTCATTACGATCATCGGCATGTGGAAAGACTTCCTCTGGCCGCTGCTTACCGGGCGCGAAGGCGCTCAGCTCCTCACCGTTGCTCTGGGAATTTTCCAGCAGCAATCGCCCAATAGGGCACCCGACTGGACCGGACTCATGGCAGGGTCAACGCTCAGCGTCATCCCGGTCCTGATCCTCCTGATTCTCATGGGACGCAAGCTGGTTGAGTCCCTGAACTTCTCTGGAATCAAATAGCACGAAAGTGCCTGAAGAGAAAGAACCACACATGAAAACTCGTACCGTAGTCTCAGCGGGGATTGTCGCAGCAATGGCGCTGTCCCTGGGCGCGTGCAACGCCAACTCCTCGAGCACCTCGAGTTCCTCGGCATCGGGCGATGGTGTCACCATCAGCTACTGGCTGTGGGATGACCGTCAAGCTCCTCTGTACCAGCAGTGCGCTGACGACTTCCACGCAGAAAACCCGAACATCACCGTCAAGATCACCCAGACCGCATGGGGTCAATACTGGGATACGCTGACCACTCAGCTGGCAGCATCGAACGCCCCCGATACCTTCGTTAATCACTCTACGCGTCTTCTCCAGTTCATTGATTCGAAGCAAATCATGGACATCACCGACAAGGCAAAGGAAGCTGGAATCGATGATTCCATCTACCAGCCCGGACTTGCTGACCTGTCGAAGTTCGAGGGCAAGCGTTACGGCCTGCCCAAGGACTGGGACACCATGGGTCTGCTCTACGACACCGAAGTCGCAAAGGAAGCTGGCTACACCAAGGAAGACATGGCCAAGCTGACCTGGAACCCCACCGATGGCGGTACCTTCCAGGAATTCATCGCAAAGACAACCGTTGATGCCAATGGCCACAACGGACTTGACCCGGCCTTCGATAAGAACAACGTCAAGCGTTACGGCTACTACCCCGAGTGGGCAGACGGCGCAATCGGCCAGAACGGTTGGGGCGTATTCGCCGCTTCCAACGGCTTCACCTACGGCGACAGGACCGTGGACCCGACCAAGCTCAACTTCTCGGATAAGAGCCTGGTTGACACCCTCGCTTGGTTACGTCAGCTCATCGAGAAGGGCTACGCCCCCAAGTTCGATAAGCAGTCCTCGCTGGGCACCGAGGCAACAATGAACGCCGGTATCGCCACATCGACCATCGCCGGTTCCTTCACCGCCTCTTCCTACCTAGGTGCAGATGCGCAGAAGAAGTTCGCCTACGCGCCTGTTCCGATCGGCCCCGTCGGACGTCGTAGCCCAATGAACGGCCTGCACGATGTCGTGTGGAGTGGCTCGAAGCACCCCGATGAGGCATTCAAGTGGATCGCTTACATGGCTTCCGACAAGTGCCAGGTTAAGGTCGGCGAGTCCGGCGTCATCTTCCCCGCCAGCATCAAGGGCACCGAAGCGTCCCTGAAGGCACGCGAGGCAAAGGGGCAGGACAACTCCGCATTCACCACCGTCGTTGAGAACAAGGAGACCTTCTCGGTTCCCGTCTTCGCACACGGTGACGAGGTCAACGCTCTGATCCAGGACGCAATCCAGGAGGTCGCTGGTGGTGCTGATCCTCAGGCGACCATGACCGCGGCCAACGAGAAGGCAAACGCCCTGCTCAAGTAAGCAACTGAGCGGGTCCCGCCCCCGTGATTCCCCAAATCGCAGGTCAGCGGGACCCGCTTTCTGCACCCACACCCATACTTTCCTTTCCTTCAGCTCCGCTTCCCGCGGCCTCGTCAATGAAAGAACGATCATGCAACGTCTGGTACTTTCCCTTCCCAACGCTACTTTGAGTGCGTCAGCTGATGCTCAGCTTGTCGAGCAGGGCGACAACTTCGCGATCATTGAGGCTAGCCGTGTCGCGCTGCTCCACGGAATGGAAAGTGGCCAGTACTACCGCAGCGGGCACAACTCATGGTCGCCCTCGGGCTGGAATTCGCTGAGCGATGCGCCGCTGCGTGTTCCCTCTGATGAACGTCGGACAACCGCCGATGATCCGGGGGCAGATGACACCGTCCGTCACCACGGTTCGTGGATGGGCGCGGTTGTTGAAGAAGAGGGCGGCGCGGGTTTCCTCATTGGTGCGCTCGCGGGTGGGCACCCGAAGGTGCGCGCTGATGAAGACGTATTTGTTGGCTTTGATGTGATCCGCCCGGCGCGCTGGTTTGTGAGCTGGGGGAGTGAAGCGGAGATTTTCGAGGCCTATGTGGAGCAGCTGCGCCCTCGACGTCGCAGCCTCGGTCAGGCCCCGCGCGTGTGGTGTTCCTGGTATTCCTACTACGAAAATGTTTCCTGGGATGTTCTTGCAGGGCAGCTTCCCGGACTTGCAAAACTTGGTTTTACCGCCTTGCAAATTGATGATGGGTGGCAGCTGAACGTGGGCGATTGGCGTCCGAATGCGAAGTTTGGACATGATCTTGCTGCCTGTGCTCGCTATATCTCTGACCTCGGCGTGACTCCCGGTCTGTGGATCGCGCCCTTCATTGCTCGCGAAGGGACTCCTTTCCTTCAAGCGCACCCCGAAGCTTTCGTTCATACGGAGGACGGGGAGCTGGCTATCGCCGGATATAACTGGGGTGGCCCCTACTATGCGCTCGATACGACGCATCCCTTAGCGCAGGAATATCTGCGCGACACCATCGGATATCTGCTTGACGCGGGAATCCGCTACATCAAGACCGATTTTATTAACGCAGCCGCCATTGAAGGTGTGCGCTTTGATCGTGAAGCAAGCCCCGATGACGCATTTATTTTGGGTTCGCAGATTTTGCGCGAGGCAGCGGGGGAGGATACTTACCTGCTGGGCTCTGGCGCTCTGATCATCCCCGCGATTGGCCTCTACGATGGAATTCGAGTGGGCTGCGATGTCGCGCCCATTTGGAAGAACTACGCGACTGATGATCGTTCCGACGCAGAAGCGCGCAATGCTTTTATGGGGTCTGTATCGCGTCTGTGGCTGCGTGAGCTCATCGACGTTGATCCCGATGTCATCTTCTTCCGTCACATGAAAAACCTGCTCAATGATCAGCAGATCGGGTGGCTTCAGGACGTTGCCGCGGTCGCCGGATTCAAGTCATCTTCCGATCCCTTGGTATGGCTAACGGAGCAGGAACAGGCAGAGCTGAGCCAGTGGCTTGCTCGCCGCGAGGACGTCCAGCGGATTTCGCGAAATGTCTGGTCTTTGGACGGTCGTGAGGTTGACTTCGGTCCCGGTTTGGCGGAGCCGGAGCACTGCTACCCGGTTTCCTAAGGATTTCCGCGGGGATTAACGTAACAAACATATGTGCAAATTGAATACGGGTGTGTGCTCGCTCACGCCCCTAAAGTGTTGTTCTCACGGACTTTTTGGCGTGCTTTCGCGGCTTCGTATACCGGTGACTATGGTCTGAACTGGACCCGATATAGGTTCGTCGTTGCATGGAGCGTGAAGGAGGCGTAGTGAGCCAACAGGCCCAAGACATGACCGCTGATGTCGTTATTGTCGGCGCTGGCCCAGGTGGTGCATCTACCGCCTATCATCTGGCGACCCTTGGTGTTGACGTCCTTCTTGTCGATAAAGCACGTTTCCCGCGCGACAAGATCTGCGGTGATGGTCTTACTCCCGCCGCCGTTCAAGAGCTCATCCTCATGGGTGTTGACACTTCTGGTTGGGCACGAAACCGCGGTTTGACGGTGATCGGAGGCGGTCACACTATTCACATGGAGTGGCCCGATCAGGCTTCACTTCCGGGATACGGAATGACTCGCGCGCGCATGGATCTTGACCACGCACTGGTTCAGCGTGCACAGAGTGCGGGAGCTCGCCTCGAAGAAGAACTCACCGTTACCGAGGCCCTCCAAGACTGCGCGCACCGCGTCTGTGGTGTTCGCGCGCGCCGAGGCCGCGGCAAGAATGCCCAGGATGTGACGATCCGCGCCAAGCTGGTTGTGGATGCCGGTGGCGTCTCTGCAAAGGTTTCTACCCGCCTCGGAATTGAAAAGAATCCCAAGCGTCCCATGGGCGTTGCGGCGCGCACTTACTTCCGTTCCCCTCGTGGTAACGAAGAATGGATGGAATCGCACCTCGAGTTGTGGGCGGGCGAGCCCGGGCACTCAGATCTACTTCCCGGATACGGCTGGATTTTCCCTATGGGAGATGGCGTCGTCAACGTCGGACTGGGCTCTGTGGCCTCGACGGCAAGTGCGACGAACCTGCCCTATCGTCAGGTTTTCGAACAGTGGATGGCCAACCTCCCCGAGGAATGGGGATTTACCCCCGAGAACCAAATCGGCGAGCTTCGCAGTGCAGCTTTGCCGATGAGCTTGAATCGTCAGCCTCACTACACCAATGGATTCGTCATTGTCGGCGATGCCGGCGGAATGGTTTCTCCCTTTAACGGAGAAGGAATCGCGCCCGCGATGAAGGCTGGACGCTACGCGGCGGAGGCCATGGCCCAGGCTCTTGCTCGTACGCACCGCGCTGGCATTGACCGAGCGATGAGTGCCTATCCCCAACGGATCCGCGACGAATACGGTGGCTACTACCAGTTGGGACGCATCTTTGTTCGTCTCATTGAAAATCCACGAATCATGCGCCTGTGCACGACCTACGGTCTGCCCATCCCGCGCCTGATGACCCTAGTTCACAAACTTCTGTCGGATGGATTCGAACGCCAAGGCGGCGACTTCGACGACCGACTGATTACGACCCTATCCAAGCTGGTGCCATCAGCATGATGGCCACGAAGGTACACCCGATGTGGGAGGAACGATGACAAATCCCTATGTTCCGCTGCTGATCATGGCTGCAGCCGCCATGGTCTTGGCGCTGGGCGGGCTGGGCGCATCCGCAATTCTGGGACCGAAGAGCAAGAACCGCACGAAGGCCGATAACTACGAAAGCGGAATCGACCCCACGGAGCAGCACTTGGAGCGCGGGCGCTTCCCTGTGCGCTACTTCCTGGTAGCCATGACCTTCATTATCTTCGACATTGAAGTCGTATTCATGTACCCGTGGGCCGTCAGCTTCAACCAGCTGGGACTCTTCGGATTGGCCGCCATGCTGACCTTCATCGCGGTGATCACCGTCCCCTATATCTACGAATGGCGCCGCGGCGGACTGGACTACTGAGGTAAGAGGAAAACAATGGGAATTGAAGAGAGCCTGCCTGCAGGCGTTGCCCTAGCAAGCATGGAGAAGATCCTCGGTCTTGCTCGAAAGCACAGTCAGTGGCCAGTCACCATGGGCTTGGCGTGCTGTGCAATTGAAATGATGGCAGCCGGAACTCCCCGTTTCGACATGTCGCGTTTCGGCCTGGAAGTTTTTCGCGCCTCACCGCGTCACTCCGACCTCATGATCGTCTCCGGACGAGTCTCCCACAAGATGGCCCCGGTTATTCGCCGTGTCTACGACTCGATGGCTGACCCCAAGTGGGTGATCTCCATGGGAGCTTGCGCATCTTCGGGCGGCATGTTCAATAACTACGCCGTCGTCCAGGGATGCGACCACATCGTTCCCGTCGATGTGTACCTTCCCGGTTGCCCGCCTCGTCCCGAGGCGCTGATTCACGCAATCCTCACCCTGCGTGAGCAGATTGGTAGCGAGCCCCTGGGGGCGCATCGCCGCGAAATTGCTCGCAAGGCTGAAGCGGCAGCGCTTGCTGCAACCCCCACTCACGAGATGAAGGGATTGCTGGCATGAGCGAAGAAATCAGCCGTTTCGGCGCAGCAGAACCCTCGGTAATCAAGAGTCGTCAGGGAATGTTCGGGGTCGCAGACCAGGGTGATACCACGGGCTTTTCTGAGCTTGAAACCGTTGCTTTGAGCGCACCTGCCGCCACTCGTCCCTACGGTTCCTACTTCGACCAGATTGTTGACATCCTCGAGGAACTCATCGAAGCTGACGGACTGGCAGCTACCGATGTCATCGAGAAGGTCGTCATCGAGCACGGCGAGCTCAGCATCTTCATTCCGCGCGAGCACATTCGCCGCGTTGCGAGCTACCTGCGCGATGACCAAGATCTACGTTTCGAAATGTGCTTGGGAACCAATGGTGTGAACTACCCCGAAGATCGCGGTCGCGAGCTTCACGCGATCTACCCCTTCATGTCGATTACGCACAATCGCATGCTTCGCTTGGAAGTGACCTGCCCGGATTCGGATCCGCACATTCCCTCAATCGTCGATATCTACCCGGCGAACGATTGGCAAGAGCGCGAAACCTGGGATCTGATGGGCATCGTCTTCGATGGACACCCCTCCCTGACGCGTACCGCTCTTCCCGATGAATGGGTAGGACACCCCCAACGCAAGGATTACCCCCTGGGTGGTATTCCCGTGGAATTCAAGGGTGCAGTCAATGCCCCTGCCGACACCCGGAGGTCGTACAACTAATGACTACTCCTTCACTTCACGCTGCAGCATCAAGTGCCGGCCTGGACATTGACGAGGTTCCCGAGGTTCTTGCCCAGGGCGGAGACTGGAACGACGTTATCGCCGAGATTGAGCGCATCAACCACGAGCGCATCGTTCTCAACATGGGTCCCGTTCACCCCTCGACCCACGGTGTTCTTCGCTTGATCCTCGAGCTGGACGGCGAAACCGTTCGTGAAACTCGCGTCGATACCGGATACCTGCACACGGGTATTGAAAAGACCATGGAATACCGTACCTGGACACAGGGCGTCACGCTGTGCACCCGCATGGATTACGTCGCTCCCTTCTTCCAGGAAGTGGGTTACTGCCTGGCTGTTGAGAAGCTTCTGGGTATTACGAATGACGTGCCGGAACGCGCAAACCTCATTCGTATCCTGATGATGGAACTCAACCGCATCGCCTCTCACATCGTCGCCATCGGTACCGGCGGTAATGAGCTTGGCGCGACGACCATGATGACCATTGCCTTCAGGGGACGCGAAGAGATTCTGCGAATCTTCGAGCGCATTACCGGTCTGCGTATGAACCACGCATACATCCGTCCCGGTGGTGTGGTTCAGGATCTGCCCAGCGGTATGGTCCCTTACATCCGCGAAAAGCTCCCGAAGGTGCGAAACGATATTGGTGAGCTCCAGGACTTGGTTCTGGCAAACCCAATCTTTAAGCAGCGCTTCATTGGCATTGGCTACATGCCCCTGTCAGCAATGATGGCCCTGGGCTTGACCGGTCCGTCCCTGCGAGCCGCGGGCTTGCCCCAAGACCTTCGTAAGGACCAGCCCTACTGCGGTTACGAGAATTTCGAATTCGACGTTCCCACCTATGACTCGAATGATGCGTACAACCGTGTTCGCGTGCGTTTCGATGAGTGCTACCAGTCGCTGCGTATCGTCGAGCAGGTCCTTCGCCGCTTGGAGGCAACTGAAGGTCAGCCCGTCATGGTTGCCGACCCGCATATCAAGTGGCCCGCACAGCTTTCGGTTGCAACGGACGGCCAGGGTAACTCCGCCGAACACATTGCGAAGGTCATGGGAACTTCAATGGAATCCCTGATCCACCATTTCAAGCTGGTCACCGAAGGATTTAGGGTCCCCGCCGGCCAGGTCTACCAGACCGTTGAGCACGCGAAGGGCATCTTGGGTGTCCACCTGGTTTCAGACGGTGGAACTCGCCCCTTCCGCGCGCACTTCCGTGACCCTTCATTCGCAAATTTGCAGTCTCTGGCCATGATGACGGAAGGCGGCCAGTTGGCCGATGTCGTCGTCTCACTGGCCACTCTCGACCCCGTTCTGGGAGGCGTTGATCGATGAGCTATCCCGTGGAAACCTATGAGCGCCTTGCAGGTGAGGCGCGCGAAATCATCGCGCGCTACCCGCAGGGACACTCCCGCTCCGCACTGCTTCCCATGCTTCACCTAGTCCAGTCTGAAGACGGCTACGTGAGCGCAAACGGAATCGCACTGTGCGCTGAACTTCTGGGTATCACCCGCGCAGAAGTTTCGGCAGTTGCGACCTTCTACACCCAGTACAAGCGTCACCCCACCGGCGAGTACCTCGTGGGTGTGTGCACCAATGCCCTGTGCGCTGTTATGGGCGGCGACGAAATCTGGGAGGCCGTCAGCGAAAAGGTTGGTGTCGGAACCGACGAAACCAACGAGGCCGGAACTATCACTCTTGAGCGCCTCGAATGTAATGCGGCCTGCGATTATGCTCCCGTCGTCATGGTGAACTGGGAATTCTTCGACAATCAGACCCCCGAGTCGGCATGCGCTCTCATTGACGACATTGAGGCCGGCAAGCCTCTGCATCCCACGCGCGGAAGCGCTGTGTTGCCGACCTTCAAGGAAACCGAGCACGTTCTTGCCGGCTTCCTTGACGGACACGAACACGAAGGACCCAGCGCAGGCCAGGCCTCGACACTGGGACTCAGGATCGCCGAAGAACGCGGCTGGAGCGCTCCAGCTGACGTTCCCGCGGAAGAAGGAAAGGAGAAGGACGGTGAGTGAAACAACCGTGGCCCTTACCCCGATTCTGACCCGCGGATGGGGGAGCGATCGCTCGTGGACTTTGGAGTCCTACCTGAGCCGAGGAGGCTATCAGGGACTCAAAAAGGCCAACACCATGGAGCCCGCCGAGATCGTTGAGACCGTTAAGGCCTCTGGTTTGCGAGGCCGTGGTGGTGCTGGATTCCCCACGGGACTGAAGTGGTCCTTCCTTCCGCCCGATGACGGACTTCCTCGTTATCTGGTGGTGAATGCCGATGAATCGGAACCGGGAACCTGTAAAGATATCCCGATGATTATGGCAAATCCCCACGTCTTGATTGAAGGTATTGCGATCACCTCGCGCGCTATCAATTGCCACCACGCATTTGTCTACCTTCGCGGCGAGGTTGTTCACGTCTACCGCCGCCTGATGGCTGCAGTTAAGGAAGCAACCGAGGCCGGCCTGCTGGGTGATCTTCGCATCACCGCTCACGCGGGCGCAGGTGCGTACATCTGTGGTGAAGAAACTGCTCTTCTGGATTCTTTGGAAGGTTACCGAGGCCACCCGCGTCTAAAGCCTCCGTTCCCTGCTGTCGCAGGTTTGTATGCGCGTCCGACCGTTATTAATAACGTCGAGTCGATTAGCCAGGTGACGGGAATCTTCCAGTACTCCGCACAGTGGTACGCCTCGATGGGAACTGAAAAGTCCAAGGGACACGGTCTGTTCTCAATCTCAGGTCACGTGAAGAACCCGGGCCAATTCGAGGCGCCCTTCGGAATCACCATGCGCGAGCTTATCGAGCTTGCCGGCGGTATTCGCGAAGGTCATCAGCTGAAGTTCTGGACTCCCGGTGGTTCCTCGACCCCGATCTTCACCGAAGCAGAACTTGACACGCCTCTTGATTACGAGTCCGTCGGCGCTGCCGGTTCGATGCTGGGTACCCGAGCCCTGCAGGTCTTCGATGAAACGACCTCTGTGGTTCGTGTGATCACCCGCTGGATCGAGTTCTACCAGCACGAATCCTGCGGTAAGTGCACGCCCTGCCGTGAAGGAACCTACTGGCTTAAGCAGATCATGCTCCGCCTGGAAGCAGGTAAGGGCCAGGAAGGCGATATCGATCTGTTGGACGAGATCGCACACAATATTTTTGGCCGAAGCTTCTGTGCTCTGGGCGATGCGGCGGCAACCCCGATCATGTCGGGAATTAAGAAGTTCCGCGAAGAATTCGAGGCAGGGCTGACCACGCCCGCGCGCGAATTGTTCCCCTACGAGGCCTCGAGCAACTTTGCCAAGGGAGGAGTTCGATGAGCGAGAACCTAGTAAAGGTCACGATCGACGACGTCGAATTGGATGTTCCCGCAGGCACCCTGGTGATCCGTGCGGCCGAGAAGGCCGGAATCCGTATCCCGCGTTTCTGTGATCACCCGCTGCTTGAGCCTGTCGCCGCATGCCGCCAGTGTCTTGTTGAGGTCGGAATGCCCGATCGTAACACCGGCGAGCTGCGTTTCATGCCCAAGCCCCAACCTTCATGTGCTCAGACTGTCACCCCCGGTATGGTGGTCAAGACTCAGCACACCTCTGAGGTTGCCCGTCGCGCCCAGGAAGGCGTGATGGAATTCCTGCTGATCAACCACCCTCTGGATTGCCCAATCTGCGACAAGGGCGGCGAATGCCCCCTGCAGAACCAAGCAATGAGCGAAGGCCGCGAGAGCTCGCGCTTCATTGATGCAAAGCGCACGTATCGCAAGCCTTTGAAGCTCACCTCGCAGATTCTGCTGGACCGCGAGCGTTGCATCCTGTGCCAGCGCTGCGTGCGCTTCGGTAAGGAAATTGCGGGCGACCCCTTCCTTGATCTTCAGGGACGAGGCGGTGGCACCGCGCCGACCGAGCACCATCACTTCATGGGTGAGCAGGTCGGATCCTTTGATACAGCGGTCTTGGATTACTTCAACCCGCAGGCAAAGGACAATGTCAAGGCAGGTATTTCCGGACCTTATGGTCAAGAGGGCATTATCGGTTCCTTCAATGGAGGCGATCTTGCCCCCAACGATCGTGATGTTTCGGGCCGCGCATTCGCCTCGTACTTCTCGGGAAATATCATCCAGATCTGCCCGGTTGGTGCTCTGACCTCGAATGATTACCGCTTCCGCGCACGCCCCTTCGACTTGGTATCTACCGCTTCGGTGACCGAGCACGATGCTTCCGGTAGTGCGATTCGCGTGGATATTCGCCGCGGTGAGGTTCTGCGCCGTCTGGCCGGAAACGATCCCGAGGTCAACGAAGAGTGGATCACTGACAAGGATCGCTTCGCATTTAAGTGGTCCGGTGTTCAGCGCCTTAATACTCCTTTTGTTCGCGAGAACGGTCAGTTTGTCCCGACCTCATGGTCGGATGCCTTGGACCGTGTCCACCGCGCGCTTGCCGGCCTTTCCGGTGACCAGGTTGGTTTCCTCCCCGGTGGCCGCCTGAGCTTCGAAGATGCTTGGGCATGGTCGAAGTTCGCGCGTTCCGTTGTTGGATCCGATTCCATCGATATGCGTTCACGCAGCCATAGTGAAGAAGAGCGTTCATTCCTTGCCGCCCACGTGGCAGGCAGTGGTTTGGGCGTCACCTACTCGCAGCTTGAGAGTGCCGGTCAGGTCCTCCTGGTCGGACTCGAGCCCGAGGATGAGTGCGGTGCGATCTTCCTGCGGATGCGCAAGGCCACTCGCAAGGGCAAGCTCCGCGTTGCTTCTTTGGCTCCCATGACTTCCCGAGGCCTCGCCAAGCTCTCTGGAGAGCTGCTGCGCTGCGCCCCCGGTACCGAGGTTGAGGTTGCCGCTGAGATCTGTGAGGGTGGTGAGTTCGCTGATCTCGCCTCGCGTCTTGACGGGGGAGTGATCCTGGTTGGCGAGCGCGCAAGCCGCACGCCGGGCCTGCTCAGTGAAGTTGTTCGACTGGCAGAACGCACTCACTGCCGTATTCAGTGGGTCCCCCGCCGCGCCGGTGAGCGCGGTGGAGTGGAAGCCGGCCTTCTTCCCGGTCTTCTGCCTTTCGGCCGTCCGCTTGCCTCCCAAGAGGCTCGCGAGTCTCTGGCATGGGGAGAGATTCCCTCTCAGCGTGGTCTTGATGCTTCACAGATGTTGGAAGCTGCAGCTGATGGCCGCCTGAAGGCGCTTGTCGTCGGTGGCGTTGACCTTCGTGACTTCGATGATCCGGCTGCCGCGCGAAAGGCACTTGATCAGGTTGATTTCTTGGTGAGCCTTGAGGTTCGTCGCAGTGAAGTGACCGATCGTGCAGATGTGATCTTGCCGGTCGCACCTCCGCTGGAAAAGAACGGAACCTTCATCAACTGGGAAGGCCGTTTGCGCCCCTTCGGCCAGGCGATCGCCTCACGTTCACAGACCGATCGACTGGTTTTCGATGCGCTTGCCAGCGAGTTTGGCGTGGATCTCGGTCTGCACGACCTCGTGGGTCTGTATGACCAAGTGAATCCGCTCATGCAGTGGAACGGCCAGCGTGAAGAATTCCTTCCGGCGACGGCCTCGGACTTGGTTGAGGTCGGCCAGGGCGAGGCACTTCTTGCCACCCACAAGCCGATGCTCGACGCAGGTCGTCTGCAAGACGGTGCAACCATGCTGGCGGGAAGCGCACGACGTCCAGTCGTCTTCGCCTCGCGCGCAACTGTTGCGGGCCTCGGCATTGACGAGGGCGAGGAACTCACGCTCAGTACCCAGCGCGGAAGCATTACGCTTCCCCTGCAATTTGCTGATCTTCCCGACGGGGTTGTCTGGGTACCCGAGTGCTCCCAGGGATCTATCGTCCACGAATCGTTGGGGAACTTCGGTTCTTCTGTCACCTTGAGCGCAAAGGGGGAGGTGGCCCGATGAACCTGATCCCCCTGGATGTTCCCACGTACACCGCTGCGGACTTTACGCAGGAAACCTGGTGGTTGACAGTCCTCAAGGCCGTTTTCATCATCGTTTTTCTGATTCTCAATGTTCTGCTTGCCCTGTGGGTTGAACGTCGAACGATCGGACGCATGCAGACCAGGCCCGGCCCGAATGTTGCCGGTCCCTTCGGCTTGTTCCAAGCAATCGCTGACGCCGTGAAGCTGCTCTTCAAGGAAGACATGTGGACGCGTAAGGCCGATAAGTTCATTTATCTGCTTGCACCCTCGATCTCGGCATTTGCAGCCTTCAGCATCTTCGCTGTGATCCCGATGGGACCGAATGTTTCGATCTTCGGGCACTCCACACCGCTGCAGCTGGCAGATATGCCGGTCGCTGCCCTGTACATCCTTGCGATTTCTTCGCTGGGCCTGTACGGCATCGTTTTGGGTGGTTGGTCCGCGTCCTCGACGCTTCCGCTCTACGGTGCGGTTCGTTCGTCGGCGCAGGTGATCTCCTATGAGCTGTCCATGGGAATGTCGCTGGTTGCGGTCTTCTTGATGGCCGGCTCGATGTCGACCTCGCAGATCGTGGCCTCGCAGGCGCAGACTTGGTGGTTCCTGCCCTTGGCGCCAGCCTTTGTGATCTACCTGATTTCCATGGTCGGTGAAGTCAACCGTCTTCCCTTCGACCTTCCCGAGGCCGAAGGCGAGTTGGTCGCCGGTCACATGACCGAGTACTCCTCGATGAAATTCGGTTGGTTCTACCTGTCTGAATACGTCAATATGTTCAACGTTTCAGCGGTGGCGACGACCATGTTCTTCGGCGGCTGGCACGCCCCCTGGCCCCTCTCGCACATTGAGTTTCTCAATGGCGGCTGGTTCGGAATACTGTGGTTCTTCCTCAAGATGTGGTTCTTCATGCTTCTCATGATCTGGACCCGAAGCACCCTGCTGCGTTTCCGTTACGACCAGTTCATGCAGCTGGGCTGGAGGCGACTCATCCCGATCTCGCTGGCTTGGCTGGTCATGGTTGCCATTATTCGGGCAATCACCCAGTGGGTGTCTTTGACCCTGCCGCAGCTGATCGGTGGCGTTGCTGGAATCTTCGTTATTGCATTGATCGTCATGTGGTTCGCCGATTCGCGTGATGCTCGTAAGGAAGCCCTTGCGCAAGCTGAGAAGCAAGAACGCTTCGCGAACTTTGATCCCATGGCGGATGGCTTCCCGGTACCTCCGCTTCCGGGACAACAGCTACCGCCCTCGCCGCGCGCAAACCGCGTGGTCACTGCTGCCGCATTGGAGGAGACGAATGACTGATCAGAACGACAGCCAGAATCTGCGTTACGAGCAGGATCCGAAGGGGCCGATCGGTCAGTTCTTTGCTCCCTTCGCGGGCTATGGAGTGACCCTGTCTTCCTTCTTCCGCCCGACCGTGACCGAGCAGTACCCCTTCGAGGGTCCCTTTGTCGAGCCTCGTTTCCATGGGCGTCACCAGCTCAACCGCTACGCGGATGGCTTGGAAAAGTGCGTGGGTTGTGAACTTTGTGCGTGGGCATGCCCCGCGGACGCCATCTATGTCGAGGCCGCATCGAATACTCCCGAGGAACAGTACAGCCCCGGTGAGCGCTACGGTCGCGTCTACCAGATCAACTATCTGCGCTGCATTTTCTGCGGATTCTGCATCGAGGCCTGCCCGACTCGCGCCCTGACCATGGGGCACGATTTCGAGTTGGCTGAGTATCGCCGCGCTGATGACATCTATGAGAAGGACCAGCTTCTGGTTCCGCTCTCAGAGGGAATGCTTCAGCCTCCTCACCCGCAGGTGGAAGGCTTGAGCGATGGTGACTACTACCGCGGCGCGGTACAGGGCCCCACACAAACTCAGATTGATTGGGTACGCGAGCATCGTCCAGATGATCCCTCCCTTGCAACTGCCCGTCCCGTCAATGAGGAGGCGCGTCAGGCATGACCTTAATGAATTGGCCTGAAATGGCATCAACGGGAGAGGCGATCCTCTTTGGCTGCGTGGCGGTCTTCATGGTCGCATGTGCCCTGGGCGTTCTCTTTTTCAAGAAGGCCGCTTACTGTGCGATCTGCATGGTTGGAGTCATGCTCGGCCTTGCGATTTTGTACCTCATGCACGGGGCAGCATTCTTGGGCATGGTCCAGGTTGTCGTCTACACCGGTGCAATCATGGTCCTCTTCCTCTTCGTCATCATGATGATCGGCTTGAGTGCCTCTGATAACTACGCGCGTCAATCGCATGGACGCATCCTCACCTCGGTGCTGATGGCACTTGGTTTGGGTGCAATCCTCATCGGAGCAATTGCTCGCTCGCGCACCGCGGGAAGCTCGGCCTCGCTCAGTGATGATCCCTACTCGAACGCACCGATCACCGACTTGGCGACAACGCTATTCTCGCGCTACTGGTTCTCAATGGAGCTCGCGGGAATTCTGCTAATTACCGCAGCAATCGCTGCGATGCTTCTCACTCACTCTGATCAGCTTGGTCCGGTACTTACGCAGCGCACGACAGCAGAAGCGAAGATGCGCGCCTTCAAGGCCTCTAGACGTCGAATTGGACAGCTCCCGGCCCCCGGCGTGTACGCCCACTCCAACGCGGTCGATGTTCCCGCACTTTCGGGTGAAACCCACGAACCTATCGAAGACTCGGTTCCCAGGGTTCTGCGTGTGCGTGGCTTGGATCGCGTTGTTGGCCAGGTTGAACCTGAGGTTGCACAGTCGCTGGCACTGGCCAAGGGCGGTTCTCTCGACCACACGATCTTCGATCCGGCTCACCCCAGCTCTCACGAGCGTTCTCAGGCATGGGGTATGCCGGGCGGTGCAGCTCCCACTGGTCTGAAGCAGCCGCAGGCGCCCCAGGCCACTGAAGAAGGGAAGGAAGAAGAATGAGCCTTGCAGCCTACTTGGTGCTCTCGGGGATCCTCTTCGCGATCGGAGCAGCCATCGTTCTGGTCCGTCGCAGTGCGGTGATTTCCCTTATGGGAGTCGAGCTCATGCTCAACTCCGCCAACCTTGCCTTCGTGACCTTCGCACGAATCCACGGAAATGTTAGTGGCGAAATCATGGCCTTCTTCGTCATGGTCGTTGCTGCCGCGGAAGTTGTTGTCGGCCTGGCAATCGTCGTGTCCATCTTTAAGTCACGCGTCACTACAAACGTTGACGACCTCGATCTGCTGAAGAACTGAGGAGTAAGCCGGAATGACATTGACACTTTTCAGCACCGCGGCGCAGGTCGCAGCTCCTGGCCAGCCCACGGGAATCATTTCCTTGGCATGGCTCATGATTGCGATCCCCGCCGTTTCCAGTGCGCTTCTCCTTGTATGCGGACGCCGCTCCGATCGCTGGGGTCACCTTCTGGCCACTTTGGCATCGTGGGCGTCCTTCGCTGTTGGACTCGGCGTCATTATCGCCATGCTTTCCGCAGCCCCCGATACACGCCGCTTTGAACTCCCACTTTTTTCGTGGATTCCCGCGGGCGAGTTTTCGGTGAACTTCGGCTTGATGATCGACCCCCTGTCGATGACCTTCGTCATGCTGGTCACCTTCGTTGGTTCGCTCATCCACGTCTACGCCATCGCCTACATGGCTCATGACGATGCGCGTCGCCGTTTCTTCGCCTACCTCAACCTCTTCATCGCCGCCATGCTCATTTTGGTGCTTGCGGACTCCTATGCGGGTCTCTTCGTCGGATGGGAAGGTGTGGGCTTGGCCTCGTACCTGCTCATCGGTTTCTGGAACTACGTTCCCGCCAATGCAGTTGCCGCGAAGAAGGCGTTCGTCATGAACCGCGTCGGTGACATGGGTCTGCTTATTGCGATGATGGCGATGGTCGCTAACTTCTCGAGCGTCAACATCGAGGAAGTGAATGCAGCTGCCGCAACGGTTTCTCCCGTTCAAGCAACCATCATTGGTTTCTTCCTGTTGGTGGGCGCTTGCGGTAAGTCCGCGCAGTTCCCCCTGCAGGCTTGGTTGGGTGACGCAATGGCCGGTCCGACCCCGGTGTCCGCGCTCATTCACGCGGCAACGATGGTCACCGCCGGCGTCTACCTGATTGTTCGTTCGGGTGCGATCTTCCAGGCATCACCGATTGCGGCCACTGCGGTTGTCATCGTTGGTGCGATCACGCTGCTCTTCGGCGCGATTGTCGGTTGCGCCAAGGACGATATGAAGAAGGTGCTTGCCGCCTCGACCATGAGCCAGATCGGTTACATGATGCTGGGCGCAGGACTTGGACCCATCGGTTGGGTCTTCGCGATTTTCCACCTCTTTACTCACGGTTTCTTCAAGGCGCTCATGTTCCTTGGTGCAGGTTCCGTCATGCACGGAATGAATGATCAGGTCAATATGCGTCGCTTTGGTGCCCTGCGAACCGCCATGAAGGTCACCTGGCTGACCTTCGCCTGCGGCTGGTTGGCAATCCTTGGTATCCCGCCCTTCTCGGGATTCTTCTCCAAGGACAAGATCATCGAGGCAGCATTCGGCGCGACCTCCTTCGCCGGTCACGAGGCCGTCTGGGCAGGTTGGGTCTTCGGTATCGTCACCATGGTTGGCGCTGGCATTACCGCCTTCTACATGTCGCGACTGTTCTTCATGACCTTCCACGGCACTGCTCGCTGGACCACCGAGGCCGAAGGCAATGGTGTCCACCCGCATGAGTCAGGTCCGCTGATGACTATCCCGATGGTGATCTTGGCGATCTGCGCCGCTGTGGTCGGTGGCCTCCTCTCAATTGGTGATGTCTTCACGACGTGGCTTGAGCCTTCGCTTGGAGTTGCTGAGCACGCTCACCCGGTTGCTCCCGAAATGGCCATCCAGATTGTCACTTTGCTTCTGGTGCTTGCCGGAGCAGCAATTGCCTGGGTCATGTACGGTCGCCGTGAGGTTCCCACCGCCATCCCGGCAGGCAATGCACTCACGCGTGCTGCCCGCGTTGACCTGTACCAAGACACCGTTAATGAAGCGCTCTTCATGACCCCGGGCATCGCCCTGGTGAAGACCGCCACCCTTGGTGATAATAAGGCGATCGACGGTGTTGTCCACTTGGTTGAAGCGGCATCCACCGGTACTGGCCGAGCGGTTGGATTCACTCAGTCCGGTCGCGTGCGTACCTACGCCTCTTACATTCTTGGCGGGGTCGTGTGTGCCCTTGCCGCTGTCCTGGCATTTTCGCTGTGAGGAAGTAAGGATCTATGCAGATGTCTCAAATGCTCAGCGCGCCACTACCGTGGCTGTCGATTCTTGTTGCACTTCCCGCACTGGGTGCTGTGCTTCTTCTGGCGATTCCGTCCCTGCGGCAAGCGGGGCGTGCCTTCGCGCTCGTTCTTTCGCTGTGTGAGCTGGTCCTCGCCATCGTCGCCGCGGTTGCATTCGACTGGTCGGCTTCCTCCACCTACCAGCTTTCCGAGGCCTATTCCTGGATTCCTCAGATTGGCCTGAGTTGGGCGCTGGCCGTGAATGCTCTTGGCCTAGTGATGATCCTTCTGGCCGTCGCCCTGGTTCCCCTGGTCGTTGTGGCCGGATGGAATGAGGACGAGGATCCGGCTCGTACGGGTGCTTACCTCGGTTGGGTTCTGTTCTTGGAATCCTTTATGGTACTGATCTTCGCTGCTTCGGATGTCCTGCTCTTCTACCTGGCATTCGAAGGAATGCTGGTTCCGCTCTTTGTGATGATTGGCCGTTACGGAGTTGGTGAAAAGAAGGCGCGTCAGCGTGCAGCAATGAAGTTCTTGCTCTTCTCGCTGGCTGGTGGTCTGGTCATGCTCGGCGGTTTGGTCGCTATTTGGGCCCTGGCTGCTCGCCGTGGCGACACGCTCTTCATGATCGATACTCTGTCCTCCGGAACCGTTGGTCTTCCCGTTGGAATCCAGGTTGCTCTTTTCGCGACCTTCTTCATCGCCTTTGCGATTAAGGCGCCAATGGTCCCCCTTCACACATGGCTGCCTGACACCGCTGAAAATGCGCGTCCGGGCACTTCGGTGCTGCTTGTTGGCATCCTGGATAAGGTCGGTACCTTCGGAATGATCACCCTGTGCCTGCGCCTGTTCCCGCTGGGAGCCGCAAGCCTGCAGTGGTGGATCTGCGGATTCGCTGTCCTGTCAATCCTCTGGGGTGGTTTGGCTGCTATCGGCCAAAACGACATTATGCGCTTGGTTTCCTACACCTCGGTTTCGCACTTTGGTTTCATGGTTCTGGGTATTTTCATCGGTTCGCAGATCGCGCTGACCGGTGCCATGGTCTACATGGTCGCTCACGGTGTCTCAATCGCCGCGATGTTCCTGCTGTCCGGCTGGCTATCAAGGCGAGGCGGAACCCAAGACATGCGTCAATACGGCGGTATGCAGCGCGTGAGCCCCGTCTTAGCTGGCCTGTGGCTCTTCTCTGGCTTGGCCTCGATCGCCCTTCCGGGCCTCTCGGGTTTCGTCCCCGAGTACTTGGTGCTCATGGGCACGTGGAAGGTTTCGACACTTCTCGCACTCTTTGCAGTGCTGGGAGTGGTCTTGGCCGCGCTGTACATGCTCATGCCCTACCAGCGAGTCTTCACCGGCCCTCCGCGAGAGGACAAGAAGCATATTGCTGATCTGAACGGACGTGAAAAGACCGTTATGGCCCCGCTGGTCATTGCAATGCTTGTTCTGGGTATTTGGGCGGCGCCTCTTGTTTCTGCTCTGGCACCCATCGCCGATGAGGGTTCACATCTCCTCACCGCAGCGACCGCAACTCTGAGTGAAGGGAGCGCACAGTGAATTCTGTTGCAACGGCCGTTAACTTTACGGTCCCCGAGATTTCGTGGGCCGCGCTT
The DNA here is from genome assembly GCF_963542285.1 of uncultured Actinomyces sp. GTDB lineage: Bacteria > Actinomycetota > Actinomycetes > Actinomycetales > Actinomycetaceae > Pauljensenia. The sequence continues at coordinate 26,277 of NZ_CAUTWQ010000002.1, read as the reverse complement.
GCGCCGGTTCTGTGCGTTCTTTGCGGAGGGATCCTTGCGGTACTGGCTGAGTCCTTCGTGCCGGTACGTGCGCGCCGTGCCTCGGTCTTCGGAATTGCCGTCGTCGCGCTGATCGCTTCCGCAGTCGCTCTGGTTATGCGTTGGGCTGCCGTTCTTGGATCTCCTCAGTCTCTGGGGGAGTACATTGAAGATCCTTTGACGGTTGCAGCTCAAGGAATCCTGGTACTGATCGCCTTCTTCGCTGTTCTGGTTATTGCTGATCGTTCCGAGGCCAGAGATGGTGCTTTTGCCGGCCAGCCTTCGGATCGTCCCGGTTCCTCCGATGAGGAGCGATCCGATTCACAGGGTTACCAGCGTTCAGAGATGTTTGCTCTGGTGCTCTTCTCCACCGGAGGCATGATGATCTTCCCCGCGGCGAACTCCTATATCGCGCTCTTCGTCGCTTTGGAAGTCATGTCTTTGCCGCTGTACATCTTGGCCGCAACGGCACGTCGTCGTCGTCAGCTCTCGCAGGAAGCTGCGCTGAAGTACTTCATTCTTGGTGCGTTCTCCTCGGGCTTCATGCTCATGGGTTCTGCTTTCCTCTACGGTTATTCCGGTTCGCTCATCATCTCTGATGCAGCTACTGCGACTCCGCAGACCGCTGGAATGCACATACTCTTGCTGATGGGCACTGTCATGGTGATGGTCGGCTTGCTCTTCAAGGTCGGCGCCGCTCCCTTCCACGCGTGGACTCCCGATGTTTACACCGGTGCCCCGACTCCCGTGACGGGCTTCATGGCCGCCGCGGTTAAGCTCGCAGCCTTCGGCGCAATGCTTCGTTTCTTCCAGGTCGTGGCAGCCCCCCTGCAGTGGAGCCTCATCCCGATCATGATCGTCGTCATCGTCTTGACCATGCTGGTGGGTACCTTCGCCGGTGTCGTCCAGATGGATGTCAAGCGCATGCTTGCCTACTCCTCGATCGCGCACGCGGGTTTCATCCTTATGGGTGTGATCTCGCTGCTCCGCTACTCCGCGGGACACGTTCTCTTCTACGTTCTTGCCTATGCGGTTGCAACCATCGGTGCTTTCGGGGTGATTACCCTGGTGCGTTCGCGCGACGATCAGGACACCATCGGCGGGGAAGTAACGGACCTGCGTCGCTGGGCGGGACTTGGAAAGACCAACCCGGCCCTGGCCTCGGCAATGCTGATCTTCCTGCTGTCTTTCGCGGGCATCCCCTTCACCGGCGGTTTCATTGCGAAGTTCGTCGTTTTCTCTGATGCTTTCGCGGCTGGAAATGCATGGCTTGTTGCGCTTGCGCTGGCATGCTCGGCGGTGACCGCCTTCTACTACTTCCGTCTGGTTCGCGTGATGTTCTTCTCGGAACCGCGTGAAGACGTTGCGGTTGTTCGCTCCGAAGGTTTCACAGGTGTTGCCATTACCGTGTGTGCTGTGGGTACGATTGCACTGGGACTCTTCCCGAGTCCGGTTCTGTCTCTACTCAATCAGGTGGTTGTGCTTCTCCCGTGAGCGCCGTAATCGACTTACACGTTCCTGATCTCGAGGCCCGAATTCTTCCGGGCCTCGAGGCCGTTGAGGACCGTTTGCACCAGGCCGTGTCCCACTCTCGGGACCTGGTTACAGAATTGATGTCTCACTTGGCCCAGGCCGGTGGCAAGCGTATGCGCCCTCTGCTGACCTTGGTTGCCGCGCAGTTTGGTGATCCCGAGCGTGCGCTGAGTAACGAAGTCCTCACAGCAGCAACGGGTATCGAATTGACGCACTTGGCATCGCTCTACCACGACGATGTCATGGATTCTGCTCCGACTCGTCGCGGAGTTCCCTCCGCTCAACGCCTGTGGGGGAATAACCGCGCGATTCTTGCAGGAGACATTCTCTTTGCACGTGCCTCGGCCATGATTGCCACTTTGGGTGATGAAACGGTCCGTCAGCACGCCGTTACCTTCGAACGCCTGTGCATGGGGCAGCTTAATGAAACTTTCGGCCCCCAGGAGGGGGATGACCCGCTGAAGTTCTACATCCAGGTTCTGGCTGATAAGACCGGTTCTTTGGTGGCATCTGCCGCGGCATTCGGTGCGATGCATGCGGGTGCGGATCAGGCGACGATTGATGCTCTCACCCAGTTTGGGGAGCGTTTGGGAGTCGCTTTCCAGATCGCTGACGATGTCATTGATTTGGGGCCCGAGGCCGGTGCTTCGGGGAAGACCCCGGGAACTGATCTTCGCGAAGGCGTGGATACTCTTCCCGTGCTTCTTCTTCGCCGTGCGCAGTCAAATGGCAATCTGGACCCCGAGGGTCAAAAGATTTTGTCCATGCTGGATGGGGATCTTTCCTCCGACCAGGCTTTGGCTGCGTTGGTTGAACGCCTGCGTGAGCATGATGTTGTATCGCAGACGCGGGAGCTTGCTCGTCAGTGGTGCGATAGCTCTCTTGAATGCATTGCAGGCCTGCCCGACGGGGAAGCCAAGCAAGCTTTGATCTCTTTTGCCCACCTGATGGTGGACCGCGTCGCCTGAGTGCGGCCGGCGCCCTCTTGAGGTCTGCCTCGGCCTTCTCAGCTGCCCTGCAGGTCGTCTAATTGTAGGATTGGGACAGGATTAGGGTCGCCTTCCTTGGCGGCCAGAGAAGAGGATACGAGTGAGCACCTACAACGTGGCCGTTATCGGCGCTGGACCTGCTGGCATCTATGCATCGGATATCTTGTCCAAGTCCGGTTTGGACGTGAATATCGACCTGTTTGAACGCCTTCCCGCCCCCTATGGCCTGGTCCGTTACGGTGTCGCTCCCGATCACCCGCGAATCAAGCAGATCATTGTCGCCTTGTACAAGATCCTTCAACGCGGTGATATTCGTCTTTTAGGCAATGTTGAGATTGGCCGCGACGTCACGATTGAAGACTTGCATGCGCACTACGATGCGATCATCATCGCAACCGGTGCTGACCGCGATGCCCCGCTGAATATCCCCGGTGTTGATCTGCCCCAGTCCTACGGTGCTGCCGACTTCGTCTCCTGGTACGACGGGCATCCGGACTACCCCCGTACGTGGCCTCTTGAAGCGAAGTCCGTGGCCGTTTTGGGCGTGGGAAATGTTGCTTTGGATGTTTCACGTGTCTTGGCGAAGCATGCAGAAGACATGCTCGTGACCGAGATCCCGGAAAACGTTGCACAGGGTCTTGCTGAAAATCCGATTACTGACGTTCACGTCTTTGGTCGTCGTGGCCCCGCCCAGGTGAAGTTCACGCCGTTGGAACTGCGCGAGCTGGGGCATGTTCCCGATGTCGACATCATTGTTTCCGAGGATGACTTTGACTTCGATGAGGGCTCAGAAGAAGCCCTGCATGCCTCCAATCAGCAGCGCCAGGTTGTCAAAACCCTGACGAACTACGCGATGGAGGATCCCGAGTCTCACACGGCTTCGCGTCGCATCCATATCCACCTTTTCCAATCTCCGGTTGAGATCCTTTCCGATGAAAATGGCAATGTCAGCGCAATCCGCACTGAGCGCACCGAGCTGACAGGCGATGGATCCGTACGCGGAACCGGTGTCATGACCACCTGGCCCGTCCAAGCTGTCTACCGTGCAATCGGCTACTACTCGTCGCCGGTCCCCGGGCTGCCCTTCGATAAGAGCGCTGGTGTTGTTCCCAATGTCGAGGGTCGCGTGATCGATTCCGATACGACGAAGAATGAAGATGCTCCGGTGATTCCGGGTATCTATGCAACCGGTTGGATTAAGCGCGGTCCCGTTGGCCTTATTGGCTCGACGAAGTCCGATGCTCAGCAGACGATTTCCCACTTGGTTGAGGACGCCGAGGCCGGTCGCCTGCATGCGACTTCTTCCGACGTTGGTCACGAGGCCATGGTTGCGCTGCTGCGTGAACGTGGCATTGAGTTCACGACCTGGGAGGGTTGGGAGCTTCTTGATGCGTACGAGGCCGCGCTGGGCGAGCAATTCGGTGAGCTTCCCGGTGGCCGCGGAACACGTGAGCGCGTGAAGGTCGTGTCACGTCGCGCGATGACTGATATATCCCAGGGCAAGGATGAGGTTCACGAGGACCTGATCGGTGAAATGGGGGAGATGGGTGTTCCTTCTGCCCCAGAGCGTTTTGAGGACTACTCGGGGCCGGCCCGCGCCTGAGACGGTTGCTAAGGAGGCGTTATGCATACGCGTCGCTATCACAATGGTTTGAAGACCACCGTGCTTTTGGGTGGAATGTGGGCTCTGCTCCTGGCAATTGGCTATGCCATTGCCCTTGGAACCAGACAGTCCATGTGGATTTTCATCTTCGCCGGGATCGGACTTATCCAAATCGTTTGGTCCTATTGGAACTCTGCGACTATGGCGCTGCGTTCAATGAATGCCTATCAGGTGACCGAAGCGCAGCAGCCTGCGATGTATCGGATTGTTTGCGAGCTGTCACAAAAAGCAGGTCAGCCAATGCCTACGCTTTGGGTGGCTCCCACAATGACGCCGAATGCTTTTGCAACCGGTCGTAACCCATCGCACGCGGCGGTGTGCTGCACCGAGGGTATTTTGCAGCTGCTCAATGAGCGTGAACTTCGCGGAGTCCTTGGCCACGAGCTCATGCACGTCTACAACCGCGATATCCTGACATCCTCCGTTGCTGCGGCAATGGCGAGTATCGTGACTTCGGTTGCCCAATTCATCATGTTCTTTGGTGGTGGAAGTCGTGATAATCGCGAGGGCGGACTTCTTTCGGCAATTGGCGGAATCCTGCTGGCGCTTCTCGCTCCTTTTGCAGCCACACTGATCCAGTTCTCTCTTTCGAGGACCCGCGAATACGATGCGGACGAGGATGGTGCCTACCTGACTGAAGATCCGCTGGCCTTGGCCTCGGCACTGAAAAAGCTCGAGTCGGGAAATGCGCAGGATCCTCTTCCGGTGACGCCACAGACGCAGAATGTCTCCGCGATGATGATTGCAAATCCCTTCAGGGGACAGGGCTTGCGGAACCTCTTCTCGACTCACCCTCCGATGGATCAGCGTATTGCGCGCCTCGAACACATTGCGGGCTACTAGAAAGTGGCTGACTTTTAAGGGTAGTGTCCTGTGAGTGCCTCGAGGCAAAACGCGATCACCTTCAAGTCATGAATTACCTGTGGGGGCATCTAGCAGCGCTAGATGCCCCCACAGTGTTGCTGTCAGCCGATCTTTATCAGCGGTAGTTCACAAACTGAAGTGCGACCTCGAGTTTTTCTCCCGAGGGGCCCTTGAGTAGTGCGATTACTGCCTGGAGATCATCACGAGACTTTGAAGAGACGCGAATTTCATCACCCTGGATCTGGGCTTTGACTCCCTTGGGTCCTTCATCGCGGATCAGTTTTGTGATCTTCTTCGCAACGTCTTGTTCGATTCCTTCGCGTAGGGGCGCAACCAGGCGGTAGATCTTGCCCGATGCCTTCGGCTCGCGATCCTTGAGATCAAGAGCTTTTAGGGATACTCCTCGGCGAATGAGCTTGGTCTGTAGAACATCGACGATGGCCATGACGCGTTCGGGAGTATTAGCTTCCATCTCGATTGCGTCTCCGCTCAGGCGGATCGAGGCGTCGACGCCGCGGAAGTCGTAGCGCGTTGATACTTCTTTGGCGGCTTGATTGACCGCATTATCGACTTCTTGGCGGTCCAATTTGGAAACAATGTCAAATGATGAATCGGCCATGACCATCCTCTCTTTGTGCTCTATGGCGCACTTGGGTCGCTCTGATTGGCGCGCGACCCATTCATTCTGCTATTCTTCCACAGCACCGATTTTTTCGACGCATGGCAGGTTTCCAGAGCGGCCAAATGGATCTGACTGTAAATCAGACGCTTCGTGCTTCGGGGGTTCGAATCCCTCACCTGCCACAGTCTCGTAGAGACTCGTTGTGATGTCATTCTCACTGACAGGAATTGCTTCGCAGTTCGGTTATGAGTTAGGCTTCTCGGCGTTGCCCCGATAGCTCAGTCGGCAGAGCGTCTCCATGGTAAGGAGAAGGTCAAGGGTTCGATTCCCTTTCGGGGCTCAGGTCGCGGTTTCGACCGCAGCCGCTGCGGCGGGGTAGCTCAGCTGGTCAGAGCGCACGACTCATAATCGTGAGGTCGCGGGTTCGAGCCCCGCCCCCGCTACCAATTCTTTGATCCGACAGGTCGCGCGAGCGACAAAACTAAGCGAGGGAAACAACCGTGGCAAGCAAGTCTCAGGACGTTCGCCCCAAGATCACTCTGGCCTGCTCGGAGTGCAAGGAGCGCAACTACATCACCAAGAAGAACCGTCGTAACACGCCGGATCGTCTTGAACTGCAGAAGTACTGCCCGCGTTGCCGCAAGTCTACGCTTCACCGCGAGACCCGCTGACGGCGTCGCGCTAAACCCCGAGGAACGCAAGGTCCTCGGGGATTTTTTTATCTGTATCCACTTTTCCGGTAGGGTGGCCCCCATGAATGCCCGCATGGATTGCCGTCAGATTGTCGCTCCGCTTGAAGGGGGCGAGGCCCGCATTCCTGCCCTCACGGTGCTTCCCAATGGACGCATGCTTCTCTTTTATGACGAGCGGCCAGCCCCGGCCTCGGGAAAAGGATCGGACTTTAATGGGCTGACGATGGCCTCAGACCTTCCCAACCCGAATCGAATTCGTTGGGTGGAGCGCACGTTCTCAGACGAAGGTGACAACGCGCCAAGGTGGAGTACTCCGCGCGATCTTCCTCCTGCTCTTCCTGCGATTACCTCCGATGCGTGTGTGGGGATCGATGGTGACGGTCTTCTTCACCTGGCTTGCGCCTCAACGCAGGGGCAAGTGGGATATATGGATTCGCGTGCCGATGGTGAGCGCCTTCAAGCGATCCTTGCGTGGGGGAGTGGCCCGGAGGACCTGCAAGTGCGCGATCTGGCGGATGAGCTCTACTCTCGCACCGGCGCTGATGCGCTCTTTGCGACTTCTGGTTCGACTGTGACATGGCAGGGAGCAGTTCTTCTTCCCTACGTTGTGCGAGTGGGTGATCGCACTCATGTGCAGGTGGTCGCGGTGCGTGGTGGTGAGATTCAGTGGCTTTCTGATCCCCTAGTTGGTCCTCAAGGCATTCTTCTTGATGAGACAACGCTGGCGCTTTGGGGTGGGCGACTTGTTGCCAATTGTCGTCTGCAAGGATTTGAAGGTCGAGGCTCGGGAGCTCGTTACCTTGCATGGGGGGATGGGCGCAGCTGGAACGGCGGGCAGTTGTGGGATTGTGAGGACCCGGGGTGCAATGCGAAACAGCTTGCGGACTTCTTTATTCACCCGCATTCGCTCAGTTCACGTCGTGCGGGTAGCGTTCTGCGCTTGACTCCTCCCTGGGAAGGAAACGTGCGCGCCGAGGCCCTTGCCGCCTTGGGTGGGGGAGAGTTTGGGTATAGCGACGTCTGCGTCCATGGTGACGAGGTTGTTGTTGTGTTTGAACGGGACCGTGGCCTGTGGGAGTCGGTGCTTTCTATGAGTGAGCTTGTGTCCTAGAGTTTCTGTGCTCTGTGGGGCAGATCTCAAGGGGTGTATGAAATTGTTATCTGAATATCTTGCGAGAATTTGTCAGACAACATATGCTTGCTTCAGCGGACGTGATAAACGGCCCGCACATCCCATTTCTCGAAGATGAGGAGCGAGAATATGCGTATGCGCAAGCACTTCGCAACCGGTGCTGCAATGGCAGCAGCGGCAACCATGGTCCTGACCGCATGCGGCGGCGGATCGTCCACTTCAACATCAACCAGCAGCAGTAGTTCAGATTCAGGCGCACCCAAGGGCACCATCACCGCAGGTTCCGCCTACGAGACCACTGACTACGGCCCGATCACCACCTCGGCGCTGGGTATCGGTGCGAACTGGCAGGTCCTTGAAGGCCTGTACCGCTTCGATATGTCCGACTACTCGGTCAGCCCCGCACTTGCTGCCGGAGATCCCGTCAAGGTTTCCGACACCAAGTACGAAGTCACCCTGCGTGACGGAGCAAAGTTCTCCGACGGTACGGATGTCAAGGCTGCAGACGTCGTGAGCTCCTATAAGCGCACCACCGATGAAAAGTCGATCTACCGTCAGTTCTTCACCTTCGTCGATTCTGTCGAAGCGAAGGATGACAAGACCGTCACCATCACGCTGAAGCACCCCTTCGCTGCACTGAAGGAACGTTTCGTTAACGTTCGCGTCGTTCCTTCAAGCATGAGCGAAGACGAACTGAAGTCTAAGCCGATCGGCTCTGGCCCCTACAAGTACGATAATATTTCGGCCACCGAGGTCACCGCTGTTCCCAACGAACACTACAACGGCAACATGCCCGCAAAGGCAGCCACCCTCAAGTGGAGCGTCCTCAAGGACGATTCGGCACGCCTCGCCGCTGCACTGGGCAACAGCATCGACATCATGGAAGCAGTTCCTGCAGATGCAGCGGATAAGCTCAAGGCTGCGAGCTGGACTGTTGATTCCAAGGCCGGTTACGGAAACCCCTTCATGATGTTCAACACTCAGAAGGCTCCCTTCGATAAGCCCGAGGTGCGTCGCGCATTCCTCAAGGCCATCGACAAGGAGAAGCTCGTTTCTTCCGCTCTGCGTGGTCAGGCTGTGGAAGCCAAGTCCTTCCTGCCCGAAGTAAACTCGGCCTACAAGAAGCCTGCAACCGACCTGTCCTACGACAAGGATGCGGCAAAGAAGGCACTTGACGAAGCCGGAGTTTCCGGTAAGGAAATTAACCTTGTCACCACGGACCACCCGTGGGTCTTGGCGCTGGTTCCTCAGATCAAGTCTGATCTTGAAGCACTGGGCCTGAAGGTCAACCACCAGCAGATGGCTTCTTCGGCTCTGTACTCGACCGTCACCGACGTTGACAACCCCACCTACGACATCGTGCTGGCCCCCGGCGACCCCTCGGTCTTCGGCACCGACCCCGGCATCATCATCTCCTGGTGGAACGGCGACAACGTCTGGACGAAGAAGCGTAACGGCTGGCAGGTCTCGGATCCCGAGTCCTTCAACAAGCTGCAGTCGATCATGGAAGAGGCCGTTCAGCTTGACGGTGACGCCGCCAAGGCGAAGTGGGGCGAGGCTCAGGATCTGCTCGCCGAGCAGAGCGTGCTCTACCCGCTGGCCTTCCGCAACATGATTACCGCATCTAACCCCAAGAAGGTCGATGGCTTCAAGGCAATTTCCTCCACCGGCCTGCAGCTGCTTGGAGTGAGCGCAAAGTAAGCCCTTCGAGGCTCTTCACAGAAAGGAGGGGTGGGATGCTCGCCCTGAGGCTCTAGCCACAGTGGGACCCCACCCCTCCCTTTCTTTGCCCAATTCCGCTTGACATGGAGGTCTAGCAGTGAATACCCTTCTGCGTCTTCTTGCGCGACGACTAGTGTGGTTGCCGATCATGGTGGTCGGCGTATCCTTCCTGGTCTTCTCAATTATGTGGCTGTCTCCCATTGATCCCGCCTACTCGGCGCTCGGTGAGACCGCAGCCCCTGAAGCTCTTGAGGCCTACCGCATTCAGCACCACCTCAACGAGCCCTTCTTCGATCAATTCCGCCTCTATCTGTTGGGGATGCTCCACGGTGACCTTGGAACATTCGGTGTCTCCCAGTATCGCGTCAGCGATGAGATTGCCAAGGCACTTCCTCTCACCTTGCAGCTGACATTCCTCGGTCTGATCATTGCCGTTCTCATTTCCTTCCCCCTCGGCGTCATCGCCGCGCTCTACCGTGATCGTTGGCCCGATCAGCTGATCCGCGTGATCTCGGTCGTCTCGATTGGCACCCCCTCCTTCTGGCTGGCAGCGTTGCTGGTCCTGCAATTCGTCGGTACTTCCATCCCCGTGTCGGGTGAAGTTCCTGCTTTCAGCGATGACCCATCGGGTTGGTTCCTTCGGATGATTCTTCCGGCTATCGCATTGGCGGTTCCCGTCATCGGTCAGATGACACGTGTCGTTCGTACCTCGATGGTTGAAGAATTGGACCGTGACTACGTCCGAACTGCAATCGGTTCGGGTATTCCAAAGACCGTTGTTGTCGCGCGTAACGTTCTGCGTAATGCGCTGATCACCCCCGTGACCGTCCTTGGTCTTCGCATTGGCTACCTCATGGGCGGTGCGGTCGTTATTGAAATCATCTTCGCCATTGATGGTATGGGCAAGATCGTGCTCCTGAAGGGCATCCAAGACAACTCTGTCGCCCTGGTGCAGGGTGGCGCCTTGGTCGTCGCAATTGCCTTCATCATCGTCAACATCATCGTTGACATGCTCTACCTGCTCATCAACCCGCGTATTAGGTCGGTGTGAGTCATGAACCAGAAAGCAAAACTCGAAAAAGTTACCCGAAAGGGCGTGCGTTTTTCGCGTATCGGCGCGATGTCTTTGGGATCCAAGATCGCAATCGGTGTTTTGGCACTGATCGTTCTTGTATCAATCCTCGCGCCCTTCGTGGCACCCTATTCGCCCGAATTCATCGATACGGCGTCGCAGGGGCCGTCTTCGGCTCACCCCTTCGGTACTGACTACGCGGGTCGAGACATTCTTTCTCGCGTCCTCTTCGGTGGTCGCTACTCGCTGCTCATCGGCCTGTGCTCAACCGTGATCGCGCTCTTCTTCGGCGCAATCATCGGATCGATCGCAGCCGTGACGCGCAAGGCCATCTCCGAGACCATCATGCGCATCCTAGACATCATCATGGCTGTCCCCGGTATCGCAATGGCGGCTGTTACGGTTCTGGTCTTTGGTCGTACGCTTTCCCAATCGGGCAATAAGTTCGGGCTGGTGATGGTGATTGTCTTCTCGATCGCCTTCGTCTACATCCCGCAGCTGGCACGTATTGTTCGCGCAAACGTGATGGCCGCATACGGTGAAGACTACGTGCGTGCAGTGATCGTCTCCGGTGCCCGTGCACCGTGGATCCTCGTCAAGCACGTGATGCGTAACACTGCTGCTCCGGTTTTGGTCTTCGCCACGGTCTTGGTCGCAGATGCGATCATCCTCGAGGCCTCGCTGACCTTCATCGGTTCAGGCCTTCCCGCAACCATGGTCCCCACCTGGGGCAATATCTTGTCCGAGGCTTCGTCCAACCTCTCGATCCTGCTGGGCTACTGGTGGACCGCCTTCTTCCCCGGTTTGTTCATCATGATCACCGTCTTGTGCTTGAACATCCTCTCCGAGGGCATCACCGATGCTATGGTTGCGGCTCCTTCGATGGCAGCCGTTGCCCAGGTCGATAAGAACTCTGACCGCGAAGCCGACCGCATCCTTCTCGATCCTCGCCTCGCCTACGCCGAGCAGGCCGAGTCCTTGCAGCAACGCCTGGACGATCTGGAATCTGTCGAAGGCAAGCGTCACGATCGTTTCGTTGCCACTTCGAAAGAAGCACCTCTGCTCGAGGTCAAGGACCTGTGCATCAAGTTCGAGCGCCACGGCGATGTCAATGTCGTCGATCACGTGTCCTTCAAGGTGCGTCCCGGCGAGACCATGGGCCTCGTCGGTGAGTCCGGATGTGGTAAGTCAATTACGGCACTGACCATCATGGGCCTCATTGACCCGAAGGCAGAGATCACCGGCGAGATCCTCTACGAAGGCAAGAACCTGCTGGAGATGAAGCCTGAAGAGCGTCGTGCACTTCTGGGCCACGAGATGGCAATGATCTACCAGGATGCTCTCTCCTCACTCAACCCCGCCATGCTCATCAAGGCACAGATGAAGCAGTTGACCAAGCGTGGAGGCACTCGCAGCGCAGAAGAACTCCTTGAGCTGGTGGGCTTGGACCCCAAGCGCACCCTGGAGTCCTACCCGCACGAACTCTCCGGTGGCCAGCGTCAGCGAGTTCTGATTGCAATGGCACTGACTCGTGACCCGAAGCTCATCATTGCCGATGAACCGACCACCGCACTGGACGTTACCGTTCAGAAGCAGGTCATCGACCTGCTCAACGAGCTGCGTGAGAAGCTGGGATTCGCAATGATCTTCGTGTCCCACGACCTGGCTCTTGTCGCAGAGGTTGCCCACAACATCACCGTTATGTACGCCGGTCAGGTCATCGAGCAAGCTCCCACTCAGGAACTGCTCACTCACCCGACCCACGAGTACACCCGCGGCTTGCTGGGCGCAGTCCTTTCCATCGAGTCCGGCTCCGGACGTCTGCACCAGGTCCCCGGGACCGTGCCTTCGCCTCGGGACTTCCCGATCGGCGACCGCTTCGCCCCGCGTTCCTCGCACCCCGACTACGGCCTCGACATTCGCCCGGTCCTCACCGAGGTGGGCCCCGAGCACGTGTATGCGGCGCTGCCGCCTCGCGAAGAGGTCCTTGTCGTAAGCGAATCCGTCGTCATTGAAGAAGGTCAGGAGGAAAACTGATGAGTACTGAAACTCCGATCATCGAGCTCAAAGACGTTGAGGTGACCTTCAACTCCCGCACTGGCTCACTGTTCCGCCCCAACAAGGTGCACGCGGTTCGCGGTGTCAACATGCGCATTGAGCGCGGACAGACGCTCGGTATCGTCGGCGAATCGGGCTGTGGCAAGTCCACGACCGCGAACGTCATGTGCGGCCTGCAGATGGCGACGAAGGGCAAGGTGTTCTTCAACGGTGAGGAAGTCACAAAGCGTGGCGCAGATGCACGTAGGCGCATCGGACGCGTCGTCTCGGTGGTCTTCCAGGACCCGGCAACTGCTCTCAACCCACGTATGCACGTTGCTGATCAGCTTGCTGATCCGCTGCGTGTGCACAAGATTGGTGACGAGGCCTCGCGAGTCAAGCGCGTTCGCGAACTGATCTCCTTCGTGGGCTTGCCCTCGAGCGCCTTGGACGCGCTTCCGGGCCAGCTCTCCGGCGGTCAGCGTCAACGTGTGGCAATCGCCCGAGCCCTGTCCATCGGCCCCGATGCGATCATCGCTGACGAACCGACCAGTGCTCTGGACGTCTCGGTTCGCGCTCAGATCCTCAACCTGCTCACGGACCTCAAGAGTGAACTGGGCTTGGCGATGGTCTTCATCTCGCACGATATTCAAACTGTTCGCTACGTTTCTGACCGGATCGCTGTGATGAATGGCGGAAAGGTCGTTGAAGAGGGACCGGCAGCTGAATTGCTGGCATCCCCGAAGGATCCCTACACCCGCAAGCTCCTGGGGGCTGCACCCTCGCTGCTGCATCCAACTCTCGGAGGAGAGAACTAATGAGTTCACAGATTCGCGGCGTTGTCCCGCCGTTGGCTATCCCGCTGAAGAACGGCGAGCTGGACGTTGCCTCGCTGGAGCGCCACATCAACCGCATGATTGGTGCGGGGCTGAACGGCCTCTTCGTCTCCGGCTCGACCGGTGAGGTTGCATTCTCGACCTCCGAGCGTCGTCAGCAGATCCAGCGCGAGGTTGTTCGCATTGTCGACGGTCGCGTTCCGCTGCTGGTCGGTGTGATCGATACCGAAACTGAGCGTGTCATTGAGAACATCAAGGCCGTCGAGGAAATCGGTGGAGCTCTGGGCGTCGTTGCAACCGCTCCTTTCTATGCGCTGGGCGGCCAGGCAGAGATCGAAAAGCACTTCCGCATCCTCAAGGAAAACACCAATCTTGAGCTGTGGGCTTACGACATTCCCGTCTGCGTCCACACGAAGCTGCAGAACGATCTTGTTCTTCGCTTGGGTAAGGAAGGCATTCTTGACGGCGTGAAGGATTCTTCCGGTGACGATGTGGGCTTCCGCTGGCTGTCCCGTGCGAACGAGGCCGCTGGCCACCCGCTTCAGCTGCTGACCGGCCACGAAGTGGTTGTCGACGGTGCTTACATGTCGGGTGCAGATGGCTCGGTCCCCGGCCTGGCCAATGTTGACCCCGATGGCTACGTCCGTCAGTGGCAGGCTTTCGAGCGCGGTGACTGGGAAGCCGTGCGCGCCGAGCAGGACCGCCTTGCGGACCTCATGCGCATCGTTCTGGTGAAGGGCGTTCAGGGCTTCGGCGCTGGCGTTGGTGCCTTCAAGACTGCTCTGCAGCTTCTGGGTGTCTTTGATTCCAACGAGATGCCGCGTCCTGTTGCTGCCCTCGAAGGTGACAACGTCGAGCACGTTGCTTCCGTCCTGCGCGAAGCTGGCTTGCTCTCCTGATCATCAGCGAGGCCGAGGTGGTCCTCCTCTCGCGTACGCGCGAGCGTGCGCCCGCCTTGGCCTCGCTGATTACCATTTTCATTCGTTCTTTAGTGGAGAACTTTCATGACTACGCTCCTCGCCCTTGATATCGGCGGAACCAAAGTCGGTTGGGGCATCGTCGAAGTTGGAGAAAACTACACGGTTGTTGAGCGGGGCTCAATTCCCACCGAGGCTTCCCGTGGGGGCGCCGACGTTGCCGAGCGAATCTGCTCGCTGGCCTCGTCTCTCAAAGAAGCTCACCCCGAGGCCTCGGGTGTCGCAATTGCTTCTGCTGGGGTCGTCGACCCCGTTGAAGGAAAGATTGTCTCTGCGACTGACATCATGCCCGGGTGGGGAGGAACCCCTCTGGGGGAGCTCGTTGCGCAGCGCACGGGACTTCCTGTGCGCGTCCTTAACGACGTCCACGCACACGGTTTGGGCGAAGCAACCTTGGGAGCCGGACGCCCCTATTCCTCAGTACTTTCGATCGCAGTAGGGACCGGAATTGGTGGTGCTCTGGTCGAAGACGGCCATGTCACTTTTGGCTCCCGCGGGATCGCTGGGCATGTCGGTCACATCCACCACCACTTCGCCCCCGATATGGTCTGTTCCTGCGGCCGACTTGGTCACATCGAGGCATTCTGTTCAGGGTCAGGAATTACGACCTGGTACAACTCGCTGCGTCCTCAAGATGCTCCCGAAGTCGATGGCGGTCGCGCGCTGCAAGAACTCGCCGATGCGGGTGACCCGCTGGCTTGCGCCTGCTTCTCGCGCTCTGCGTACGCACTGGGTGAGGCTACGGCCTCGCTGGTCAACTGCGTGGACCCGGCAGCGGTCATTATCTCCGGTTCGATGACTCGCTCGGGGGATATCTGGTGGGATGGTCTGCGTGAAGGTTTCGCGGCCAGCGCGATGACTCCCGTTGCTGATACACCGATCCTTATTGGTTCCCTGGGCGGCGATGCGCCGCTGCTCGGGGCTGTTTCTTTCTTCCTCAACGCATAGGAGTTCACCATGCATTCGCTTATTGCCGGCCTGAAGGGGAAGCTCATTGTTTCCGTTCAGGCTTACCCAGGAGAGCCCATGCGGCACCCCGAAACCATGGCGCAGATCGCGCGCGCTGCCGAAATCGGTGGAGCCGCGGCAATTCGCTGCCAAGGGTTGTCTGATATTTCCGCAATCAAGGGACGCGTGGATGTACCCGTCATTGGTTTGTGGAAGGAAGGCCACGAAGGCGTCTACATCACTCCCTCGCTTCGTCACGCGCGCGCCTGCGTGATGGCCGGTGCCGATATCGTGGCTCTTGATGCGACGGGTCGTCCGCGCCTTGATGGTCGTAGTTTTGCCGAAACCGTTGCAGCTCTTCGCGAAGAAGAGACTCTGGTTATGGCTGACTGCGGATCTTTTGAAGATGCGCAGCGCGCTGTTGATGCCGGTGTCGATATCGTCTCGACCACCCTTGCCGGCTACACCGGTGATCGTCCGAAGACCGATGGCCCGGATTTGGAACTTCTCAAGCAGACGGTTCAGGCATTCCCGAATGTTCCCGTGATCTGTGAGGGGCGTATTCACACTCCGGAGCATGCCGCAGCTGCCATGAAGCTCGGTGCCTTCGCAGTGATCGTGGGTACCGCAATTACTCACCCAACGTCGGTAACTGGTTGGTTTAAGGCCGCAGTCGAAAACTAGCGTTATTCCCGAATTTCAATCGGTGTCCGTGTGGAGCTATTTCACACGGACACCTCTTTTTTTGGGCCTTTAACCACGGACCTTTCAGCGAGTAAAATTTCGAACCATGTCTATTCCCCCATCCCGTGCTCACAGTGCTCTTCGTGCGACCTTCGTGGTCTATGCAGGCCTAGGTTTCGCAACCTCAGCATGGCTGTCACGTCTACCAGATGTGCGTGATCATCTGGGACTGACCCCGGGCACAATCGGCATGATGCTGCTGATCGCCTCCTTGGGATCTTTGTTGACTCTTCCCACTTCCGGCCCGATCGTCATGAAGATCGGTGCACGGTGGGCTGGACGAATCGGCGTATTCATTTGGGCAATAGGCATTGCCGGTGCAGCAAGTGGAACCCTGATGGAATCCCTTCCTGTCTTCACGGCATCTTTGGTGTTGATGTCTGCGGGAACGGGTCTGTGGGGCTCGAGCATGAACATCGAGGCAGGCCTTGTACAAGCTGCTGTGCGGCGATTGGTTGTTCCCGTCATTCAGGCGATGTATGCCGTGGGTATGCTTGGCGGTGCGCTTGTAGGCGCGCTTGCCGCACGCGCGGGACTTCCTGTTGCGGCTCACCTTTTCGGCTTGGCCGCACTTGAGCTCATGGTCTGTGGCATCGCTGTCGGTTTCTACCTCAGTCAAGATGAGGTCGCCACTCTTGAATCCGCGAAGGAAAGTTCCCTGGGCGAAGGGGAGGAGGCCTCGGGAAACGACGAGGCCTCGGGAAACAATGTGAAGAAGGGACTGACCCGCCTGGCGTGGCGCGAGCGTCGCACGGTCCTGATTGCGCTCATGGTGATGAGTGGTGGCTTGATGGAAGGCGCTGCTAATGACTGGCTGAACCTGTCGATGGTCGACGGTTATGGTTTTGCCACCTCGAGCGCGTCGGCGATCTTCGCATTCTTCTTGCTCATGATGACGCTGATGCGTTTTGCTTCGCCGCGTTTGGAAAGGCGTTTTGGTGCGCCGCATTTGCTGCGATTCACCATGGGATGCGCGATCATCGGCCTACTGCTTGTTGCTTTTGCTCCGCATCATATTTTGGCGATCCTTGGCGTTGCATTGTGGGGTATTGGGGCTTCTTTGGTCTTCCCTCTGGGTATTTCCGCACTCAGCGTTGATCCCGTGATGACTCCGGCTCGCGTCTCGGTGCTCTCGACGGTGAATTATGGTTCGGCGCTCATTGGGCCGCCGGTTTTGGGCTTGATCGCCGATCATGTCGGTTACCACCGCGCTCTTGCCTTCGTCGTTTTTCCTGTGCTTCTGGCCATCGTCTTGGCCGGACAGGTTCCGGACCAGCGGGGGCGCGTGCGAGCCGTTGCACCCCTTGGCGATTAATCTTGAGTCATGACGACTCTTGCTGAATTGACGACCTTTCGCGTGGGCGGAGAGGTTTCTCGCCTTGTTCGCGCGGCTTCCAGTGAGGAATTGCTTGCTGCCGTGCGCGCGGCCGATGAGGAGCAGCGCCAGCTTCTAGTTTTGGGTGGCGGATCGAATCTGCTTGCATCCGATGCTCCATTTGATGGAACCGTCATCGCTGTGCGTCCGGCTGCACAAATCGCTCGCGTCATTGAAGAGGACGGGGCTGACTCGGTGATCGTCCGCGTGTGGGCCGGCACGATCTGGGATGACTTTGTTGCGTGGAGCGTCGACGAACACTTGTCCGGTATCGAGGCCTTGTCGGGGATCCCCGGAAGCGCGGGGGCATCCCCGGTACAGAACGTGGGCGCCTACGGACATGAGGTCGCTGAAACAATTCATAGCGTCGAGGCCTACGACCGCCTCGAGCAGCGCATCGTCCGCTTGCTTCCCACAGAGCTAGGTTTTGCCTACCGTTCCTCCGCGATCAAGCACAGCATCGGTCAGCCCGGTCTTCCCGGCCGCGTGTGGGGGCCGACGGGACGTTGGGTCGTGTTGAGCGTCGACTTCCGGCTTGAACGCTCATCCCTGAGCGCCCCCGTCATGTACTCCGAACTCGCGCGGCGCCTCGGAGTGGACGCTGGGGAGCGTGCCGAGGCATCCCTGGTCCGCTCGACCGTGCTTGAGCTGCGCACGGGGAAGGGAATGGTCTTAAATCCCGAGGACCACGATACGTGGAGCGCGGGATCTTTCTTCACCAACCCTATCCTTCCCGAGGCCGTGGCAGCCGCACTCCCTGAAGAGGCGCCTCGTTTCCCCGCGGGGGAGGGACTGGTGAAAACCAGTGCCGCCTGGCTCATTGACCACGCGGGCTGCCCCAAGGGCTTCCATCTTCCCGAGGCCGGAAATCCGCCTCGTGCATCCTTGTCCACCAAGCACGTGCTCGCACTGACAAACCGTGGGGGCGCAAGCGGCGCAGACATCGAGGCCTTGGCGCGTGCTGTGCGCGGGCGCGTGTTTGACGCCTATGGCGTGACTCTTGTGCCTGAGCCTGTTGCCATCGGTATTGAGTGGTAACGCGGACCTTCGTCAACTTTGCGAGCAGGCTAATAGTTTGCCCGAGAGGCTGTCATCTATCTGCTTGAACTGCACTGCGCAGGCGTTCGATCATATCGGGAACATTGCGGGTAACGGCCGTCCACAGAAGTTTGTCATCCATGCTTTGGTACCCCGAATGCGCCGCGATGTCCCGAGTCGTCCGCAGCGCGCGCTTCTCGACTGAGCTGAGGGCATCCATGTATGGCGCGTATTTCTCACGCTCCAGGAAACCGGCCAGTCGGATGATCACCATGCACGCGGAGTCATATTCGGGGCAATCGCTGTTGAAGGTCTCGGCGGGGACCCCAGCAACCCGCTCGATGCGTCGGGTGATAACGTCAAGTTCACGTAAGAAGTTATCAACGTCGAAGCAAGGTGTTTGTCTCTTTGCCGCGCGTGGCCGAGGCGTGAAAGACGCAGGGTCGCTCACAGTGGTACCGCCTCGTCGATGATGTCCCGCAGATCTTCGGGTACGTGAGTATCCGCGTGGACTTCGGTAGGAAATCCCGTGAGTTCGCTTGTAAACGAGGCGATATCTGCCAGCTCGAACAGTGACAGCTCGCGGGTGGGTGTACCGATCAGATCGATATCCGATTCAAAACCGTCCGTCCCCTG
Organism: uncultured Actinomyces sp.; assembly: GCF_963542285.1. GTDB lineage: Bacteria > Actinomycetota > Actinomycetes > Actinomycetales > Actinomycetaceae > Pauljensenia. The sequence goes on along the minus strand of NZ_CAUTWQ010000002.1, from coordinate 7,379 downwards.
AGCGATGGAGCCAAAGACTCGGAGGGATTCTAGTCCTTGTTCCGTGGCATAGCGGCTGATAGTGGGGGCGTAACGGGATAAAGGGACGGAAGGGCGATAGTCGGCAGCGCGAAGAATTTTTTCTAAAAGCTCGGCGGATACCGCACGTTTCCCAGCTTCGATTTGTGCAAGGGTTGACTGGCTCATCCCGGTCATCCCCGCTAGTTCAGCCTGTGTAAGCGAAGCATCAGTGCGCGCTTCGCGCACAAGCAATGGTGCGTGCTCCCGATTAAAACGCGTCATAAGGGCATGATAGTGCACGGATGCACTATTGGTGAAGAGAAATACTTAGGCTGCGGGCGGGGTTGCAAGCCACTGATCGATTTCCGCTTTCCACACGCGTTTCGATGCCTCGCTGGCCAAGGAAGCATCAATCGATTGACGGGCCAGATCTGCCAGCTGTGCGTCAGAAAGCCCAAAAACATCACGCGCGGCCTCGTACTGGGCAACCACACGCGAATGGAACAACAAGGGGTCGTCAGCCGAAAGAGCAACGCGCGCGCCGGCCTCGATAAAGCGCATGAGTGGAACAGATGCAAAATCTGGGAAGACCCCCAGGTGAATATTCGAGGTCGGACAGACTTCGAAAGAAATATCCGCGTCAATCAAACGCCGCATCAAATCGGGATCTTCACTGGTGCGCACGCCGTGACCTAAACGTGTTGGGTGCAGGGCTGAAACAACATTCTTCACAGACTCTGGGCCCAAAAGCTCCCCGCCGTGAGGAACCGAGGCTAAACCGCCATCACGGGCAATGCGGAAGGCAGGAGCAAAAGCTGAGGTATCGCCAACGCGCTCATCATTGGACAGACCAAAACCCACAACCTGTCCGGGGCCATCGCCGGCATACTGAACCGCCAGACGCGCAAGCGTGCGTGCGTCAAGAGGATGGCGAATTCGCGAGGCTGCAACGATCAATGCAACTTCAACGCCCGTGCGCTTCCCCGCAGCGATGGCCTCGTCAATGATGATCTCCAAAGCGGGGGTAATCCCGCCAACCCAGGGCGCGTAAGAGGTGGGGTCGACCTGCATTTCGAGGCGACGCGAGCCCTCGACCGCATCATCTTCCGCGGCCTCGGCAACGATCCGCCGCATCGCGGCTTCGGAACGCACCAAAGCGCGCGCCGCGTCGTAGGAACGCTGGAAACGGAACCATCCGCGGGCGTCTGCGGGCACGATTAAGGGATCCAAGTCCAACAGGTGCGGGGGAAGGCGTGTGCCTTTTTCCTGCGCCATATCCACCAGCGTCTGTGGGCGCATCGCACCTGTGAAGTGCAGGTGAAGATGCGCTTTGGGGAGTGTGGACAGCGGTCGTCGCCCAGGGGGAGTCGGCGCTGGAACGGTCAGAGATGGCTGGCGAGGAATAGACGTCGACGCCATCAGTGCCTCTCGACCCACAGGAGCAGGTCATGTAGGACCATATCCTTCTCAGGCTCATTTAAGACTTCGTGGCAGGCCCCATCGATGATCCGCAGGTGAATATCGGCATCGGGGTGAGCCTCAAGCACGCGCGTAACAAACTCTGCAGAGCCCTCCGGCGAGGTCAGCTCATCGGCGCTGCCGTGGAAAATTAGCGTGGGGCAGCTCAGGCGATCCGCATGATCAAGTGCCTTCTTGCCCTGAATCACCATGGTTGAGGCGGTCAGAAGCGGGGGAGCGCCGTGGTAGTTGAGGGGATCGGCGTCGAAAGCTTCTTGGACGCTGGGATCACGCGAAAGCAAGGAGTGTTCGGGCGTGGACTGTGCCGCTGGAACCTGTACTCCCGGCAGATAGCGAGCCAGTTTCCCGAGGCCGCCAACCACAGGCATAGGAAGCTGGGGGAGTGGAATAAAAGCAGGCCCAGTGAGGACCATGCAGCGCAGATCCTTGCGGTAGATCAGTGCAGAGGCAGCGGTAATTAAACCACCCATCGAGTGCCCAAAGAGGATCAATTCATCGCAGCGTGAATCGTGAAGAGCCTCTTGACGGGCACTGATGTGGTCCTTGATTAGCAGACCGACATCGACCTGGGCGCGAGGGCCGGGAGAAGTGCCATGACCGTAGTGGTCGTAGGTTGACACATCGTAGCCAGCCTGAAGAAGCGCATTGACCAGCCCTTCAAAACGTCCCGAATGCTCACCATAACCGTGGGCGACAAGGACGTGTCCATTGGGTTGGTCGAGGTGTGTTCTCAGCGTCGAAAGGTCCATATGTCAATTGTGACAGCTCAAGCTCCATTTTGGATAGCGCTATTGGGGTATTTATTGACGCGGAGTAAGAAAACCCGGGCGGTGGCACTGCGGCGCTACCGCCCGGGTGTATTGAAATTTTGATTCAGGTGTGTCAGTGAGCTTCTGCCAGAAGTTCCTGAATTCGTCCCACGCCCTCAACGAGGTCCTCGTCTGCCAAGGCATACGACAGGCGAATGAAACCAGAGGGGCCGAAGGCCTCGCCGGGAACGACTGCGACCTCGACCTCATCCAAGATCAGGTCGGCCAATTCGGCGGAAGTGGTTGGGACCTTCCCGCGAATCTCTCGCCCAAGAAGATCCTTGACCGCCGGATAGGCGTAGAAGGCACCCCTCGGTGTGGGAACCTGAAGTCCGTCGATTTCGCGAAGCATCTTCACCATGGTCTGGCGACGCCGATCGAATGCCTGACGCATATGTTCAACGACATCCAGTGGCCCATTGAGAGCGGCGATTGCTGCACACTGAGCAATGTTGTTGACATTCGATGTCAGGTGCGATTGGAAGGAGGTTGCTGCACGGATCACGTCGCGGGGACCGATCATCCAACCCACACGCCAACCGGTCATCGCATAGGTCTTTGCGACACCGTTCAACACGATGGTCTGGTCGGCAAGTTCGGGGACAAGCTTGACGATGTGTGCGCTTTGTGCACCGTCGTAGAGTAGGTGCTCGTAGATCTCATCGGTGATCACCCACACGCCGTGCTTGAGTGCCCACTGACCGATGGTCGTCAGCTCAGCGGGAGTGTAAACAGCACCCGTTGGGTTCGAGGGTGAGCATAGAAGAAGAAGCTTTGTGCGAGGGGTGCGCGCGGCCTCGAGCTGGTCAACGGTGACCTTGTAGTCCTGGTCGGCGCCTGCGAAAACTTCTACCGGGGTTGCGCCCGCGAGCTTGATCACCTCGGGGTAGGTGGTCCAGTAGGGGGTGGGGAGGATGGCCTCGTCTCCGGGGTTCAGTAGCGAGGCGAATGCCTGAAAAACCGCCTGCTTTCCACCGTTAGTCACCAAAACTTGGTCGGGGCTGACCTCGTAACCTGAATCACGCAGAGTTTTGTGTGCGATTGCTTCCTTGAGTGCAGGAAGACCCGATGCCGGAGTGTAACGGTACATTGCGGGGGTGCGTGCTGCTTCGAGCGCCGCCTCGACAATGTAATCAGGGGTTGCGAAATCAGGTTCGCCCGCACCGAAACCAACGACGGGGCGCCCCTGAGCCTTCAGTGCTTTAGCCTTAGCGTCGACGGCAAGGGTTGCAGATGGGGTGATATTGGCGAAGCGTGTTGAGATACGCGAAGCTGATTGAGTGTCCACATCAGTATTGTGACATGGTCGCAGTGATTTATTGGTCTGAGTCACAATTTGAGCTTCTGTGTGGGATTGCTACACGGATGAGTTGGACATGGGACGCGTTCTCCCCTAAACTCAACCAGGCAACACTTTTTATAGAGTTGCAGTAGGGCAGTGGCGCAATTGGTAGCGCACCGGTCTCCAAAACCGGCGGTTGTGGGTTCGAGTCCCGCCTGCCCTGCCACTTAGGTGCAGAACTATTGGAGGAACGATGAGCGAATCCCAGGCTCGCCGTGACGAATCGCCCAAGGCGGATCGTACAAAGAGCGGTGCAACGCGCTCTCGTAAAGCCTCCTCCTCTGAGAAGACCCAGGAAAAGCGTCCAAATATCTTCAAGCGCATGGTGATCTTCGTCTCTCAGGTTGTCGCTGAGATGAAGAAAGTTGTTTATCCCAGCGGATCAGAGACGTGGACCTACTTCGTTGTCGTGATTGTGTTTGTTACCGCAGTTATGGCTTTCACTGGAATTCTTGATTTCCTATTCGGTAGACTAAGTTCCATCGTATTTGGCTGAAACCGTGACCCGCCCGCAGGAATGCAGGCGGGTTTCTTCTACGGCTCGGCCGTGAAGCACCGCGCAAGCGGTAACCACAGGAGGAAAACCCGTGAGCCAGGACAAGATCGAGGGCCAGGAACCCGATACTTTTGACGGTGGAATCGCCCCCGAAGGTGAGCTGGAAACCGCTGCACAGCGCGAGGATGAGCGCGAAGAGCGCCTTGAAGACGCCCCCGAAGAGCGCAAGGAAGCTCTTGAGGAAGGCGAAGCGATTGCTGGCGTCGAGGAAGCAGCTGCGGAAGCGGCCTCGAGCGAGGATGATCCCATCGAAAAGCTGCGCCGTGAGCTCTACATGTCTCCCGGCGACTGGTACGTCATCCACACCTACTCCGGCCACGAGCGCAAGGTGAAGGCAAACCTCGAGCAGCGTATTACCAACCAGAACATGGAAGACTCGATTTTCCAGGTCGAGGTTCCCGATGAGTATGTGATGGAGTACCGCGGAAACGCAAAGAAGCGCGTTCGTCGCGTGCGCATCCCCGGATATGTCATCGTGTGCATGGACTTCAACGAAGATTCCTACCGCGTGGTGAAGGAAACGCCCGCGGTTACCGGCTTCGTTGGTGATCAGCATAATCCCGTGCCGCTGTCGATCGACGAGGTCGTTATGCTGCTGACCCCGAACGTACTCGAGGCTGCTGCCGCTGAGGAAAAGAGCGCTCCTGCTCCCGTTCAGGAAGTTCGCACTCAGTTCGAGGTTGGCGAGGTCGTCACCGTTACCGATGGTGCATTCGCCTCCATGAGCGCAGTGATCTCTGAGATCATGCCTGAAACTCAGCGTCTGAAGGTCCTCCTGACCATTTTCGAGCGTGAGACCCCCATGGAACTCACCTTCGATCAGGTCGAGAAGATCGAAGAGTAAATTCGCTGAAACGCAAGTGGGTGCTCCCTTTCTGCTGGTGCAGTGAATGCCAGCTGATCTCTCGATCGGCGTGAGCTGCAGCACCTAGACTTGGGGAGTCACCCACATCGCGTTATCATGTAGATTCGTGCGTCTGGGTGGACTTTGTCTACAGGTTGCTCTTCCTGTAGATCCCACGTGGACGTATGCCGCGGTAGTCTCCGCGGATGAGTAAGAAATAGAAAGACCCGAAATATGGCACCGAAGAAGAAGAAGGTCACCGGCCTCATCAAGCTGCAGATCGCTGCAGGCGCCGCGACCCCGGCTCCGCCCGTTGGTCCTGCACTGGGCCAGCACGGCGTTAACATCGTTGAATTCACGAAGGCATACAACGCTGCAACTGAGTCGCAGCGCGGTTCGATCGTCCCGGTTGAAATCACCGTTTACGAAGATCGTTCCTTCACCTTCGTTCTGAAGACCCCTCCGGCCTCCGAGATGATCAAGAAGGCTGCAGGTGTTGCAAAGGGTTCGGGCACCCCGAACACCGCCAAGGTTGGATCGATCACCATGGATCAGGTGCGCGAAATCGCCCAGGCCAAGATGGTTGACCTCAACGCCAACGACATTGATGCTGCATCCAAGATCGTCGCGGGCACCGCACGTTCCATGGGCATCACTGTTCAGGACTGACCCTTTAATTTCCGTGGTAGGGCAGGCGCTGCCCGACACCCACACCTGCAAGGAGAAGAAGCAGAATGACGAAGCGCTCTAAGAGCTACCGCGCAGCGGCGGAGAAGATCCACGCTGGCGAACTGTACAGCCCCCTGGCCGCAATGCGTTTGGCCAAGGAAACCTCGGTCACCAAGTTCGATTCAACCGTTGAGGTTGTTATGCGACTGGGTGTTGATCCCCGTAAGGCCGATCAGATGGTCCGAGGCACCGTTTCCCTGCCGCACGGCACCGGTAAGACCTCCCGGGTCTTGGTCTTCGCCGTTGGCGAGCGCGCACAGGAAGCAATCGACGCCGGAGCCGACGAAGTCGGTGGCGACGAGCTGATCGAGAAGGTTGCTAAGGGCTACACCGACTTCGATGTCGCCGTTGCAACCCCCGACCTCATGGGCAAGGTTGGCCGTCTGGGCCGCGTGCTTGGTCCCCGTGGCCTCATGCCGAACCCCAAGACCGGCACCGTCACCATGGACGTCGCCAAGGCCGTTAAGGAAATCAAGGGCGGTCGTATCGAGTTCCGTGTCGACAAGCACGCAAACCTGGCTTTCATTGTCGGTAAGGCTTCCTTCACCGCCGAGCAGCTGGTCGAGAACTACGCTGTCGTCTTGGAAGAAATCCTGCGCCTGAAGCCGGCTTCCGCAAAGGGCCGTTACATCCTCAAGGCTACGGTCGCCACGACCATGGGCCCTGGTATTCCGCTGGATGCCACCAAGACTCGCGCCCTGACCTCCGAGGACGCTTCCTGAAGCACTAGAGGTTAACGGCAGATAGTCGTTTCAAGTGGGTCCCCACGAGCGCTGCTCGTGGGGACCCACTTGCTTTATCAGTTTCTTCACATTCTGCGAGAAAGCGCACGTCGCACTGGGTATAAAGTCTTTCGATAATCTTAAAAGATAGGCTAACCTTAGCTTTGTTCAATAAACCTTATATCGTGAAAGGCCACGATTATGACTCAGGGTTCAGGCTCGGGTGTAACAAAGGCACGCTCGGCTGTCACCATTGGCGCGTTTACTGCTGTCTATTTCATTCTCATGTGGTGCTCGGGAATGCTCGGCTTCTTCGGCCCCGCGTTCATGTTCGTCGGTTGGATTGTTGGTCTGATCCTCAATGGGCCGGTCGTCATGCTCATGATGGTGCGCTCGCGCATGTTTGGGACCATGACGATCATGGCGGGCGTCGTTGCCTTCCTGATGGTCGTCACCGGACATTCGTGGGTGACCGTACCGGTCGCTTTTGTTCTCGGTTTCCTGGCTGACCTTATCGCCCGCAGTGGTGGCTATCTGAGTGCTCCTCGAAACATCGCAGCATACATGATCTTCTCCCTGTGGATGATCGGCCCGCTCGCTCCAATTTTCTTTGCCCCTGACTCCTACTACGCGGATGTCGCGTCCCAGATGGGGCAGGACTACGCTGACGGCATGCGAGCGCTCTTTAGCCCCGCAGTCATCAGCGGGTGGGTTGTCGTTGCGATGATCTTTGCGTGCCTCGGCGGGCTTATTGGTCGTTTCTTGCTGCGCAAGCATTTCTCGAAGGCCGGCGTTGCCTGAGATCTCGCTGGTCGAGGCCAACCCAGGCGAGTCAGCAAGCAAGCTGGACCCGCGCACAAAGCTTCTAGCCCTCCTCATCCTCAATGCACTCGTTATG
>NZ_CAUTWQ010000001.1:0-256454 GCF_963542285.1 uncultured Actinomyces sp. | reverse complement strand
GAGTCAATGGCGTTCACGGTCCTCGTCACCTGCGAGTGATCATCGCACACTAAGCGGTACACGACTGACACTGTGTAATTAAGTGGTGGGGCGGCCCCAAAAGGGCTGCCCCACCACTTAATTTTCCGTGTTCAAAAGAGAGTAATGCGCTGGCTTTACGAAGTCACCTAATCCGTCTTTTCCTGCGTATTTCCCTGCGAGCTCTCAAGACTAAATGCGAAAGAATGAGTCGTCATATCATTCATCACGATATAAATCTTCTCGCGCCCCTCTAGCTCTGCGAAGACAATATCTTCGAGCTTAATACCCTGTTGCTCCAGTTCCTTCGTGAGCCATTCTTCGCTCTGGCCAGAGGCTTCAAGTTGATCTTGAACAATCTGACCCTTCGAAACCAAGAGATAGTTCAGACTCCCATCGCCCTTCTTGATCACAGTCAAAGAGCCGTTTGACTCATACTGTGCAAATTCGACATCTTCAATCGAAAAAATTCCACGCGAACGAAGTTTCCGATGAAGTCTATAGAAGTGAATTGGGTAAGGCTCTGTTTCTTTGTCTATGTGAGGTGAGCGGAGATGATCACGATACCGATGAAAAGTCGGTAAATCGAGTGCGCGTCAAGGATGAGTTCATGCCACATGCGTCAACCTTAAAACGCTGATGGCACATATACTGAAGGCTAGTAGCCGTAATTCTCATCGCCTCGGGGCCATACCTCTGTCATGACACTTGAATCACTCATTCTTCTCGGAACAGCAATCACCATTTCCTACGCGTTATCACGGCGTTTGAAGTTACTCTCTCCCATTGTCCTTATTGTTACGGGTGTTGCGATTTCTTTTGTTCCACATGCCGGAGAAATTGAGCTTCCTCACGAGGTCGTTCTCTCGATCTTTCTTCCTCTCCTGCTCTACTGGGAATCACTTTCGGTTTCCCTGAGTCAAGTCCGCCGCGGACTTCGAGGCGTCATTTTGTCCGGTACGGTATTGGTCGCGATCACCGCACTCCTCATTGCTCTGGTCGGCACATGGATGGGGCTCAGTATTGGCACCGCCTTACTCATCGGCGCTTGCCTTGGGCCCACGGATGCAACAGCCGTATCCGCCTTGGGACGCGGAATGCCCTCGGGCCAAAAAACAGTCCTCCAGGCCGAATCATTGATCAATGACGGCAGCGCTCTGGTCATCTTTGCGGTTGCACTTCAAGTGACCGGTGGAACTGCTCGGGTGACAACGCTTGGAGTCACTCAGCAAGTGCTTCTTTCCTTCGGCGGAGGGGTTCTTGTCGGTATAACGATGGGAGCCTTCGTTCTACGCGTGCTTGTCCGACGCGGGCTATTCCAACGTGATGCGATCTTGGCAAACATCGCTCGCATCCTCACCCCACTTTTGGCTTACTACCTTGCTGAAGAGATTCAGGCTTCGGGAGTCATTGCAGTAGTCGTGTGCGGAATGCTTGTCTCTCGTTTCGGAGAATCAGCAATATCGCTGGCATCACGCGTCATCGCGATTCCTGTGTGGACACTGCTGACTTTCATTCTGAACTCAGTCCTATTCATCATGGTGGGCCTTGAACTTCCCGTCATTATTCGTGGCTTGGACCATGCGACACTCATGCATGGCTTGATTTTGATACCAATCATTTACATTGCGATGGTCCTTGCGCGTCTGATCGGCCATCATGCGCTCATCTTCTCTATTCGATTACTCGATCGTCGCCCTGAACAGAAGGAACGCCGGACGAATTTCAGGAGCCGATTAGTCACGACAGTCGCGGGTTTCCGCGGTGCCATTTCTTTGGCAATGGCTCTGTCCATTCCCTCTGCATTTGGCGCTTCTACTTTCGAAGATCGTGATCTCATCCTGCTGGTTGTCGCAGGTGCAGTTATCCTCTCGCTTGTCATCCAGGGCCCGCTTCTGCCAATCGCGATACGTTGGGCAGCTAAAAACCCGGCACCGGAAAGCACTTACTTCCAGCCCGAAACTAATGAAGTCAGCGCAATGCTCACCGTTTTGAAAACCGCGGCTGATAACGTCGAAGCCATTGCAAACGCAGCGGGAATCGAAGACAGACAACTGATAGATAACCTGCGCGAAGAAATTCTTACCTACGTCGCACACGGTAAAGAGGCATCCTCTCTCGATGAGCTCTTGACCGAAAGCTCGGAAGAGACACAACTGCGTCTTGCGCTCACCCAGTTTAAGCGCGACGAAATGACACGCTTGCGCGATCGCGGTGAGATCGAACAAGAAACATGGCGTATCGCCATCGATCACATTGACCTTGAATTACTTCGTCTGAGCGGCCCCATCGAGCTCGAGGAGTAAGACTGAGAAATAGTTGTGGGGCCCGGTACCAATCGGTACCGGGCCCCACAAAACTTGCGAACGGAGGAATCAGTCCTCGACGTCCAGCAGGCCGTTCTTGTACGCCTTCGCCAGACGACGGGGAACACGCACCTCACGGCCACCCACCTTGATGGTGTTCAGCTCAGTGAGATCGGCCTTCCATGCGGACCGGCGAGTGCGGGTGTTTGCTCGGGACATCTTGCGCTTGGGAACTGCCATGACCCTACCGCTCCTCTTCTAGTTCTGACGTTTTTACCGCGTCGATGCGTATCTTTCAGATACACAGCCATAGAGATATGACTTTCGACAACCTGACCACTGTAGCACGACGGGCCAAAAGTACGCATATTCCAAAGGAATTATTCGTGCGAAGCTCGTCTCATTCCCGACCTCGCATACACTCATGCAACAATGAAGACACTATGTCCTCTCTTCGAGTACTTGCTTCAGGCACACGCCTGTCCCATGAGATTGAAATTAAACGGTCGCGTTTCATTGCATCGATCGCTCGGACAGATACACCCGAAGAAGCCCGTGAATTCATTAATTCAGTAAAAGACGCCCATCCGCAAGCACGCCACAACTGCTCAGCATGGATGATCACAGAAGAAGGCCATTCACCTTCACAGCATTCTTCGGATGACGGAGAGCCCTCAGGAACCGCTGGAACTCCCATGTTGGATGTTCTCAAGCGCAACGAGGTATGGAATGTGACGGTCGTTGTGACGCGCTACTTCGGGGGAATTCTCCTGGGAGCCGGCGGCCTCGTGCGGGCTTATTCAAGCGCAACCAGCGAGGCGCTTGCTCGGGCTCCTTTCGCACGCTTGGAGGCGCTGTCAGTCGTTGAGGCTGAACTCGCTCCCGTCGATGCTGGACGAATTGAAGGCGAGTTACGTCGTTTAGGCGGGCACGTACTCGATGCTCAGTGGGGATCCTCTGTATTACTCACCGTGGCAATGAGTCCACAGCAGCTGAAAATAGCTGAGAATCTGCTCGCCACGCTCAGTTCAGGCCAGTATGTTTTTCGCTCCATGGGACAACGTTACATAGAAATCGCGGAATAATCCGGCTCCCCATAGAGTTGCAGTTACGTGCATGGCACGAAGCGACATCTAGGAGACATCATGACCAACATCGCAACAGATGTCACCGACCTCATCGGTGGCACACCCCTGGTTCGAATTAACCGCCTGAACGAAGGTGGCGCGGAAATCGTCGCGAAAGTCGAGGCGTTCAACCCCGCTTCCTCCGTCAAAGATCGTATTGCTCGTTCCATTGTTGATGCCGCAGAGGCATCCGGGGAACTCAAGCCGGGCGGGACTATTATCGAAGCCACCTCGGGAAATACCGGCGTTGCACTCTCGATGGTCGGTGCAGCACGCGGTTACAAGGTCGTCATTGTCATGCCTTCCTCGATGAGCCTCGAGCGCCGCATTCTTATTCGCGCCTTTGGCGCAGAATTGGTCCTTACCGACCCCAAGGGTGGAGTGACCGCCGCTGTCGCAGAAGCTGAGCGCATCCGTGATTCGCGTCCCGGGTCCATCATCGCCTCCCAGTTCACCAACCCCGCAAATCCCGCAGTGCACCGCCGTACGACCGCAGAAGAGATTCTTCGCGATACCGACGAGAACGTTGATATCTTCATTGCTGGTGTTGGTACGGGTGGAACAGTATCTGGCGTGGGTGCTGTCCTCAAGGAAATCAAGCCCGACGTCAAGGTCATTGCAGTTCAACCAGCAGAGTCCCCGCTTCTTACCGGTGGCGAGGCTGGCCCTCACGGCATCCAGGGACTCGGTCCAAACTTCGTTGCTCAGACCTACGATCCCAGCGTTGTTGACGAAGTAATTGATATTGAAACTCCACTCGCACTGGAAACTTCGCGACGAGCAGCCGCGGAAGAAGGCTTGCTTGTTGGTATTTCTTCAGGCGCAGCACTTGCGGCTGCAATCCAGGTGGCGAAGCGCCCTGAAAACGAAGGTAAGCAAATCGTCGTGGTCCTCCCCGATACAGGTGAGCGTTACCTTTCGACAGCGCTCTTCGAAAACCTGCGCGACTGACAGGTCTGGGGTGGATGAGATGCATGCTCATCCACCCCATTTCTGCGTCCTTGGATGAGAACGCACAGGACAATCAAAACCCACGAGCACGTCACCCGCATAGCAGTGCACAACTACCCACAAGCAACTGACGGAGAACTACCCATGGCCTCGTCTCCACGCAAGATCATTCAGCTTCTTGCCGAGGATCTTCGAACGGCAAAACGGCGCGATCCCGCGGCCCGTTCGACTCTTGAAGTCGCACTCGCCTACCCCGGCGTCCACGCACTGTGGACTCATCGGGTAACACACGCGATGTGGTCTCACCCCGCGCTGCGCACTCCCGCTCGTGTCCTTTCCTCAATTGCAAGGATGACGACAGGGGTTGATATCCATCCCGAGGCAACTATCGGGCGCCGCGTATTCATTGACCACGCCACTGGGGTCGTGATTGGGCAAACAGCTGAGGTCGGTGAAGACGTTGTGATCTTCCACGGGGTGACCTTGGGTGGCGTCGCTATGAACCCCGGAAAACGTCATCCAACCATTGGTAATCACGTGATGATCGGAGCTGGCGCAAAGATTCTTGGCCCCATCACAGTTGGCGATGGAGCCAAAGTTGGAGCCAATGCCGTCGTCACCAAGGATGTCCCCGAAGATGCTGTTGCAATCGGCGTCCCAGCAAAGTTACGTCAGAAACCGGAAGGACGAATGGTGGAGGATGATCGCGACCTCATCATCGACCCAAATTTCTGGGAAGATGATCCCACCTGGTACATCTAAGTTCCCCGCATTTGTCAAGCTTTCGAACAAACTCCCAGAAGCAACTCTGTGAGTTCGCACACCTTCTCACGTGCCGTCACGCGTGCAACAGATCACATATTCTGTCCTTATGGACAGACATTCTCTACAAGCACAGATTGACGCACTGACGCGCCTTCGTGGTGCAACAGAGTGTGAGATCGGCGTACTAACCCGCTTCGATATCCCGGAACTCGCTGAACTTTCTTTAGCCGCATACGGTATCCGCCCAACTATCGAGGCGCATATTGAAGCAACAGACGAAATGCGCCTGTGCTTTGACGGGGTTTTCGGCACCCCATTGGAGGGATCCTTCCTAGGCGGTTGGATCGAAGGAGAGTTAATCGCCGCGATCATCGTCGTCGTCGATCCCCCTGTTGAGGAACCCAGTGGACTTCCGCAGGTAATCGACCTGATGGTTCACCCGAAGTTCCGAGGCCGCGGAATTGCTACCGCATTGGTCGCAGAGTGCGCACGTCGCTGTAAAGACTGGGGAGCATCTTCCCTTGTCGTCAGAATCGACGAGGGAAATGTTCACCTTCCTCAGATCTACGACATCTTCCAAGAAAGTGACAACTCCCCCGCAAGTTAGGCAGAGTTGCTTCAAAGTGCAGGGAATGCTTAGCCGCGATGAGCTGCGCTATCCCCTCTAACGCGCGACTTCTCCTACTGCCTTAGTTCTGACAATTCGAGCACCAGAAAAGACGGCGATTTTGCATGAGCTTTTCACTGATCGTCGTCCCACATTTAATGCATGGCCGTCCACTGCGATGGTAGATATACCATCGCGCCAATTCTTCATCACCTTCAGGGATTGGATCAGGCTGGTCCTCGGGGCGAATCGTATCGATACGTCCAATCTCGAGGCCTCGTGTCATCAGTTCGCAGACGATATCCCACAGGTGGCCAACACGCTGCACTGAGAGGCGATTTCCAGCCCTCATCGGTGAAATACCAGCAAGGAACAAAGCTTCCGCACGATAAATGTTCCCAACTCCGGCAGCGATCGACTGATCCATTAAGAGCTCACCGATTGGACGTTTACGCCCACGGATCATTTCGATGAAACGCTTACGGGTCGCTGGATCTTGCGCGGCACCCGGCTGAAGTGGGTCACACCCCAACTTGGATTCGACAACACGTCTATCCTCATCGGAAATGAGCTCGCACCGATTCGGACCGGTAACATCAGCGACCGCGTGCTCCGACAATACCCGCAGGCGAACCTGCCCAACAGGATCGGGAGCATTCCATTCTTCACCGCGCTTTTGGATATTTCCAGACGCCAAATTATCTTCGACGTACAGAGTGTCTTCCGCGTAGCTTGCCCACTTCAGAGCCGCATGTCGGTGCCCTTTTGTTGCCACCCAATTCGTACGTGGTGCACCAATGGAGGACGGGACATCAAAAGCGCGCTCATCCGCATCGAAACGCCACGACCCATACAGACCCAAGTGAATATGGAGCCACTGGAGCTTCTCATCACAGGGGAAAGGATGCTCTCCCCACAGCGGCGATGATCCTGTGAAGGGCAATGCGGCCTCGGCCTCGGGACTGCCTAAGCGAGCAGCAAACTCAGCCTCCGCCGACTTCGCTTGCTCAGCACACGAGGCGGCAGCCTCAGCTGGCATAAAACCAACAAACATGTGCTTGCCCACCGCCCGCACAGCAACAACCTTGTGGTGGTTAATCAACTGTGCGGATGAGGCAAAACGCCCCTGCGGTGACGAAGTTTCGACTTCACTGCCCTGGAAGAGGACAGAAAAAGTGTTGGCGATCCGATGGATCGCATCTCCTTCAGGCATGGTTACTTCGGAAGAACGATGTTGACCAGCTGCGGAGCACGCACAATGACCTTTAAGGGTTCGCGTCCGTCAAGAAGCTTCACGATTGGAGCTTGCTCAAGGGCAAGGACACGCAAATCATCTTCGCTAATCGACACAGGAACCTCGAGCTTCGCACGAAGCTTGCCATTAGCCTGAACGATCGCCGTCACGGTGTCGTCTTCAAGCAAAGACTCATCTTCCACGACCGGGAAAGGCACTCGAGCAAGCGATTCTTCATGCCCCAACTTCTGCCACAGTTCCTCACAAATGTGCGGAGCAACAGGAGAGAGCATGAGAATGAGGGCCTCGACAGCAACGCGAGGGACGCGATCAAAAGAGGTCAGGTGGTTGTTCAGAACAATCAGCTTGGCGATCGCCGTGTTGATACGCAGGTTCTCGTATTCAACGGTGACCTCGCTGATCGTACGTGCCAGCAGACGTGCCGTCTTCTTATCCATCGGCTCATCGCTAACGGTGACCTCACCCGTCTCTTCATCAAGAACATTTCGCCACAAGCGCTGAAGGAAGCGTTGGGAGCCGACGACTGCACGCGTATCCCACGGACGCGAAACATCCAAGGGTCCCATGCTCATTTCATAGACACGGAAGACATCCGCACCATAGGCGTCGTACATCTCGTCAGGCGTGACGATATTCTTCAGTGACTTGCCCATCTTGCCGTATTCGCGATTGACAGGCTGTCCCTTCCAGGTGAAGCCGTTTGTCTCATCGCCCTCGACCTCGTCAGCCGGAACGTACTGCCCGCGCGCATCGGTGTACGCGTAAGCCTGCACGTAGCCCTGGTTAAACAGCGTGTGGAAGGGCTCGCTATCGGGAACGAATCCCAGATCGAAGAGAACCTTCTGCCAGAAGCGTGCATAGAGCAGGTGAAGCACAGCATGCTCGACACCGCCAATGTACAGATCAGTTCCACCACTGATCTTGCCCTCACGCGCCCCCATCCAATAGCTCAGATTTTCTGCACCGGCGAAGGTCGTGGAATTAGTCGGATCGGTATAGCGCATTTCGTACCAGCACGAACCTGCCCACTGAGGCATGGTGTTTGTCTCACGACGGTACTTCTTGGGACCATCACCCAAATCGAGGGTGACATTCACCCACTCCTGAGCGCGTCCCAGAGGAGCCTCGGGTTCGCTATCCGCATCGTCAGGGTCGAAGGTACGCGGTGAATAATCACTGATTTCAGGAAGCTCGATGGGGAGCATATCTTCGGGGAGCGAGTGTGCAACGCCATCCTCATCCCACACGATCGGGAAAGGCTCACCCCAGTAACGCTGACGACTAAAGAGCCAGTCTCGCAGGCGATAGGTTGTTGCGGCGCGCCCCAGTCCCTTAGATTCCAGCCACTGTGTCATCGCTGCCTTTGCAGCGTCCTTATCAAGGCCATTGAGGCTGATTTCCTCATTGGCTGAGTCAACAGCAACACCGTCACCGGTATAGGCGCTCTGAGTCAGATCGTGAGCCGTAGGATCCTCAGCATCACCGATGGTGCGAATGATGTCCAGTTGGAAACGACGCGCAAACTCCCAGTCACGATCATCGTGCGCAGGAACCGCCATGATGGCGCCGGTTCCATAATCCATCAAAACGTAGTCAGCGATAAAGACGGGGATACGCTTCTGGTTCACAGGGTTAATTGCCCACAGCCCAGTGAAGACACCAGTCTTCTCTCCCGCATCCTCTGCGCGCTGCTCCGGGGTCTTTGCGGCAGCCTGTGCACGGTAAGCCGCCACTGCCTCGGCAGGAGTTGCATAGCCCGCACTCCACTCAGGGCGCGTTCCTTGTGGCCAAGATGCGGGAAGTTTGAGCGCAGCCTGGTCAGAAGATGAACCGGGAGTGGTTCCACCAAGTAGGGGGTGCTCGGGAGACCAGACCACGAAGGTCGCGCCAAAGAGCGTATCGGGACGCGTCGTATAAACGGTGAACTCGCTATCTGATACGCCCTCACCCACGGCACGGAAATCGACCTCTGCACCGTGCGAGCGGCCGATCCAATTGCGCTGCATGGCGCGCACCTTTTCGGGCCAATTAATGGTGTCCAAGTCTTCGATCAAGCGATCACCGTAAGCAGTGATACGCATCATCCACTGCCGCAATGAGCGCTTAAAGACCGGGTAATTACCGCGCTCTGAACGTCCTTCGGCGGTTACTTCTTCATTCGCCAAGACAGTACCCAGACCGGGGCACCAGTTAACAGGAGCCTCGGAAATATAGGCCAGTCGGTAGGAGTCAATAACGCGCGCACGCTCGCGCGGGCTCAGCTCATTCCATGATCGAGCGGAGAATTCTTCTGGGAGCTCACGCTCTCCTGACTCAAACTGCGCGACAAGCTCAGAAATCGGGCGCGCAGCACCCAGGCCTCGGCCATCGCGACGGGGTGCCTCAGGATCAAACCACGAATTAAAGATCTGCAGGAAGATCCACTGAGTCCAGTGAACGTAGTCGACATCAGTGGTTGCAAACGAACGGCGACGGTCATGAGAAAGGCCCAGACGACGCAGCTGGCGTCGCATGTTGGCGATATTTTCTTCGGTCGTCACACGCGGGTGTTGACCGGTTTGAACAGCGAATTGCTCAGCAGGAAGACCGAATGCGTCATATCCCATTGTGTAGAGAACATTTTCGCCACGCATGCGGTGGAAACGAGCAACCGTATCAGTCGCGATATAGCCCAGTGGGTGCCCAACATGAAGACCCTTACCTGAGGGGTAGGGGAACATGTCAAGGAGGAAGAAGGGATCACGCGAGGCAAGTTCTCCAGCAAGATCTCCTTCAGGATTATCTGCAAAGAAGGTCCCTCGCTCGTCCCATAGGTCCTGCCACTTGTTTTCGATCTCACCGGCCAACTGTGCCGTATAACGGAAATTGGGCTCGCCTGTCGAGATCTCGCTCATCCTTGCCTCCATTTACCCTGAAAACTCACTATCTTCAGGCTCGTTCTATGCCCTATATAGGTTAGTGCATTGGCGCGAATTTGCCCGTTTATTTCCACTAGGCAAAACCAGCCCGGGGCTCGACAATAGAGCTATGAGTACCGTTTTTGAAAAAATTATCTCCGGAGAATTCTCCGGACGCTTTGTGTGGACCGACGACATCTGCGTCGCATTCGCGACAATCGAGCCGACAAGTCCCGGGCACGTCTTGGTTGTTCCACGCAAGCCCGTCCCTTCATGGACAGCCTTGGATACGGCAACATGCGAACATCTCATGAAGGTTGCACAGCTTATTGGACGCGCCCAAGAAGCCGCTTTTGGAGTCCAGCGCTCCGGTCTGGTGATTGCCGGATTCGAGGTGCCACACACCCACCTCCACGTCATTCCCCTACGTCAAGAAAGCGACGTCCTGCTCAGCAATGCTGTTCCGGCCAGTGATACCGAGCTTGACGAGGCCATGGATAAGCTTCGTCAAGAGCTGATCAGTGAGGGTTACAGCGTGCAGGTACCATCGTCGATGAACACGCTGAACTAGCCTCACGCAATTGAGCAAGCGCTACTTAGGTAGCGTCCCCACTACAGAAATAAGTGCGGCTTCTTGGGCACTCAGCTCAAGGTGTCGCCCTTTTTCCTGCGCCCCACTGCGAGTTTTCGGCGGATAAACGCTGAGCACAAGCTCTCCATTTTCACGACGTTCACGAACTTCAACCTGTTCGTCAAGACCAAGCCCTTTATTTTCGATCGAACGCAAGCACACTGCGTCACTGTCACTAAAACGTGCGATACGCACTCTGCTGCCCGGGACGACCTCAACAAGAGGAATCATTGCTACGAGTTCGACTCTACCGTCGGCAGAAGGAATCGGGTCTCCATGTGGGTCACGCGCCGGGTGCCCCAAGCGTTCATCGATTCGATTGAGCAGGCGGTCTGAGATCGCGTGCTCGAGAATTTCCGCTTCTTCGTGAACTTCGTCCCACTCAAAACCGAGCGCATCATGCAGATAGGTTTCGAGCAAGCGATGGCGCCTGACCACTTCCAGTGCTCGTCGGCGTCCTTGCTCTGTCAAGGTCACTTTTCCATAGGGCTCGTGGAAAGCAAGCCCTTCAGTAACCAAACGCTTAACCTTCTCCGAGGCCGTGGAAACAGCAACACCAACACGCGAAGCAAGGAGGCGGACCGCAATACCGGCTTGCCCGTTCTCTTCAGCGCTCCAGATTGTTTTGAGATAGTCCTGAGTAACGGCGTTCTCACGTACTGAACGACTATCGCTCATAAAAATGTCAGCTGCTTGCACTCCCCTAGCCTACCGCCTTGCGACTTGAGAAAGGCAGAGTTAATTTGCGAACTACTCAAAACGTATGTATTGTTTTCTCCTGTCCCAAGGACACGCGTCATTAGCTCAATTGGCAGAGCAGCTGACTCTTAATCAGCGGGTTGAGGGTTCAAGTCCCCCATGACGCACAGCTTTCCCGGCTCCGGCTGGCGAAAGTACCCCGCGTCATTAGCTCAATTGGCAGAGCAGCTGACTCTTAATCAGCGGGTTGAGGGTTCAAGTCCCCCATGACGCACCCATTGCCGAGGCGGCGCCAATGGCCGAATACAACTATGAGTATTCGTGCCCTACTATCCTCGGAGCTTCTTATGCGTCGTCTTACTTCTTCTGAGAAAGATCTGCTCGCATCGATCGAACAACAGCTCAGTGCCCGTCGCCGCACGGTGATTACCCCGGATATCGTCGAACAAGCGACTCACCTGATCCGTTCTATGACGGACCCGCGTCCAGGTCTTCACGAGCTCGTTGGACCCGTATGTACCACATCCGACATCGTCGCGTGGCTGGGTATCTCGCGCCAAGGGATCAACAAGGCCGTGCGAACAAACCGTATTCTTGCAGTTCAATCGCCCACCACTATGTGGTACTACCCCACATGGCAACTCATGGCCAATCACTCGGTGATCGATAACATCTCCGAAGTGCTCGGACGTCTGCGTGGACGGGTGCATCAATTGACTGCGGCAACATGGTTCCAGCGTCCACTCGAGGTCTTAGAGCAAACAACTCCGGCACAGTGGATGCTCGATGGACACGATCTCCACACCGTGGTCGGTGCAGCTGAAGCCTTTGCTACCGCAGAGGAACGTCGTCCTTCACCGGTGCCACTTTTCGATCCGGAGATCCAGGCAACCTCTCTATAAGAGGAAGCTTCAGCTTCACAACAAGTGTTTTTAACTGATTGGGAAGCTACTCTGGGGATTTTCCGAGTTCTCCAGAAATTATCCCGGCACCACAGGGTAAAGAGTAATCGGGCCAAATCGCAACGGAGCGGTTTGGCCCGATTACCTGTTAAGCAGCGTTATTGATCCAATCCCAGCAGCTTTCGCAAACGAGCGACATGTCCCGTTGCCTTCACGTTATACAGGGCGTGGGTGACGATTCCAGAGGGGTCGAGGACAACTGTGGAGCGGATAATTCCTTGAAATACCCTTCCATAGTTCTTCTTTTCACCAAAGGCACCCCACTTGGTGAGAACATCCTTTCCGGGATCCGAAGCCAAAGGGAAATTCAGTTCTTGACGCGAAGCAAAGTTCTCTAGAGCAGTCATCGAATCGGCACTAATGCCGATTACCGAATACCCCGCGCCTTTAAGTGAATTGAGGCTGTCACGAAAATCGCATGCTTCTTTCGTGCACCCGGGGGTCGATGCCTTGGGGTAGAAATAAACAACCACACCGGACTTTACCTGTCCCAGCAGATCGCGCAAGGAAAGCGTGCCGTGAGTTGTTTCAAGAGTGAAATCGGGAGCTTCCTCCCCCACCTGAAGTTGAGTCATAAGCTGAGCTTAGCTGGGGTTCGATTGGCGCGCCCATCCAAGATAGATCCTCAGCACTTACCCCTTCCAATAAGGTAAACTCTGTGCTGTTGCGCGAGTGGCGGAATTGGTAGACGCGCTGGATTTAGGTTCCAGTGTCTTTGACGTGTGGGTTCGAGTCCCATCTTGCGCACTGATAAATTCTTTTGCCTCTACGAGGCCGCGCTTGTCTAGCCGCGATACGCGCGCTCAATTGTCGCCTCGGCAATCACTCGAGTACCCCGGTACAGGACCAAAGATTGCCCAGCAGCGACACCGCGGATTGGCTGCGCCAAAGCCACGGACAGTCGTGAGCGTCCGTCTTCGTTATTCTCTCGAACAAGCTCGGTCACGACGCTGGGTAACCCATGTGCGCGAATCTGAGCTGTCACAACTCCCTCATCGATTTCATTCAGGGAACGCTGGCCAAGACTTGGGCCAAACTCGCGTGTGGCAAGATCATTGATCTCTCCCAAATCATCAGGTGCGAGCCACACAAGTTCGGAACAATCAATATGGTCAACAGAGAGCAATTCAGAAGCACCAACGACAACCTGGTTGAGCTGAGGCTTCGTCTCGACGACATATCGAGGCCGCCCGTCGGCTGCCGGATTACCCAAGTTCAACCCTCGTCGCTGACCAACGGTGAAATTCCAGTAGCCATCGTGACGACCCACAACGCGGCCCTCAGTATCAACAATGTCGCCCGGGTTGCTCCCGAGGTGTGAACGCAAAAAGCCCTGCGTATCTCCATCAGGAATGAAGCAGATATCGTAAGAATCCGGCTTATTTGATACTCCGAGCCCCATTCTTTCCGCTTCAGAACGCACCCATGATTTCGATGGAGCATCTCCCAGGGGGAAAATTACACGCGGAAGTTCTTCGGGTCCCATAATTGCAAGCACATAGGACTGATCTTTTGCCTCGTCACGTCCGCGATGGAGCTGAGGACCCAAATCTGTCTGAACAATACGCGCGTAGTGGCCCGTACAAACTGCATCAAATCCCAGTGCCCGCGCACGCTGGGCAAGCTCCCTAAACTTGACGAATTCGTTGCAACGAACACAAGGGTTCGGAGTATGCCCGGCCTTGTACTGCTCAACGAAGTCCGTAATGACCGTCTGCTCAAATTCTTCCGCAAGATCCCAGACATAAAATGGAATACCCATGATTTCGGCGGCACGAGCAGCATCAGCAGCATCTTCAACCGAACAGCAGCCGCGCGAACCCAAACGACATTCTTGAGGTTGAGATGAAAGGGCCATATGCACTCCAACGACCTCGTGTCCGGCCTCTACAGCCTTCGCCGCCGCGACTGCAGAGTCCACTCCACCCGATAGAGCCGCAAGAACCCTCATGCATCCATCCTGTCTCGTTCATCCAATGCCTGTCCCGCTCGGATTGCG
This sequence comes from uncultured Actinomyces sp., assembly GCF_963542285.1. Lineage (GTDB taxonomy): Bacteria > Actinomycetota > Actinomycetes > Actinomycetales > Actinomycetaceae > Pauljensenia. The sequence continues at coordinate 242,237 of NZ_CAUTWQ010000001.1, read as the reverse complement.
GCGGGAAGTGCTGAAAGAAAAGCATCAATATCTTCTACGGTAGTTTCCAAACCCGTGGAAACCCGCAGCACACCAAGTGCTTGATTTTCACTGTAGCCAAGGGCCATCACAACACGCGAGGGCCGAGTCACTCCGGCATGACATGCCGAGCCAGCAGACACGTCTACGCCTGCCATATCCATAGCCAAGAGAACTGCCTCGGGATGGTGAGTGGGGATCAATAAGTGAATAATCGCTGCCGAGGCCGTAGCTGGGTCAACACTTAAACGCACTCCCTGGGGGAGGCCAGAAATAAGACGCTCACGAAGTTGCTGCGCACGTTGGACACGCTCGAGGCGATGCTCCACTGCAAATTCGAGGGCAGTTGCAAGCGCGCAGGCCCCTGCAACATCGGGGGTTCCAGAACGGATTCCACGTTCGTGTCCCCCACCAGGCCGGTCAGTGACCATCGTGATCCCTCGACGGACGATCAGTGCACCCGTACCAACAGGAGCACCGACTTTATGGCCACCGATCGACAATAGATCTAAGCCAGATTGAGCAAAATTAACGTCGCAGTAGCCGATTGCTTGAGCGGCGTCCGAATGTAGAAGAGGTGCTTGATCCTCCCGCGCTTCGTGAACAAAGCTGGCAAATTCACCCACTGGTTCAATGGTTCCAAGCTCAGAACACACCCACGTCATTGACATTAATGCCGCACGTTCAAACTCTGCTGGCCCTAAATCCGAATACTCCACACGCCCCGAAGAATTCACCGTGAAGATGCGCGGCGTAAATCCCTCTCGGCGCAGGACTTCGCGCTGCTCGTGCACCGCGTCATGCTCGACTGGAGACATCCACACATCGACACGTCTGGCATCGACCCCACGCATCCCCCGAGAGGCAGCAACAAGCGCCAGCGCATCTGATTCCGTCGCACCCGAGGTAAAGACAACCTCCGCGCGAGATGCACCCACGGCAGCGCCTACGCGTTCACGCGCATCTTCCAGCAAACGCTTAGCGGAACGTCCGCCAGCATGAAGAGCCGCGGGGTTCCCGGGACGCCGACTGAGAGCGTCTTGGGCGTCAAGCCAAGCCTGACGTACTCCGGGTGCCAAGGGTGTGGAACCGGCGTGATCAAGATAGTGCGACACGGGTGTCTTTCAGTTGTCCTGGGGCTCATTCGCGCGCCACGCGCGAATATGCTCCAGCGCTTGGGGAACAATTTCGTACAGATCTCCAACAACTCCGAAATCAGCAATTCCGAAGATCGGAGCATCGGGATCATCACAGACTGCAACGATCGTTCCCGAGGACATCATTCCAATCGTGTGATGAATTGCACCGGAAACCCCAAGAGAGATATAGAGCTTCGGAGCAATCGTGACACCGGTTTGGCCGATTTGCGAGCTACGCTTCGCCCAGCCTTCATCAACAGCATCACGCGTTGCACCGATGCCAGCACCCAAAGCATCAGCAAGATCTTCGACCAAACTCCAGTCTTGCCCTGCACCGCGGCCACCAACGACAACAACCTGAGTTTCAGTCACCTTCGGGCGACCGTCTCCACTTTGATACGCGCGCTCCTCAACCCTAGTGGTCTTATCGCTCAGGGAGAGCACAATAGACTCCCCCACCCGACACTGGCCTGCAACCTCTTCAGGAACGAGGCCGCGCGAACGCAGACACACGCAGGCAGGGGCAGCCATAGCGAGAACCTCTCCCCTCCACGAGCCGCCCAGCGCTTCCGTCGTCGCGCGCAAACGATCCTCTTCAACGTGAATCTCGACGGCCTCGGCAATGGCGCACCCACCCAAAATTACGGCAAGGGAAGCAGCACACTCACGGTCAAGGAAACGCGTGGCGAAGAAAATCGGCGCTCCAGGGAGATTCAGGCTTCGGTACGCAGATTCCAGCGAAGGAAGCAAAGCCGATGTTGTCAGCGCGGCCTCGGGGCAGATAACCGGCACCGCAGAGGAGACACCAATTCGTCCCAATTCCCCTCCAAGGGAATCGAGGACCTCGGGGCACAAGACGATCGCATGCAGCTCTTCAAAGCACCCGCGAGCCTGGGCGACGATGTCCCTGTGACGGGCATCAATTGTTCCTTCAGAGGACACCAGATCAAGAGCGAGGACCGCAGAGTTCAATAAAGCCTTCACTTCAACTTCTCCTCAATGAATTCCGCAAGACGCTTGCCACCATCACCGGTATCGGGGAATACCTCACCTGCTCCGCCTCGGTGATGTTCCTCGATAAATTCCATACGAAGAGGCATCGCATCGAGTCCAGAAGTCAGGACAGATGAGAGCACTCCGCTGGGATCGCATTCAGCAATGTCGTCAAGTTCAGCACGAACTAAGGGCTTCATCCGAGCAGCCTTGAGGTCCTTAAAACCGGGGAAACGCGGTTCGTTCAACTGATCTGAAACAGAAATAACAGCAGGGAAAGGCGCGTCGAGAGATTCATCAACACCATCAACACTTCGCGAGGCACTCAGCCGTGAGTGCTCGACATCAACATTCAACTCTCGAGCCTGTGAAACCAAAGGAAGGCCCAAAACTGCCGCAAGCGCCGCGGGAAGCATCGACGTCATCGAATCCGCCGCTGACATCCCGGCGATGATCAGATCGAAAGGCTCCTCATCCGCCAGCACCGTCAGCAAAGCCGCGAGCGCACGTGCTGAAACAGTGACATCTGCACCCTCAAGTTTGGGATCAGAGAGCAGATAAGCACTATCGGCACCAAGTGCCAGCGCACGAATCAGCGCGTCACTGGCATCTTCTGGCCCCATGCTCACCGCAACGACTTCGCCTCCGTGGGTGCGAACAAGATCAGCCGCAGCTTCCACTGCGTGTTCGTCGCCTTCATTTAGGACATCGTCTTCACCACGCACTAAACGTACGTCTTCAAAACGCCGGTCCGAGCTTGTATCAGGAACCTGTTTGACCAGAACTGCAATCCTCATGTATCCAGAGTGCCATATCGATGCTGATATGCGCAGCTCTATGTGTGCCAGCGGACGGATACGACTATGATGTTCTCAGTTCTGACATGAGAAAAAGGTGCGGCAATGTCACAACAGGCGAATTACGTCTACCACGCCGTTACGCAACCTCATCCTCGCTATCGCCAATTGGGCGTCACCGTTTCTGGATCAGGTCTCAACGTTGCAGTGGTATCGACACGTGCTACCCAGGTTGACTTCTGCGTCATCGACCCGAATACCGGGTTTGAGCAGCGCTATCGTCTTCTTGGCCCCGATCATGGCATCTGGCATGGACGTATCGAAGGTTTTGGCCTTGGAACCCACTACGGTTTCCGTGCGCAAGGCCCTTGGGATCCCGATGCCGGCCTGTTCTTTAACGAGAACAAGCTTCTGGTCGATCCCTATGGTCGCGGCCTCGCAGGTGCTGTCGACATTCGTCCCGAGGTCTACGCACACCAAGTCGATGAGGATCTCTACCCGGTCTCTTACCCCCTCGAGCCCTCGACAACTGATTCCGCGCCTTTTAACGCACATAGCGTGGTCATTGACACCTCATTCCGCATTACCCCTCAACCAAAGGTCGCTTTGGATGAGACCGTCATCTATGAGTTACACGTCAAAGGCTTCACGCAGAACATGTCAGAGGTCCCTCCCAATCTGCGAGGGACCTATGCGGGTCTTGCTCATCCCGCTTCCGTTCGTTATCTCAAAGAATTGGGAGTGACCTCTGTCGAGCTTCTCCCGATCCACGCAAAGTCTGATGAACCTTTCTTAGTCGAACGCGGCTTGACGAATTATTGGGGGTACTCCACCCTCTCCTTCTTTAGCCCTGAGCCTTCCTATGCCAGCGCGGCCGCTCGCGCACGAGGCCCGCAGGCCGTGATTGACGAATTCCGCGGGATGGTCTCAATTCTCCATGAGGCCGGGATTGAAGTAATCCTTGACGTGGTCTATAACCACACCTGCGAGAGCGGAGACACCGGTCCGACGCTATCGTTGCGTGGGCTTGATTCCCCTCTGTACTACAGACGAACTGATACCTACCCCTCACAGATCATCGATACGACAGGGTGTGGCAACACACTTAATACCGATAATCCCCAGGTGATTTCTCTTATTTTGGATTCACTGCGCTACTGGGTAGCCAACATGGGAATTGATGGATTCCGCTTTGATCTCGCTGCGACTATCGGGCGTTTTTCAACCGGTTTCACTCCCCTACATCCCCTGCTCATTGCGATGGGGGCAGATCCCCTTCTTCGCGAGACCAAGCTCATCGCAGAGCCCTGGGACGTTGGTTTAGGAGGGTGGCAGACGGGTAATTTCCCGGATCCTTTCTTAGAGTGGAATGACCGTTTCCGCGATACCGTTCGCAGCTTCTGGCTTTCTGATTTGCGAGAGATTAGTGCGGGACGACAGGCTGGTGGAGCCAATGAGCTCGCAACTCGTCTGTCTGGTTCTCAAGATCTCTTTGGCCACGGCGTTGGATACCTTCGCGGGCCGGGAGCATCTGTCAATTTTGTAACGGCACATGACGGCTTTACTTTGGCCGACCTTACAGCATTTGACCATAAGCACAACTTGGCAAACCTGGAAGAAAACCGCGACGGTTCGGATAACAACCATTCGTGGAACCACGGCCTTGAGGGAGCTTTGGCCGCGCCGATTCTGGGTGTTGACCCCGATGTCCGTGATATCACCGGCTTTGTTGAAGATATTGTTCCCGCGCGCCAGCGCTCACAACGCAATCTTCTTGCCACGCTCCTTGTATCCTCTGGAACGCCCATGTTGGTTGCGGGCGATGAGTTTTCGCGCACGCAATTTGGTAATAACAACGCCTACTGCCAAGATTCTCCCATTTCCTGGATCGACTGGGACCTTTCTGAGCTCCAGAAGGAACAGCTCGAGATCGTCCGGTGGCTTCTTGCATTACGCCGTGCGCATCCTGCACTGCGGCCAATGAAGTTTTTCTCCGGAACTGACCCGAATGGCGATACACTTCCTGACCTCTCGTGGTATGACGCAAGTGGGGTTCCCATGCGTGACGACGTATGGACATCACCCGATTCACGTGTTTTCCAAATGCTGCGTTCAGGGACTCCCTACCGTTCTCGCGATGCTCTTGTCCTCTTCAACGGAACGACAGCGGACCGCAATGTTGTTCTTCCCCGAGGCCGAGGGGTCCAGTGGGTGCACGTCTTCGATAGTGCATGGAGCCCGATCGACGACGGTGGTGTGAACTCGATGAACGATGCGGTGACCTTGCCGAGTACTCTCGATTACAAGGCTCCGGATGCAACAGTTTCCATGGATCCTTTCAGCATGCATATCTACCTCTCATCCGTGGACTCTTCGCCTACGCAGTGATCACGCTAAACTGAGCTGGTGACTACCAGCGAAGAAACTCTCGAGCAATCCACCTCTGATGCTTCTCTTGCGCGTTCTCTTGCGCGTTCGAAGGAAATTGACGAGGCAATCGACCAAGATCCCACGCGTTTTCGCGTGCTTACTGGCGACCGCCCAACTGGACGCCTACACCTCGGTCACTACTTCGGCACCCTGCGAAACCGTGTTCTCCTTCAAGAACGCGGAGTCGATACATGGGTGCTTGTAGCTGACTATCAGGTCATCACCGACCGCGACGCTGTCGGCCCCATTCAAGAGCGCGTCCTTGGCCTAGTTACTGATTACCTTGCAGTTGGCTTGGATCCAGAGAAGACAACGATCTTCAATCATTCGTCGATTCCTGCACTTAACCAACTCATGCTTCCTTTCCTTTCCCTGGTTACCGAGGCCGAGTTGCACCGTAACCCCACGGTTAAAGCAGAGTTGGAAGCTACCGACGGCCGTGCAATGAGCGGTTTGATGTTGACCTACCCGGTCCACCAGGCCTGTGACATCCTCTTCTGCAAGGCGAATATCGTTCCTGTCGGGCAAGACCAGCTCCCTCACATTGAACAGACCCGTCTGATTGCTCAGCGCTTCGATAAGCGTTACGGCCGCGTCGACCCCAAGCGAGCCGTATTCCCCCGTCCTGATGCGCTTCTTTCAGAGACTCCCCTGCTCTTGGGAACAGACGGAACGAAGATGTCGAAGTCTCGCGGCAACACGATCGAATTGGCAATGACCGCAGATGAGACTGCAAAAATTTTAAAGCGCGCAAAGACTGATTCAGATCGTCACATCACCTTCGACCCTGAGAACCGTCCTGAGGTAGCCAACCTGCTCACCTTGGCCTCCCTGGCCACGGGTGAGGATCCGGTAGCTATCGCCGAGCGTATCGGTGATGGCGGCGGCGGTGCGCTCAAGGCAACCGTTACAGAGGCCCTCAACGAAATGCTTGCGCCAATCCGTGCACGTCGCGCCGAGCTAGCGGCTGATACGGGATACCTGCTCTCAATCCTCCGCCAAGGCAATGAGAAGGCAAACGAGCGTGCAGAAAAGACCTTGAACGAGGTCCGTGAAGCGATGCACATGGTCTACTGAGCTTTTTGAAACGCTCAAGGTGGTGGTTACTTCCTCAGAAGTAACCACCACCTTTTTGGACCCTTCAGAGCCTTTTTACTTCCTGAGTATGTCGATCGTCACAGTATCCATTAGGCTTAGATATGTGAACGAGACACTACTTCCACGCATCCCGGCCACCGAAGTTTTCCCCGTCGTCGAGGACGGGAATTTGCCGGCTAAGGCAACGGTTTTTGAGGCATTTCCTATCCGAGCAACCGTCTTCAGAGAGGGCCATGATGCCTATGCTGCTGAGGCAGTTCTCATTCGCCCCGGTGGCTCCATCCATTCACGCGCCCTCATGTATGACATCGCTCCCGGCCTCGACCGCTATGAAGCGTGGCTGATGCCAGACGCTGTTGGCAAGTGGAGTTTTCGCATTGATACATGGTCAGACCCCTACGCCACGTGGCGTCACGACGCCTCAGTGAAGATTGGGGCCGAGGTCGACGTCGAACTCATGCTCGAAGAAGGCGCGCTCTTGATGGAACGCGCCGCGCGCGGAGAGGCACTGAACAATCCTTCTCAAAAGCAGCCAAGTCGAGCAGGTATTCAAACCCTACTTGCTGCTGCACAGGCCCTACGCGATACCACTCAAACTCCCCAGCGTCGTCTCTCCGCTGGCCTAGCTGCTCCAGTGCGCGCGGTCTTCCGCAATTTCCCACTCCGTGACCTCTACGGGTCAACCCGCAGCTTCCCCCTGTATGTTGCGCGAAACCGTGCCCTCGCAGGTGCGTGGTATGAGATCTTTCCCCGTTCACACGGCGCTTTCCAGGACAAGAAAGGACGCTGGGTATCGGGAACCTTGCGCACGGCAACCGAGGATCTGCCCCGTATCGCGTCTATGGGCTTCAACGTCATCTATTTGACGCCAATTCACCCTATTGGTTTAACCAATCGAAAAGGAAAGAATAACTCTCTGGTTGCTCATCAAGGTGAACCTGGCAGCCCCTACGGCATTGGTTCAGCGGAGGGTGGTCACGATGCCATTCACCCTGAATTGGGCACTTTCGATGATTTTGATTATTTCGTTGCACAGTCAAAAGAACTGGGCTTAGAGGTTGCGCTGGATATCGCGCTTCAGTGCTCCCCCGACCACCCGTGGGTAAGAGAGCATCCGGAATGGTTTACCCAGCGCGCAGATGGCACGATCGCCTACGCGGAGAACCCACCGAAGAAATATCAGGACATCTATCCCCTGAACTTCGATCGTGATCCAGAGGGAATCTACAAGGCGATTCGTGACATGCTCGAATTGTGGATTTCCCACGGAGTGACAATCTTCCGTGTCGATAATCCGCACACTAAACCCCTTCGTTTCTGGGAACGGCTCCTAGAAGAAATCCATACGCGTCATCCGGAAATCATATTCCTTGCCGAGGCTTTCACCCGCCCCGCAATGATGCGAACCTTAGGTGCGGTTGGCTTTGATCAGTCCTACACCTACTTCGCCTGGAGAACCGAAAAGCAAGAAATCGAGGAGTATCTTCAGGAGCTCGCACACGACACTGCGCACCTTATTCGTCCGACCTTTTGGCCAACGACACACGATATTCTCACTCCTCAAATGACTTCTGGGGGAAGTGCAATCTTCGCAATTCGTGCGATGCTGGCCGCACTCGGAGCACCCTCATGGGGAATCTACTCTGGATACGAGTGGGTTGAAAATATTCAACGCCAGGGTGCCGAGGAACCCAACGATAATGAGAAGTACGAATTCCGGCCTCGTGTTCCAGGGCTTGCCCAGAAGACGGGAATCCCCACTCTACTCACACTTCTCAATAGCGCTCGCGAACGTCACCCAGCGCTGCGCCAGCTTCACGATCTTCGCATCCACCCCACGACCTCGGAGAAGATCCTGTGCTTCTCCAAGCATGTCCCCGCTCGATTCTCACCGACCGGATTGCCCGATACAGTCATCGTCGTGATCTCCTTGGACCCGGAAAACACGGTTGAAGGAGAAATCGATGTTGATTTGAGCGGACTTTCCTTGGGGACATCATCGGCTCACTACACCGTGGTCGATGAACTCGATGGACAGCATTACTCCTGGTCACGCACCAATTGGGTACGACTGTCCCCCTGGGATCGATTGGGTCATGTCATGGCCATCGAAACCGAGTAATTATTGGATCTTCTTTAAACGTGAGATGATGAACACATGGAACCTCAAGCGACAGCAGTGGCCACAGACGTCCTCAATGCGGTAGCAGAAGGGCGCTACCCTCTCCCCCACGATGTGCTGGGAGCACACCTCAACGACGGTGTCGTTACGATCCGCAGCGTTCACCATCTGGCCGATTCGGTCGAGGTGCTCACCCAGGACCATACCTACCCGGCAAGCCACGAACACGGCGGCGTTTGGGTATGCGTCTTCGCTGCAGATGCCATTCCCGACTACCGACTGCGCGTCACCTACGGAGATCATTCGCAGGTCATTGATGATCCGTATAGGTTCCTTCCAACCGTTGGCGAAATGGATACCTATCTGATCTCCGAAGGACGTCATGAGCGCCTCTGGGAGGTCCTCGGTGCCCACCTCATGCATTTTGACGGTGTCATGGGACCGGTTGATGGCGTTGCCTTCGCAGTGTGGGCCCCCAATGCACAGGCTGTGCGCGTTGTTGGCGACTTCAATTTCTGGGACGGCACCGGACACGCCATGCGCACAATGGGTGCTTCTGGAGTGTGGGAGCTCTTTATTCCCGGCGTTGGTGTCGGCGCCCGCTACAAGTTCGAAATCCAAGGACCATCTGGAAACTGGTTCCAAAAAGCAGACCCCATGGCTCGGGCAACCGAAATTCCCCCAGCCACGGCCTCGGTCGTCACCGATGTCTTCCACACGTGGAACGATGAAGACTGGCTTCGCGCACGTGAGGATGCGAACCCTCACAACGGCCCCATGTCGATTTACGAGGTTCACGCGGGCTCGTGGAAACAGGATCTGGGCTACCGCGGTTTGGCTGATGAGCTCATCCCCTACGTTAAGAAGATGGGTTTCACCCACGTCGAATTCATGCCTCTTGCTGAGCACCCCTTCGGCGGATCTTGGGGCTACCAAGTCACTTCCTATTACGCACCGACCTCGCGCTATGGCACTCCCGACGATTTCCGTTACCTCGTGGACCGTCTCCACCAAGAGGGCATCGGCGTGATCTTGGACTGGGTACCGGCCCACTTCCCCAAGGACGATTGGGCACTGGCACGTTTTGACGGCACCCCGCTATATGAAGATCCTGATCCGCTGCGTGGCGAGCATCCGGATTGGGGAACCTACGTCTTTAACTTTGGACGCATCGAAGTTCGCAACTTCCTTGTTGCCAATGCCCTCTACTGGCTTGATCAGTTCCATATCGATGGTCTGCGCGTTGATGCAGTGGCATCCATGCTCTACCTCGATTACTCCCGTAAGGACGGCCAGTGGCGTCCAAACCAATATGGTGGGCGTGAGAATCTTGAGGCGATTTCTTTCCTTCAGGAAGCAACTGCAACCTCTTACCGCCTGCATCCTGGAATTGTCATGATTGCGGAAGAATCGACCGCATGGCCTGGAGTTACCGCTCCGACTTCCGGCGGCGGCCTAGGGTTTGGAATGAAGTGGAACATGGGGTGGATGAACGACACCCTGCGCTACCTCTCTGAAGATCCTGTCAATCGTCGTTGGCATCACGGTGAGCTAACCTTCTCACTGGTTTACGCCTTCTCAGAGAACTACGTGCTACCTCTGTCTCACGACGAGGTCGTTCACGGCAAGGGCTCGCTTGTCTCCAAGATGCCCGGTGATCATTGGCAGCAGATGGCTGGCCTGCGTTCGCTCTTCGCCTACCAGTGGTCGCACCCCGGTAAGCAGCTGATCTTCATGGGGCAGGAATTTGCACAGGAACAAGAATGGAATGAAAGCTATTCCTTGGATTGGTGGCTCTACGATCGGCCCGACCATGCGGGAATGGCAGCCTTGGTTGCGCGCCTCAATGAGCTCTACCGCACCCACTCAGCGCTGTGGAATGACACCTACACAGGTTTCGAATGGATTGACGCCTCAGATGGCGATCACAACCTGATCTCTTACATCCGTAAATCCGAGGCGACCAGCGGCCACCGCGCTCAGGATGAGCTTGTGTGCGTGGTGAACTTCGCTGGTAACCCCCACGAGGGTTACCGCATTGGCCTGCCTCATGCGGGAACCTGGTTAGAGGTCGTCAACACGGATGATCCACAATATGGTGGTTCAGGAGTCGTTAATATCGGCGAACTCGTTGCTGAAGAGATCCCCTGGAATGGACGCCCCTACTCGGTTGAGCTTCGCGTTCCTCCTCTGGGTGCTCTCTGGCTGGCACCGCAGCACTGAACTTCATAGCACTTAGGGGTGTGGGGAACAGATTTTCATCTGTTCCCCACACCCCTAAGTGCTGCCTGTTAACAGCTTCTAGATCATTAACAGCGCAGACAAACGCCGTCTTGCGGCCTTAACCTCCGGGGTATTGCCCGCAATGCGGAAAAGATCAAGCAGCCTGACACGGTAATCCTCACGCTGATCCTCCGGGCTGTCCTCGATGAGACGCAGAAGGACATTAAACGCCTCAGCGGTCTTTCCCTCATTGAAGAGTGCATCTGCCTGTGCGGAGGGGTCGCCATTTTCCTGAGCTTCACGCAGTTTGAAATTAATCCGCGCACGGTGATTCTTTGCCTCTTCATCGCGGGGATTATGTTCAATAATCTTCTCCCAGGCAGCCTGGGCAGCTTCAAGATCTCCGCGTTCTTCAGCTTCAAGGGCGGGGACATGCTCCTGCGGAATGGGCTTCGCAACATCGGATCCGCTCACAGCAATCCGACCGGTCACCCCCATCTGCCCAGCAGCCTTCAGCAAATCCTCGATAACAGGGGCAATCTGTTCCTTAGCAGCAACACCTTGGAAGAGAGGTACAGGACGCGCGCCGACAAGAGCAACCGTTGTCGGAAGGACCTGTACTTGGAATGCCTGTGCAACTCGAGGGGCCTGTTGAACATCGACCTCAACAAGTTGGAAAGCACCCGCCTTTTCGCGTGCGAGCTCTTCAAGGGTAGCCAGCAACTGTTTAGATTCAAGAGATTGAGCGGCCCAAAGAACGAGGACAACCGGAACCTTTTGAGAATTTGCAGCAATCGCCTCAAAAGAGGAATCATCGCAGGAATCAATCAGCGGAATGCTGATGCCACCGGCAGCGCCTTCTCGATTTGTCTGCTGGGAAGTACTGGGGCCTCCCTGTCCTGCGGCGGAAGCAGCTGCACTGAGGTCGAGTGCACCGTGCGAATCTGCAGGCTGAGGATTGTGAGCATCATTATTCATGAAGAAGATCTCCTTAACGTTGATCAGGGTTGCCCGCGTTATCGTCCATTACGACCGAGCCGAGTGCACGTTCGGCACCCACCACGCTAATCAGCTGCGAATCCGAGCCGGCCTTGGGGATGTGAAGGAGCACGGTCACAACATAGGTTGCTGTCGCCTTTCCCTTGACCGTATCGTCATCGCCTTCTGCCAATGCAGCAGTTGTCCCCCCGAGGCGCATCGTCGAACGAGCAACAGTGCGCTGATAGGTCTGAGTATAGGTGAATGAAGCGGCAACAAGAGCTGAGCCGTCGACTAGTTCGACACCGACAATCGGGAAATCAGCCGAGAGATCAGCATGAGCCTGAACGTTTCCGGCAGCCTGAACCGCATCATTCAAGCTCTTTGCATCCTGCAAGTAGCGACGAGCAAAATCATCACCCGCATACTGATCATTACCGGCATTACCGGAATTCAGCATGTCCACGTAGCCCTGGAGCGCTTCCTTCGGGGTCTTCACGAATCCCTGAGCATCCGAACCAAGTGCAGCAGAGCCCTTCTCCACATTATCCAGCTGGAATTGAGCTCCACCAAGCGCACGCGCCCAACCAACGAGCTTGTAATTCGATCGAGCATCATCTTGAACTGCGAATGCGAGCACAGGAAGAGATGCCTGATCGGAGCTGGAGACATTCACAATAACGTGCGGCCACTGATCCGAATTTGTCACTGCAACCGAACCCTGGTTGACGACAAGCTTAGGAACTTCGGTATTCGTTGCCTTAGCAGCAGCATACTGGTCGCTACGCATACGCAACGCCCCACCCTCAAGTCGAGGTTCAAGAGCAGCAGCGTCGCGTGTTGCATCAGCAGTATTGATAGTGTCCTGAATAGATCCAAGAACACGCTCGATGCGAGCCGAGTCGAGGTTTGGAGAGGCGGAAGAAGACTGGGAAGTCACCTCAGGAGCAACAAGATCACGGCTGCTACATGCCCCAAGAACAAGTGCAGGTACACACAGGATTGGGAGGATGCGTCGTATTCTCATCATCACTGTCCCTTCTGTCCGCGTTGCTTTGGTGAAATCCAATTCCCCATGATCGATCCCCACGAGCGCTTGTCTTCGGAACCATCAGCAGTGGATGTTCCTTCTTCCTTCTCCACCTGAGGAATCAAGCCAGTATCAAATTCGTGGCCACCAATCACCAAGCGTCCTTCACCCTTCTCGCGTGCCTGACGCAGTGCGCGGCGCGAAGGAAGAACTGCACCCGGACGAATACCGGACAAATCAATAATTCCCGTATCTGTTGATTCACGAGCAGGTGGGTCTACTTCATCATCGTGATAGACAATACCGTGGCGACCGCGACGCAGCTCAGAATCCGAAGATTCATTCTGCTCGGCGACGGAAGTTTCATCAACTTCAAAGCTCTCTTCAGAGGTGCGCTCTTCTGGCAACTCGCCTTCTGACTTCTCCTCGTCAAACTCAGTGACCTCAGTGGAGGAATCCTGGACCGCTAAATCTAAAGGTACTTCCCCTTCGTCACTTGAGTCGCTGTACTCTTCAGATTCTTCGTTGTCGATTTCAGAAGTTCCAGTCCCTTCTTCGGAAGAATCAGAATGCTCTACGGCTTCAAAGAAGGCGGGATCTACCTCTTGAGATGTGCCTTCTTCTGCTTCGTCTTGCTCGCGGGTTTCTTCCTCAGAAGCGGCATGACGTTCACGCCAGAGAACAAGGGCCACCAGTGCTGCGGCGATGAGAAGACATACGAATGTAATAACGCCGGCAGTGATTGCTAAGACATTCGCATGAGGGGTCTGCCAGGTCATAGTGACCGTCAAATCAGAGGGAGTCGTTCCATCCGAAGTAATAACCAGCGAACGACCTGCTGCAACATCACGAAGCGTCATCGTTGCAGTTGAAGGAGCGGTCACCTCGTCAAGCCACATATCTCCACCGGCAGCCGACAGAGTTGGAGTCGCGCTGGGAGAAGGTGAAGGCTGCTGAGCATTCTGATCAGGGTTTTGTGGAGCCTCACTGGAAGGCGACGGCGAAGGAGAAGGCGATGAAGTTGCCGACGCCGCAGAGTCGTGTCCCTCGGTCAAAAGATTCTCACGATTTGCCGAGATGCCAGTGATTTCCGCGTAGGAAAGATCGGAAACCCACGCGCGAACATCTGCCGCTGTACCCAGTGCCATCGTCACTTGCTTTCCCGAGGCAGAAGCCGCAGTAACGGTGACTTCACCCCCTTCGAGTTGGAAGAGGCCCTCACGGGTGATGACGACCGGCTGCTGGGGGGTAACAGTCGCACTAATTTGTTGGGTTGGCTTCCACACTGTCAAAGCCAATACCGCGACAATCGCAGCAATCAACGCAACTGCACATGCTGCAGCTGCTCCTGAAAATCTTCTGAGCTGGTCCACTCGGAGTCTCCTATTAATGGGATAGTGTCAACCTCTAGTTAGTAACTCTACGGGCAAACAACACGAGTGCATACTGGAGGTGTCTCACGCCACGTGCACGTAGCCAATCACGCCCATTATGCCGGGCGAAGACCACGTTTCCAACAGTTCAGGTGCCAGTGTCGCCGAGCGCGAACTCCCTGATCCAATCCATAGGCACGTTCTTCAGGCCATGCAACGACGTGTGCGCTGCCAATGGCGATTGTTTGCAGGCAGGCGGGGCAGGTATAGGGCTTCGAAGAAGAACGAAGATACTGGACCTGATAGAACTCACCATCAGGGCCAATTTCACTGCGCGCAAGTGAGGCGAGAGCCGACATTTGTAATGGCCGGCTCTCGCCCCAAGGACGCTTACGAGATCGCTTTCCTCTCACTCAACTACTGTGCCACGGCGAACTACGCGACGCACATTGAGCTCGGAATCCACCTCGACAATATCCGCAAATTTTCCAGCCTCAAGGCTGCCCACTCGCGGATCACCCAAGATCTTGGCTCCTTGAGCTGATGCCATGTAGACAGCATCCACCAGAGGAATTCCGCCCAAAGTCGTCGCCACGCGAACACAGTCAAGAAGGTGTGCAGTGCCGCCCGCAATAGAATCACCCTGAGCCAAGCGCGCAATGCCATCACGAACAACTACGTCCTGAGGGCCAAGTGTGTAGGAACCGTCGGGCATTCCGGCGGCAGCCATCGCATCTGTAATCAGCACAACGTGATCTCGACCGACAAGTTCATAGACATCGCGGACAAGAAGCGGATCAACGTGGACGTTATCGCAAATCAGCTCTGCAACCGCACCACCACGGGCTGCATCTGAAAGAAATTCCGCGATCGGACCGGTATCGCGGTGGTGAAGCGGACGCATACCATTGAAGAGGTGTGTAATCGTCGCACGAGGACCACGAGTGGTCGAAGAAGCTGCAAAACGCTCACGTGAGTATTCCAAGGCTCGACGCGCAAAGGTCGAGTTCGAATCCGTATGCCCCCACGAAGGAATAGCACCCCCATCAATCAGTGCTTCAGCAACAGAACCTTCACCGAATGCACGGGGCTTTTCCGGAGCCAGCGTCATTGAAAGCGCATATCCCTTGCATTCATCAATGAGTTCGCGGGTCAGATCGGGATCTG
Organism: uncultured Actinomyces sp.; assembly: GCF_963542285.1. Classification (GTDB taxonomy): domain Bacteria; phylum Actinomycetota; class Actinomycetes; order Actinomycetales; family Actinomycetaceae; genus Pauljensenia. The sequence continues at coordinate 226,869 of NZ_CAUTWQ010000001.1, read as the reverse complement.
GATCAACGATGTAGGTCGGATCCTGTGCGCCGCAACGTGCATGGGAAACGAAGGGACCTTCGAAGTGAATACCCGCGATTTCATCCTTTTCAGCAAGCGAAGCTAGGGTGCGAGCACGTTCCTTCAAGGTGTCAGCATCAGCGGTGACGCACGAAGCAACCAACGAGGTCGTACCGTGACGACGGTGTTCCATGACGGCTTGCATTGCGGCCTCGGGAGTCGTTGCATTCGGGAAAGACTCCCCACCGCCTCCGTGACAGTGCACATCAACAAGTCCCGGAAGGAAAGTAGAGCCACTTGACTGCGGAAGCTCGCCTGAGAAATCAGATGCCGGGCAAATATGAGAAATAAATTGGCCTTCAACGGTGATGACGCCATCTTCAATGATGGAATCTTTCAGGACGATGCGGCCTCGCATAATTTGTTGATCCATAGCTCTATTTTGTCACACTGACCAGCGCATTCGCAGTCAATTTCCACTCATCACCTGAGCAATTGCCTCCGCTTGTTCAAGAAGTTCTGAGGAGGGTATTCCCTTATAAGATTCGACAAATTGATATCCCGCGCGCGGGTCTTTCACCGCAATGACACAGCCATTTTCGATGATGAAAGGCCGAAACATTCCGTTCTTCGTTGGACAAATCGCGTGTTCTGCTTGAGCATCGGCCAGACACGAACGGTCTGCATAACCAACGTGAATCTCGTCAAAAGAAGGAAAGGAAATGAGCGAACGGGCTTCCTCGGCATGAGTGCGCAGGAGTGCGTCAAGATCTGCACGGTGATATCCCATTGGCGTGTGGATAATTGGAAAGTCTTGCCCAGGCTTTTCCTGTGCGGCCCCCTCTAAAGCTCGAGCGGCCTCGCGCTTGGGAATGCCCGCCCAACGCGCAAGGTCTTCAGCGCTCACTGGCCCATGTCCCCAGGCATAGCGACGCGCAAGTTCAGCCAGCGCGGCCTCGTGATTGCCTTCTCCCTGGGCGACCCCTTCTGCAAGAGGCAAAGCTCGCGCATCACAAAAAAGGAAGGAATTACCCCGCTTGGGACCGCCCACGAGGAATCCCTCAATATGCAATGCAAGGAAAAGATTACGACGGTCAAGGAAGGTCCCTCTCTCCCCCGCTTGAAGGGCCGCTTCGCGTTGTGGGCGCGTACCTGTTCGGATTCCTTCCTGCTCCCAAACCGCGCACAGTTCTTCACGGCTTTGAGGTCCCTCCGAAGCAATGCGCGAATATGCAATCTGCGCGGCTTCTTCTATACGCGCGCGAGTCAATCCCTCTTCCTCAAACGAGCGCATCCATGTGCGATACCGATGTCGAAGCACCTGACGCAGCCAATGATGATCCTGCGCGCTGGTGACATGGATTGTTCCGCGCATAGGCCACGAACGCACAAGCTCAGCAGACTCAAAAGCCTCATCAATCGCACGAACAGAAGGCTCTTTCACACGAAGATTAATAGCCCACGGAATCGAAGAAGGAAGTTGCGCCTGCAAAGCAAGCATGTTGTCGACCGCAGCAGTGGGATGATCCGCAGCCGTTTCTTCGACGAGGCCTTGGCTAATGATGCGCGCCAGGCTCAGAGTGAGTGCAGTGTAAGTCATTAGAAGAGACGGGAATCGGGATCGTCAAAACCTCGCATGGCGTCGTAATCGAGAATGAGGCAGTCAATACCACGATCTTCAGCCAGGGTACGAGCCTGCCGCGTAATCTCTTGAGCTGCAAAGATCCCCCTAATCCCATCAAGCAAAGGATCGCGGCCCAAGAGGGACAGATAGCGCGTTAACTGATCAACGCCATCCATTCCTCCACGTCTTTTGACCTCGATAGCAACGGGCAGCCCCTGCGGATCACGGACAAGCAGGTCAACTGGACCAACGGGAGTGGGATACTCGCGACGCACCAGTTCCCATCCTTCGCCCAGTACCTGCGGAACTTGTTCTGCCAAGAGTTCTTGAAGGTGGGTTTCGACACCGTCTTTGACGAGTCCCGGATCGACACCAAACTCTTCAGTGACGTCACTGATGATCTCGTGAATGCGAATAACTAGTCGGTCATCAGTCTTATCAGATTGGACCTGCCAAACCTGGGTGACACCGTCGAGTTCTTCGCCTTCTTCAGGGGTCTCAGTAGTGACAGTACACGGCGCGTTCATCCAGTTCAGGGGCTTATATGATCCGCCATCAGAATGGATCAGTACAGAGCCATCCGCCTTGTGCATAATCAAGCGGACTGCACGATCGAGGTGCGCACTGAGGCGGCCTGAGTAATCGACCGTACATGAAGCGATCAGAACGCGCAAAAACTTACCTTTCTGGAACTGGCAGTGTCGTGGGAATAAAACTAGAGCGTAGAGCCATGTTCGATTGCGGGAGGCTCGGATTCTACCCAGGACACAAGCCCGTTATAGGTCAATGGTTCAACTGCAAGGTCCAGAAAAACATCCCCTGATGTCAGGCGGACCTCAACCATTGATCCATCGGTCGAGCGTTGCAGGGGAAGGGAGACTTCAAGTCCGTGTCGGGGAAGGATGACATGCGGTTTCATTGAAGGGGCAATCAAGCGATACCAACACAGGCGGTCCCCCTGATACTGACCGATTCCTGACATCCATCCGGAATGGGAATCAAGTCGCGCCCACGCCCGAAAAGCACCATCTTGTTGATCGAGATGACGCGCGCGCAGATTAAGAAGCAGCCAGATGATAAATAAGGCAAGGAGGAGCATCACGATAATGTTCAACACAACCATGAAAACCTCCTGACAAGAATGAGGGTGTGCGGACAGTTTAAGCCCACACACCACTCATCTACATCTGGGAAGCGTGTTCCACGACAATCGTAATAAAGTCGGAATCTACCGATGCCAGACCTTTATCGATATCGAAGTCGACAACGCCGTCTTCAGTAGTCACGCTTACGCGGCCCGAAACGAGGTCCGCGAGCAGTGGCTGTCTGCCGGGAAGCACACCAATTGAACCATCTGTTGCAGGAAAACTCACGTGGGAAGCGCTCCCGTGCCACAGCCGACCTTCGTGTGAGACGACCTCTACCTGCAACTTATCGGTGGCAGGCACGTCAGTTATCCTTCTCGATTTCGTGCCAACGACGTTCAAGATCGTCGATGCCACCAATGTTGTAGAAGGCCTGCTCCGGGACCTGATCGTAATAGCCCTCAGCAATGCGCTTGAAGGCCTCGATAGTCTCGGACAGTGGAACAGTCGAGCCCTCAACACCGGTGAACTTCTCAGCCATGTAGGTATTTTGCGAGAGGAACTGCTCAATGCGACGTGCACGTGCAACGGTCACCTTGTCTTCTTCGGACAATTCGTCGACACCCAAGATCGCAATGATGTCTTGAAGTTCCTTGTTCTTCTGCAAAATCGCCTTCACGTGAGTAGCGGTGTCGTAGTGCTCGCGACCAACCAGTGCAGGGTCAAGGATTCGAGAAGTCGAAGCCAACGGATCAACAGCCGGGTAAATACCGCGGGAAGCAATTTCACGCGAAAGCTCCGTGGTTGCATCCAAGTGCGCGAATGTTGTTGCCGGCGCCGGGTCCGTGTAGTCATCGGCAGGGACGTAAATTGCCTGAAGCGAGGTGATGGAGTGGCCACCTGCCGAGGTAATACGTTCCTGGAGCTGTCCCATTTCATCAGCCAAGTTCGGCTGGTAACCAACAGCGGAGGGCATACGGCCCAGCAGCGTCGAAACCTCTGAACCGGCCTGAGTGAAACGGAAGATGTTGTCGATGAAGAGCAGCACGTCCTGATGCTGAACATCGCGGAAGTACTCTGCCATGGTCAAACCGGTCAGCGCAATACGAAGACGGGTCCCTGGCGGCTCATCCATCTGCCCGAAGACCAATGCTGTCTTATCGAAGACACCCGCCTCTTCCATCTCATGAATGAGGTCATTTCCTTCACGCGTACGTTCACCAACGCCCGCGAAGACTGACACACCACCGTGGTTCTGAGCAACACGCTGAATCATTTCCTGAATCAGAACGGTCTTGCCCACACCTGCGCCACCGAAGAGACCAATCTTGCCACCCTGAACATATGGGGTGAGCAAATCAATGACTTTGATACCCGTTTCGAACATCTTCGTACGGGCCTCAAGCTGGTCGAATGCGGGAGGCTGGCGGTGAATGGGCCAGCGTTCCGTGATTTCCAGATGTTCACCGGGCTTAAGGTTCAACACATCGCCTGTCACGTTGAAAACGTGTCCCTTGGTGATATCACCAACCGGTACCGAAATCGGCGCGCCGGTATCGGTGACGACTGCACCACGAACCATGCCGTCGGTCGGCTTCAGGGAGATAGCACGCACGAGGTTGTCACCGAGGTGCTGTGCAACCTCAAGGGTGATGGTCTGGCTGGTCTCGCCCTCGCCTTGCCCCGTTAAGTTCACATCAACGTGCAAAGCGTTGTACAGCGGAGGAATCGCATCCGGCGGAAATTCGACATCGACAACAGGGCCGACCACGCGTGCGACCCGTCCCTGTCCAGTTGAAGTTGTAGTCATTTGTGTATTCTCCATGTGCACGGGCCTCAGCCCTGGACCAATGCGTCGGCACCGCCCACGATTTCCGTGATCTCTTGAGTGATCTCCGCCTGGCGGGCCGAATTCGCCAGACGCGTGTATTTCGTAATCAGTTCTTCCGCGTTATCAGTTGCCGTGTGCATCGCACGTTGCCGCGAAGCCAGTTCTGAAGCCGCGGCCTGCAAGAGGACGTTACGAATTCTGCTGGACACGTAAAGCGGCAGCAGGGTGTCAAGAACCGCTTCAGGTGAAGGAATGAACTCGTACTCGGGGAAAATCTCAGTGTTTTCCTCGTGAACTCCGCGTTCTTGTTCTCGTTCGCTATCTCCTTCAGGAGCATCGACAACGGAAAGCGGAATCATGCGTCGAACTTCGGGTACCTGGCTCATCATCGACTTGAATTGCGTGTAGACCAAGTAAACTTCGCACACGCCGGTGAGGTGATGCGGATCTGTGAATCGTTCAAGAAGTTCGCGAGCGATCTGATTGCTGATCTCCTGGGAAGGCGAATCAGACTCCCCTTCCCACGAATCTTCTATCTCCACGCCCCGGAAGCGGAAGTACGCCTGGGCACGTCGACCGTAGGTGTAGAGGACCGGAACCTTTCCTTCTTCTTCAAGGCGTTCAACAAGACGTTCGGCCTCGCGAAGAATCGTTGCAGAGTAGGCTCCGGCCATCCCTCGATCGGAAGCTACCACAAGGACCGCGACACGTGGCGTATCGTGACGCTCACGAGTCAGCGGGTGTTCAAGATCCGTGTGGATGGCAACGGCGGCAACCGCCTGCGTAAGGGCCTTCTCATAAGGCCCTAATTCGGTGGCTGCACGACGGGCAGCACCGATACGCGAGGCTGCAATCATTTCCATCGCACGAAAGACCTTAGCCAGCGTTTGCGTTGAAGCAATCCGCTGTTTATAGATCCTTTGTTGTCCGCCCATACTCAGGCCTCAGACACTACCGGACGCGAACGAACGATTTCTTCCTGAGAACGCTCAGCCTGCACCTCAGCGTCATCAAGCGAGACCGGTGCAGCCTTCGCACTCACCCATTGGCCATGGAAGGCCTCAACCGCAGTGCGCAAGGCTTCTTCGGTTTCCTTTGAGAGTTCACCGGAGGCGGCGATCTCGTCAAGCACCGTGGAGTTTGCACGCAAGTAGTCCAGCAGACCGCTTTCAAAGGAGAGAACTTCGCTCACCTCGAGGTCATCGAGGTAACCATTTGTTCCAGCCCAGATTGAGGCAACCTGGTCTTGAACAACATAGGGCGAGTTTTGCGGCTGCTTGAGAAGCTCCATGAGCCGCTCGCCACGGGTCAGCTGGCGACGCGTGGCAGCATCAAGATCGGATGCAAACATCGCAAAGGCCGCCATCGAACGGTACTGCGCAAGCGTGAGCTTCAAAGTACCGGCAACCTTCTTCATGGCCTTAATTTGAGCCGCACCACCGACACGAGAGACCGAAATACCGACATCAACAGCCGGTCGCTGATTCGAATTGAACAGGTCAGACTGAAGGAAGATCTGGCCGTCAGTAATGGAAATAACGTTCGTCGGAATGTAAGCGGAAACGTCATTTGCCTTGGTTTCAATGATCGGCAAGCCCGTCATCGATCCGCCACCGAGATCATCGGAGAGCTTTGCGCAACGCTCAAGGAGGCGCGAGTGCAAGTAGAAGACGTCACCGGGGTAGGCTTCACGCCCCGGCGGACGACGCAGCAGAAGGGAAACTGCACGGTAGGCCTCGGCCTGCTTAGAAAGATCGTCGAAGACAATGAGGACGTGCTTGCCCTGGTACATCCAGTGCTGACCAATTGCAGAACCCGTGTAGGGAGCCATGTACTTGTAGCCTGCAGGATCCGAGGCGGGAGAGGCGACGATCGTCGTGTATTCCAAGGCGCCAGCATCTTCAAGGGTTGAGCGCACGGATGCGATGGTCGAACCCTTTTGGCCGATCGCCACGTAGATGCAGCGTACCTGCTTATTAACGTCGCCACTGAGCCAGTTATCGCGTTGGTTGATGATGGTATCCAGCGCGATCGCTGTTTTACCGGTCTGACGGTCACCAATGATGAGCTGACGCTGACCACGACCGATCGGAATCATCGAGTCAATGGCCTTCAGACCGGTCTGCAGCGGCTCGTGGACGGATTTACGCATCATGACGCCGGGAGCTTGGAGTTCCAGGGCGCGGCGCCCATCCAGGTCAGTGATCTCACCGAGGCCGTCGATGGGACGACCCAGGGGGTCGACCGTGCGCCCCAGGTATCCGTCGCCAACGGGAACGGAGAGAACCTCACCGGTGCGGTAAACAGGTTGTCCTTCTTCAATCGACGAGAAGTCACCAAGAATAACGGTACCGATCTCGCGCTGTTCAAGGTTCATCGCCAAGCCCAGCGTTCCATCTTCGAAACGCAGAAGCTCATTCGCCATCGTGCCGGGAAGGCCCTCAACGCGAGCAATGCCGTCGGCGGTTTCCGTGACATGTCCGACCTCGTCGGTCACGACCTGTGCGGGTTGATACGATTCCACGAAGGAGTCGAGCGCCGCCCGTACTTCCTCGGGGCTAATGGACAGATCAGCCATTGAGTTATCCTTCTATCTATTCCTCGAACACATCGGGCTAACCGACGATCGAACGTTTCAAAGCACCGACCCGCGTGGCCAGTGATGCGTCGACGCGCTCCGTGCCCATTCGGACGACGAGGCCGCCGAGCAGATCCGGACGCAAAGTGTAGGTTGCAGAGACCGGGCTTCCCAGTTTCTTCTCGAGAATCTTTTCAAGACGATTCTTCTGATCCTCGCGCAGTTCTTGAGCCGATTCGACAAAGACGAAGCGCCGACCTGATAGCTGTGCAGCGCGCGCAGCGAGGCCTCGAAGCTTCTCTAAGAGGTGGCCGTGAGAGGCTCGACCGACACTGCGGCGTAGGAGGCGCAAAGTTGGATGGTTCACGACGCTACCAAAAACCCGCTGCGCCAAGTCAGCACGTCCCTTTGGGGACAAGGCCGACAAATTAGACAGCTCGTTTCGCAGATCGCGATGAGACTGGAGGAAAACAGCAATCGCAACCAATTGCGCTTCTGTCTCTTCAAGAACCCCGTCAAGCTGAGCATTGAGCAGGACTGCATCGCAACCCGCATCTTCAATTTTCAGCACGATGTCACGCGGACGAGACCAGTGCCCCTGCCCCAGGTCATGCAAACACTGAAGCGAAACTTCACCCACAACAGGGCCGAAAAGACGGTCAATAAGAGAGTCTTTGTCGGTCTGACTCCGCGCGGGATCAGTCAGGGCACGCTGAACGGAAGAGTGTGTGCGAAGGAAATCCGCGACACCAAACAAATCTTCCGCAAGCGTCATACGGTCATCATTCACCTGCGTCAGGCGTTCGCGTAACTGCTCAGGAGTCATCAGTTCACACCGCCAACGCGAATCTCTTCAGCCTCGAGCTCATCGAGGAAACGATCGACCACACGCGCAGTGAGATCGGTGTTCTCTAGATGCTCGCCCACCAGTTTCTCTGCAAGCTCACTGGCAAGCAGGCCGACATCGCTACGCAGCGAAATTTGCGCAGCCTGACGTTCAGCGAGAATCTGACGCTGAGCCGCGTCTTGAACTCGCTGTGCTTCCGCTAGGGCCTCGTTGCGAGCCTGAGCGATGATCTGCTGGGCTTGCGCACGCGCATCTTCACGGATCTGGTGCGCCTCCGCCTGAGCGTTGCGCAGCAGCTCATCCTTTTCGCGAGAGGCTGCAGCAGAATCTGCGCGCGCCTTCTCAGCGGCCTCGAGGCCTTCCTGAATCGCTTCGCGTCGCTCGTCGATCATTGAGTAGATCCGCGGCAGCGCATAGCGACCGACGACCAGAAGAATGATCAACAGGATCAGCGCTGACCAGAAAATCTCATAAAGAGGGGGAAGGACAACGCTGATTCCTCCGACCGATTCTTCGGACATAGGAACGAGCATCGTGAACATCAGACGATGAAGGGCAGAACGAAGCCGATCAGGGCAAGAGCTTCAGCAAGTGCCGCACCAATAATCATGTTGGTGAAGAGCTTGCCGGCAACCTCAGGCTGACGTGCAGTTGCTTCCTGGGTCTTTCCCACCAGGAGGCCAATGCCGATAGCGGGGCCAATGGTCGCGAGGCCGTAGCCGATGTAAGCAAGGGATCCGGTCATTTTTCTTTCCTTTTCCTTGGGTGAATCAGTCGAAGGCGCAAGAAGCCTTTAGTGTTCTTCGACTGAAAGTCTGATGTAAACGGCCGTCAGCATGGCGAAAATGTATGCCTGCAGGACAGCAACGAAAATTTCGAAGAGAGTGGCCGCAACTGCTGCAACTCCAGTTAAAGCAGCGCCTGCTTTCATTGCACCGGCAGCCATGAGGAGATTCGAGGTACCGAAATAGCTCAATCCAAGCAGCAAGTGACCCGAAATCATATTGCATAGAAGACGGATGGCAAGCGTTACGGGACGAACGATGAATGTCGAGAAGAATTCAATCGGCGTAATCAAGAAGTAGATCGGCCACGGCAACCCCTTGGGGAATAGCTGCGACTTGAAGAAGTGGAAGAATCCATTCTGTTTAATTCCGGCGCCAACGAATGCAACATAGGCGATAACGGCAAAGACGAGCGGAACCGCCATGACTGAGGAAGCGGCGATATTCATTCCCGGGATCACGCCCTGAATGTTCATAAAGAGAACACCGAAGAAGACAACGCCCAGGAACGCCGCCCAACGCCTTCCACGGCCCTCCCCTAGCATGGCGATCGAGATGCCGTTACGGACAAACTCTGCGGCCATTTCCAAAAGGACCTGACCACGGCCCGGCACAAGCTTGACGCTGCGCGCACCGAGCCAGAAAACCAAGCACAGTGTAATTCCAGCGACCACGCGCACCAGTGTCAGGCGATTAAATTGGAAGAGCGTTCCTTCACCGAAAATCGTGTCGGGGAAGAAATCGCCGATACCCGGCGCATGTGGCGCCTGCGTCACCGCAGGAACGAAAGTCAGAACAACGATGAGAGCAACAACACCGATCAAAACCATGTACCACAAGGGCATGACGAAACGGCGTTGCGCGGTTTTCTCTTCGCCGAGAACTGTCGCTTCCACGTGTTTCACTTCCTCACTAGGGTCAACCTGGTCTAGTGTAGCCCAGCTAGTTGCCTTGATGCAGTTATACGTCCAGAGATTGTCCTCTGAAAGATCCCTCAGTCATTTTCTTCGTTATACGAAGCGCTTTCAGTTCGAGAGTGCTCACGCATAATGCGCGAAAATGCAATGCCCAAAAAGATAAATACGACGAAGTGCTCACAAATGAGAACAAGTCCGGTGACAATCGCAGATACTCCCAAAGCTTTGCTCAGGAACAACCCACCGATGAAGATGGCAAATGTTCCGAGCATATGGACCCAAATCCACATCGGCCGGGTCGTTGCATCACTACGAATCATAGCGCCAAGGCACACATGCGTGACAGCGCCCAACGCTAACATCAGTACAGGAACAAACAAGCTACGCAGACCGTATCCGACGCATGCTTGCCATACAGAGACAATCAAGGCACCCGCAGCAATGACACCCCACAGGCGGCGCATGACCAACTGAATATCTTCCTGATGCGCCTGCAAAGAATCACTCATGCATTTTCCTTGGAATTCTCGGGGGTGGTAGCTTCAACGTGGTCCTGACGCGTACGCCGACGCACACGTGTAAAAGCGGGGAATTCTGAAGCGGTGAGCCAGACCCCCAAGGCCAGTGCCGGAAGTGCATACAGTGCAACGCGTTTCCAGTCATGGACAAGAATGGCGACCGGAGGGAAAGCTACTAGGGCTGTCCACATCCATAAGATTGCGACAACACCTCGGTGCGAGTGTCCCCTAGCAAGTAGACGGTCATGGAAGTGCGAGCGATCCGCGTGGAAGGGACTCTTCCCCCTGAGCATTCGTCGAATCGTGGTGACGACGAGATCTCCAATGGGTACGCAGATGACCGAAATAGGAAGCAATAGCGGAAGGAAGGAAACCAACAGCTGTTGTCCGCCTAAAACAGAAGGGTCGACCTGCCCCGTAACGATGATTCCTGCAGCGGCCAGAACCAAGCCCATTGTCTCAGAGCCTCCACCCATCATGATTGAGGATGGGTGGAAGTTGAACCACAAGAAGCCCAAACAGACTCCGACCAAGGTGATGACTGCCAAAGATGCAGTCGTAGCGTATGAAGCCGCTCCCATGATCCGCGTGAGCACATAGGAATAGTCGAAGAACGCCGCAGCTCCGATCCCGACGACACCAGCAGCCAAACCATCCAGACCGTCAATGAAGTTGACCGCATTCATGATTCCGACGATGAGAAAAACGGTGAGCATCAAGGAGAGGCGTGAGGAGCCGATCGTGACACCAAAAATTGGGAAACTTACCAATTGCACGCCGTTGAAGGCCATCGATCCTGCGATCAGAATCTGTCCGGAAAGTTTCGTCAGCCAGTCCAATTCCACGACATCATCGACTACGCCGAGAATGCACATTGCGAGTGCACCCACGACAACAGCCCAGGCAGCATTCGTTTCAAAGAGAGGCGACATATAGGGAATTCGTGCGCTGATGAGCATCGTGATCACGAGAGCGATGGTGATCGCGATTCCTCCAAGTCGAGGAATCGGAGTGGATTGGATATCTCTGCTGCGCAGCTTGGGGACAATCCCCCAACGCAGGCATGCCCAGCGGACCAGCGGTGTCAGCAGCACGGTGAGTGCTCCGGCCACGACCATCAGCAGGACATAGACCTTCACGGCGTCGATGTCTCCTCCCTCAGCGAGCTAGGGGCTGGTAGTCCAGCACCCTGGCAATATCTTCTACGCTCAGTGCTCCTTCGCGAAGTACGCGAGCCTGTCCGTGTGCACAATCGATAATTGTGGACGCTTGTGCGCTCTGGGTCGGCCCCGAATTCACGTAGTAGTCTACCGTGCCACGGAAGTATCCGAGCGCTTCATCGATATTTGTCGCAGGAGGTTCTCCCGTTAGATTGGCTGAGGTCACGGCCATCGGCCCCACGGCCTCGAGCAGCTCACACACTTGCGGATGATTGGGCATGCGAAGCGCGACGGTACCGTGAGTTTTTCCCAGATCCCAGTTCACACTGGGGTTTGCACGCACAATCAGAGTTAGTGCACCCGGCCAGAAGGCTTTCATGAGCCGAATGGCATCGTCGTCAAGGTCAATTGAGACACTCCGCGCCTGCTCAACAGAGGCGACTAGTACAGGAGGGGGCATTGTCTCGCCTCTGCCTTTCGCCGCAAGAAGACGACGAACGCCCTCGTGATCATCGGCGGATACTCCGATTCCATACACGGTATCAGTTGGCAGGACAACCAAGGCGCCCTCCCGGATCTGTCCTTTAAGGAGGTCGAGCTCGTCCTTTGCCCAGCCATGAGCGCACTCAAAAATATGTTCCACTGTGAATTACTTTCTCTGTGTTTTCCAAGCGATGAGGAAACGCTCAACTCCGCTTAAGTCACTGCGAGTATGAACCTGAGTAAATCCGTTCATCACCGCGACTTGTCGGAGCGTTTGTGCCTGTGAGGGAGAGTGTTCCATAGCAAGCATTCCCCCACTCACAAGGAGCTCACGCGAACGTTCAATAATCCGACGAGGAATTTCAGTACCGTCGTCTCCCCCACCGTATAGAGCGCGCGCGGGGTCCTGCTGGGCCTCGATTTGTGTCGGTGCTTCCTGAGCGGGCACGTAGGGCGGGTTTGTTACGACCAATGAAGTTTTCTCATTGAGCTCGCTCAGAGTGTCGCTGGCCGTCGCGTCCCCCTTGACGAGGCGAATCTGGGCTTCCGGGTATCGAGCGAGGTTGCGCTCGGCGTAAGCAAAGGCATCGGAGTCAATTTCAACGGCGGTCACCTGATGGCCAGTTTCAGTAGAAAGTGCAAGCGCGATCGCTGCCGACCCAGTACACAGATCAACCCATTCACCATCAGGAAGCGCTCCGGAACGTGTCAGCTCCTCAACATGCTCGACGAGCATCTCGGTTTCGGGCCGAACAGTGAAGACTCCTTTACCACCTGAAAGAACAAGGCCTCTAAAATACATTTCACCGGTCACATGGCTTCGCGGGTGGCGTTGGGCGCGTTGGGAGACTGCAGCACGGTAGGCGGCCTCGTTGGATGGAGGAACTTCGCGGGGGGCGAATAGCAAAGAATCAACGCCCAAGGCCCACGTTAAGAGGTGACGCGCCTCGGCCAAAGGAGTCGCTCCCCCTTCATCACCTTCAAGGGCTTTCAGGAGGGATGAACCCCATGCAATGAGCTCAGCTTGCGAACTCATACATGTGCGTCGGCAGAGGCGAGACGTTCGGCCTCATCTGCGCTTTGAAGAGATTCAATAACCGGGTCAAGCGCGCCGTCAAGCACCTGGTCGAGGTTGTACGCCTTGAAACCGCTGCGGTGATCAGCAATGCGATTCTCGGGGAAGTTGTACGTACGAACACGTTCCGAACGGTCAACAGTTCGAACCTGAGAAAGGCGCTGTGCCGAGGCCTCAGCCTCGCGCTTGGCTTTTGCTTCAGCAGCTAAGCGCGAAGCAAGAACGCGAAGCGCGGCCTCTTTATTTTGAAGCTGAGACTTCTCATTTTGCATGGAAACGACGATGCCCGAAGGAAGGTGAGTAATGCGGACAGCTGAATCGGTGGTATTCACCGACTGCCCACCCGGACCTGAGGAACGGTAGACATCAATTCGCAAATCGTTGGGGTCGATGACAATCTCATCATCGACTTCAAGTTCGGGCATGACGAAAACGCCCGCAGCACTGGTATGCACACGTCCCTGCGACTCAGTGACGGGGACTCGCTGTACTCGGTGCACTCCCCCTTCATACTTCAGGTGCGCCCACACTCCCTCATCTGGTGCGGGATTACCAGAGGCTCTAATCGCAAGGGTGACTTCTTTAAAACCGCCTAGCTCCGTGTAAGTGGAGGACAACTCAGTGGTCTTCCACCCCTTCGAATCCGCGTAGCGCAGATACATCCGGGCAAGATCAGCGGCAAAGAGTGCGGATTCTTCACCGCCTTCACCAGCTTTGATTTCCAAGATGACATCACAGGCATCATCAGGATCTCGCGGCGCAAGGATCGACAGAAGATGTTCGTGAGCGCTTCGCTCTGCTTCTTCCAATGCGGGGATTTCCTCTGCGAAAGAGGAATCGTCTTCGGCAAGCTCCCGAGCGGCCTCGAGATCTCCCTGCGCATGCTCCAGCTGATCCGCAGCGGCTTTGATGCGCGAAAGCTCCGCGTAACGACGAGAGACTTGCTTGAGAAGCTTGGGGGAAGAAAGGACATCCGGATCAGACATTCGAGTTTCAAGCTGCGCGTGTTCGTCAAGTAGCGCGTCCAATGCGGAGAATTCTTCTCCAAGAGCACTCATGTCTGATCCTTCCTGCGGGAGTAGTTCAAGGGTAGCTGTTTAAACACATCGGCGCCGACGACCATAAGTCGTCGGCGCCGAGTAAAAGCTCACTTGGAGGGGCGTACGCGCTTTCCGTAACGCGCCTCGAAACGGGCGACACGACCGCCGGTGTCGAGGATCTTCTGCTTACCGGTGTAGAACGGGTGGCAAGCGGAGCAAACGTCCACGCGCATCTCGCCAGAGGTGATGGTGGAACGGGTGTGGAAGGTGTTGCCGCAAGTGCAGGTCACAACGGTATCCACATATTCGGGGTGAATGCCCTTCTTCATGGAAATATCTCCTGGATCGTTTGGTGCTCCGGGTCCGAAATGCAGTGCTCATTGCATCTGGCAACGAGTCACCTTCTTCGATTCTCTCGAAGAAGCACTCCGGTGAGGCGGAAGCCGACATGACATTATGCCATGCGAATCGCTATTTTTTCACGCTCAGTTCATTCGCCCTGCGTGAAATAGGTAATGCTCTGGTCTAGAACGACGAGGACGAGCCAGATCCCGAGAAGCCCCCTCCTGAGCTTCCATAGTCACTACTCGATGAATCACTACTGGGTGTCCATGAGTGCGCGGACTGATAATACGAACGATCAGTCGATAGAGGTTGATATAAGTACCAGTTATCCGTGGAGGAGTTCCACCCTGCATAGGTACCGAATGCGGCAGCTTTCAAAGCAGCAAGATCGATACCCGCGGACTGCGAGTTCAAGCGGATCGTTTTGGCAGGATCGTAGTTATGTAGAACACCGTTCAGGTGGTAGTACCCGGTGTAATCAGCAGCATCGGCGGCTTCACGTTCCTTCTGGGAGTTCTCCCATTGCTCGTAGCGCTTATCGCTATTCGAGGAGGGATCAGCTTTCAAGGAGGCAAGAATAATTCCCTTTGCCCAGCGGCGAGTGCCTTCAGCGATTTCATCGAGCTTTTCAAGAGCAGCGATTGGAGTAATGCCGCCCTTTGCCAGTTGTTCTTTCAGGGAATCGATCAGTGCCATTTGCTGGCTGGCCCACTGCAGAATTTCATCACGACCGCGTATCGCATCAGGAGTGCCCATTTCTTCAGTGACAGAAGTCACCAATTCGCAGAGGACCTCAAGGTCTTCCATGACCGGGCCAATCTCTTTCATCCAGACGTCAACCCATCCGGCTCCCAGATTGAAGAACTCAGCCGCGGCAGCGAAGGTGTCATCGCTCGCATCCATAGATTCGGTACGCTGACGCAAGTCGGCACTGGCGTTATTGAGCGCCGCGCTGAGGGTTTGCAAGAAAGTGGGATTACCGATTTCGTCCCATTCTTTACCGGCCTCGACGAAATCTGACTGATAGCGCTTGTAGCGCATATCAAGTCCGGTCTTGTATTTGCCTGCATCCCCAATAGCTGCAAAGGCTTGCTCTGCACGATAGCGATCAGCCTGAACAACATCCCAGTGTGCTCGCGCTTCACGAAGGTTCCGCTTTGTCGAGGAGCGCAGACGGAACCCCCTAAGTAGGTTCGCTGCACCGGCAATCAGCATGGCGAAAGAATACAGAGGTGGGAAATCAGAGTCTCCCCCACCGTTACCCGAAGAGTCCGGCACGTACTTAGCAGCTGCCTGAGCTGCCTGGAGCATCCCTTGACTCCACTCACCGGATCGAAAGTCATCCTTCGCGGCCTCTTGAATTTTGCTTTGTTTTGAGGAAGAGACCTTGACGTCCTCACCAAAATACGTCCCAACTTTTCGGTAGCTGGGGGAAACCGCAAGAATCACTAGGCCGTCTGCCCACTTATCCCGGCCCGCATTTAACCATTCTTTGTGGTTTGAACGAGCATAGTTCAAAACTGCTTCGTTGAGATTTCCAGTCGGTACGTTATCGGTTGAGAGAATCACCAGTTTAATAGGCTGACGAAAACCTATGGATTCCATGGCGGTACCCAAGGATTGCCCGTTGACATCTTCGAAGACTGACGATTGATCTTCAACAACAACCTCAGGAGCGAAATCGGCCTTACTTGCCCCGCTGATCCCGTTTTGGATAAAAGAACTCAGGAAAAACAGTGGACATACAGCCATCAGTACTAGCGAAAGCACTAATCGGATCACGCCACGTCGACGCGTGTTCTGAGATTTTTCGGGAGTTTCGGGTGAAGCTTGAGGTGTATTCGACATGAAGCTAGTTCTCCTAACGCAGACTCACTGAGGATACGCGCACCGTCAAAGACTAAACAAACGGGGGCGAAAGGATTTTTCCTTCCGTCCCCGTAAGTCCCGCCGATTAGTCGGCAGATGGCACTTGCTTTTGAACCAGCATGAGGAATTCTGCGTTCGACTGGGTTTCCTTCAGACGATCCAAAACCGCTTCCAGCGCACTTTGCTGATCCAAAGTGCCCAAAACGCGGCGTAGCTTCCACATAATGCGCAATTCTTCGGGCTTAAGCAGCATTTCTTCGCGACGCGTTCCCGAGGCATTGATGTCAATGGCTGGGAAGATTCGGCGGTCGGCGAGCTGGCGAGACAGACGCAGCTCCATGTTGCCAGTACCCTTGAACTCTTCGAAGATCACTTCATCCATCTTCGAACCGGTCTCAACAAGAGCCGAAGCGATGATGGTCAGCGATCCACCCTCACGCAGGTTACGTGCGCCACCAAAGAACTTCTTGGGCGGGTAGAGCGCCGAGGCATCAACACCACCGGAGAGGATTCGACCCGAGGCCGGTGCGGCGAGGTTGTACGCACGCGAAAGCCTGGTGATTGAGTCAAGAAGAACGACGACATCTTGACCGAGCTCGACCAGTCGCTTGGCACGTTCAATCGCCAGCTCTGCAACAATTGCGTGATCCGATGCGGGACGATCAAAGGTCGAAGCAATAACCTCACCCTTGACGATGGAGCGCATATCGGTCACTTCTTCAGGACGCTCATCAACCAGAACAACCATGAGGTGAACCTCGGGGTTATTCAATTCGATAGCCTTGGCAATCTGCTGAATAACCATGGTCTTGCCGGCCTTCGGAGGCGAAACAATCAAACCGCGCTGGCCCTTACCAATGGGGGCAACCAAGTCGATCACGCGAGGAGTGAAGGCCTTTGCGGAGGTCTCCATTCGCAGTTGCTGATCGGGGTAAATCGGCGTGAGCTTGGAGAACTCGCGGCGCGCCTGCGCGTCCTCAATGCTCATACCATTGACAGAGTCAACGCGAACCAGCGCGTTGTACTTCTGGCGCTGGCGCTCGCCTTCACGGGGTGCACGAACCGCACCTGCGACAGCATCACCGGGACGCAGTCCCCAGCGACGAACATTGCCGAGGGTGACATAAACATCGTTGGGTCCGGGAAGGTAGCCGGAGGTACGAACGAATGCGTGGTTTTCTTGAACGTCCAAGATGCCCGCAATCGGTGCAAGATTCTCTTCGGAGACCGGCGCAGACTCGCGACGCTCGCCACGCTCCACGCGTTCATTGCGCTCACCGCGTTCACGACGTCCCTCACGTCCGCGTCCACGGCGGCGACCTTCGCGATCACGACGGGAACGATCGCGGGCCTCGGGATCATCACTATCGGGAAGAGCAATCTCAATGTGCTGCGCCGGCGCGGGAGCACTTTCCTCTTCTTCGTGACGGGTCGGGGTTGGCAGATCCAAGGTTACGGTCTGCGGTTCTGCAGCCTCACTGGAAACAACGCGACGACGACGGCTCTTTCGCGGAAGGCCAGCGTCATTCGAGGAACGCTCTTCCGAGGTTGACTGCGAAACGGGAGCAGGCAGTTCAATATTGATCTGCGGGGCCTCGCTCGCTTCCTCACGCGCAACGCGACGGCGACGCGAACGCGGGGCCTCTTCTTGTTTGGGCGCGCCACCTTGCGCAGCACTGAGCGCCTCAATCAGCTGGGGCTTACGCATTGCAGAAACGCCTTTAAGGCCCAGTTCGGTGGCCATGGCTTTGAGTTCCACCAACTTCATGCGCGAGAATTCGCGCTCTTGGGTGGTCACATCGTTGCTCAACTGGTAATCCTCACATGCATGGTCTCACAACAGACCAGGTGAACTTCTCAATCAACATGAGATGAATAGAAAGGACATGTCCCAACAGGAACACGGAAGAATTTCCATATTTGGAGATCGAAGGATTTCCTTCAGTGCGATAGTAGCAAGCTCAACACGTTTTCTCACTACTTTCACGCAAACAGTTTTGCTCTGCGCGCTAAATCACACAAATATGCATCCACCGTTAATCTTTGAAAGATTGCCGCGAGTAATTTGAAGACCTGACGCGGCAAGTTTCAAAGGACGCACTGCCCACCCTGCCGCCTGAGCATCGGCTTGAACCTTGGGATCAATGCTTTCAAGACTGAGCACTGTTGGTCCCGCACCAGAGATCACCGCTGCTTTACCAGCACCACGAAGCCAGGTCACCAAAGCATGAGAAGGTTGCATTGATTGACGTCGATAGTCTTGGTGCAGGCGATCTTCAGTCGCAGCCATGAGCAGGTCATGAATATTCTTCCCCGCCCCAATGACATGGTTTTGCCCACTGAGGACAGCAGCCAAGATTCCAGCACGCGAAAGATTAAATTTTGCATCATCAAAGGGGACCTGCTGCGGAAGTACAGCGCGTGCTTTCGAGGTCGCCAGCTCAAAATCAGGAATAAAGGCAACGGGCTCAATCGGCGCCTCCCCTGCAAGACGCAGCATGCCCGGCGCCTCACCATCCATCCATGAAATCGTCACTCCGCCGCCGATAGCCGGGGCGACGTTATCCGGATGGCCTTCCATCTCGGTCGCAATCGAGAGGATATCCTCCGCGGTAAGCGCCTCGGGATCTCCGATAAGCGCGCGAGCAAGCCCAAGACCAGCGACGATTGCCGAGGCCGAGGAACCAAGGCCTCGAGAATGAGGAATCCGGTTCATACAGCGCATCTGGATGCCAACCTGCGCAACGCCTGCTGCATCCAGCCCCATACGCAGCGCCTGAACGACAAGGTGATTTTCGCCTTCGTCGAGGACTCCTGCCCCTTCACCTTCAATGGTCACGTGAGTTGTCCCCGCGGTCGCATGGACACTGACCTCATCCCACAGGTCTAAGGCAAGACCGAAGGAATCAAAACCAGGTCCGAGATTAGCCGAGGTAGCAGGAACGCGAACAGCGACGAAATCTTGAGTGATGCGCATGGAGGGTCACTTTCCAGAATTTAGATATCCAGGAGCGGGAAGATTGCGGGTGGAACATGAGCGCTGAGCTCATGCGCCAGTGTCTCGACGAGGCCATGGGCGCGGTCTCGCGCGATAGCCTGGGTCGTCAGGGTCACAACACTTTCCCCTTCAGTATCTCCCGCTTCGATATCGATCCCCTGTAGCGACACTTCGAGCGAGGAACACACCCTACTCACTGACTCACTCACACCTGAAGTGTTCGGAATGCTCAAACTGATAATGAATGGCGAAACAACACTCCAATTATCTGAAAGCCTCACAGGCAACTCATTTTCTTCGCGCATTGCTCCCAGCCCACTCAGACGGTCACGCGCGGCGGCAACAATGTCCCCCAAGACAGCCGAGGCCGTTGGGAAGCCGCCCGCCCCAAGGCCCAAGAATGAGAGTGTTCCTGCAGCCTGAGCATTGACAAAAACACCGTTCGCGGGCCCGTGAAGAGAGGCGAAGGCATGATCATGAGGGACAAAAGTCGGTTCAACCCCTAGACGAAGAACAGGCTCCCCTACCTCCTCATCATATTGAGCGCGAGCGACAAGCTTAATGACGTAGCCAAGACGTTCGGCCAGTGCAATGTCCTCTCTCGACAGCGCGACGATCCCCTGACGGGGCACGCTCTCAACGCTGACCCAACGTCCAAAGGAGAGAGAGGACATAATCGCGCATTTAGCTGAAGCATCATAGCCCTCAACATCGGCACTGGGATCAGCCTCTGCGAAACCCAATTCCTGGGCCTGAGCCAAAGCTTCGTCATAGTCCGCTCCCTGAGTGGTCATTTGATCAAGAATAAAGTTCGTCGTCCCATTGACCACTCCAGCAATCTGGCGAATCCGATCACCGCGCAGGGATGACATCAAAGCGCCAATCACAGGAATTGCACCGGCAACAGCGGCCTCGAAGTAAAGGCGGGTATTCGCCTCGCGCGCGGCAGCAAAAAGCTCGGGCCCACGAGAAGCAATAAGAGCCTTATTACCAGTGATGACCGCGCTGCCATTCTTCAGGGCAGCCATGACATAGTCGTAAGCCGGATCGACCCCACCGATCAATTCAACGACAAGGTCTTTTCCCGCAATGACTTCATAGGGATCAGTCGTCAGCAACGAAGAATCAATAGGAAAGGCACGCTTGGCGTCTAGGCGTCGTACGAGCACAGATTGAACCTCGAGCCGAGTACCCAAACGACGTTCATACTCATCCGACCACTGTTGAAGAAGGTGGATCACATGAGCGCCAACAGTGCCTGCACCCAAAACTCCAATACGGATCGGGGATGGTGTCGTGTTCACATTTACTCCTCATGGGCGCCAAATGGCACGTATATAAAATCAGCTGAAATTGCTCATGGACCAGTGACGAGTCTACTGTGCACACCCCCTGAAGGCACAGCCTCATCAACCAATGAACTGCATGCAGCACACTCAATGTCAAAAAAGGACTTTTGTCCTAGACTGTGAGTGACCGGCGCGACAAAAGTCCCAGATTGTTAGACATGGCATATACACAGAACAGGCATAAAGATGCTGTCGATGCACCAAGTGCGAGAGACTATTAGCAGATGCCCGATACGGCACCAAAGATGAGGCCGATGCCTTATCAACCGGAGGTTTTCAGTCCGAAAGCCACGGCAACCGAGAAGAGGGAACATGACTGATCAGCAGACCGTCGACGTCGCAACCGACGCCTGGGACGGTTTCGTCAAGGGCCATTGGTCCGAAGCAATCGACGTGCGCGACTTCATCCAGCGCAACTACACCCCTTACGAAGGAGATGCCTCCTTCCTGGCCGGGCCGACCGAAAAGACCCTGCGCGTCTGGGAGACGCTCGAAAAGGACTACCTGTCCAAGGAACGTAAGGTTCGCATCCTCGATGTTGACACCCACACCCCCGCCGATATCGACGCTTTCAAGCCCGGTTACATCAGCGATGATGACGACGTCATCGTCGGCCTGCAGACCGATGCGCCTCTGAAGCGTGCAATGATGCCAAACGGTGGCTGGCGTATGGTCGAGACCGCTATTAAGGAAGCTGGCAAGGAGGTCGACCCCGAGGTTAAGAAGATCTTCACCCAGTACCGCAAGACTCACAACGACGCGGTCTTCGATATCTACACGCCTCGTATCCGCGCAGCGCGCTCCTCCCACATCATCACCGGTCTTCCTGATGCATACGGCCGTGGCCGCATCATTGGCGACTACCGTCGTGTTGCACTCTACGGTGTTGACCACCTGATCGAGGAAAAGCAGAAGGACAAGGATCGCTACGCAGATCAGCCCTTCTCAGAGCACTGGGCACGCTACCGCGAGGAGCACTCGGAGCAGATCAAGGCTCTGAAGAAGCTCAAGAAGATGGCAGCCGACTACGGCTTCGACATCTCCGGCCCCGCTCGCAACGCACACGAAGCAGTCCAGTGGACCTACTTCGGCTACCTTGCCTCCGTGAAGTCCCAGGACGGCGCCGCAATGTCGATCGGCCGTCTCTCCGCATTCTTCGACTGCTACTTCGAGCGCGATCTTAAGCGCGGAACCCTCACCGAGCTCGAGGCTCAGGAAATCATCGACTCCCTGGTCATCAAGCTCCGCATCACCCGCTTCCTGCGCACGATCGATTACGATCAGATCTTCTCCGGAGACCCCTACTGGGCAACCTGGTCGGATGCAGGATTTGGCGAAGATGGACGTACCTTGGTCACCAAGACCGCATTCCGTCTTCTGCAGACCCTGCGTAACCTGGGCCCCGCACCCGAGCCGAACATCACCATCTTCTGGGATGAGAAGCTCCCCAAGGGCTACAAGGAATTCTGTGCACTGATCTCGATCGAGACCTCCTCCATTCAGTACGAGTCCGACGAGCAGATTCGTGAGCACTGGGGCGATGACGCAGCCATCGCTTGCTGTGTCTCCCCTATGCGCGTTGGCAAGCAGATGCAGTTCTTCGGTGCCCGTGTGAACTCTGCAAAGGCTCTCCTCTACGCCATCAATGGTGGCCGCGATGAGATGAGCGGAAAGCAGGTCATGGAAGGCTACGAACCCATTAAGGGTGACGGCCCGCTTGACTTCGACGAGGTCTGGGCAAAGTACGAAGAGATGCTGGACTGGGTTGTGGGCACCTACGTTGAGGCCCTCAACATCATCCACTACTGCCACGATCGCTACGCCTACGAGGCAGTAGAGATGGCGCTGCACGATTCCGAGATCGTTCGCACCATGGGTTGCGGCATTGCTGGCCTGTCCATCGTTGCTGACTCCCTGTCCGCTATCAAGTACGCGAAGGTTTACCCGATTCGCGATGAAACCGGACTGGTTGTCGACTACCGCACCGAGGGAGACTTCCCGACCTACGGTAACGATGATGATCGCGCCGACGACATTGCAGCAACTGTCGTTCACACCATCATGGATAAGATTCGCGCAATCCCCATGTACCGTGATGCAATCCCGACCCAGTCGGTGCTGACCATTACCTCGAACGTTGTTTACGGTAAGGCAACCGGTTCCTTCCCCTCGGGCCACCAGAAGGGCACCCCCTTCGCACCCGGTGCAAACCCCGAGAACGGTATCGATACCCACGGCATGGTCGCCTCCATGCTTTCGGTCGCCAAGCTCGACTACAACGACGCGCTGGACGGCATCTCGCTGACCAACACCATTACCCCTCAGGGCCTTGGTCGTACGCGTGACGAGCAGATCACCAACCTGGTTGGCATCCTGGATGCAGGCTTCGTCCCCGACGATTCCTGCGCCTACGACGGCACCAAGGGTTACTGATAGAAACAAGTCTTAGGCAAACGGAACACCGCTTGTCTATCCGGCCCCACCCGGAAGAAAAGGAGAAATGAAATGGCAACGAAGACCTACGAAGAGCGTCTTGCTTCCATGAAGGCCGCCCGCGAAGAGCGTGAGGAAGGCGCTGGTCTGTACCACGCCAACATCAACGTTCTCGACCAGGCAACCCTCGAAGACGCAATGGAGCACCCCGAGAACTACCCGAACCTGACCGTTCGCGTTTCGGGCTACGCAGTGAACTTCGTGAAGCTCACCCGCGAGCAGCAGCTGGACGTGCTTTCCCGCACCTTCCACCACTCCGCCTGAGCGTAGATGACATGAATGGGGCGCTGGCCGCAGGGCCCGCGCCCCATTCATTTATCTGGCGGATCACGAAATTTTTCTCATTTTTCTGTCGTTCCTCTAGGTAGGAACCAACCCTTTGGGTAGTAATCCACGGAGCACACAATGACCATGACTATGAGCAGCGCTGAGCTACTTCGCGATCAGGATTTCCAGGCACCGACGGCTCGAACAGCCGGCCAGGGTGTTGAAGGCCTGGAAGAGTTGACTGACCTTGAGCGTTCGGATCGCTTGGCTCGAATGCGTGAGGGAACCCTTGGTTCAATCCACTCTTGGGAATTGGTCACTGCCGTTGACGGCCCCGGAACCCGCATGACGGTCTTCCTCAACGGCTGCCCGCTTCGCTGCTTGTACTGCCACAACCCCGATACCTTCCTCATGAAGGATGGCGCTCCCATTTCAGATGAGGAGCTTTTGAATAGGATCCGTCGCTACCGAAGGGTTTTTAAGGCGACCAACGGTGGAATAACCCTTTCCGGTGGCGAGGTCCTCATGCAGCCAGCATTCGCCAAGCGCATTATCTTGGGCACGAAAGCCATGGGGATCCACACCTGCATCGATACTTCCGGTTATCTTGGCGCTAACTGCGACGACGAGATGCTGGACAACCTTGATCTTGTCCTTCTGGACGTGAAGTCCGGCTTCCCTGAGACCTACAAGGAAGTCACTGGCCGTGACCTCCAGCCAACCATCGACTTTGGTGATCGCATCGCTCAGCGGAGTGGTCCGACCAGAATTTGGATCCGTTTCGTCTTAGTTCCCGGTCTGACCGATGATCCGGAGAACATCCGTCAAGTCGGAGAGATCGTCTTGCGATGGAAGAACGTCATTGACCGTGTTGAGGTTCTTCCCTTCCACCAGCTTGGTTCCGATAAGTGGAAGAGCTTGGGACTCGAATACAAGCTGGAAGACACGAAGCCACCATCGCCCGAAGCAACAGACAAGGTTCGTGATTACTTCCGTAGTCTAGGCTTCGAAGTCCACTGAGAAACTGTAGACGAGCAAAAATTATGCCGCCCCTAGAATCCCATCTAGATTCAGGGGCGGCTACTTTATTGCCACGATTGAGGCTTTATCGTTCCATTGACGGAGGCTGTACTGCCTGAGAAAAATCGGCACGCATATCGTCGGCACGCATATCGAATGGCAGGTGCGCAAGCCTCTCTCACACCGAAAGTTCTACTCAGTACTGGGGTCCTGGGAAAGCGAACCCAAGGCGCCTTGTAAGTCCTCCCCCTCACGCAGCTCACGGATCACGCGAGCAGGGTTACCCACGGCCAAGCTATAAGGCGGAAGTGAGCGGGTAACAACCGATCCGGCTCCGACTACCGAGTCGTGGCCAATTGTCACTCCCTGGCATACTGTTACCCCGCTTGCCAGCCACACATTATCTTCAATAGTGATGGGCTCAGCGCTCTCCCACCCCGCCCGGCGAGGCCCGTGTTCCAAGGGATGAACGGGAGTCAGTAACTGACAATTCGGACCGATAAGAACGTCATTACCAATACGAATTTCTGCAACATCGAGCGCGGTCAAGCCATAGTTCACCCAGACCCCCTCGCCGATATGAATATTAAATCCGTAGTCAACGCGAAAAGGCGGACGAATTGTCACCCGTTCCCCCACGCTGCCGAGGATCTGCTGAAGAAGATAGTGTGCAATATCAGGATCTTCTGGAAGTGCCTGCTCGTAGAGTTTCAACAGGCGCTGCGAGCGCTGTGAAACCTCAGCCATTTTCGGGTGATCTCCGATATACCAATCCCCCGCGAGCATCCTCTCCCAATTATTACGCCCATCGGCCTCGAAATTTCCATGCTGGCGCATTAGCTATCCCAATTCCGCAATAGCGCAAGCAGCAATTCCATTGAGTATCGATCCGAACGCGGATCCTCGGGATGCCACTGAACGCCAAGAATCCGGCTATTTGGATCCTCAACTGCTTCGATCACGCCGTCACTGCTACGCGCACTTACCTGCAGCCCTTCTCCCACTCGGTCGATACTCTGGTGATGCGCTGAGCTAACCGTGAGCTCGTGGCCAAAGCCGGCACGAATCAGGACTGATCCTTCATCTACGACAACCTGGTGACGCGCAAAACGTTGGTCATCAAGAAGAGTCGGGCTCTCATGGCCATCCATGTCTTGAATCAAGGTGCCGCCGTAAGCAACGTTTATCACCTGATGCCCGCGGCAAATTCCAAGAAGCGGTATATGCCGTTCGCGGCACAATTGGACTAACGCGATTTGTCGCCGATCGCCTTCTGGCCAATGCTGGCCTTCTCTGGGGTAACCAGAATCCATGCCGTAAAACTCGGGAGCAACATCTGGTCCTCCCAAGATGATCACTGCATCGGCACCTTCAACAAGCTGCTCGGGCAAGCGAGGATCGCTATCCGCAATGTGCAATCGCACATCCCAGGTAGCGACAGCGCTGCTCAGAACACTCCCCTGCAATGCCTCCAGTAATGCCTGTTCCCGGCAAGTGGCGCGGTGATCGGTCAGGGCACTGACCAGAAGGGTCAGGCGACTCATCTCGTCTCCTTGATATCAATCAGGCCAGAGTTCCCATGGGGTCCCATGCGGGCAAAACGATGGGTTCAGAATCCACTGCGGCAGCTAGGTCTTCAGGAAGCGCACTCTTAGGCACAACGACCTCGAAAACGTTATCGGTAAACCATTGATCATCCATGGTGAAGAAGCCGGAATCTCCAGGTTCGTCACCCCAAGAATTCTCAACCCTCCACGCGCGAGGGTTTCCCGCCTCGTCAAGGTCAACTCCGGTAAAGAGCATCGCATGGTCCATCGCTGACTCGCCCGAGCGCACCCGCTCAAGCTTCGTCGAGCTGAAATCGACATCAAAGAGACCGTCGTAGTCATGGATACCGGTCACAAAGAAGCCGAGGCCACGATCATAAGGCTGGGAGACGTCGGCACCGAACCAGACAGCCTCACCTGCTGCGATCTGTGCAGCTGCAATGCGCTTAATCTCTTCAACGGGGGCATTCAGGTAGCGAATCGGACGTCCACCAACGACGTTACCGAGGTGCTCGACAGTTTCCATCGATCCCTTCGGGTTTTCAGGACGAGGATCATCAACCAGGCAGATGTACTCGCTCAGGTCCACGCCCACGTGGCGCTCGTAGAACTCATGAGGGGTGATCTCACCATCGCGGTGGAAGTTGCCCTCATCATCACGCCACTGCCAGTTAAAACGCACGGGAGGTTCGCCCAGGCAGACAACGAGAATCTTCCACACATCGGCCAAAATCTTGCGACGCTGAGTATCGACTTCCTCAGCGCTCGCACCGGCAGCAATGGCCTCGCGAAGACGAAGAGCACCAATGTGGAGCACTGCGCGCAGGCGCGCATTCATGGGACGCGAGTTGGTTGATGCCTCGCTTTCAGGCATGACTTCCTTGGGCACCAAGCCATACTTCATATAGACCGAAACAGCCATATCCCACTGGCCACCATCACCCAAAACATCGCCCAGCAGGAACTGAACAAGACGGCCATCAACGGGCTCATCCGAAGTAGCAATGATGTCTGTCAGGAACCAGTTGGCACGTTCGAACTTATCCCAGAAGAAGACGTAGCTCTGGGAGAACTCAAAGTTCTTGACCCCCAGGCTTTCGCGTGCCCGCGAGCGCAGGAAGTTCAACGAGGAGAAGAGCCAGCAGCGACCGGACTTCTTCTGAGAGGTTGCCTTCCAATCATCCAATCGGTGTGAAACAGCCGTAGAAGTGTGCTGAATCTTTTCGCGGTTCAAAGAAGCGGCTTCAATTCCAACTTGGGTTGCGGCATTCCTGGCCAGCGCGACCTTGGCGCTTTCCTCTTCGCGCAGTTGCATCAGGAGGTCGTTGGAGATCTCAGGCATATTCCCGTCCTATCACTTGACTAGTACTTTAAGCATCTTTGCTTCCTCCATACTACGCTCCCAAGGGGCATCTCCCCGCTTCTGTCCATGAACAAGGAAGGGCCTGAAGTCTTAGGAACACGCCTTCTTTCCCACTTAGACTGAACTGGTACAGTTTCCTCTGTACAAGCCACAGTGAGGTGTTGCTATGAGTTTCCATGCGTCTGGTCGCGAGCTTTCGTGCGAGGCCGGGGACTATTCCCTGAGCGTCGTCACCGTTGGTGCTGGGATCTCGTCCTTGAAGTGGAAGGGGCGAAACCTTGTTCTTCCTCATAAGGTGACCGAAGTTGCGCCCGGCTGGTCTGGAAAAATGCTTCTTCCTTGGCCTAATCGGATTGCCGATGGACGTTATTCGTGGGAAGACAGGGAATACCTGCTGCCCATCAATGACCGTGGGACTGGCACGGCGCTGCACGGGCTTGCGGGGTGGGTTCCGTGGGAGATTGTTGACGCTACGGCATCTCACGTGAGGTTAGAAAGCTTTATTGCAGCTCAAGAGTCCTATCCCTGGCCTCTCACAGCCCGCCTCGATCTACGTTTAGATCCAGAAAGTGGCCTAAATATTGAGTTGTCGGCAAAGAACCTAGGGGATTCTCCTGCGCCCTATGGGGCCTCTCTTCACCCCTATCTTCTGGGCGGCGCCACCGCTAATCAGTCGATACTGAGCCTTCCGGCTTCGCGCATTGTCGATACTGACGAAAATCTCCTGCCAACGGGCATCAACCCCGTCAGCACTACATACGACTTCCGCGTTCCCCGTATGGTTGATGATCTTTTCATCGACCACTGTTACGGCGGCCTTCACGGGGATTGGGAAGTGCGTGTGACGAATACGCAGGGTGAAGGCACAGCCTTGGCTTCCAATACCCCGTGGGTTCAAATCCATACAGCAGATGCCCTTGGCCGTCCAGGCATCGCGGTTGAACCAATGACGTGTCCGCCCGATGCCTTCAATTCGGGAATTGATCTCATCTCTTTGGCCCCCGGCCAACGTCACCGTCTGTCGCTGTCCATCCGCGGACTGTCAGAGAGCATGTAATACTGAAGCGGTGTTGAGCTTTCAGGATGCAATTTCTCGGGCCAGTGATTTACCCGTTTCTCAGCTGCTTCCTGATTTTCTGCGCTCATGCAACTTAGGCAGCGTATCAATCATTTCCGCCAGCGCTGGTAGCGGAAAGACGACTCTTATTCCCCTTGCCTGCGCAGAGCTTCTTGAGCCCCACCAGCGAGTCCTTGTGTGCTCACCACGGCGCGTGAGCGCGCGTTCCTGTGCTCGCCGCTTGGCCCAGTTAGTGGATGACCGCGTTGGCCACCTTGTTGGGTTTAGCGTCCGCGGTCAAAGCGAGCGAAGCACGTCAACGCGCATCGAATTCGTTACCCCCGGTGTCTTGACTCGAATGATTCACTCTGACCCAGAATTGCAGGGAATCGGTTGTGTCATTCTTGACGAGTTTCATGAACGAGCGGTCGATAGTGATCTTGCGTGCGCCTTCCTGAGCGATATTCGCGAGGTTCTGCGCGAAGACCTTCGCTTGGTCATCATGTCTGCGACCGTCGACATTGACGCCCTTCGCAGCCTTCTCGCTGATTTTTCGCCTCGGGTTTTTGAACTGAATCAAGAGCTTCATCCAGTTGATATTGTCTGGGAAGCGCCGCCGCGCGGTATCGACTATTTCCAGGGCGAGAGGGTGAGTATTCCTTTCCTTCGTCATATCGCTGCACTTGTTGCGCGGGCGCTGGAACGCTATCCCGGAGACGCGCTTGTGTTCGTTCCAGGTATGCGGGAGATATCCAAGGTCTGCGAATTCCTTGAGGGAGTGAATGCACAGGTCATTGCACTTCACAGCCAGCTGTCTCCTTCGCTCCAGGATGAGATTTTTTCTTCTTCACCTTCACGACGAATCATTGTTTCTTCCTCTATTGCAGAAAGTGCACTCACGGTCCCGGGAGTCCAGATCGTCATTGATTCAACATTGAGCAGGCATACACGCTTCTCCCCCGCTCGCGAGGCGACTTCACTGGTCACGGTGCCTTCGCCTCGTTCCTCAATGGTTCAACGCGCGGGGCGAGCGGGGCGCCTCGGTCCAGGAGTGTGTATTCGAGCCATGGAATCCTCGGGATGGGCGATGCGCCCGTCCCAGCCCTCCCCCGAGATCACAATCTGTGACCCCGTTCCGCCTTTGCTTTCCGTGGCGTGCTGGTCGCGCGCAGACTTCTCCTCTGTCCGTCTTCTTGATACCCCCAGCCGAGGCCTTGAGGAGTATGCGCGTTCCTCCCTAGAGGCTTTGGGTGCGATCGACGAGGACGGACAGGCCCTACCCCACGGACGTTCACTTGCGCTCTCCCCGGTAGACCCTCGCCTTGCCCACGCACTGAGTACTCTTCATGATGAGATTCCGCGAGAAATTGCGGCGCTTTGTGCGGCTGTAATCTCTGAAGATTTACGTCCAAAGGGAGGCGACTTACTGAGCTGTCTATATTCGCTTCCTCTCAGCGGTGCTCAAGCTGCCCGCATTGAAGAAACTGCCGCGCGTATGTGCCAGGATCCCCACCCTACGTGGGATACACGGTCACGTGCGAAAGTCGCAGCTGCTATGTCAGACTTTATCTCTCGCGCATTTCCACTTCGTCTTGCACGTCGACGTGAGGGAAGTGCTCGCTATCTTCTTGTTTCTGGCGTAGGCGCATCGCTTCCACAATCTTCAGCTTTAGAGGGAAGCACATGGCTTGCAATAACCGATCTACAATCAACCACCCGCGATGGAATCATTCGTTCGGCGCTTCCTCTTGACCAAGACACTGCTTGCACGGCTGCATCCTATTTACATAAATCTGTTTCGCGCTTGACGCTTGACCGTGGCCGAATCCTTGCAGTTATCGAGGAAAAACTCGGGGCTGTGACCTTACACAGTACCCGTGATCTAAATCCTGATCGCGAAGCAATGCGCTCGTTTGCTCTCACGGAGTTGGCGAAGATGAGCGTTGAAGATCTGCCGTGGAGCCAAAGCGCGTCACAGCTACAACTGAGAATTCTCAAATGCCGAGAGTTTCTGGGAGATCCTTGGCCTCTTGTTGATGACGAACACTTCATCATTTCCTGCGGGCCATTCTTGGCAGATCAGTGGAGTGACGGTCGTCCTCTAGCAGAGCTGTCCCTCAATGACGCTCTGGCCTCCCTCTTAGTCTGGCCATTGAATAGGGAGCTTGACCGTCAAGCACCAACACAAATCACAATCCCAACCGGCGCGCAACGGCGCGTGGAATGGGATCACGAGGGCGCACGTGTCTCTCTTCGCGTTCAAGAAGCATTTGGGTGGACTGATTCTCCCCGTTTCATGGATGGCCGACTTCCACTGCGCATCGAACTCACGGATCCCGCAGGACGTCCTGTGGCCATTACCAGTGATCTTGAATCCTTCTGGAAAGGGCCCTACCAGCAGGTTCGATCCGAGCTTCGAGGCCGCTATACCAAACACCATTGGCCTGAAGATCCATTCTCGGTTGCTCCGACAGCACGAACGAAGCGCACATCAACGAGATAAAAGTGAAGCGCCTCACCATCACTTATTGGCCGGAATGATGTCGTATCCTGCTTCGTTCTACGAGATGCGAAGGATCGCTCCACTCAGTAAAGGAGACACCGTGGAGAACTTTGACCTCATTGTTGTTGGAGGCGGGAAGGCCGGAAAGTCACTGGCGATGAATCGCGCCAAAAAAGGCTGGAAGGTTGCCCTGATCGAACGACAGTTTATCGGTGGCACCTGCATTAACGTGGCGTGTATCCCCACTAAATCATTGGTCGCCGCAGCGCGCCGCATGGAAGACACTCGCAGTGACGCCACCTTTGGAATCGAGGGCACCTCTGGTGCTTACATCAACGTAGAAAAACTGCGCGCACACAAGGAAGGTATCGTCTCGGCAATGGTTGCCGCACACGAAAAATTCTTCGCTGCGCCAGGAATCGATTTCATGCGTGGAAGCGCTCGTCTTTTGGACGCGCACAGCGTTGAAGTCAAGCTTGAAGATGGGACACTGCGCCAACTCCAGTCCGAGCGCGTCCTGCTCAATCTGGGAACCAGCCCCGCGCATCCTCCAATTCCTGGGCTCTGGGAAGCTGGAGCATGGGACAGCGAAGATATCCTGCGAGTGGAAGAGATTCCCTCATCCCTTGTCATCATTGGCGGCGGATACATCGGTATCGAATTTGCTTCCATGATGACAAGCTTCGGATCCAAGGTGACGGTTGTTGCTTCCGGCCCCCACATCCTTGACCGTGAAGATCCCGATATCGCAGCAATCTACGAAAAGAGCCTGCAGGATCGGGGCGTCACAATCCTCACCGGCGTTCTCGCACAGTCCGGCTCAAAGCAGGACAATGCGATCACCGTCGAGCTATCTGATGGTAGTAGCGTGAGCGCCGAAAAGGTGCTGGTCGCTGCAGGGCGTATCCCCAATACAAAGGGAATTGGTCTTGAAGAAGCTGGAGTGACGCTCGATCAACGAGGCTTCATTAGCGTTGATGACCATCTGCGCACCAATCTCGATGGTGTCTGGGCTGCAGGCGACTGCGCAGGCACGCCCATGTTCACCCATGCCTCGTGGAACGACTACCGGATCATCCGCGAACAGATGGACGGAGTCTCCTTGGACGATCCACGGACTTCAAAGGCCGGACGTCTCATCCCTTGGGCGCTCTTTGCCGAACCGGAGCTTGGACGTATCGGAATGAACGAAACCGAAGCTAAAGAGCAGGGACTGGATGTCCTTGTCGCTTCGATCGATACTGCGGCAATTCCACGAGCAAAGACCATGCGCGATACGACCGGTAAGTGGAAGGCCATCGTTGATGCAAAGACCCACACAATTTTGGGTGCAACGCTTGTCGGCCCTCAGTCCGGTGAAGTTATCACCGCCGTTCAAGTAGCAATGAGCGCGGGCATGACCTATGAGCAGCTCCGCATGCTTCCCATCGCCCACCCAACAATGGGAGAAGGACTCAACATCCTCTTTGATTCTCTTGCCTAAGCTGGACGCACGCTCGGCAGAGCATCTGCGATCCCTCTAAGGATCGAAACGGGTTGGCCCCGCAGTTTCAAGCGAAACTGCGGGGCCAACTGCGTCTATCAGACTGAGCTCACATACGCTCGGGAGCCTCAACACCGAGAAGATCCAGACCGCTACGCAGGACCTGCGTTACAGCATCATTGAGCCACAGGCGTGCAACATGTCCTTCATCAACCGGATCGTCTCCACGAGGAGTAACGCGGCACTGGCCATACCAGGTGTGGTAAGCAGCGGCGAGCTGCTCTAGGTAGCGAGCAACACGGTGAGGCTCACGTAGATCCGCAGCTTGTGCGACCTGTGCAGGGAACTGCGCGAGGACACCCAGTAGATCACTATCAGCCTGAGTATCCAGTGCTGCAGGGTTAAAACCAGCATCGCGCGTAACACCGTGCTCAGCTGCATTTCGCGCAACGTTGCGAGTACGGGCATGCGCATACTGAACGTAGTAGACAGGGTTTTCGTTCGTGCGAGATCCCAGCAGATCCAAATCAATATCCAAGTTGGAATCCATGGAAACTCGAACCAGCGCATAACGGGCAGCGTCCACGCCAACGGCATCGACGAGGTCGTCAAGGGTAACGATGGTTCCAGCACGCTTGGACATACGAACCGGGACGCCGTCCTTAACCAGGTTCACCATCTGGCCGATGAGAATCTGCATGTTAACACCGGGCTTGTCGCCAAATGCTTCACACATCGCCATCATTCGACCAATGTAGCCGTGGTGATCTGCGCCCAGTAGGTAGATGGCAACGTCGGCACCGCGACGGCGCTTATCAAGGTAGTAGGCGACATCACCGGCGAAGTACGCTGCTTGACCGTCGGACTTAATCAGAACACGGTCCTTGTCATCGCCGTAAGAGGTCGTTCGCAGCCACACGGCTCCATCTTGGTCAAAGACCTCGCCACGCTGACGCAAAGTTTCAATTGCAGCGTCAACAGCGCCCGAATTGTGAAGCGAATCTTCGTGGAAGAAAACGTCAAATTCAGAGCGGAAATCACGCAGGCGCTGCTTGATTTCATCGAACATCAGCTCGACACCACGTGCGCGGAATGCCTCAACAGCTTCTTCTTCAGGAAGAGTGACCGGATCGGGTTCCCCTGCTGCGACAGCGTCTTCACGTACTTGCGCAGCAATATCGGCAATGTACTGGCCGCCGTAACCATCTTCGGGCGCCTCCTGGCCCATCGCGCGCGCATAGAGAGAACGCGCGAAACGATCGATCTGCGAACCATGATCATTGAAGTAGTACTCGCGAGTTACCTTCGCTCCCGATGCCTTCATCAGGCGAGCGAGGGAATCTCCCACGGCCGCCCAGCGTGCACCACCCAGGTGAACCGGACCTGTGGGGTTGGCGGAGACATACTCCAAGTTAATGTGCAGCCCCTTCATGGATTCGCCACGGCCGAAAGCTCCACCGGCCTCGACAATGGTGCGGGCAAGCTCGCCTGCAGAGGCAGCGGCAAGACGAATATTGATGAAGCCGGGACCAGCGATTTCGGCGCTATCAATGCCCTCGAGTTCATTGAGGTCACTGACGAGGATCTGGGCAAAGTCACGCGGGTTCATTCCCGCCTTCTTCGCCAATTGCATGGCAATATTGCTGGCCCAGTCGCCATGGTCACGGTTACGAGGCCTCTCAACCTTCACCGTCTCGGGAAGGTCTGCGGGCTCGAGAGCCAAGTTGCCCTGCTTGATCTCAGCAAGCAAAAGGTCGTGGATATGAGATGCAAGTTCTTCTGGAGTCACCATTTAAGGGTAATCGTTTCGATTGCTCCCATGCCACACTGAAACTCTGTGACACCTCACAAAATCTGGAGTAAAGTTCGGTTATACGAAAGTTTCGATCTGTGGAGATAGAAAATGAGTGGTCATCGTCTCAGGCAGCATCGACTATTTGCCTTGATGGGTCCGGCATTTATTGCAGCAATTGCCTATGTGGACCCCGGCAATGTCGCCGCGAATATCACTGCGGGTGCCCGCTACGGCTATCTCTTGGTATGGGTGCTTGTTCTTTCAAATCTCTCAGCCATGCTTGTCCAATACCTTTCAGCAAAATTGGGCATTGTCACTGGAAAATCACTCCCTGCACTCCTTGGTGAACGCCTTCGTCCGCACAATCGAATTCTGTTCTGGATCCAAGCGGAAGTCGTCGCAGCGGCAACCGACCTCGCTGAAGTTATTGGTGGAGCAATCGCACTCAACCTTCTCTTCGGAATTCCCCTCTTGTGGTCCGGTGTCATCATTGGTGCCGCATCCATCGTTATCCTGCTCTTCCAAGGACATCGCCAGAATATTTTTGAAGCAGTGATCATCGGGATGCTTGTCGTTATTACCGCAGGATTCTTAGCAGGACTTTTCTTCGCACCACCACAGTGGTCTGAAGTTGCAAGCGGGCTGATCCCCCGATTCGAGGGCACCGACTCAGTCTTGGTCGCCGCCTCGATGCTTGGCGCAACTGTCATGCCCCACGCGATTTACCTGCACTCTTCCTTGGTCAACGACCACCACACCGATCCAGAAGTCGAACGACCCCATAAGCGTGCGCTTCTTCGCGCAACTCGCCACGATATTTTGTGGGCACTGAGCATTGCCGGAATCGTCAATATTGGCCTGCTCCTTCTTGCTGCCTCGGCCTTGTCTGGAGTTGAAGGAACCGACACCATCGAAGGCGCCTACCATGCGATCGCAAACGCCCTGGGAGGCACCGTTTCCACCATCTTCGCTCTTGGCCTGCTGGCATCAGGTTTAGCATCGACCTCGGTGGGCGCCTACGCGGGTTCAGAAATCATGAACGGTCTCCTCCACGTGAACGTCCCGCTGTTGGCACGCCGCCTGGTGACGATTATCCCGGCCCTGATCATCCTCGGGATGGGGGCAGAACCGACATGGGCATTGGTACTCTCGCAGGTCGCGCTTTCCTTTGGCATCCCCTTTGCCATTGTGCCGCTCATGTATTTGACGCGAAATAAGAAGCTCATGGGCGAATATGTGAATAAGCCGCTGACAATCGCAGTGGCATCTGTGATTGCAGCGGCAATTATTCTTCTCAATATTCTGTTGGTCTACCTGACCGTTACCGGTCAGAGCTAAGCGACAGCGTCCGATCGGGTATTAGTACGCGTCCATCACTGCGATGCGACGCTTGTGACGCTCATCCTCGCTGAAAGGCGTTTCCAAGAAGGTCAAAACAAAGCGGGTGGCGTCTTCCTTCGAGTGCTGACGAGCCCCGACGGCAATAACATTCGCGTTGTTGTGTTCACGAGCAAGCACGGCAATGTCTTCATTCCATACCAGTGCTGCACGCGCGCCCTTGACCAAGTTTGCGGCCATCTGTTCGCCGTTTCCTGAACCACCAATGACTACACCCAAAGAACCGGGATCTGAAACAACACCTTCGGCGGCTTCGATACACATCTGCGGGTAGTCATCGTTGGGATCATAGGTTGTTGCACCATGATCGATAACCTCATATCCCACATCACGAAGGACTTTCACCAGGTGTTCTTTCAGTTCGAATCCGGCATGATCAGTTGCAATATGGACGCGCATGTATATTTCCATTCACGTTGAAGAGGGGGAACCCCTTCATGATACGGCCTGATCCGGGTATGCACTAGCGTTTGAGCTCGGGCTAAAGACTGATAAACTGGGGCGGTTGCCCCGATAGCTCAGTGGATAGAGCGTTCGCCTCCGGAGCGAAAGGTCGCAGGTTCGAATCCTGTTCGGGGCACTTTTCGCGCCACAATAATGGAACGCACCAAGAGCAGCGCAAACCACGTACCAAAAAGCAAGGCATCAACGCGAGGCGACAGAAGCCTGGCACACCATGCTCCAAAAGGAACTGCGCACACAGCCGTGCAACCAACGATCAATGCGGGACCAATGCGTACAAGGCCTCGTCGATAATTCGTCACTGTTCCACTGAGTGCACCCGGAAGCATCACGACCATCGATACTCCACGAGCACCTAGGTCAGACATACCTAGAAGGGTCAGTCCGGGTATCGCAACTGCTCCCCCACCAATTCCCAACAAACCGGCAAGAAAACCACACAAACATCCCAGTAGGAACAGTACTGTTCCCACCGGGAGGGTAATGTCGAGAACCCCCTCGCGAGCGGGGATATACACTACCTGGATCACAATCAATGTCACGATGAATGCGACGAACCCCCAGCGCAGAACACCCTCAGATAGTCGCGCAAGCATCCATGTCCCCATTTGCACACCAAGCAACATACCCATGGTCATCAGAAGCGCAGGAATCCACGCAATTCTACCTACCGCCGCATAGGAGATCACCCCGGAAATGCACGTTGGAACGATGGCTAGCAAACTTGAGGCCGAGGCCTCGCGCTGAGAATAGCCGACCGCCATGAGCGCGGGGATAATGACGGTTCCACCACCAATTCCAAATAAACCTGAGAGTGAGCCCGCAAATAAACCGGCAACAATCAGCAGCGCGACATCGCGCACGCTCTGGGACATTGAACCTCCTCGACGAACTCCATCATAGGCGCGCCGATCGCATAGGAAGATACTTGCTGCCCCACACAGCGCCATAGCCTAGGATGAATGAGGCAGAGTGCCAACCAGATTCACCGTCAAGGAGTTCTTGTGGAATACCCGTTGTGGTCTCTACTTCCCTTTGTCGCAATGCTCGCATCTATCGCGGTTTTGCCACTTATTCCCGCCACCTCACACTGGTGGGAGCGCAATTCCTCTCAGCTCACCGTCGCACTGATCTTGGCAGTTCCGACGACGCTGTGGATGTTCTGGAAGGCCGGAAGCGCTCCGCTGATCGACACGGGGATTGAATACTTCCAATTCATCTGCCTTCTGTTTTCACTCTACGTGGTCTCGGGTGGCATTCACCTGGCCGGTGACATTCGGGCAACCCCCCGGAACAACACAATCTTCTTGGCAATTGGTGGCATCCTGGCATCCTTCATCGGGACAACCGGCGCGGCAATGCTGTTGATCCGTCCCCTACTTGCCACCAACCGCGAGCGTGTGAACAAGGTCCACACCGTTCTCTTCACGATCTTCATCGTCGCTAACTGCGGTGGCTTACTCACTCCACTTGGCGACCCGCCGCTCTTCCTTGGTTTCCTCAACGGCGTTCCCTTTACGTGGACGCTGAACCTGTGGAAGGAATGGGCATTCGTCCTTGGAATCCTTCTCCTCTCGTACTATTCGCTTGATCGCCTGTACTATGCGTCGGAGCCTAAGCTGGCTATCGAAGAGGACAACGAAGACATCGAACCTCTGCGCCTGCACGGTACAATTAATCTTTTGTTCTTCGCAGCGATCATCTGCTCCGTTGCTTTCCTTCCCTCATGGGATGCCGAGGCCATCATCGAAGGTCATGCGCACGGCACCGAGTTAGTTCCGTGGCGCGAGATCGTCATGCTTATGGCCGCTGGGCTTTCGCTGACTGTTGGCAATAAAAAGGTCCGCTACGAAGAAAATTCCTTCCAGTGGTCCCCCATTGCCGAAGTTGCTGCACTCTTCATCGGGATCTTTGCGACCATGGCCCCCGCATTGCGCGTCCTCGAAGAAGTTGCGCCTTCTCTTCCCCTCAACCGCGGAACTTTCTTCGTCTTTACGGGGGCCTTGTCCTCGGTCTTGGACAATGCTCCGACCTATATGACTTTCTTTGAAATGGCAAAGACTCTAGGCGGGGATGGAACGCTCATTGCCGGAGTTCCCGAGGTCTATCTGATCCCGATCTCCTTGGGCGCAGTTTTATGCGGCGCTATTACCTACATTGGCAATGGTCCGAACTTCATGGTCAAATCCGTGGCCGAGGCCGACGGCGTCGAAATGCCCAGTTTCGGTCGCTACATTGTGAATTCATTCATGTTGCTTGTTCCCGAGCTTGCGGCCATGGCGATGATCTTCATTGGTAGTGGCTGGGTCCGCATCGCAGGTATCGCACTGGCCGTCGTGTTAGTAGGGATTTCATTCTGGCGAATCGCACGTGCCCGTACCATTGAATTGGCAACCCGCACCCAGGGCATTGATGCCTAAGCGTTAAAGGCAACACCGACCGTCATAGACAAGCTTGTGGGAGGCACCTCGGGTGCCTCCCACAAGCTTTATGCTTCCCTATCGTTGTCTATTCGGCATTTGCCGGTGCAATCGAATGCCACTGACCTCGTTCTTCAAGAACCTTGCGAGCCCTTGTTGGATAGTCCGTGATGATTCCATCAACGCCAAGATCTAGCAGACGATGCATCTGCTCTTCCTCGTTGACGGTCCAGACATGCACGGCACACCCCAATGCATGCGCCGTAGCAACAAAGCGGCGATCGACAACTCGAAGCACCCCCATCTTCTCAGGAACTTGAACCGCCCAGACCCCTTCAAGAGGCCCTGGGACAAGAAGACGTCTGGCCGGCTGCGCGAGCTGTGAAGCTGCAACAAGACGACTAACCGCACCAACGCCCACTGATGTGACCAGACGCGGCTCCAAACGACGCAGGCGACGCAGCCGTGATTCGTCAAAGGAAGCAACTAAGACACGTCCAAGCGCATCATGTTCATGAATAACTTCAAGCAAAGGAAGCGCAACTTCCTCACTCTTCGCATCGATATTGAAATACATGTCGGGAAACTCATTCAAGGCTTCGGCCAAGCGGATCATTCGCCCACCGTCAACACCGCGCAATTCGCGCAGCTCGCTCCAATTCATTTCACGGATTTTTCCGCTTGCCGGATACGTACGATCAACCTCGGGATCGTGGTTGAGAACAACCTGACCATCGGCGCTTAAATGCGCGTCAGTTTCAACGTGGTAAACCTGAATATTACGTAGCGCTTCAAAAGCTTCTGGGGTGTTCTCAGGTCCTTCTGCTCCCCCGCCTCGATGCGCAAGAATAATCGGCCCATCGCCCACAACCCGATACATGCTTAGCACTCCTTACCAATGTGGACCGCCTTATGGTCCGCCATCCACTCCTCCGGATCAACTGGTTGATCTGAAGAATTATGAATCTCAAAGTGAAGGTGCGGTCCAGTAGACCAGCCATTTGATCCAACGGCTCCAATTTGCTCGCCAGCTGAAACCTGTTGGCCAACCTTGACTTTAATATCCTTCATGTACTGATGAAGGTAAGCAGAATAGAAGACGCTTCCATCACTGGCCGTATGGCGAATCGTCACAAGAGCTCCAGAACGAGAATTCTCTGAAACTTCCGTCACCTCTCCAGCGAATACCGCATGAATTGGAGTCCCAAGCGGGGCGGCCATATCGACGCCTTCATGCATGAGCATGGTTCCCGAGACGGGTGAAATGCGCATCGAGAAAGGCGAGGTGATTTGGTAGGTCCCCTCTTGAAGAGGCCAGTAGATCGTATCCGCCTTCGTCAAAGTGCGCGTACCGTCAGCCGCACCGCCCCCATCACCGACGCATTGAACCATGAGCGGCGAACGCACCCGCGATCGCGAGGCAGCATCGACCTGCGCATTGAGGCCGGAAGAAAGCAAGACGCCTTGAGAATCAGAGGCCCACGATTGCGAACCAGTTGCTGCGCCGAACTGACGCGAAGGAATAGAGATTGAAACGTCGGGACGAAGAAAACCACTGAGCGGAACCGCAATGGTCATTGCCCCTAAAGCAAGAAGAACACTGGAACGCACAAGAAGGCGACCAGCTCTACCGCGCTTTCGTCCCAGAGGTTTAGCGGGAAGAACCTGGGTAGCATCAACCTGCGCACGCTGCGCGCGCTCGTGGGCGCGCTGGCGTCGCGTGGGTAAGTTCGGTGCTGGTGTCGTCATAACTTTTTAATCATCCCAAATATTTTTCACTCACGCAGGTACTTGTGTCCTAGCGCTCATGCTTGGCGATGAGCCCCCGGAAGCGAATCGCGTTGAAGTGCATCACGGACCTCACCGACAAGACGCTCAAGAATGTCTTCAAGGAAGAGCACTCCTTGAATGTTTCCGTCCTTCCCAATAACCTCTGCGAGATGGGCGCCCGCACGCTGCATATGGCGCAGAGCATCTTCGATCTCAGCTTCCATAGAGACCGCTTCCATCTTGCGGATTCTCCATGAAGTGACAGGTTCGAATCGCTCAGAGCCCTCGGCATACAAGACGTCCTTAAGGTGAATATATCCGCTCAGTGCTCCGGAGTCGTCGGCAACGGGGAATCGCGAGAAACCAGTACGCGCGACTTCCTTCTCAACATCCTCGGGAGTGCACTCAGCATTCAGAATCACCAATTCGCTCAGCGGAACCATGACATCAGAGGCGTTCTCAGTAGAAAACTCTAGGGTTCCAGAGAGCAAGCCCAGATCATCATCAATCATTCCCTCTTGCTGAGAATGTTCAACAATGGTCGCCATCTCTTCGATGGTGAAGGTCGCAGAAATCTCTGACTTTGGTTCAACTCCCGCCACGCGTAAGAACCAATTTGCCAAGTGATCCATAGCATGAATGATCGGGCGAATGACATGGCCGATATTGACCAGAATCGGAGCAAGGACAAGAAGAAGACGCTGTGGATTCGCAATTGAAAGGTTCTTTGGAACCATTTCGCCGAAGACAACGTGGAGGAAGAGCACTAAGACCAAAGAAAAGGTGAAGCCAACAACGTGTATCCACGAATGCGGCATCCCCCATTTTTCCATGGGCCCCTCAACCATTGCGGCAAAAGTTGGTTCAGCGACCACACCCAAAGAGGTTGAAGCTACGGTCACGCCCAACTGACAGATTGCCAGCATCAAGGACACGTGCTCTAAGGCAAAGAGTGCGTAGCGTGATCCTCGAACCCCCTCTTCCACCAAAGGCTCAATCTGGGAACGCCTAGAGGAGGTCGTCGCAAATTCGCCCGCGACGAAGAAGGCATTCATCGCTAGTAAAAGAACGGTGAGGACTAAAGCAAGGGTGCTATTCACAGGAGCACCTCGCCTTCGGCCTCGTGAACGGGCGGAACAACGCTCACCTGCATGACACGCCTGCCCATCATCTGAATGACCTCGAGGCGCACGCCAGCAACTTCGCATCGATCTCCAACCTGTGGGATCGTTCCCAACTCAGTCATGATCAGGCCTGCAAGAGTGTCATAGGGCCCATCATCAGGAAGGAAAATCTTAATCTTCTGCGCGAGTTCATCAATCCGCAGGCGTCCCGGAACAAGGTAGGACCCATCAGGACGAGGACGAATACCGAGGCGACGTTGATCGTGTTCATCAGCAACATCGCCGACGATCTCCTCGACGACGTCTTCAAGAGTGACAATTCCAGAGACACCACCGTATTCATCAACGACCACTGCCATCTGCAAGCCTTCTTCACGCAACTGAACCAAAAGAGTCGCCAGATCTAAGGTCTCAGGGACGCGTGGGGCATCTGCCAGAAGAGAAGACGAGAGGACCGGAACCTCGTCGCGCTTTTCATAGGGAACCGCAACAGCCCTGCGCAATGAGACAAAACCGATGATGTCGTCACGATCCTCGCCAATCACAGGGAAACGAGAATGCCCGGTTTCGTGTGCGGCACGGACGACATCAGAGGCATAGCCATCATCGGGAATCGTGTGAAGAAGCCCGCGATCGGTCATGACATCCACGGCAGTGAGTTCAGTGATGCGGATGGAATTCGTGAAAAGCGAGGCCGTCGAGGTATCCAATGTCCCTTCTTGGGCCGAGTGGCGAACCATCGCAGCTAATTCTGATGCCGATCGTGCAGATGAAAGCTCTTCTTGAGGCTCTACGCCCAGAAGACGCAATATCCCATTGGCGGAGGAATTCAGGACAACAATCACCGGCTTGAAGATCATAGTGAAGAGAGTGTTAAAGGGGACAACACGTCCCGCGGTCTTCAAGGGATGGGCCAGTGCTAGGTTTTTCGGAACAAGCTCGCCAAAAACCATGGACATAACATTGATGATGACAGCTGCGACACCCACTCCAACAGCCGAAGAAATAGCAGTTGATAGCCCAAGTCCAA
Organism: uncultured Actinomyces sp.; assembly: GCF_963542285.1. Taxonomy (GTDB): domain Bacteria; phylum Actinomycetota; class Actinomycetes; order Actinomycetales; family Actinomycetaceae; genus Pauljensenia. The sequence goes on along the minus strand of NZ_CAUTWQ010000001.1, from coordinate 184,633 downwards.
CTCCCGCCTTCGTGAGAAGATCCGCGAGCGCCGATTGAGTGGTATACCCCAAGAGAATCGTCGTTAAGGTGATGCCAACCTGCGAACCCGAAAGTTGGGTCGAGAGGTTCTTAATGGCCTGTCCCACCTGACGTGCCCGGGCGTCACCCGCAGCTGCGCGACTTTCAACTACGGCCTGGTCAAGGGCAACAAGAGAAAATTCGGCGGAAACAAAGATGAAGGTACCCGCAGTGAGGATCACTCCTAAAAGGAGCATTGCGATATCAAGAAGCACGCTGGCCTCCCACCATTTGGTGGTGAACACGCATCGAACTTTGGTCAGGGCAACAACTGTCACTATCCATGGTTCTTCCAGTCTATCTGGACTCACCCATCTTCGAAGTGTGAGAAAGGCCCACGTAGGAAAAGGCATTCTGGACGTGAGGGCCTAAAATGATGTCAAGACTCACATGGCCGTGTTCAGGGAAAAGGATGGTGTAACGGTGGCGGACTCCCCACGTTCACACGAATGGGTTCAACAAATGCGTCAGCAGTGGTTGAGCGATCCACTCAGTGTCGATGCATCTTGGCGCGCCTATTTTGAGGGCGATACCGTCCCGGCACAGCTCCACCGAAGCCAAGCTCCTCTCCCCACTCAGCCCACCGCGGTCGTCAGCGCCGAGGCCGCGTTGGCCGCTCACGAGGACAATCCGGAAACGGAGCAGCCGGAAGTTTCGGTGACGCGCTCCGATCTTCCTCCCGCACCTCCGGCGCAATCCGCCCAGGCCTCGTCACCCTATGCGCGTATTCACCGCACTTCCCCAGTTGCCTCGTCTTTGTCGGAACAGGCAGAAACCCAAGATGAACTCCATGTGTTGAAGGGCATTGCTCGCGCAACGGCTCGCAACATGGATGAGTCACTCACCATCCCAACAGCAACTTCCCAACGTCAAATTGCGGCAAAGATCCTCATTGAAAATCGCTCGGTCATCAATGCGCACCTTGCACGCACGGTTGGTGGCAAGGTTTCATTTACCCACCTCATCGGCTACGCGATTGTCGAGGCACTCTGCGAAATGCCGCAGATGAATGTCCGCTACTCACTCAACGATGGCAAGCCGGCTATCGACGAGCGCGCACACGTCGGTTTTGGACTGGCGATCGATATCCAGCACGCGGGTGAACGCCGCCTTGTAGTCCCCGTGATTCATCAGGCCGATACTCTGACCTTCACCGGTTTCGTCGAGGCCTATCAGGACATCATTTCACGCGCGAAAGCCGGCTCACTCAGCGCTGAAGACTACCAGGGCGCGACAGTCACGCTCACGAACCCCGGAACGATCGGAACAACAACTTCCGTTCCGCGCCTGATGAATGGCCAGGGTGTCATCATCGGTGTAGGCGCGATGGATTACCCAGCGGAATTTGCGGGAGTTTCTCCGCGTAAACTTGCCCTTTTGGGCATTGGCAAGACGATGTTCGTCTCCTCTACCTACGATCATCGCGTAATCCAGGGCGCCGCTTCGGGTGATTTCCTACGCCTCCTTGATCTCAAACTCAGCGGACGCGACGGTTTCTATGACCGTGTGTTTACAGCGCTTCATATCCCAGTTCCTCCCTACCTGTGGGAAGCAGACTTCGAATACGATCTGGAGCGCGAAAAGGGCAAGCCCGCTCGTATTGCCGAGCTCATCCAGGCCTATCGTTCACGAGGCCATTTGGCAGCAGATACCGATCCCTTGGCTTATCGCGTCCGCCGCCACCCCGATTTGAACCTTTCAAGCTACGGCTTGACCGTCTGGGACTTGGATCGCTCATTCCCCACGGGCGGCTTCGGTGGAAGCGAGCAGATGCTGCTTCGCGATCTGCTTGCCCGCCTGCACGATACCTATATTCGTTCTATCGGTATCGAATACATGCACATTCAGGACCCAAACCAGCGACAGTGGGTCCAAGAACGCATTGAAGGCCCCTTTGAAGCACCTTCTGCTAAGGAACAGCGCCGAATTCTTTCAACCCTCGTTCACGCTGAGGCTTTCGAAGAGTTTTTGCAGACAAAGTACCTGGGCCAGAAGCGTTTCTCTCTGGAAGGCGGCGAGTCGCTGATCCCGCTTTTGGACGAGATCTTGAATAAGGCTGCACATCGCGGAATCCACGAGGTTGCCATTGCAATGGCTCACCGCGGGCGCTTGAATGTTCTGGCAAATCTTGCTGGGAAGAGCTATGCCCAGATTTTCTCCGAGTTCGAAGGAAATCAGGATCCACGCACTGTCCAAGGCTCTGGCGACGTCAAGTACCACCTGGGTACCGAAGGCGTATATTCCTCTGAAGACGGCGTAGCAACGAAGATTTCTCTTGCGGCAAATCCTTCGCATCTCGAGGCTGCTGACGGCGTCCTTGAGGGCATTGTTCGCGCGAAGCAGGATGTCTTGGGTGATCCTGATTTCCCCGTGGTTCCACTACTCATTCACGGCGATGCTGCCTTCATTGGCCAGGGCGTCGTTCAAGAGACTCTCAATATGTCTCAGCTAACCGGCTACCGCACTGGCGGAACCATTCACGTCATTGTGAACAATCAGATTGGTTTTACGACCGGTCCAGCTTCGGGTCGTTCAACGCGCTACCCAACCGATTTGGCCAAGGGTCTGCAGGTCCCGATTTTCCATGTCAATGGTGATGATCCCGAGGCAGTAGTCCGCGTAGCTGCATTGGCTTTGGATTTCCGAGAGGCTTTCCACAAGGATGTCATCATTGACATGACCTGTTACCGCCGCCGCGGCCACAATGAGGGCGACGATCCTTCAATGACGCAGCCGGTCATGTACTCGCTCATTTCAAAGCTTCCATCCACCCGTGAGGTCTACATCCGTAACCTAGTTGGCCGTGGCCAGTTAACCGATGAAGAAGCCCGCGCATCGATCCGCGCCTACGAGGCCGAGCTCAGCGAAATCCTTGAGCACACCCGTGAGCACGGTTGGGCCCCGCAGCAAGAACGCCACTTAGAAGATGATCAGTGGCAGGTTCCCGAAAGCCAACTTCCCGGCGCGGGAATGATGATTGGCTGGTCTTCGGCAGTCAGCCCCGAGGCGCTCGAGCGTATTGGTGATGCCTATGTGAATTTCCCGCCTGATTTCACCGTGCATCCCAAGCTTGAGAAGCTGTGCCAGAAGCGTCAGGAAATGGCAACTGGTCATGCCCCGATTGACTGGGGTTTCGCGGAGCTCCTGGCCTTTGGCACTTTGTTGATGGAGGGGACGCCTATTCGTCTCTCAGGCGAGGACGCACGACGTGCGACATTCGTCCAGCGCCATGCAGTTTTGCACGATCACAAAGACGGTCGTGAGTTCACTCCCCTACACTTCCTCACTCCAGATCAGGCAAACTTCGATGTTTTCGATTCACCACTGTCGGAGTATGCGGTATTGGCCTATGAGTATGGCTACTCGATCGAGCGCCCCGAAGCTTTGGTTTTGTGGGAAGCACAGTTTGGAGACTTTGCGATTGGCGCTCAAACGGTCATCGATGAGTTTGTTTCTTCCGCGGAAACAAAGTGGGGACAGCGTTCGTCCTTGGTCATGCTCTTGCCGCACGGCCAAGAGGGCCAAGGTCCAGACCATTCGTCTGCACGAATCGAGCGATACCTACAGCTCGCCGCGGAGAACAACATGTGGATTGTTCAGCCCTCTACCCCGGCGAACCACTTCCACATGCTGCGCACTCAGGCCTACAAGAGGCCTCGTAAGCCACTCATCGCCTTCACCCCGAAGCAGCTTCTGCGGCTGCATGCAGCATCATCACGTCTCGAGGAATTCACCACCGGTTCCTTCACTCCCGTGTACGGCGAAGTCGATTCGCGGGTAGAGACAAACCGTGTGTCGCGGGTGATTTTGTGCTCAGGGCGGATCTACTACGATCTGATCCATGAGCGGGAAGAGCGCGGTGCGTGGAATACTGCGATTATTCGCGTTGAACAGCTCTATCCGCTTCCTACTGAGGAGCTCCGTCAGGTTCTGTCTGCATTCCCGAATGCCGAACTCCTTTGGCTCCAAGATGAGCCAAAGAACCAAGGAGTTTGGCCTCACTTCGCATTGAATTTGTTCCCCGAGCTAGGAATTGCACCGACTTTGGTTTCTCGTCCAGAGAGCGCAACGACCGCCGCCGGGCGAGCAAGTCTGCATCGCGAACAGGCCGCAGAGCTCATGCGCCGGGCATTCGCGTAGGGGGCGTTATGCGAATCTGTATTATCGGCGATGAACTCATTACCCCCATGGGAGATCCCCGAGGCCTCGGTTGGGTTGGGCGGGTATTGGCACGTTCCCAGTTCCCCTCTCCCCCAACCGTCATGACATTGGCTGTTCCGGGAGAAACGACCTCGCAGCTTGCTGCACGCTGGGAGGACGAGGTCGTGTATCGCTTTGCCCCCGACGAGCCTTGCGCGCTGATCATTGCTGTTGGATGCAGTGATATTCCGGCTGGGATTTCAACTCCCCGATCGCGTCTCAATTTGGCGAATATTACTGACCGAGCATCAACTTTGGCGATCCCCTCGATGGTCGTTGGTCCGCCCCCGCTTGCCGGTGTGCAATCCTCTGCGGTGAAGGAACTTTCACTGTCGTGTCAGCAAGTGTGTGAACGCCGAGATATCCCCTTTGTTGATACCTATACTCCCCTAGTCGCTCATGACCAGTGGTTTGAAGATATGGCGTCTTCATCCGTACGCAGTGCCCGTGGGGCATCGATGCCCGGACAGTCTGGCTTTGCACTGATGGCCTGGCTTGTTCTGCATCAAGGGTGGTTTGAGTGGATTGGCGCCCAAGAAGCCGAATCCTAAGAAATCCAGCGGAGATAAAATGTGGGGTCCGACGCGATACATCGGACCCCACACCCGTTTAAAACACGGTTCAGGCGTTAGGACGCTTGCCGTGGTTCGCGCCGTGCTTACGACGATCGCGACGCTTACGACCCCTCTTCGACATTGTCGTCTCCTCTAAAACTGAGATATCCAACCTGTACAGTTTTTCACACCCACAGCGTTTCTCCAAACAGAGAGTACCCTGCGAGTCGAAACTCACGATTCTATCGAGCTCCAACTCACCGTCACGCAGGTCTTGGAGACAATCCGTGCTCGAAGGGACGCGGGTGCGGGTTCGTCAAGACAGTGTGCCAGTAGCGAGCGAACATAACGCTCGGTGTACATCGATTCCTGGCAGTGGGAACAGCGTGAAATGTGTTCAAGCAGCTGTGCGCGCAGAGCGGGATCCTTCAGGCAGTCAGTCGTGATGTGCTCTTGGCAGCCCTCTCGGTCAAGAAAGTCAATGACCTCATAGAGGTGGTCATGTAATTCCTGACAAGCACGATAATCATCAATCTGCATGGTGTCCCCCAATACCGTATTCCGCCGCAAGTTCAGATAGGCTGTCGCGAAGATTCTTTCGCCCTCGATGAAGCCGTGACATGACAGTCCCAATGGGAATGTCAAGCATCTCGGCAATTTCTTTATAGGCAAAACCTTCAACATCAGACAGAAGCACGACTACACGCTGATCTTCAGACAAAGCTTCAAGAGCCGAACGAAGCTCAGCTGACGGAATATTATCCAGAGCTTCGGCTTCCGCCGAGACAAGCCCCTTTTCGTCGTGCGAGGCAGCCGCTACCAACTGCCAGTCCTCAACGTCTTCACCACCGCTTCGCTGTGGCGAACGCTGTGCCTTGCGGTACTGGGTAATGTACGTGTTCGTCAAAATCCGATACAGCCAGGCCTTAATGTTCGTTCCTTGCTGATATTGGTGGAACTTCGTGTAGGCCTTCATAAAGGTCTCTTGAACGAGATCTTCTGCGTCGGCACGATTGCGCGTCATCCCCAGCGCCGCACCGAAGAGCTGATCGACCAGAGGAAGGGCTTGTTCGGCAAAAAGCCGGTCCTTTTCCTCTTGACTGATTTCTTGTGTATCACTCATCGATGTCAAGGCTAATCGCGAAAACCTAGGATAGGAAAGTGGACGCGCAAAATCAGGGCGAGGCTTTTGCCTTCCCCTGATCCGCGGGCGCTGAGCCACTCTCACATCGCTTTGCATATCCACACTAACGCCTGCGCTAGCAAATTATTCCGCTCCATATTCCGGCCGTAGCCAAAATTGCCCATTTTTGTCGACGTGGAAACCGGTGTACCTGAGTATTTTTTGACACAATAGGGATATGTCTATTCTTCGCGGTATCGCACGTCCCTTGTTGGTTGCACCCCTTGCCCTAGACGCACTTGATGCCTTGATCCACCCCGATCAGCATGCAGCTAAACTCGAAAGACTTCGCCCGCTTTTCAACAAAGTTGAGGATTCGACACAGATCGATGACATCGACCCCTACCTGCGTTCCGCCGCACGCATCAGTGCGGGCGTAGCCTTGGCTGCCTCCGTCACTTTCGCCGTTGGCAAAGCCCCCCGCACCTCCGCTGCACTCCTGGCAGGGATCGCTCTTCCCATGGCGATTATTAACCACGAAGATCGCACTTCACTCGGTCTCAAGCTTGCAAATTGTGCAGGGCTTGTTTTTGCAGGGATGGACCGACGCGGTCGCCCAAGTGCTGCCTGGCGTCGCGATGAGAAACGCCGCGCACTTTCTCAGCAGGCGATTGCAGCAGGCTCTGGACAGTGAAGCACTGGGACGCACCCCGCGTACACGAGCCACTCAACACTCAGGTTGAAATCCCGGGCTCAAAATCTCAAACTGCCCGGGCTCTCTACCTTGCAGCAACCGGTTCTTCACCCTGTACCATCCACGGACTGTTGCGTTCCCGGGACACAGATCTCTTTGCCGAGGCCCTAGTGACCTTAGGCGCGCAGATCTCATTTATTGGTGAGATGTCGGCGTGCGTGATACCTATGGAAATCCGCTCAGCTACCGGAGAAGAACGGCAGATCGACTGCGGCCTTGCAGGAACTGTGATGCGTTTTCTTCCTCCCCTGGCTGCGCTCTCCCCTATCCCCACGCGCTTTGACGGCGACAAACAAGCCTATGCGCGCCCCCTCGGCGCCCTTCTCGATGTCCTTGAAAATCTGGGGGCAGACATCACCTATCACTCAGAGCGCGGTCACCTCCCCTTCACCATTAAAGGACCGCTCCGCTACCACCCCGGTACGGTCACCGTTGATGCCTCGGCGTCATCTCAATTCTTTTCTGCAATGCTGTTGGTCGCTCCTCTCCTTGGCGGAGCCATCATTCGCAGCGAGCACGAACTGATCTCTCTTCCTCATATCAACATGACATTGGACATGATGCGAGCAAGCGGGATTACCTGGTCAAAGACCAGCAGAAGCGAGTGGAGAATTGAGGAAGGCAAGCCCACGGCCTCGGAAATCAAAATCGAAGCGGACCTTTCAAATGCGGGTCCCTTCTTGTGCGCGGGAATCCTGAGCGGCGGAAGTCTCGCTATCCCTCATTGGCCCGTGAGCTCCACACAGCCGGGGGCAATGTGGCCAGAGCTCTTTGAACGCATGGGGATCCAGACCCAATTTATTCTCGAAGGAAGCGAAAACGGAACCTTGGTTGTTGACGGTCAAGGCCCGGGGACTTTCCAAGGAATCACCTGCGATATGTCTGCAATGGGCGAGATGGTTCCGACCCTTGCTGCGCTCCTACTCTTTGCGCAAACCCCATCTACTCTCACCGGAATCGCGCACCTTCGCGGGCATGAGACTGATCGTTTGGAAGCCATCGCGGACTCCATTCGATCTCTGGGCGGCTGCGTCGAAGTTTTTGACGATGGCCTCACAATTAGACCGCGCCCACTTCATGGCGCCAAACTGCGCTCCTTCGCCGACCACAGGATGGCAACTTTCGCTGCAATCGTTGGATTACTCATCGATGGAGTGAGCGTGGACGATATCGCGTGCACCTCAAAAACTCTTCCGAATTTTGAATCTATGTGGCAGAGCATGCTGGAGAATCGAGACGCCCATGTCTAGACGCGATATCGGCACCGACGACCCGCGCGTGAAGGTTCGCCCCGGGAAGCGCTCGCGGCCACGTACGAAAGTTCGCCCTGATTGGGGAGGCAAGCCAATCGGCCAGGTGATCGGTATTGATCGTGGCCGCTACCTGGTTCGTTATGAGGATATCGACCTACGCTCCGTTCTAGCCCGCGAGCTCAAAAAGGGAAGCGTTGTCGTTGGTGATCGTGTCCGTTTGACCGGCGATCTCAGCGGCCGCGTTGACACTTTGGCCCGGATCGTTGCTGTAGAGGAAAGAAGCAGCGTTCTACGCCGCTCTCTTGAGGATGCTCCCGATCAAAAGGGAGAAAAGATTATCGTTGCAAACGCGCAGATTATGGTGATTGTGACGGCTTTGGCCGATCCTCCTCCTCGAATGGGAATGATTGATCGCTGTTTGGTTGCCGCTCACGAGGCGGGGATGTGTGCCGTTCTTTGCCTCACGAAAGCTGATCTTGCCCCGGCCGAAGAATTTCTTCGCGCGTATGCGGATTTTGATCTGACAACAGTGGTCACCTCGGTTGCGGCTGGCGATCAGGGGCTTGATGAATTAAGAGAGCTTCTGGCCGGGCATTTTTCCGTGTTGGTCGGCCACTCTGGAGTTGGAAAATCAACGCTCATTAACGCGCTGATTCCCCAGGCCCAGCGCAGCGTGGGAATGGTCAATCAGGTCACCGGACGAGGTCGCCACACATCGACCTCTTCGCGAGCCTTCGAGCTTCCTGGTGGTGGCTGGATTGTTGATACCCCCGGTGTGCGTTCCTTTGGACTCGGGCATGTCGATACCGACGATGTACTTGGCGTTTTCCCCGATGTCGCCGAGGCGGCGCAGTGGTGCCTCCCGCTGTGCACGCACCTCGAGGATGCCCCCTCATGCGCACTGGATGCGTGGGCACAGGGGCATGAACCTTTCAGCCTTCCTTCTTCTCCTTCCGAGGCCGAGGCAGAACGCCAGAGGCGTACTTCCCGGGTCACTTCCGTCCGTCGTCTTTTAGACGCGGTTGCTGGAGCAATGCGCGTTTCTAAGGCTGCACGCTGATTTCGAGGTGGAATTTTCTGGTGCTCCCCCAATGTGACTCAAAATGCCGGTGGGGCAGTTCATACTAGGCACATGCGAATTCTTCACACTTCCGATTGGCATTTTGGCCGCAGTCTCCACGGTCAAGATTTAGGCGATGCGCGCGCTCTTTTTTGTCGCTGGCTCGTCGACACTGTGAAAACGCAGAATATCCAGCTGGTTCTGATCTCTGGCGATGTCTATGACCGAGCTATTCCTCCCGTCGGTCAGATCAATGAAGTGATGAACCTTCTTGAAGAACTCAGCTCTATCACTCACGTATTACTCACATCTGGAAATCATGATTCCGCGGGGCGTCTGGGAATGTATTCGCGCTTCCTTCACGGAAATATCCAGGTGTGTACACGTGTTGAAGACATCGGCACCGCCCGCGAATACCTCGGTATCGGTGATGATCCAGGAGTTTTGGTCTACCCGATCCCCTACCTTGAACCAGATTTGGTCCGTTCGGTTTTATCCCCCGATGATCAGCCGCTTGAGCGCAGTCATCAGGCGGTGATGGATGCAGCAATGCGACGTATCGGCACTGATCTCAAGCGACGACGCGATGAAGGGGATTTGCGCCCAGCGGTGGTGATGGCCCATGCCTTCATTGTCGGTGCCGCGCCTTCGGATTCGGAACGCAACATCGAAGTTGGTGGGGTCCCCTCCGTATCAGCCGAAACCTTCGAAAACTTTGGCGGTGATCCCCAAGCACCAACTCCTGGGCTGAGTTACGTTGCCTTAGGACATTTGCATCGGCCACAGGCTATCCCCTCTACTCAGGTACCTATTCGCTATTCTGGTTCGCCCATTGCCTACTCATTTTCAGAAGCTCCTGGGGATAAGAGCGCTGTCATCATTGATACTCATCCGGAAGATGAAAAGCTCACGCCGCATACTCAAAGGGTTGAGATTTCTGGTATCTCGTTACCTCTTGCGCTCTCAACGGTTAATATCCCATCTGCTCATCCCCTTGTTGTCCTCACGGGCTCTATGGATTCTCTTCTCGAAAAAGCAGCACAGATCGATCGGGAATCCTATGTGTCTTTGACCGTTACGGATGATGCACGACCACAGTCAATGGTTTCCCGCCTCCGTGCTGTATACCCACACGCGCTCTCCATCATCCACACGCCAACACATGTACCGATCCTGGCTGCGCCTCAACGTGATCTCGCAACAATGGATATTCGTTCAACCCTTGCAGATTTTTTCTCTCAACAGGGTGGACAGCCGGTATCAGCAGAAGAAAGCAACGTTATCGATCAGGTTGTGAACAAAGTGAAAGAAGACCTCCAATGAAGCTACTCACTTTGGAACTCAGCGGGATCGGGCCATTTGCGTCACGTCAATTTATTGACTTCCAGCGTTTCACCGACGCAGGACTTTTCCTTTTACGCGGAGCAACCGGTTCCGGCAAATCGACACTGATCGATGCCATCGTGTTCGGACTCTACGGTGATGTCGCAAGCGGGAACGACGGGGCGAAAAACCGACTACGTTCGCTGTATTGCGCGCCCAATGACCCTTCCTATGTGGAAGTGGTCTTTGAAGTATCTGCCGGGATTTACCGAGTGCGCCGAACCCCGCAGTATGTCAAAGAGGGACGCGCAACTCCGGTTAATGCAACAGTTACCCTTGAGAAGGTGGCTCCCAGCCCTTCGGATTCCTCTGGTTTTTCAACACTCGAAGCCCTGAGTCGTTCCATCCCCGAGGCGCAATCAATGATTACCTCGCTCATTGGACTGACAAAGGAACAATTCCTGCAAACTGTTGTTCTTCCACAGGGACAATTCGCGCGCTTCCTCAGTGCAAGATCCTCGGATAGAGAGAAAATTCTCCGAGATATTTTCGGCACTCAGTATTTTCAAGATTTGCAAAATGCTTTTGTCGAAGAAGCAAAGTCAGCAGATGAATCCATCACGCGGACACGCCGCGATTTTTTGAGTGCTCTGGGAACGCTACAGAGTCAGATCACAGACTCTCCCCTGGGCGAGTCTCTTTCCGAGGAACTCACGAAGCTGAGCGACAAACTTGACAGTACCGGTGAATACGAAGAGTTAAACGCTGATCTGCTTACGCTCAGTGGGCGCCTGAATGATTTACTGAAGAAACAGTGCGATGATGCCCAGCGCTCCCTTGACAGTGCTCAGGTCCTTCTTGACCAACGAAACGCAGAGTTGAACGCAGCCCAAGACCTTCAACAACGCTTCAATGAATACAAGCTGCTAACCTCCCAGCAGGCCGCACTTCTTTCACAAGAAAGTCAGATTGATTCCCTCATCCTCAAGGAAAAGCGCCTGCGAAGCCTCGAGCCTCTTAAAGCTCCCCTGCAGCAATTTGACTCTGCACAGTCAAAACTCGCACAGGCCTGCTCCTCTTTAGAAAAGTTCATTTCGGTCTCCAAGCGGATGGATGGCGAACTGTTCGATACAACTCAGGCTCACACCGAATTATCCGTGGGAAACAGTGAACTTCTTGCTGAGTATGAAAAGCTAAGCGAGGCAAGCCACGTCCACCAGCAATTAGTCGATGCGCGAGTGGAATATGAGCGGTTGGCCGCCCAAGAAATCCAGGCACATCAACTGGTCGAAGAGCTGAAACAGCGCTCAGATGCGCTGATTCAGACCCGCACAGAACTCACGCAGAAAATTGAGGCCAGCCAAGAGGCGCGTTCTGTCCTTGCATCCTCATCAGCGCAGCTCGACACACTGAATCAACGCGTCGATGCGGCCGAAAGAGCCGATATCCTGCGCGCTCAACTCATCGGTCTGGCTGAAGAAATCCAAAAAGCACATCGGACTTCCCGAGAAAGGGGTATCGCGGCTCTTCTCGCACGCGAGACATGGCTCCAAGAAACTGCTGCCTCGCTGGCTGCCGAGCTCGAAGAGGACACCCCCTGTCCCGTCTGTGGATCAACCTTGCATCCTGCCCCCGCACAATCGGATAGCGACAATACAATGAGTCGCCAAAAACTTGATGAACTTGAGGCACTTCGTCAAGATGCCGATCAGCATCTTCATGAGCTCAGTACCCAACGCTCGCAGTGCGTGGCGCAGATTGCCGCGCTCAATGAACAAGCTGGATCAGATAGCGAATCCCTACGCATTCAGCGCGATACCCTCAGACAAACCATTGTCCAGCTGAAATCTCTAGCAGAAAACTATCAGGCACTGAGCGCAGAATTTGAAGCTACCTCGCAGAGCGAAAAAGAAATCCTGAGTGCGCGCGCATCAACGCAAGAAAAACTCACGAACATTAATTCACGAATCCAGGAAGTCAAAGCTCAAGTCAGCGCATATGAAGCATCCCTCGCCCAAGCTCTGGGGGACTACACCTCGCTCGAAGAGTGGAAAGAGGCCCTTGAGCGCAAGCAAGATCATCAAGATGCTTTTTCCCAAGCTCTGAACTCCTTCGATCAGGCTGCGCAACTTTTCCAGAGCAATCAGGAATACCTCAATACCGCACTCTCAGAGTCCGGATATGAAGATGGACATGTAGACCTCGATCAGATTCGTGAAGAGCTCAAAGATCTTCCTCAACTGGAGGGACTCAGCCAGCAGATTGGCCACCATCACCAGGAACTTCATACTGTTCAGGCACGCTTGAATTCGGAACGTTTTTCCGGCTTAGAGACAGCAGAGACGCCTGATCTTGATGCATGCGAAAAGGCACGAGAAGAGGCACGAGAACAAGAACTCCGAGCCAGTTCCAGCCTGGCTGGCATCCACGCACTCGCAAAAAGTATTCACCGCTCAAAAACCCAGCTTCACTCTGCACTGGCCGAGCTAAGTAAAGCGCTCACAGAAGGATATCCTCGCCTTCGGCTTGCTCAGCTTGCAAGCGGAAACGGTCAAGCCAGTGTGCATCGAGTGCCACTGAGTTCATGGATCCTCATGTCTCGTTTTGAAGAATTGATCGCCGCCGCCAATCCGCGACTAGCAGAGATTTCACACGGACGCTACGAACTTCAACGCAGCGATACAGACCCAACACGATCGCGTAAAAACGGCCTGGGCCTGCTGATCTTCGATCATGAGGCTGAAGATGCTCGTACTCCCTCGACTCTCTCGGGCGGAGAAACCTTCTATGTCTCCCTTGCATTGGCACTTGGCCTTGCAGACGTGGTCATGGCGGAAAGCGGCGGCATCATGCTTTCAAGCATGTTTATTGACGAGGGTTTTGGTTCCTTGGATCTCGACACCCTCGAGATCGTGATGGCACAGCTCCTGGCCTTACGTCAAAGCGATCGATGCATCGGCGTCATCAGTCACGTTGATGAGATGGCACGGCAAATCGCAGACCAAATTCAGGTCACATGGAAAGAAGGCCGGGGCTCAACCCTGAGCATCAGAGGGGCCTAGCCGTCAGCGCATCTGGCGAAGAATACGGATCACGTCCTCACGTTCTTCCGGGGCGTACCATTCCATGCTTTCATCCCACAGCCTCGCAACAGCCTCGTCCGCCTCGTCTTGAGTCTGTGCGTCAAGAACTGCACGGACCTTCTTAGAAGCATCGGGATGATCGATAAAGTAAGCGGCGATATGGCTTTCAACCGGAGCGCAGGGCTGTGTCTGAGCAAGCTCACCATCGTAGGGAGCAATGGAAATGCCCTCGATATCTGCAGCGATAACGCAACGACTGAGTGCACCTCGTTCATCGCGTAGTAGCGCCAAGGAATCAAGGGCAGCTAAATCGCGCGCATCGTCTTCGGCAAGTTCTAAATCTTCACCGCGCAGCGAAGCGGAAGGGTCAACACAGTAGGCGGGCCGGGACGTCAAGTTCCCCTCTTCCAATTCACGAGCAAGAACAGGGTAATAGATTCGCATAGCACAAGTTTATGCACGAAAGTGCGTACTGTCTTAAGCCACCCACATCCATCTCAAGACGTGTCAGACAAGAACGAAATGACATCAAGTGAAATGAAGTGGCAGTAATCAAATTGACACGAGTGACATTATCCGAACTTAATCGATCGCCCACGATTCCAGCGAAGCGCAATCAATAGGCTTTCATCTGCACAAATAGCTCAAAAGTAATTGCTATATCGGCTCCAAAAATTCCGAAAATAATGGCATGATTGTAGGCATGAATCAACGATTCCTCACTCTCGCCGAGGTCGCCGAGACACTCAACATTACGCTTTCCGCTGCGCGCTCACTGGTGAATTCCGGCGAGCTACCGGCAATCCAATTGGGAGGAAAGCGCATGTGGCGTGTTGAAGAATCCGTCCTCGAAGAATTTATCCAAGCCCAATACGAGCATTCACGTGCACGCTTAAGCCATACCGCATAGCCCTAGGAGATGTCAGATGTGGGCAGAGATTTCTCTGCCCACTTTTTTCATGCGAAGGATGCATAATCCTAGGTCTTTTCACGGCAAATAACAGCTTATCCACAACCCTAAATCTGGATGTTTTCCCATGACCAACTGCACGTTTTCTCAATTTTTGCTGAGGTTCATTAAGTCCTTATTTTGTTGCCACTGACACATACGTCTACCTTGGCGACTTCACTTTCGCATAAAAATTGACGAAACTAGGAAACACCCACACCGGGCGCACAATCCTCAAACAGGCATTTCGCATACACAAGCATTTTATAGTTGGATTGACAGCTCAACTTAATTCCTCAAGACTCCACAGTATCCGCCCCAAAGACGAGGCGTCTCCCCATGAATACAGCCGTCCAAGGAGTCTTGACAATGCCACGACAGTCGAGAGTACTGATCCCACCAGCAGACCATGCTTTCCGAATCAGCTGGGACCTCACACGAGATACTCCTGTCAATAGCCCAACAACGCTAAACTCGTATCTCAATGCCGATAATCCTCTGATTCCACAAGAACAAGAAATTACGAACTTATGCCAGTGGTCGATTGGACTAGCTCGCGGCATTATGGAGGTCCTCCTCCACCTTCGCCCCTACGAACAACTCCGACGCTGGCTGGTTCCCCCGCTCTACCAACGACTTGTCACCATCATCGACAGAGATCAACGTAGCTTTCGACGCGAGCCCTGCCACCCCATTCAATGGCATATCAGCCAAACTTCGGCAACGGTCATCGAATCCTGTGTGATCATCGCGCAAGGAGAAGGCAGACATGTCATCTCCATGCGTCTGCAGACTTTTAAAAACAGATGGATCGTCACCGCATTGGATGTCCTGTAAGAAGACAGCAGATAAAGCAGTGGCGGCATGCACCGCGTGGTGCATGCCGCCATCAACAATCAGTCACAG
Organism: uncultured Actinomyces sp.; assembly: GCF_963542285.1. GTDB lineage: Bacteria > Actinomycetota > Actinomycetes > Actinomycetales > Actinomycetaceae > Pauljensenia. The sequence continues at coordinate 169,369 of NZ_CAUTWQ010000001.1, read as the reverse complement.
TGGTTGATCAGCGCTTCTTACGCTTCTTTGCCGCGCGACGCTGAGCACGATTGCTCCCCTCTGTTGTCGAGCTCGTCTCGCCGTCTTGATCTGGCGAAGAATAGCTCAGACGCGCAGAGGTCTTTTCCTGCCCCACATCGCCCATAACGGATGCGGAACGCTCGATAGCCCGCTCTTCGGTCTCAGCAGCTTTGCGGCGCGCATCCTCGCTGAGTTCAGCCTCAGATACACCCTCTGTCTGCTCTTCGACCGCCGCGCGTTCACGAGCTTGCTCATACGCCAACTGGAATTGGCGTGCATAGGAGAAGATCTGCTGAATGCTTTCCTCGCGAATGCGATCCATCATCGTGTTAAACATCCGCGCACCCTCGTCCTTATATTCGACAAGAGGATCACGCTGACCCATCGCACGAAGACCGATACCTTCCTTCAGGTAATCCATCTCGTAGAGGTGTTCACGCCACAGGCGATCAACAGTTGCAATCACGACTCGTCGTTCCAGCGTACGCATCGGTTCATCACCGAGCTGCTGAATAGCCAGAGGATTGCGATTGAGCTGCTCTTCTGCTTCTTGGTACTGGGTTTCAATATCGCCCAGGACCTCGCGCATCAAGTCATCGCGGGTCAGCGAGCCGTGGCCGCCATACTGTTCTTCAACTTCCTCGGGAGTAACCGAGGGCGGGTAGTAGCCGCGCAGGGTGTCCCACAGTTCCTTCAGATTCCATTCACGAGGCGACAGACCGTCGGTTTTTTCTGCGATGATCCCAGACACCAAGGACTCCATGAAGCCCTTCATCTGGGGTCCCAAATCCTCGCCTTCCAGGACACGACGGCGCTGCTCGTAGATCAGCTCACGCTGGTCAGTCATCACATCGTCATACTTCAAGACGTTCTTTCGAATCTCGAAGTTACGAGCCTCGACTTGGTGCTGTGCGGAGGCAATCGAGCGGGTGACGATACGATTTTCTAGCGGCTGATCCTCGGGGTAAGCACCCGAGGCCATGATGCGCTGTGCGAGGCCTGAGGAGAAGAGACGCATGAGGTCATCTTCCATCGACAGGTAGAAACGAGATTCACCGGGATCACCTTGACGGCCGCTACGGCCTCGAAGCTGATTGTCGATACGGCGGGACTCGTGACGCTCCGAACCCAGCACATACAAACCACCCAGCTCACGAACTTCTTCGCGCTCGGCCTCGACTGCGGCTTCGGCCTCGGCAAGGGCTTCCGGCCAGGCACGACGGTATTCTTCTGCGTCAGCCTTCGGGTCCAGCCCACGAGCGGCAAGGTTTGCCTGAGCAAGGAACTCGGAGTTGCCACCGAGCATGATGTCGGTACCGCGGCCTGCCATGTTCGTCGCAACGGTCACCGCACCCTTACGACCAGCCATTGCAACAATCTGAGCTTCACGCGCGTGCTGCTTGGCGTTCAGAACCTGGTGCGGGATCTTACGTTCTTTGAGCATCCGCGACAGAAGCTCGGACTTTTCAACCGATGCAGTACCAACCAAAACTGGCTGCCCAGCCGCGTGGCGTTCTTCGATGTCGTCAATAATCGCGCGGAATTTACCTGCTTCGGTCGGATAGACCAAGTCTCCCTGGTCCTTACGAATCATCGGACGGTTCGTCGGAATCGGAATAACACCGATCTTGTAGGTCGAGGCGAATTCTGCAGCTTCGGTCTCTGCAGTACCAGTCATACCCGAACGCGAGCCCTCGGGGTACAGACGGAAGTAGTTCTGAAGAGTAATCGTTGCCAGGGTCTGATTCTCAGCCTGGATCTTCACGCCTTCCTTCGCTTCGATCGCTTGGTGCATACCATCGTTGTAGCGGCGCCCAGGAAGCACACGGCCGGTGTGCTCGTCAACGATCAGGACCTCTCCCCCGTCAACGATGTAATCGCGATCGCGGTGGAAGAGTTCCTTTGCGCGAATTGCGTTATTGAGGAAGCCAATCAGCGGAGTGTTAGCTGCTTCGTAGAGGTTCTCGACACCCAGTTGATCTTCAACCTTGTCGATACCGGACTCAAGGACACCGACAGTCTTCTTCTTCTCATCGACTTCGTAGTCCTCGTCGCGAACCAGAATATTGGCGATGCGAGCGAACTCCGTGTACCAGCGATTGACATCGCCGGATGCAGGGCCAGAGATGATCAGAGGGGTACGAGCCTCGTCAATCAGAATCGAGTCAACCTCATCGACGATCACGAAGTTATGGCCACGTTGGACCATGTCTTCCGGACGCTGCGCCATGTTGTCACGCAGGTAATCAAAACCGAATTCGTTATTCGTTCCGTACGTAATATCGGCGTTGTACTGCTCGCGTCGCTCTTCCGGCTCTTGTCCAACCAACACACAGCCCACGGTGAGTCCCAGGAAGTTGTAGACGCGGGCCATCAGATCAGATTGGTACTTCGCCAGATAATCGTTCACGGTGACAACGTGAACGCCCTTACCGGTCAGTGCACGAAGGTAAGAAGGCATAGTCGCGACCAGCGTCTTACCTTCACCGGTTTTCATTTCTGCAATATTGCCTCGGTGCAGAGCAATACCACCCATGACCTGAACGTGGAAGGGACGCTGACGCAGGGTGCGCCATGCTGCTTCGCGAACGGTTGCAAAAGCCTCAACCAGGATGTCATCCAAGGTTTCGCCTTCATTGAGGCGCTCTTTAAATTCCTCTGTTTTTCCGCGCAATTCCTCATCAGTGAGAGCTTCAAAGTCTTCTTGAAGAGCATCAACTTGCGAGGCGAGCCGGTCAAGTTGACGCAAGGTGCGTCCTTCTCCAGCTCGGAGGATCTTGTCAATAATGGACACGGGGACTCCTGGGATTGTGACCGGATGATCCGGGCGTGCGTCGAGCACACTTCTCCTAGTCTACGAATTTCCGTCGGCGCTTTCGACTTCATCCCCGCAATCGTGTCGTTTTTCTCTGCCAGCCGATTGTTCTGAAGTTGTTCATCAGTGATGCAAAATCAACCCGACAACTGATATCCGACAACTCAAAGCACAAGCAATGGTACGCTGTACACGTCAGGAAATTACGCGCGTAGAAATGGGTCTATGCGCACAACCTCGCGATCTTCTCTTCTACGACGAGGAGCGGGTCCCCAGGTGCGAAAGAGTCTAAGCCATGTCCGAAGTTCAATCGCCTCACCCCGACGCTGGAGTGTTCACACACCGGAGCGCAATACAGTCGCCAGCTCCAGCACTACTTTCGCGCACCGAAACAACGATGGAAGCGATCGAGCAGTACATCGTCGCTAATCACTTGCAACCCGGAGATCCTCTTCCCACAGAATCAGCTTTATGCGATTCTCTCGGCGTATCACGTTCATCGGTACGCGAGGCGTTGCGTCAGCTCAAGGCTCTTGAGATTGTTGATGTCCAGCAAGGACGCGGTGCTTTTGTCGGCGATATGACACTTCGTCCCTTGATCAAGACCGTTTTCCTTCGCTCCTCTACCGCTCCTGATTCTGCCGAGGCCTTGTCCCAGGTTTTGCGGGTCCGCCAAGTTTTAGATTTAGGTCTAGCGAGCGAGGCGATCCACGCACTTCAAGGCACGCATGATGATCATCTTCATGAACTGGTCGACCAGATGATCTCAAAGGCTCAGCGCAGCGAATTCTTCATGGACGAAGACATTGAATTTCACACCGAGCTCTTGAAGAAGATCAATAACCCCCTTGCTGAGCAGTTAGTCAATGCCATGTGGATGATTCACATGATGGCCCTCCCGCAGATCCATCGGGGTTTTGAAGGTCTTCCGGAAACTGCTCGTGCTCACGAGGCCATGCTGGTCAGCGCAGAAAACGGCGATATTGAGGGATACCGTCGTGCCGTCTTTGCGCACTACGATCCACTCAACCAGGCCTTGGGTTCTCTTTCACAAGAAGAAGACTGATCCATCGACAAATGAAAACTTTAGGGGTGTGGGGAAGCTGCTTTGACAGGCTCCCCACACCCCTAAAGTGCGCGTATTATTCGCCAGTTTGGATAACTGTTGCATTCAGACGCAGAACACCATAGGTCCACCCGTGGCGATGGTAGACAACGCAGGGTTGCATTGTTTCTTCATCGACAAAGAGGAAGAAGGGGTGCCCGACCAATTCCATCTGATTCAATGCCTCATCAACGCTCATAGGAACCGTCTCATGGACCTTCTGGCGGACAATAATCGGACTATCACCCAGCTGTTCTTCGCGAGCTTCTCCGACTTTCAGATCCCCAGCGCTCTTCAAAGATGTTGGAGCCTGTTCAACGAGCTCCTCGTCTCCCCCAACGCTTGCGGGAAGAACATCTAAATCAGGAGCAAGAATTTCTTCCGTGCGGTGGTGATCTTTCGCCCGATCACGCATACGGCGAAGGCGCTCAAAAAGCTTTCCAGCGGCAATATCGACCGCGGCGTAGCGGTCTGCAGATTCTGCCTCTGCTCGAATAATTGGGCCTTTGCCAAAGACTGTTAGCTCAATCCGCTCTGCCGTATCAGCCTGTCGCGGATTCTTCTGGTGGGTTAACTCAACATCAACCCTTTGGGCTCGAGGATAAAACTGCGTCACCTTTGCAAGCTTCTCCTCGATGTATGCGCGGAAGTTCGGATGAATCTCTGCATTACGTGCAGCTACTGTGATGTCCATATTTCTCTCCACATCATGAAATGCGACCACAGTCGCGATCGAAAACCCGGCGACGTCATTGCCCCGGAGTGTCTTGAACTACCACCCCCAATCAGCATGTGATGGAAAACCATCACTGGAAGAGATGCATCAAGTATAGCAGATAGCGGTGATCTGCATCATAGAGCGACACTATCGTCGCGACCGTGCGATACACGCCCCTGCCACCCAATTCTGTCCGCAAACACGGAATAATTCGCTCATCGTTCCCCCCGTTGCGACAACATCGTCGACTACCACCAGTCCCACATCTTGCGGAATTGTCATTGATACATACATGTGCCCACGCCGAGCTTCTCTGCGCTCATCCGAATTCTTTCCAGCCTGTGAAGAGACCCAGGGGTCCAACCTGCAGATATCTCGAACCGCTACCGGAACCGGCGCCGATAAGCGAATTCCTTGAGCCACACCATGGGCGATATGCGAGGTTATGGGATGTCCAAAGAAACGTCGTTTCCAACTGGACGGTGCAGGAACAATCCACACACGCGCATGGGGATCGCCCACCTCAAGCATCCCGCTCTTTCCCAGCGCATTGCCAATAGTCTTTCCACATTCGAAAAGAAAAGGTGATAAATCTACGCGCCCGGAGTGTTTTGCGGCCAAAATAATGGACCGCATTGATCCAGAGTATTCACTCAGCGACCACAGCGGATATTCTGCCCAACCCGAATCGATAACTTCCCATGTCGGTACGAAAGACTGCGATAACCCAAAACATTGCTCACACAAGGTCTGATCCCACGCGCCACAGCCAGCGCAACTACTGGGGATACATAAACTGACCAACTCCCGAGCGACCTCGTGAAAAACTGCCATAAAGGAAGCTCAACACGAAAAGAAAGTACACGCAGACCGCATAGTCAATCTGTGGAGAAAACGATTCAGCCCGGGAAGTTCACGTCGCGAAGGTTTCCTTCGAGGGATTGCCACAGCGCCCCGGAACGAACCTGATAACTACCGTCTTTCCCGCGGATCACCATTGTCGCCGAAGACGATCCTGCACTCAGCCGCTGAGTCCCCGTGGGAAGAGCAAGAACCGAGGGAAAACCGCCGACGGGCACAGTCACCAAAGAAACTTCATCAACCTGATCATTGCCTGCGCGGAGCCCCCCTTGACGCACGGCAACAACCGTAGAACGCCCCGCCCACGACACATCATCAACACCGGTCGACAAGCCAGCCAAGGGTTCGGGGTCAGTGAGCGCGATCGGCTCGCCACTGTCTCGGCGCTCAATTCCGGCAATCCAGGCACTTGTGGAGCCACCAACCTGGCGGAGCAAAAGTGCGCGCGCGCCATCGGGAGAGACTCGCACCGCACTCACCCCGTTCAGGGATTGATTTTCCGAGGCAATCGACAAGTTCTGCCCGTCAATTCGCGAGGCCCTCAGGTTCCCTCCCCGAGGAATGTCCCACACCCATCCGAAACGATCGATTGAAGGCGAATACTGACCTTCGGACCCGTCCAGTACCCGTGTCGCATTGGTTGAGGAATCCACCAGAACAAGACGATCATCCTCGCGCCAAGCGTACAACGAGGAAGAGGCTGGGGAGACCGCCGGAAGCGAGGCCGATGACGAAGGTGTAACGGGAAGAATCCGGGTCGAAACACTACGCCCGTCAATTCGAACCAAACCATTCGAATTCAAAGCAACCGCTGAATCAAGATCTAAGGATGGCTGGGAAGGGAGCCCTGAGGAGGGAAGTGCCTCTCCTCCGACATTAATTTCAACAGAATTCACGCGGCCCGAGCGCTGGAGGGTTTGGGAAATCTGCCACGCCATCAGCTGTTTTCCGCGATCATCGCTGGGAGGTGTTCCATTCAAAGACACCTTCGCAACGTGGTCGGAGAGTTCAATACCGCCAGCTGAAATCGAGGTTCCTGAAGGGATTGCATTCACTAGGGCATCGGAGAGATGTGACTGCGGTCCAGCGATCAACCCCTCGAGCATATGGGTTTCGACACGGCGCGTGGGATACCAGCGCGGATCAGCAATCAGAGAATCGCCGGTTGCTGAAAGAAACATCAGCGAAACAAGTTCGTGCGATGCCGTAAATGATGCCTGAGAAACCACCACCCCATCCGCAGGTGCGTCAATACGCCACTGGCCATTCTCACGAACCAAATGGAAGCGCGCTTCAAGTGAGGAAGTTTCTGCCGGGGAAAGGACACCATTTTGGTCAACAGAGCCCACACCAGTGGCAGTGATCGACGCATTCAGAGTGTCCGTTTTCGAAGGATCAAAAGAGTACGACACCTTCGGCGTTGAATCCGTTGAATAAATCGTCACTAACTTATGCGGGTCCCAGGTCTGTGCGGAGGAGTTGGTTAAGAAAAGACGCGCGGTTGCGTAGTCGTCAGAAGCTCCTGCGGCACAGGCTAAGAGAAAACTACTGAGCAGACTTTCGGGATCCGCATCAGCCACAGGCCCACCCGCTGCCAAATCAACTGGCTGAGCATTGGGAGCATCGACATCAAAAGGCGAAGGTGAGGAGGAAGTTGGCAAGGAAGTGCAGGCAGCCAGAGAAAGGCTGCTGAGAATAGCTACTACAGCAAGACACAGTCGCTGATTCATCTTCACTCCTTTTCCCACAGTTCTAAGGGATCGCTTGAAATCGCTGTCCCGACTTTCTTAGGAAGCGTCATCATGAAAGAGGATCCGACTCCAATCTCACCCCACGCAGTTAATGTTCCTCCGTGAAGAACAACGTCTTCCAAGGAAATGGCCAAGCCCAGACCCGTTCCTCCGGTGGTACGTGTTCGCGCAGGATCCGCACGGTAAAAGCGGTCAAAAACTCGCTCAACCGTTGCTGGCTCCATCCCGACGCCATGGTCGCGTACGCGCACCGCGACAGCGGTTTCATTCGAAGCAATGGTCACCTCAACAGGTCGAGATTCTGCGTGTTCATAAGCGTTCACCAAGAGATTGCGAATGACACGCTCAATACGTCGATCATCAATTTCTGCTGTGCAATGATGCGTCGGTGCATTGACAATAACCTCGACTCCCAAGCGCTGCGCAAGCTCACTGTTTGCGTTAACAACGCGCGTTACCAATCCACGAAGATCAACGCTTTCCGCGGCGAGGTCGACAGATTGCGCATCGTGACGCGAGATCTCTAGGAGATCAGCCAGCATGGAATCGAAGCGCTCAACCTGTTCATGAAGCAGTTCTGCACTCCGAGTGGTCACAGGATCAAAATTCTTACGTTGATCCCAGATCATTTCTTCCGCCATACGAATGGTTGTCAGCGGCGTGCGAAGTTCGTGAGAGACATCAGAGACAAAGCGCTGCTGGAGCCGAGCGAGCTCGTCATATTCATCAATTTTCTTCTCAAGCGATTCGGCCATGTTATTAAATGCACGCCCAAGATTTGCCATCTCATCGCTACCGCGGGCATCAGCGCTGTCAATTCGAGCATCAAGATTTCCTTCAGCAAGCTTTCCCGCCGCTGTCGCAGTACGACGTACCGGTCCCAAGATGTGATAGATCAAGATGAAGGTGATGATCGGAATCAACAGCAAGAATGGAATCCCAGCGAAGATCAAGATTCCCATGACGGTGTCAATACGTTCTTGGTCTGCTTGAAGCGAATAAACGATATACAGCTGGTGGGTTCCTGCTCGCGGTACCTGAACGTTTGTCCCCACAAGGATTGCAGGCACTCGCTGGTTCGCATCGCGCTCGGAAGGAATTGAGACGGATTGCCATTGGGGATCCGTTGATCCAGCTACGGCATTTTTCATCTCTTCACTAATGACACTTAAGACCGTGGGGTCCACAATCTCATTGATCCGAAGCGATTGTGATTGAGATTCGGAGCGCAAGAGCAGAACAGAAACCGCCCCAGTACCCGAGGCAGAAACACGTAAGGAGGTTGCAAGCTGCCGGGTTGATTCTTGAATTTGATCGGGAGTACTGGCTGTTGACTGGTCGAAAACTGATTGCGCAGTTGAAAAACGTAAAGCCGCATCTGAAAGTACTGCGGTTCGTCGAGATTCAAAAACGCTACTGCGCAGTTGAGTCGCCACAATTGTTCCTGCGACAAGGATCAGCACCATCGACACCGCCGCGAGGTACGAAGCTGCACGCAAAGAAGCGGAATTACGAATTGCTCTTAGAGCTTCCCACTGAGAAATACGTTCCCATCCACGCCACTGCCGAAGAGGCCGAAAGAGACGTTGAAGAAAAAGAAGGACACGCTCCAGTGGCGCAACATGAGACTCAGGAACAGGGGGCGTCGAGAGCACTCCCCCATCTCCGCCTATCATGACGAGGCGTTGCCGGCGCGGTAGCCTACTCCGCGGACAGTCACAACGACCTCGGGATTATCCGGATCACGCTCAACTTTTGAACGCAGACGCTGGACATGGACATTCACCAAGCGAGTGTCTGCAGCATGGCGGTAACCCCACACAGATTCAAGCAACTCTTCACGGGAGAATACCTTCCACGGGGAACGCGCAAGAGTCACGAGCAGGTCGAATTCAAGTGGCGTTAAAGGCAATTCTTGGCCACTACGATGCACGCTATGACCTTGAACATCGATGACAAGATCCCCGAGACGAACCAGTTCTTCGCCACTGTCATCTCTGCCACGCAGTCGTGCACGAACACGCGCGACTAGCTCTTTAGGCTTGAAAGGTTTAGGAACGTAGTCATCTGCCCCGGCTTCAAGGCCTGCGACAACATCTGTTGTATCGGATCGAGCAGTCAGCATCACAATGGGGACATCAGATTCCCTACGAATCTGGCGGCAGATTTCAATCCCATCAACGTTTGGAAGCATAAGGTCCAGAAGGACAAGATCCGGTGAAACTTCATGGAAAACTTCAAGGGCTTGCGCTCCATCTGCGCAATCAGCAACCTCGAAACCTTCAGCATGAAGCATGATTCCGATCATTTCGGAAAGCGCGACATCGTCGTCAACGACCAGGATCCGTGAACTCATGTAACGATTGTGTCACGAAACTGACAGGTGTGTCGAAAAGACGCGGCGAATTTTAACAACATAACAAATACTGAAGGCGCGCTGACTACTTCCTCAGTTCTTTCTGATTAGTTGAATGCATGGCACAATATTCAGGAAGACACGTGTCACCTATATAGGAGTAGTAATGTCTGATCCTCAGGGCACTCCCGCGAATGATCCGTGGGCACCCCAGTCCCCTTCTTCTCAGAATCCCTCCCAGGGTTCTGTTCCCTCAACACCTCAAGTTCCTCAGACTCCTCAGGCTCAGCAGCCTTGGGGCGCGCCTGAGCAGCCGGCACAACCACAGCAGGCTCAGCAGCCTTGGGGAGCACCTGAGCAGCCCGCACAACCACAGCAGGCTCAGCAGCCTTGGGGCGCACCCCAGCAGCCTGAACAGCCCCAGCAGGCCCAGCAGCCTTGGGGAGCACCTGAGCAGCCCGCACAGCCCCAGCAGCAGTGGGGTGCAGCACCTCAGCCCGATGCCGCGTGGCAGGGCACCCAGACTCAGGGCGGCACCGCTTGGACCGTTGCACAGCCCGGAATTATCCCCCTCCGCCCACTGACTGTTGGTGAGCTCTTCAATGGCGCCTTCCAGGCGGTTCGCGTCAACCCGCAAACCATGTTTGGCTTTGCCTTTGCGGTTATGGCGGTGGTCGGACTTGTTCAGGCCTTCTTCGCTTCGTCATCGACATCTTCACTCACGCGCGCACTTAGCTCCGGAGATACCGACGATTTGGTCTACTCGCTGGGTAGCAGCATGGGCTCCTTCGTAACTAGCGGACTTACCCTGCTCGCAACCGCGTTCCTCTCAGGCATGCTTGCACTGACGGTGTGGGATGCAGTCCTCGGACGTAAGTCTTCTCCCGCGGACGCATGGCACCGTTTCTCGCCGCGCTTCGTCCCGGTTCTTCTGGCAACCCTCCTCATCGGCATCATCGAATTCGTGGCGATCGTGGTAGTCCTGTTGGTCTTCCTGATCCCCTTCTTCCTTGTGGTTGTTAACGCTGCTTCGTCTCGTAGCTACGATTCTGCGAGTGCCAGTATTGGTGGCGCCTTGTCGATTATCTTCCTCATGATCGTTGCTCTGATCGTGATCGCCTGTTTCTTGACCGTGAAGTTCGCATTCACTTCCAGTGCAGTCGTCCTTGAGGGACTCGGCCCGGTCGATGCCATCAAGCGTTCATGGTCACTGTCGAAGGGTTCCTTCTGGCGAATCCTAGGCCGCATCTTGCTCATCGGCATTGTCACCAGTTTGATCACCGCAGTTCTGGGCGGCATCGTCGGTGCAATTCTGGGCGTTGGCGCCGCTGCAGCTGACTCAGTGGGTATGCTCGTTGCCTTCTCGGCCTTCTTGGGTGCACTGCTGTCGGCAGTTGTGATCCCGGTTCAATCATCCTTCTACACTCTGATGTACCTGGATGAGCGCATGCGCAAGGAGAACCTTGCTCCCATGATTGCTCAGGAAGCTTCTCGCGCCTGATGTTTTTCTGTGAAGCTCCGCTGACACCCGACGACGAGGAAGCTCGCGCATGGGTGTCAGCGGAGCTTTCACGTCCCGACTATCTACCCACCCAGCCTTCCGCACTATCGCGCTTCTTCAGCTGGCTTGTTCAACGCCTCGTCAGCGGCGCCAGTAAAGCCGCACCTGTCGGTTTCCCCGTTGAAGGTTTCTTTATCTTCCTCTTATTAGTGGCACTCGCTGTCATCGCAATCATCGTCATCACCCACCCGATCCGCCTGCGACGCCGCATGCGACGAACTGCTGTGTTTGACTCTGATTCCACGCTTTCGCTGCGCGATGTCATGAAGCGGATTGACGAGGCTCGCGCAAGCGGAGATCTCGATGCTACGTTGATCTGGTCCTACCGACTATTCGTACTCTACCTAGCTCGCGACGGCATCCTTCGAGATACTCCCGGTCTTACAGCGGATGAAGCCGGTCGAGCAGCTCAAAATGCTCTTCCCTTCCTCACTGACCCCATCACCTCCGCAACTTCCATCTTCGCCTCGGTACGTTACGGTGAAGGCCACGCAAGCGCAGAAGACTGCGCAGGGATGGACCAGCTCATTGCTGCCTATTCACAGAACAAGAAGCAGGCAGTGCACGCATGAAAGCAACTCAAAGCACTGTCGTTTCGCCAACTGCTCGTCAGCGTTGGACGCGAATGCGCCCGCTTGTCATCATCATCTTTTTGGGACTGTTGTTTATCATTGCAACCACCTTGGTCCCCCGCTACGAAAAAGACAGCGAAACTCTATCGCCGAATAACCCTGGGAATTTTGGCGCTCAAGCTCTTGTCCAAACGCTTCGTCACCACGGTGTTAAGGTCGTCAAGGTCAGCTCCGCACGCGAACTCATTGCACGCTCAACGCCTGAATCGACCGCTGTTATTACCTATCCTGGCTATTTACCTGACGCCACCGCGAAAGCGATCGATGAGAAAGTTCATCGAATTGTCTATCTTCTGTCTCACTACGGTTCAGATCTTGATACCCCCTCCATCGAAGTGACGACTTCAAAGACGACAAATTCGACAAAAATCCTCTCTGCAGAATGTGCTTCTGAGCCTGCGCAGAAAGCTCAAACTCTGCTCAATAACAGCGGACAGCTTGTGACCACCACCGAAGCTGGATGGACCAAGTGTTTCCCCGCAGATGACGCTTACGGCTACCTTGAAAAGAATGAGGGCGATCGTTTCCGCGCGATCATCGCTGATGGAAATATCGCATCAAATCAATGGGTTGATAGTGATGGCAATGCAGCACTTCTCATCAATGCCATGGCACAGAAACCAACCATCTACTGGTATGACGGTAGCAAAAACAACGTCCTAGCCAGCGAAAAGGTTGACGCTCTTCAACCCGAGTGGCTGATCCCAATCCTTTTGCTTATCGGCATCGGAATTACCGTCATCGGTTTTTCTCGAGGCCAACGATTGGGACGTTTGGTTCCTGAAGATCTGCCCTCTTACGTCCCTTCATCAGAGACAACGAAGGGCCGCGGACGTCTAATGGCTTCGCAGAAGCAACATGCTCACGCGGCGCGTCTCTTGCGAATCGAAGCCGTGAGGACAATCGCCAAGCGCTTGGGAATCGACCCGAAAGCACCGCGAGCCACCCTAGAACACGCACTTGCGGCGCGAGGATTGCTGACCGCGCACGTGAGTGATTTACTGTGGGGTCCAGCCCCAACGAACAACTCTGAACTGGTCGATTTGGCCGAAGCACTATCCGCGCTCACACAGGAGATTGAGTATCAATGACAAGCCCCGAACTACCGCCCCAGGGGCGTGATGCCCGTGACGCTCTGGTTTCCCTGCATTCAGAAATTGGCAAAGCAGTCGTCGGCCAAGAAGGCGCACTCACCGGCCTGATCATCGCTCTGGTAGCAGATGGACACGTCTTACTTGAAGGCGTCCCCGGCGTTGCAAAAACGCTCTTGGTTCGAACCCTTGCTCGCTGCATTGATTTGACCATGACGCGTGTCCAATTCACCCCGGACCTTATGCCCGCTGATATCACTGGTTCTTTGGTGTGGGACAACGGCAAGAGCGAATTTGAGTTCCGCCCGGGACCGATCTTCACCAATCTTCTTCTGGCAGATGAAATTAACCGAACTCCCCCCAAGACCCAATCTGCGCTCTTGGAAGCGATGGAAGAGCATCAGGTCAGCGTCGATGGGCATACCCGCCCACTGGCCTCGCCCTTCATGGTGATCGCCACCCAGAACCCTGTCGAATACGAGGGTACCTATCCCCTTCCTGAGGCCCAGCTCGACCGTTTCTTACTCAAGCTTGATCTACCTCTGCCCTCTCGCGAGGACGAATTCAATATTCTTCTTCGCCACCAAAATGGTTTTAATCCACTGGATTTGGGCAGTGCTGATCTGCACCCCGTCGCAAACGCCTCGGATATCTTGACGGCTCGCGAGCAGGCAGAACACATTGAGGTCTCCCCCGCGGTTCTGAGCTACATGGTCGATCTCATCCGCGCGACCCGCACCTCTCCCGCCGTCCGCATCGGCGTCTCTCCCCGTGGTGCAACCGCATTACTTCGCGTGTGCCGCGTCTGGGCGTTCCTTCAGGGACGTTCTTTCGTCACTCCTGATGATGTCAAGGCAATGGCCGACTCGGTTCTTGCACACCGCCTGAGCATGAAGGCGGAAGCAGAATTGGAAGGCTTAAACGCTCACTCTGTCATCGCCTCGATCCTCGAGCAGGTCCCGGTTCCTCGCTGATGGCACTGTCTTGGCGCGCGAGTATCCCCATTTTCTTGGGGGTCATTCCACTGTTTTTCTTCCCGACATGGGGTTTCATTGTCGGATGGTGTGTTCTGTGCGCATGCCTGTGGGCCTTTGACGCTTACCTTGCGCCTTCTCCCAGGCAGTTGGTCATTGAGCGCTCCATTGATACACCTATCGCAATGGATTCTCCCGGTCATTCGCGCCTTTCTCTGCGCTCGGCGCTCCCCATGCGCGTGGATGTGAGGGACGCGTGGCCCCCCTCGGCACACCCCACTCCCTATTCACATTCGTGTGAGCTCGAAACGGATGTTCCGACGGCGCTTACGACGATCTTGCACCTGGAGCGACGTGGAAGCGTTCGCGCGGACTACGTAACGATTCGCTCCTGGGGTCCTCTGCGAATGGCCGCCCGTCAGACTTCGATTGCAGCTCCGCTGACCCTGACCGCGCTTCCTCCATTCCGCGCGAAGCGTCTTCTTCCTTCTCGCCTTGCGCGTCTGCATGAGCTTGAGGGAACAACCGCCACAATTCTTCGCGGCCCGGGAACGGAATTTGATTCTTTGCGCGAGTATGTCCGCGGAGATGATCCGCGTGATATCGATTGGCGAGCCTCGGCGCGCTCAAAAGATTTGGTTGTACGCACGTGGCGACCCGAACGCGACCGTCACGTCATGATCGTTGTCGACACCGGACGTTCGGGGGCAATGCTCTTGGGCGAGGCTCAGGAAAAGGACTTGGGAGACAAGGACCTGGTCGAGTTGGGGGTTGCACCTCGTTTGGATGCTGAGATCGAGGCGGCACTCTTACTGGGGGTTCTGGCTGACCGCGCCGGAGATCAAGTTCATCTGCTTGCTCTGGACCGCAGTATTCACGAAGATCTTGCCCAGGCACGTGGGGGGAATTTGATTAGCGAGGCCGCGCAGGCTTTTTCGCGCGTCCAGCCTTCCCTTCTCCCACTGGATTGGCAGTTGGTCGTGTCCTCAGTTGAGAAGCGCATGCATCACCCGGGGCTTGTCGTCCTACTGACCGAGATCCCGCCCGCAGCTACAGACGCCGATTTTTCCGAGGCCATTGCGGCGCTCAGCAAGCGTCATCGAGTAGTTGTCGCGGGTGCACGCGACCCCGAGCTTGGTCGAATGGAACGGGATTGGAGCGACGCAGCTTCAGCCTTCACTGCCGCTGCGGCGAGTGCGACAATCCGCGACCTTGATGCTGGAGCCAATGATTCTCGCGCACTTGGCGCTTACGTCGTTGATTGTGATGCGGGCTTCTTGCCTGCACGTCTTGCAGACACGTACATTGCACTGAAGAAGGCGGGAAAGCTCTAAGGATTTCTTAGATCACAGGTGTTGCGTAACCGGCATCTTCGTCAAGATCACCGCTGGATCCCGCGCGATAAGCACGTCCACCAGCCACGAAGGTGTAGATCCACACGCTTGCAGTCAGTGTCACACCGCAGGTGATCTTTAGCCACAGTGGAAGATCAGATGGAGTGACAAAACCTTCGATGGCTCCGCACAAGAACAGCAAGATCACCATTCCCAAACCAACAGTGATCATCGAACGCCCTGCCTCGCCGAGCGCTTGGCCTCTAGTCTTTCGTCCAGGGACAAGCCACGCCCAGAAGAGGCGCAAGCCCGCTGCGGTTGAGATCCAAATTGCCGTCAATTCTGGGATGCCGTGGGGAAGGATAAAACTGAAAAAGTGTGCAGGGCCGGCATAGTGAATGACGATCGCAGCGGAAATTCCTAGATTTTGAGCATTCCCCCACAAAGCCAAAATCGGATAGAATCCTGTGATTCCACCTGCAACGACACGCAAGGCAATAAATGCATTATTAGTCCACACATAGGACATAAAAGAGGCATTAGTGTCTTGACTGTAGTAGCTGGAAAATTGCGTTGTCGCGTAGTTCTTCAGCTGTTCCGGACTTCCCAGCATTGAGAGAGCAGCGGGGTCACGCAAGATCCACCACGTCTGCAGCGCTGTCATCGCGATGAAAATGAGCATGATCGCAATCGTGACATAGCGGATCCGATACAGGGCCGCGGGGAGATCATGACGGAACCAACGCGAAATCGCCCACAGGCTCGCTCCAGACGTTCCCGTCAATCGAGCTCTTGCGTGCAAGAGTTCACCAGAGAGATAGGAAATGACATCTTGATCCGGGCTTTGCGAACGTACTTTCGCAAGATCAGCGGTGACCTGCCGATAAAGCACCGAAAGCTCATCAATTTCCGGTCCCGTCAATCGACGCGAATGCGCCAATTGATGAAAACGATTCCAATGGCGCATATGTGAAGCTTTTAGTGCGTCGATATCCATACAAGATATAGTGTCATACATGAGCGAGCTTCCTGTAAACGTCCAACGAATTTCTGATGAATCTTTCATCAGCGGTGAGGGCGTCAAACTCGATCTCAAACCCGCTTCTCCTTTTATCAGGGCCGCTGCTTTTCTCATAGACCTGACCCTGTATGTTGGAGCTTTTTTGGTTCTCTTTTTCAGTCTTGTTGCTGTCACCTTTGATCAAGGCCTTCCACAAACCTTGGCGAGGGCAATATTCGTTATCATTATTTTCTTGTCTTTAGTAGTCCTTCCCTTTGCCATTGAGGTCTTGACCCATGGTTATTCCCTCGGTAAGTGGGCCTTTAACCTAAAAGTTGTGCGTCGGGATGGCGGGATTATCACCGCGCGTCACTCCTTCGTCCGCGCAATGACTGCAATGGTGGAAACCTACATGTTCTTAGGCCTGTTGTCTTTCATGGCAACGGTCTTCTCGCCGCGAGCAACACGCCTAGGGGACGTCGCAGCAGGGACCATGGTTATTCAGGTTCCCGAGCCCGTCTTCTATCCACCATTGGTTATGCCCCCCGATTGTGCACAGTGGGCCTCTCACGCGCAAGTTCTTCCGATCCCGGATGAACTGCACTTTGAGTGTATGAATTTTCTGCACAATAATCGCCAGATTCTTGACCAGCTACGTCTGTCAATCGCAATGTCCTTAGCGGGACGAGTTTCCGCTTTTGTTTCACCCAAACCGCCAACAAACATTCACCCCGAGCGTTTCCTCGCAGCGGTTCTTGTCGTTCTGCGCGACCGGGAGTACGCGAAGGAACTCAAGCGACAAGACATCCTTGAAACTCGCCGGCAACAGGTGGAAGCCGTCCCCTTCGAGGTCTAGTACACGCGCGCAGCCATCTTATTCGTGATCGGAAGAAGGCTCCTCGGTGATCAATTTAAACTGAGCCCGGCGACGAGCCCACGGCGAATGTGGATCGAGGGGGCTTGAGGATTCGGCCTCGTCAGAGCTAGCAGGTTGAGCGAAGGGGCCAAGCTCAGCGTGCGCCGAGGCCGTAGCGGCCGTTTTCGCGACAGATGCAGGCTGAGCAGGAGTCTTGGTTTCCGCAGCGTCAGCGCCTTGTGAGCGGTTTCGGGTGTGTGCGGCAGCTTGGCGAACAGCATCGACAAGAGCCATAAGGTCATCCCCCGATGGAGGTGCCGGTTCGAAGGTCGTCTGAAGGCGTACGATCTGCCACCCACGTGGGACGGTCAAACTATTTGCATGGTGCTCACA
This sequence comes from uncultured Actinomyces sp., assembly GCF_963542285.1. Lineage (GTDB taxonomy): Bacteria > Actinomycetota > Actinomycetes > Actinomycetales > Actinomycetaceae > Pauljensenia. The sequence goes on along the minus strand of NZ_CAUTWQ010000001.1, from coordinate 151,901 downwards.
CAGGTCGTAGGCATTGGGGTCTGCAGCCGCTGAAAGCGAACCGACAACAGCAGTCGAATCCGAATAATCGTAGGTGAGTGTAGCTACAGCAGGCTTCGAGCAGCCGGGCTTAGAGCAGTGTCGAACCGAGATCACCGCTCTACAATACGGCATTTTCTATTCCTATTGCGTGCCCTTCGTCGGCAGGTCCTCAGCTTGAGCGCAGAGCTGAGCGATACTCTTATGTGTATGGCTCTCCCATCAGCTTTTCCACGCGCCAATGACCGCCATGGCCGCACCCCGCGCTATGTGCGTCTTTTCCCTGGGCTTCCCGCGTGGAAAACGCGTCGGGAAACATTTGATTCGACCGTTGCCCTTGTGATTAGCGAACTCACCGAGCGCTGGCCTGAGGTTGCGACAATCGAGTTTGCAACCGAGGACGTTCCTCCCTCAGATCCAGCTCCTTGGGAAGACCACGGGGTAGTTTTAGCCCGTGTCTTTCCCGCGGACCGACGTAAGGGGCTGGGAGACCGTATTGTCCTTTACCGACTTCCCATTACCATGCGGATTCCTCCGGCAGACCTCTACTCGGCATTGCGCGCGCTCATTGCCGAGCGCATCTCGCATATCCTTTACATTTCACCAGAGGAACTTGATTCCCTCTCCTAGCGTTATCACCGACCGCTCTTCACTCCTGCAGAAGGCAAGAAAAGAGGCTAGGCAGGCCTTGTGCATGGCAAGAGCCTTTAGCATGTCACGCTTTGAGCATGAGGGCGCTCTTTGGCAAGCTAGTGAACGGTGATCGATGTCGATGCCTGCTCGACATCATCCGCGCTCAGCGGCCATACGGCACGGAGCACACCACTGGGAGTTTTTGCTTCCACCTCAATCGCAATCGCAACATCACTGGGAGACTCTAGGCTAGTGTCCTGCGAGGGAAGATCCAGCATCGCCATCTTCCCAGCTTCCAGGGTTATCTGTTCATTTCCCAGTTGGAGCTGGACACCGCTTTGAGAGTGCACAGAGGTGAGCAACAGATGGGAAGAAATCTCATTGACTCCACTGCCGCTCTCTTGCGCAGTCCCGCGTAGAATCGTCGAGCTCAAGCGCGAGCGAACCAGCGCTTCCACTGTTGATGCAGAAGGTAGTTGAGCGTGAACTAACCCCTGAGCGGAGCTCATACCCGCGCGCATCCCCCAGTGCTGTCCTCCGGGATATTCTTCCTGCTCGGTATTCGTCACAACCTGGGCCACAAGCGGACGATCGGCATGAACACGCAGGGTATAGCGTTCATCGGTAATTCCGTTGAGCGGAACATCAACGACCGTTCCTGCGCTCACGTCCAATTCTCCCCCCGGCACATTAAAGGTGCCAGCATCACTGGTGTAGCTCAAGGCAACGTGAGTATCGGCCTCGTCAGCTGTTCCCGAAGGAGGAACAAGAATGCGTAAGCTACTGGTCCCCTGCTTTGAAAGCCCAAGGAAAAGCTGGTCTTCCCTTGGCTTTGTTCCACTCACACTTGTCACGCCCTTAGGTACTTCCCCCTGCATTGCGGAGCTTTGTACCCACGTTGCCACTCCTTGACCATCGGCGTGGATATGTACGGCCAGAGCGCTCTCTTCGGGGAAGAGTCCCCCTGCTAGGACAGATTGAGTGGAACGAGCCGGAATAGTCATTTGGTGCGGTTTGGCATCAATGGGACCGTTTGCTCCGTATCCCTCAAGGGTCACCACAGAAGGAGAGGAATTGGGATTTGCAAAGGTCACCACCAAGTCTTCGCCGCTGGTACTTGATCCCAGAACACTCCACTGGTCATTTGACGGCAATTGGCATGACGTCATACTCAGACCGCGAAGCTCTCCCCCACCTTGGCCCATCACTCCAAGAGTTGTGGGAAGGGTGTGCGCAGAGGTATTCGCACGGAGGATCGTCCATTCTCCACTGGTCTCACGTTCCCCAGCGGAATTCCACACTGAAGCCACAGATACACCTCCATCAAGGTGGAATGGGTCGACAATCCCTGCCGGACAGGCATAGTTAAGGGTTTCTGGACGCGCGTGGACGACCTGGGGCGCAGGAAGTGAGGGTTCAGGGAAGACCCTGCCTATTCCCCACGAGGCAGCGCCTAGGAGTAGTAGCGAGGCAGGGATGGCGCCAATAGTGAGCATGCGTTTTCTATTCACCATCGTCTACAACGTCCCTCCGCCCTCGAAGAAGCCCACAAAGCATCACCGCGGCGGCAAGTGCGCACGCAGCTTTCCACGCCAGAACCCAGTTCGAGCGGAAGTTCACTGCGAGCTCACCTTCGGATGGAACCGAAAACGCCGTTCCCCACTGATTCGTTGCTTCAACTTGCTCCAGCCGCTGCCCATTGAGAGTCGCAACCCAATGCGAGTTCTGTCGTTCAGCAAGGCGAAGGACCCCCGGGCCTGACACGTGTGCCCGCGCACCGACAACACCGCTTGGGAGCTCTTCACACCGGGAATCGGCCGATTCTGAAGCAAGGCAGAGGCGCGCGGGTTTACGCCCATCTGGACGCACTCTCCATGCGCTCCCGGCCTCGGTTTCACCGATCTTCTCAATACCGGGCGCACGGTCCAGTGTCTGTGTAACAGAAGACGCTGCGGGCCCCTGGGAGTGCACAATGATCGTATCGACAGCGTGAAGCGCTAAACGCTGGGAGGCAGAATCGTCAGGGAAAGATACCAAGGTTGCGATTGTTTCCCCCAATTCGCTCCGCGCGGGATCGCTGGTGTTGTTCATCCTGTCGTGGAGAGCCACCCACGAGGCCACGCTGGAATGCTCATTCCATTGCGGGCCTACGCCGCGCCAGATTCTGGCATCGAGATCGCCATCGGCGCCAACGTTGAGCACAAGAACCCGAGCCTGTCGCGAAGAATTCTGTGCATAGCGGGAAACGAGAGGCACCTGTTCGTTGGTCGAGCGCGCGCTCCACTGCACTGAGGGAAACACCTCAACCCAAGGGGATACCGCCATTAAAAGGAGCGGGATCAGTCCAACACAGGCAACAAGTTTCCATCCTATGCGGGCAGCTTTTCCTTCCTTTTCGATGCCTTTGACGCAAAGCAATAAAGCGCAGATCAGGGCTAAAGCCTGAACGCTGAGCAGCGGTCCACCCCAAGCAAACAGCGGGCTATTTGCAGAATCAACAGGAACGTAAGACAGGGCTAATGCTCCAATACCGCTCACAAGCGCGATGCCCATGAGCGCCGGAAGAGAAGCCGGGAAGAAAGAAGAACCTCGGGAATGAAGAAGAAAACGCCCGACGCTCAGCAGGGTTACCAGCCAGAGGCTCAGGACAAGGAGCGCACAGATGCTAAGCCACGCCGCGGAAGAATTTGCGGGTATCCCCCAAGCTCCCAAGCCAAAGGGGGCACGCTCATAGGAAGCTGCGGCCTCGGCGGGTGCAAGAAGTGCAGGCCAAGCACGCCATGCAATTGCATCAACGAAGAACGGCAGACACAGAAGCAGGCCGGGAAGAGTTGCTGTGGCGCGGCTGAGACTGCGCGAGAAAAGCACAAGTGCGCAAACCCCAAGCAGCGGGTAAGCGGCGGTGATAATCAGCCCAACAATTGCTGCGCACGTCCACCGGCGACGCAAGATGACATGTTGATCACGTGGAAGAGAAAGGAGCAGGGCCACCCACAGGGGTAAAAATACGTGCACGGCAAGTGAGGCCAGTCTTCCGCTGGTCATTGCGAAAAGTGCACTGGGAAGGCAGGCCCACAGACACATCAAGGCCACTCGCAGCGAGCGCGATGATGTCAGGCGCATGCTGAGGACGTCCATATTCCACGCTGCCCACGCTGGGCTGAGGACGAGGAAGACGTAGAGTAGAACCGTTGGCGCGATACCTAGAAGCGCAAGTGGAGCGCTCAACACGCTCAGAAGCTGGACAAGAGGGTCCACCGCGTGTGCCGAGCCGTCACCAGAAGGTAGCCAGCCGGACCACGCATAGATCCACAGATCAGAGAAGCGGTCGGGAAGGTTGAGCCAGGCTCCCCCATTAATCGATCCCAGATCAGAACGGTAGATCCACAAAGAGAGCAAGAAGAGCGCAAGCGTCGTGACAACGCGAGGCGTCAGGTCGTTGCTCCGACGTTCAAGAAGCGAATCTTTCCACGAGGTCTGTTCCTCAATAACGTGAGCGCTACGGTGCGTTCGGCGAATACGAGAAGCATCGAAGCGTCCAGTGAGCAGCGGGCGTAGTGAGGAACGCGGCTGGCTGGCAGAGCGCGCATGACGCGCCCGTGCAGCCAGAATATGTGGGATATGAGCAAAGAGCCCGAGCCAGGCAAAGAAACGAGCATAGGCTGCGCGCGGGCGAGCGCTGAGCAGCAGGGCAAGGCAGCTCAGGGGAATCCAGAGCAGCGAAGCCAGAGCCTGAACAATGAGCAGCAGCGGGTTTGAAATGAGAGTCGCGAAATAGAACTCACTAGAACGTCGAGCTCGTAGCGCTGAGGCACGCCGTAGGTTTTGCGGCGAGGAGACCTGCAGGTGAGTGAGATGGGCATTGGGGGCCGCAACAACGCGGTGGCCTGCTCGGTGAATCCTCCAGCACAGCTCAAGTCCTTCGTTGTACGGACCGAGCGCTCGATCGAAACCACCGACCTGGTTAAAGACGGAGGAAGCTACCAGAAGACCTGCACTACCACCGGCAAGAACATCAGTGACACCGTCGTACTGTCCCTGGTCGATTTCTCCATCCAGAACAAGCGGAACTCGCCTTCCGGAGGCTGTTGCATGGATTCCAACTTCTGCAAGAGTCCCATCGGCGCGGAAAACCTTTGGAGTGACAGCAGCAATGGATGCCCCCGCCTCGGCAGCTGCAAGCTGCTCCTCCAGACAGGTATCTGCCGGAAGACAATCATCATGGAGGATCCACAGCCAATCGCTTGCAGTCATTACCTGCGAGGCAGCGTGATCTTTGGTGGCTTTCGCGAGGGCATCGCTGATGTTGCGTGCACGTCCAACTGAGATCAGCAGTGCATTGTCAGGGAGGTCTTCAGCGACGACGACCTGTCCCGAGGCCAAGGGAGAGGTTCGAGGGGCACGCACATCGCAGACGATCAAGTGATCGACTACGCGACTCTGCGCAGCTAGTGCGTCTAGAAGCGAACGCAGCTCGGGGGTCATTCCCCGAGCGACGACAATGGCTGCGACTGTCCCCCGCGAGAAGGGGATGCCCCGAGCCATTAGATGGCCGAGCGGCGCAGTCGACGACGTTCGCGCTCTGACAGGCCACCCCAAATTCCGAAGCGTTCATCATTCGCCAATGCGTATTCAAGGCATTGCTGGCGAACCTCGCAAGATTGGCACACGGCCTTTGCTTCGCGAGTCGAACCTCCCTTTTCAGGGAAGAAGGCTTCGGGGTCGGTCTGAGCGCACAGTGCGTGCTGCTGCCAGGCTAGGGGACCGTCAGAGAAGGGAAGAGCTTCAACATCGGCGTCAGACCACTCAATAGGGCCGTCACCCAGAATGTTCCACACGATAGTATCCCCTCTGCGTGATGAGATGTAACAAAAAGGTCAATACGAGAATTACACGCGTGTCGTTTCCACCTGTCAAGCGGATTAAGGATAAAGGGAATGCGTGCGAAGGCGTTCAAAACAGTGCACGAATTGACACTTTATGCAAGTCCAAAAGCGCAGAAATCCGCGCTTTCCGCGGAATTCCAAGGAAACCTGAACACAAAGCTGGATGCTTGCTGTGAATATTGGGCAAAAACAGCACATTTACGACCTTTCCGCTACCCTTTTTCTATGCAAGCCATCTCACATTTTCTCTCGACAACTCAGCGGGCAAATCATCCAATTTTGACCCACTATCACAGTTTTCGAGATGAGATTTCGGGCCCCGTCGCCTCTCGCTGGGTCTCAAAAATGGCAAATTTACTTGCTTCTGACTTCAGTAACGACCTGTTCGGAAATGCTGACACCCCCTCTAGCATTCTAATTGAGCTACCTGCGGGCTGGCAGGCAACATTTTGGCAGGTCAGCGGGGATTTGATGGGCTGGGAAACCCAAAACACCCTTTTTTCCCAGCATTTATCCAGTAACGCTTTCAGCTTCGATGTGCACGTAAGTAACGAGCTCGTGGCCCTTGAAGCAAGCACTGCGCCGTGGCGTCTGGCCCATTCAACCGCTCCCCTGGCTATGCGTTGGAGAGGCCCTTTACCCTCTGGGATCCTAGATGCACTGTCCGAGCTCATGGCTCAAAGCGATCAATTCGAGTACGAGGCACTCGACACAGCTCCTTCCATGAAGGATTACCAAGCGCAGATCAACTCTAAGGAAGAGGCTCTTCTCAACGAGGCCTCGGCACAGGGACAACCCACGCGCTTGGGTCTCTACTGCGAAAGTTTCCCGAGCGCTCCCCTGCTTGCGCGTCTATGGATGGATGGACACAGCGTCGTAATTGTCGACAAGTCCCACTACACCGTCGAAAAGGCGCAGGAAATTTTCGCCAGCGAAAAAGTCGACCTTGCTGTGGATTAGAAACTCAAAGCCCCGCGCTCAAGGGACTGCTCAACTTCCCGTTAGAGGCGCGGGTGAAAACCCTATTACTTCTTCAGGTGGAAGATCTCTGTTCCTGCTCGATTAATCTTTGCGCCATCGCCGGTTTCGATATCCCAGCACACCATCGCTTCGCTTGTGCTGGCACACACGTCATTGCCTGCGTAAACGGCCTCCCCATAAGGAAGAGTGCGCTGACGTTCTCCGGGGTAATCAGGAAGCGGACCGTCGCGCCGAGCGGAAATATAAGGGATTTCCTTGTCTCGGGAAACACCCGCAAAAAGAATATTGTCTTTCGCAATCGGCTGCGAACCCGGGAAAAACTCCTGTTCACCGTAGGGTTTGTCCACGCGATAGGAGTCAACCATGCACAGCTGCAAGATGTCGTTGGCAAACCAACAGTGGATGTTTCCAGAGGGTGAATTGACCCAGATTCCTTTGGAATCCGCCGTATCCTCCAGGCGGGTTGCGCCCTGAGGAATTGAGCCAAGTGTTGGGGTCACTCCCCCATCCGCAGCCTTTGCCGTGGCGCTTTGCGTCGAGCTTGTGGCCGCGGAGTTTGGGGAAGCCTCGCTCTGCACGCTCCCCTGCGCTCCACTTTCGCTTGCCGAGGCCGAGGCAGAGTTCGGTGCATTCCCGTCCCCTGTGTGCGCGGTGCAGGAAGTCAGGGTAAGGCTGAACAAAGCGATGAGTGCGGCGGCAGACAGATTGTTGATGAGATGACGCATGGCAGAACCTCCAACAACATTGTTTGGGATGCGTTGGAAGGAAGTATATCTACTTCTTGCGGGTAAAAATGAACCTATATCCCAAGTAGTTACACACTGCTCCAGTGCCCATGGCAACGATCTTTGCTGCTGGCTTGAGGAGGGACAGTGAAACTCCCAACCCGAGTGCGGGAATACCATGAACAATCGCCCAGATGATGGCAGATTGAAGGACCATTCCCGTGAAGAGCGTTAATCCCGCAAAAGAGAAGAACGAGGCCCAGGAAAAACCTTTTGCTTGGAAGACGAAGTGCTGGTTAATCCAGTAGCTCACGCACACAGTGATGATCGTTGAGGTGATATTCGAGGGGACCACCGGCAGATCGAAGCCCACCGAGAGCAGCGAGAAGAGTGAAAAGTCCAGAAGCGAGGTTCCAACACCCACCAAGAGGTAACGGTAGAAGGAACCCGCTTCAAGAAGACGCTTCCACGCCTTTTGAAAGACGTTCATTGATGCGCTATCGCCTATCAGTTCGGGAGCACCGAGGAGTAGCGCAGGTAGGCCAAGCGCATCGCTTCGCGGCGAGTCTTCAAGTTACCGGATTGAAGCAGTCCGACCATGAAGGACAAGACGCCGACGATCACCAGCGAGGATGCCAGTACAGCGCTGGGGAGCCTCGGAACATTACCGACCTGGATGAAATGCCAGATAACCGGGGCTCCGAAGCACAGGGCTAGGAGCATGAAGATTGCAGAGAAGATCCCGTAGAACGCCATGGGACGCTCGTGCGCAACCAAACGGCCAATCAGCCCGAGAATACGGAAACCATCGTGGAAGGTACGCAGCTTGGATTCTGAGCCAGCGGGGCGATCCTTAAAGCCGACACCGTACTCAGCCTGAGGAACGCGCAGTGCCATTGAGTGCACCGTGAGTTCGGTTTCGATCTCGAACTCACGAGAAAGCGCCGGGAAGGACTTCACGAAACGGCGAGAGAAAACACGGTAGCCGGAGAGCATGTCCGTAACGGTGTCACCGAAGAGGAATCCAACCAGGGAGTTAAACATCTTATTGCCCTGAGCGTGGCCGGGGCGGTATGCAGAGTTGTCCTTGTCGTCAACGCGGCAGCCCAGTACGTGATCGAGGTTTTCACGTACCAAAAGGTCGATCATTTCAGGTGCAGCAGAAGCATCGTAGGTATCGTCGCCGTCGATCATCACGTAAACGTCGGCATCGATGTCTGCGAATGCGCGACGCACAACATTGCCCTTGCCCTTACGAGTTTCCTTGCGGACGATTGCACCGGCTGCTGCTGCAACTTCAGCGGTGCGATCCGAAGAGTTGTTGTCGTACACGTAGACTTCAATTCCGGGAACTGCATTCTTCAGGTCCGTGACAACTGTGCCAACTGCGGCTTCTTCGTTGTAGCACGGGACGATTGCTGCGATACGCACCTTGAATTCCTTTTCTCCGACATCGGGGGGTTGCAGGCAGAGCCTGCACTCATGCGTATAGCCTAGCGAAGATCACTGCAATTTAGCGAGACAGCACCCCCGGCAAGTCTATTTTTGTTTCGAATCGAAATCTTCGCAGTTGCCGCCGATGACAGCTTCAAAAGAAATGCGCATGAGATAAACGTGGTGGGTGAGAAGAAACTCCTCACCCACCATGTTATTGCTCAGGACTGCAGCCTGCGCTACGGGTTACTTCAAACCGAAGGTCTTTTCCCATGCCTGAACTGAGACAAGTTCAGGAAGAGCTTCCCGGTACTCGCGGCTCAGCGAAGCCCAACGGCGAATAAGTTCCGCGTGGAGCGCGATACTCTCAGCCAAGGCACGACGGTAGTGCTTGGCATCGCGCTGGTAGCGCCATGCACCGGAGCCTTCCGCGTTCGACACCAAAGCAGAGTTGAGGTTTGCAAGCCTCCACCAACGAGCATCCGTGCTGGAGAGAACATCCTCAACACGGTCCTCACGGTGTTCACCTTCAGGCAAGAACTGCTTGGTGATACCAGCGATTGCCTTTGACATGAACTGGGCGCGTGAATCAGGCTTGGTGCCGACCGGAGCGGGCTTCTTACGGTGCACCGCTGGGAAGTCTGCGGCCTCAGTCATCAGGCGGGCGTCAGTGTATTCCTTCGCCTTTGCGCGCGCCTCTGCAGCTCGGGTGTGCATCGAAGGGTGCAGATGGCCAGGGCCAAGCAAAACGTCCTTAAGCCCCTGGCGGCGCAGATCGGCGCTGTAGTACTGCAGAGAGAGCAACGCGCGCACGTCCGAGGCCAGCGAGGTCTTCGGGAAGGATGCACCGCGCGGGTAGGGAGAGTGCAGAAGCGCCGCAACCCAACGGTTGCGCTGGTGGAAGTAAGCCTGCCAGTCCAGACCGTCGTCCTTCTCGGTCCACGGCACGTGCCACACAGCAGCGCCGGGAAGAGAGACCGTCGGGAATCCGTGTTCTGCTGCGCGCAGACCGTATTCGGAGTCGTCCCACTTGATGAAGAAGGGCAGGGACAGACCGATCTCAGCAACAACAGGCTTGGGGATCAAGCACATCCACCAACCGTTGTAGGCAACATCAATGCGGCGGTTCAAGCGAGGATCATTGCGGATCGTGCGCTGAGCCAAATCAACTGTTGCAAGTTCAGGGTTGACAGCTCCCCACCAGAACTTGTGAGCATCGATCGTTTCACCCATCGAGTGCAAAATGGTGCGTTCATTCGCATTGAACATATGGCCGCCAACAATGGTTGGCTTCAAAGTGTGCTCTGCGAATGCAAGCGCGCGAAGTAGGCCTTCAGGCTCGATCACAGCATCATCATCAAGTAGCAGGACGTAGTCCGAATCGGGGTTCTTGAGCATCTCGTACATGCCGCGAGAGAAGCCACCGGAACCACCCAGGTTCGCCTGTTCGATGACGCGGAGCTTGCTTCCCAGTTCTTCTTGAAGACGCGGGTAACGCTCGCAGTCCTTCACGTTCTTATTGCCCTGATCGACAATGAGAATCTCGGCAATGTGATCAAGCACCTCAGGTTCTGCTTGGAAGCGCTCAGCTTGAGTCAAGCAGTCCTCGGGAAGGTTGTAGGTGGTGATACCCACGGTCACATTGGCATGACGGTCACCTTCGCGCGTAGGTACCGACCAAGTTCCCCATTCGAGCTCAACGTCTTCCTTGAGGGCAGTGATTTCGGGCCAGATCCAGCCACCATCACCAAAACGGTTCAGCGGGATATCGAAGCTCAGTTCACCAGATCCTGCGCGCGTTGCAACAGGGGTGAAGGTACCACGTGCTGAGGAACGCATGACCTCAACAACCGCCCTCTTTGAGAGCTTCAGAGTTAGACGGATGTTACGAACATCTGTCCAACGCTGCCAATAAGAAGCAGGGAAAGCGTTGAAGTAAGTCGCAAGCGAGAGACGCTCACGTGCCGGGATCAGAAGGGAGGTACGAGTCGCATCCACTCCACGCGGCATCTCAAACTGCCGAAGTGTGAGTACGTTCTGATCTCCCTGAGAAGCACTGAGTGCCGCACTTGAGGGAGCAACGCCCCAGTCGACGTAGAGCGGCCATAACGAGGTGTCACTCTCTCCGGGGAACACAACGCGTTGAACGGGAGTCCATTGCTGTTCGGTTGCAGTTCCTTCAGCAACCGCTTCGGTTTTCGCTTTCACGCGACACTCCTTCATTGTGTGCATTTATGGGCAAAGTCTATGACAGAAAAGCCAATAAAATCTATGTCAAACCGCGGGCGCCTTGTTGACGTTTAGCCAAGTCCGCAAGCCGTAATCTTGTAAAGGCTGTATGGTCCGCGCTCCAGAACACGCTCAAAACCGGGTGTTTCCGGGGTTATGTTTCGAATGCCTTTCCAAGGCGAGTGCTCATCGAAGACCTGTCGATGACGCTCAAGAACAATCACATAGCGGATATTCTCCCGTTGGATCACGGGACAAATTTCTTGCGGGTCTTCGGAAACCTTGTAGAAGTCATCGATGATGACATGAGCATCCGGCTTCATCTGACCTATCCAATTCCCCGGCATGGAAGTGAAGACAACTGGCAATCCGCTGGTTGCGTATCCAAACATCGATCCATCAAAGGGATCATTAGCGACTTTTCCTTCAGTTCCGGTGATCTGGCGTGCCTCGTCCATGAAGGCGATTTCATCGGAATAGGTGTAGTGGCTTGCTCGGTCTTCAGCGGCATCTTTCATCAGAGCAATACGCCACCTCATGTTCCCACCCGTCAAAGTAACTGCAGCGATAACAACAAGAACAACAGCGAAAGCGCCGCCGCGCAGTAAGGCCGCCGGCCGTAGTGAAGCCTTCTGATTTGCGAATAGTTTGTCATAGCACCAAGCGAGTGCAAGCGCCATCAACGGAACCGCAAGGATTGACATCGCACCGGCGGGGCGATAAGAGTCGTGATACCAAAAACCCGTCGCCATATTCCGGAAATCGCCTTCAAAACCAGCGCAAAGAACGTACAAGAACGCGATAAAAGCGTAGGAAATAACCAACCATGCGCGCCGGTACTTCACTGCAAGCACAACGCCAATCGCAACGCACAATGCAAGTAAGAGCTGTCCGTTATAGCGAACAGAGGTATTCGTCGAAAGAATAATTACTGACAAGAAAGCCCGAAGAGGGCTCTCGAAAGAATCCCAACGCCAAGTAACCGTCCGCTGCATAAAAGGTGCTTTATATAGGCCATACCAAGCGGCCGCTGCAAGTAGCACCAAAAGTACAGAAACAGTAGTCGCCTTGAGAAGGCTCCCGCTTCTGCGATGTGTCTGATCAAAAGCAAGGGCAATCAGATACGGGAAGAGAATTACTGCGAGCGTGAAGACTGAGTTCGGCTGCGCCAACGCGATAGAGGCAAAACCACCAATAGCAATCAGAATCAGTCCGCACAGTTCAGCTCCTCTAACTGCGCGAGAAACAATGCCTCGAAGAAGCGCAACGAATGCTGCCAGATACGCCGGTGCAAGCGCATAGGAGAAGAAATTCGAATACAGCACACCGAAGGCAAGCAGTCCCCAAGGATATGCAGCAAAGAGCGAGGATGCGAACAGTGCAAACACTGGGGCCGGCTTGAACTTTTCACCAAAGAGAACATCCGTCAAAACGGCTGCAGATAGTGGCCACACACTCAGAAGAATCACCAAGCAAGACGCGTTAATCGCAACCGTCATGGGGGTTCCCAAGCCCGAAATAACCATAGATACCCAGCCGTGCCATAAAGCGGGATAGAAGTGCGAACCGACAGTCCCGTCAACTGCTGCGCTATGAAGTGAGGATCCATCTCCGCTCTCGATCAGCCAACGGATCACCGACATATGGAAGGGGGTATCGTAAGTTGAGAAGAAAGCCTGGGGAGAGCGCACAGAACGAACGAAAACTCCGATTGCGATCACTGCATTAACGATTAGTGCACCGAGCAGAGCAATGGCGCGCGAACCCGCCCAGCCCGAGAAAAGCCTCTTATAGTTCTCAACCCAATCCCTAGGCCTCGAACCACACAACCACATGATCCCCGCAACCACGATAAACACACCGATTTCGCACCACAGGACAAACTTGAGGCTCCAGTGTCCTGGAATAACTCCGCTCGCGAGTGATGCGAAGCCCAAGATCGCTGCTCCCGTCACGGGTGCAAAGCCGACCGTATAGAGACGTTTACGCAGGAAAAGAGCGTTAACCGCAATTCCGGGGACGTACAGGATCGCAGCCAGCACAAGCGCCGGAACGATCACCGAGAGCCATGCCATTTTCTCTCCTGATCTACGTGAAAAGCGTGTTACAAGGAACGCAGTCGATCGACTGCTTCTTGCGCTGTGCCGTCAACAAGAAGCTCGCCGTGATGCAGCAGCACTCCCCTATTGCACAGGCGCGCAATCAGGTCAAGGTCGTGGCTGACAATCACCAGCGATGTTCCCTGTTCTTGCATCTCATGGATGCGGTCAAGACACTTGCGTTGGAAGGGTTCATCACCCACAGCCAAAATCTCATCGACAAGGAATATATCCGGGCTGGTGTGCACTGCGACGGCGAAAGCCAAACGCAAGAACATACCCGAGGAATAGAACTTCACCTCAGTATCGATAAACTTCTCAATTTCCGAAAAAGCGACAATATCGTCAAAAGCAGCTTCAATCTGCTCTTTACTCATGCCTAGAATTGCGCCGTTCAGAAAGACGTTCTCCCGACCCGTCAGGTCCGGGTGGAAGCCTGCGCCGACTTCAATGAGGCCAGCCATGCGGCCGCGGTATCCCACTGAGCCTTCATCCGGCGTGATGACACCGGAAATGAGCTTGAGCATGGTCGACTTACCTGAACCGTTGAAGCCGACCAAGCCGATCGAGTCCCCCTGCTCAACAGTGAAACTCACGTGGTCAAGGGCTCGGAAGTGATTGACCAATTGGTTGCGGCGTCCCGTTAGGCTCCAGACCAAACGGTCTTTCAAAGTGTGCGTATTACGCAGTGCGAATTCTTTGACAACATCATCAACGCGAATAACTTCAGTCATCACAGCTCCTGGGCGAACTTGGGATCCATGCGCCTGAAAGAGACTTCGCCAAAGATGACGGCGCCAAGAGAAATCAGAAGGGCAATTCCCGTCCAGAGTCCCAGATTGGGGAGGTAAGGATTCGCAGCAGTATCGACCAGCGTCGGCTGCCAGAAACCGTAGTGGAAAAGCTCAACCGCAATGGTCAGCGGATTGGCCTGGTACACCAACCACAACCAGTGCCAGCCGTGAGCGTCCAAGACATCGCGCACGCTATACCACGTGTACAAAACGGGAGACACCCACGTAGCCATCATCAAGATCAGGTCAACGAAGTTCTCTGAATCTCGGTAGAACACGTTGAGCGCACCAGAGAAAAGACCAATCCCCAGTGCAAACATTGACACGATGAGGAAGGCCGCAAGGATTGCCAAAACTCCCCACAGAGTCGGATGCCAGCCGAAAAGAAGTGCACCGACGAAAAGAACAGCGACCTGCGGGAGGAAATGAACAAGGGCGACCCACATTGCCGACATCGGGAACAGCTCGCGGGGAAGATAGATCTTTTTCACCAGTGGAGCGTTGCCGACAACAGATCGGGTTGCGTTGCCAAAAACTTCCGAGAAATAGTTCATGAGAACCACGCCGGAGAACATGTAAATGACATAGTTCTCCACGGCGCGGTTCATCTTCATGAAAACGCCAAGCGCGAAGTAGAAGACCAAAAATTGGGTCAACGGCTTCGCGTAGCTCCACAGCATTCCAAAGATCGAGCCGCGATAGCGAGCTCGCAGTTCCTTATGAACGATGAGGCTTGTCAGGTAGGGCTGACGGAAAACCTCGATCAGTCCCGATGACTTGCCCGGGGTTTGGAATTGCTGCGATGCGATGTTACTCAACGAGTGGTCCCATCCTCGAACAGGGGGGCAAGCTCGTTATCGAGCATCGTCAGTGCCGAAGCGATGGCCATGTGCATATCCAGGTACTTGTATGTACCAAGGCGGCCACCGAAGAAGACACGGTCTTCATTCTTCATGAGTTCACGGTACTGCTCGAGGCGCTCGCGATCCTGTGCGGTGTTCACCGGGTAGTAGGGCTCGTCGCCGTGATCAGCAAAGCGAGAGAACTCGCGGAAAATCACGGTCTTCTTGTCCTGGTAGTCACGCTCGGGGTGGAAGTGACGGAATTCGATGATTCGCGTGAAGGGAACATCGATATCGCCGTAGTTCATGACGGAGCAACCCTGGTAGTCACCGGTGTTGACAACTTCCTTTTCGAAGTCGACGGTACGCCAGGACAGGTCACCAGCTGAGTAGTCGAAGTAACGATCAACCGGGCCGGTGTAGACAACCGGAACCTTGCCGACGACCGCGGCCTTGTTCAGCGGGTTCTCGGGATCGAAGAAGTCGGTATCCAAGTAGACATCGATGAGGTCCGAGGCCACCATGCGCTCCATCCACGCGGTGTAGCCATCGACCGGCAGACCTTCGTACTTATCGTTGAAGTAGCGCGAATCGTAGTTGTAGCGCACAGGAAGACGCGAAATGATCGAGGCGGGAAGATCCTTGGGATCGGTCTGCCACTGCTTGGCGGTGTAGTTCTTGAAGAAGGCCTCGAAGAGAGGACGACCAACCAAGGAAACACCCTTGGACTCGAAGTCGGTGATCTCTTGGCCGTCAACTTCTGCTGCCTGCTGGGCAATGAGCGCACGGGCCTCGTCTGGTCCGTAAGCGGCGGAGAAGAACTGATTGATGGTTCCCAGGTTCACGGGCATCGGGTAGACAACACCGTCGACGGTGGTCCATACGCGGTGAACGTAAGAGGTAAAGGAAGTGAAACGATTGACGTACTCCCACACGCGCTCATTGGAGGTGTGGAAGAGGTGTGCACCGTACTTATGAACTTCGATACCGGTTTCCGGATCAATCTCAGAGTAGGCATT
This sequence comes from uncultured Actinomyces sp., assembly GCF_963542285.1. Lineage (GTDB taxonomy): Bacteria > Actinomycetota > Actinomycetes > Actinomycetales > Actinomycetaceae > Pauljensenia. The sequence goes on along the minus strand of NZ_CAUTWQ010000001.1, from coordinate 136,241 downwards.
GCCACCAAGGTGCGAGCGACGCTCAACGATTGCAACACGGAGGCCCCAGCGGGATGCGGCCTGTTCAGCAATTGTCAGGCCGAAAAGGCCAGATCCGACGACAACGAGGTCATAGTTCACGGTCGAACTCCTTTCAATCCCAGTCAGTATAAGCGAAAGAACTGGACAGATCGCGTCATTGGTCCTTCGACACGAACCAGCGAAGTTTTCCAACCCCTCGATAGAGAGTTTGTCGAAGTTGCGTAGGAATCAACCGATAGGCCCCACGGATGGCTAGGTTTCGTGAGTATTGAGCCTTGGAAACGATTCCTTCACTGAGGAAAAGGTTCTGAAGACGCATCTCTGAGCGCAGCATCTGCACCCCGCCGCGCCTCTTATATGCGCCGGATCCCACGCGATAGCGAACAAGAACCTCTGGCACATTCGCGCATGGAACTCCCGCTGCAACCATCCGCGCAAAAAGTAAGTAGTCCTCCATTAGCTGAAGGTGCTCATATCCCCCAACTGCTTCAACTGCGCTCTTGCGGTATACAACTGAAGGATGTGCGAAGGGGGAACGATAGGAAATGACCCGGCGGATCTCTTCTTCGCTTGCCGGCATATTACGGACCATCCCGCCCTCGGCCTCGTCGTCACTAAATTCTTGAATCGCTGAGCCCAGCAAGCCCAAGCCGGCCTCGACAAGGGGAACTTGGACTGCGAAACGACGCGGAAGCGAAATGTCGTCAGCATCGACGCGCGCAACGATTTCATATGAACAATGTGCCAGGCCAATATTCAAGGCATTCGCCAGTCCCATATTGCGCTTGAGTCGGACGACCCTGACATCAGTGTTTCCCAAAATTTCGGTTTCTTCCCCTCGCGCAGCCCGGTGAAGAAATTCCGAAATATCTTCGGGGATGGGACCATCGCACACAACAACCAACTGGCGTGGGCGCAACTCCTGTTCGCGCGTCGCACTGGAAACTGCACGGAAGAAGAACTCCGGCTGATCTCCTGCATAGACAGGGAGCAGAACCGAAAAGTTTGCGAACGTCATCGAGGCTCCCCCTTAGAGCAGCCACGCGTCTCAGGGCTGGATGATGAGCAGCCACAGTCGCAGCCGCAGGAACGGTGTCCTTGTTCAAGAGCAGCCACTTCGTCAGCCACCTCGGTGAGATGCAGGATTTCACTGGAGCGCAACGGCGGCCGCCAGGCATCACGAAGCCCCTCACGCAGGTATCCGAGCGCGGCTTCGCGGTCAGCCGAGGCGGCAATCATCTTTGCCCAGCGAAGCGCAGTGGCAGCCCCAAAAGCACAGCGATCAAAAAGACCAAAGCCGGAAGAAGTTCCAAGCGCCCAGACTTTGTTACGAACTTCGTTGTAGAAACGCGGGCCGGGGTCGGCAGTGGAGTTTCCGAAGGTCTTCGTCCGGTGCTCGACACGTGCGCCATCCACGTAAAGTCCCACTCTTCCCTTGAGAAGGCGCGCAGTGTATTCAAAGTCGTCATTCCACAAGAAGTAGGCCGCTTCGGGCAGTCCCTCTTCTTCAATCGCACGCGCATCGATCATGATCGCAACGAAGGAGGCCGTGCGAATCTGACGCGCTCCAACAGCTGCCGCGTGTTCGCGAAGCTCACGCGAGATCAAGAAGCGTTCGCGAGGTGCATTCATCGGGTGCTCGCGTCCGTCAATCCAATCGGCTCGACACGCCAAAACGGCCGGAGTCCCGGGATATTCCTCGCGGGTTTGCACAAGCACTTCAAGCGCAGTTGGGGTCGGGATCGTATCGTCATCCATAATCCACACAAGGTCTGCACCCAAAGTCATTGCCCTAGCAATTCCGGCAGCAAAACCACCAGCGCCACCATAGTTTTGCGGAAGCGTCACAACATTAGTGACGACAGGATGCGAAGCTATGAGCTGAGGAGTTTCATCGCTGGAAGCATTGTCGACAACGACAACCCCATCCAATGGCCGGGTCTGCGAGGCAAGGCCGTCCAAGGTTTCACGCAAGAGCTGGGCTCGGTTCCATGCAACGACGACGGCGATGACGGTTGGATTGCTCATGGGATAAGCCTACGGGCAAATGTGAGGTATATGCCAAGTAATGCACATAAATTCTGAATAATATTCGGATAGGGTGATTGAAGAGTTAGTTTCTCTTTGCCCCCGAGGAGATTCACTAATGCGTTCTTCGCTTCTTGCTTCATCGTGTGCAACTGCGGCACTGCTTGCCGTCAGCATCGCGCCGATTTCCCTTGCCTCTCCCCCTTCCGAGGCCGAAGCTTCCAGCCCATCACCCCAGGCGTCTTCCCCCATTCAGACTGAAACCCCCACACCCGAGGCATCCCCAACTACAAGCGCCCCTTCTTCGGTTGATTCCACAACGACCTCGGGAGATAGTCCGACCTCGGGAGATACTCCGACCGGGGACGTTATTCCGAATGCTGAAGACCGGGCCGCTACTGACGACAAGGCGCCCCTCTCCCCCGAGGAACAGATCCGCCAGCGCTGGCAGGATATGGGCGGGGAATCTGGAGTGCTGGGAACAGCGACTTCTGGACTGGTCCCCCTTCGTGACGGTGCTTTCATTCAGTTCTATCGTGGTGGCCAAATCTACTGGACCGCTCAATACGGCGCACATGTCTCGCGCGGTGGAATCCACGGTGCCTACAGCGCACAAAGGTGGGAAAACGGCCCCCTCGGCTTCCCAACTTCTGACGAAGAAAACCAGACGATCGCAAGAATTAGCGGCGCGCTCCAAACCTATGAGAACGGCCAAATTCGTTGGAGCAGCCAGGGCGGGGCACACCCCATCTGGGGCAAAATCCTCGAACGCTACACGACCGCAGAAGCAGAAGGTCGTTCACTGGGTTGGCCTCTCAACAATGAGATGAAGGACGCTGCGAACGGTGGCGCATACCAACACTTCACCGGTGGCTCGATCTACTCCCACCCATCTACCGGCGCGCATAGGGTAACTGGCGGTATCCGTAAACTGTGGGAAGGCCAGGGCTGGGAACGCGGCCAGATGGGCTACCCGACAGGCGAAGAGACCCCCGCAGCTAATGGTGGCGTGTATCAGACGTTCCAAGGAGGAATCGCATACTGGCACCCGCGCACCGGCAGCTACTACGTGCACGACGCAATGTTGGGAGCATTCGGGGCGGCGGGATATGAGCGTGGGCGCTACGGCTATCCTTTGACCAATGAAACACCTTCCGCAAACGGCGGCGTTTTCCAGCGTTTCCAAGGTGGCACCGCATACTGGCACCCCGGTTCGGATTCATATTTCGTCCACGACGCGGTCTTAGGAACCTATGCCTTCTACAACTGGGAGCGAGGCGAACTCGGTTACCCCTTAACCAATGAAACACCTTCAGCAAACGGTGGTATCTTCCAACGTTTCCAAGGAGGAACAATCTACTGGTCCGCTCGCACAGGATCTCACGCTGTTCCCTTGGATTTGCTTGCCGAATACGGTAACCACGGCTACGAGCGCGGGCACCTGGGATACCCAACCTCTGAGCCCTATTGGGATGGCAACCGTCAGAAGCAAAACTTCGAGCACGGGGTCTTGGAAAAGACCAACGACTTCAACGTCACGTGGGCCGGGCAGCCCAATAACTACTTCTGTGGTCCGACCAGTGGTTGGATGATCCTCAACGCGATCGGCGCGCACCAATCTGCGCAGGGAACACCGCTCAGCATTGATGCGGTTGCAAGCCGCGACTACATGAACACTGTGGGCTACGGCTACACAAGCTTCCATGATCGTCGCTTCGAGTATGGGATGAATCGCTGGCTGGGCCGCGATGCCTACACAACGATTCACACTCCTTCGGTTGAGCAGGTCCGTGATTCCGTGAAGGCTTCCTTCTCCAAGGGATTACCGACCGCCGTTGATGCTCAAGAACGCCGAGGAGGTCCCCACTACAACGGTCACCCAAACTCGACCTTCTCCCACATCATGGTGGTGACTTCCTACGATCCCAACACCGATTCCATGCGGCTTGCCGACCCGGGAGTTCACTACCTATGGAACGGTGAGGAACAGTTCTGGTACCACCTGCCCTCATTCACCCAGAACTTCCTCCAAACCGAGGTCGAACGCGATGGACGCGAACACATTGGTATCTACACCGCACGCTGAGAGTTCGGGCGTTACGGGAGCGCCGACTATCCCGGAACATCTGAGCTTCCATTCTGATTCCCGAGGCCGCGCATCCCTGCGTCGCTTTGCTTTCCTCGGCGCTTGCGCTCTTGTCGCCCTTGGCGGCTGCGCAAGCGGAGGGAGCGGGGGTTCTCCGGCCTCGGCAAGCTCACAGGTATCGCCTCGTCAGATGGATGGCGTCTTCGAGCCTCTCGTTGCTCCCTCTGCGCTGGAGGATCCGCACGAAAGTGTGTGCACAGATCTCTCTCTTCCTTTTGAGATCATCGCGATGCACGCGAGCGATCACCCCTGCGCTTTGTCTCCATCGGGGCAGACCCAGGCGGCTTCCGTAAATGAGAAATGGTCACTGGGCGGGGATTTCCGCCAGATCCCTTCTCTTCCCATCGACAACTCTCAGGTTTTCGGCTCATCCACACATGACCCGAACGACCTGTACTCCTACAAGCCCGCAATTCTCACCCCTCAAGGGGCACGCGATCTATCTGCCGATCTTCTTCGAGAAGACGGAAACTACGTTGAGCCGCTCGATGGAACACAAAACGGTCCTTGGATTACTTTCCTTGGCCGACAGGTTTCTTCTTCCTCAACTGGAGACCACCAAGAGGACAATGTCTCTTCCCCGTGGACGATTTACTCCTGGAATATGGACGAGCAACGTCTGCATACTGTGATGACGTGGTCGGATCTTCCCGCTCACAGTCCACGAAGCGCTGGTGAACTCCCTCCTGTTAGCGATGGGACACACGCGTTTTACGGTGCAAAAGCCTCAACTGATCACGGAGATTTCTCGCTTGTCGTCACCCAAGGCCTCGATGATTCGACGCGCTCTGACAAGCCCCAGATTCTTCTCTTTGGCGCCTACCCCGCGACTTCTCAGCAGGGGCTCAGTGTGGTTGCAACTCCAAAGGACTCATCTCTGCCCTCTCGCGTTGTCACGCTCAGCGGCACTGATTTCTCAGCTGTCACCACGCACTTCGACCTTAAATCACAGGACTATCGAGTCGGTGGACTCTACGGCGCCGGAGATCACCACGCGGTCCTCGTCACTCCATTAACTACGTCTTCCGCGGCCTCGTCTTACCTAGGAATCTGGAACGGCAGGACCACTGACTATCCCACGCAGTGGATCATGGTTGATTCCCGAACTCCCTGGGTGTCCATCGGCGAAGAGGCAATCGTGTGGGGCGCGGGATCTCAGGCGAACAATGCGCAGATGTACCTGCGTTCATGGAAAATCGGCCAGATCGCGCGCTTAGGGGAAACCCCCGGCTACTCACGCCCCGTTCTCGCTGCACGTGGACACACGGTGATGATCCCGCGTGTGAACAGCCAGGGCGGCATTCAATGGACTATCGGGGAATTTACTGCGGAATAACATGCAGAGAACTCAAGTAACGATATGATAAACGCGATGAGTACTCCACAACCGCGCAATGCGCGACCGATCCTGCACTCTGCGACGCTCCCTTTCAAGAGCGGTGCGGCACGAGTGATTTCTTTGGTTGCCTTCTCCTGCGTCCTTCTACTGGTCTCCACAGTTTTCTTCATTTACCGCGATTTTGGCAACCAGCTTGCGTCGAACTCCATCAATACCCAGGGTCTGGGCAACGCGAACTCCTCCGAGGCCGCAGCTCCTTCCGATTCTTTTGAGGGACGCCCCGTCAATATCCTCGTCTCTGGAATTGACTCGCGTCAGAACCAGGGTGATGACGCCAATGGTGATGCTGATGAGCTTTCATCAATTCACTCCGATACGACCATGCTCATGCACATTTCCGCAGATCGCACACGGGTTCAGGTCGTATCAATTCCCCGGGATCTCATTACGGATATTCCCGCGTGTAAGCGCTCAGATGGCACAGTTTCTTCCGCCTACACCGGAATGTTCAACTCTGCTTTTTCGACCGGTTCGAATGACACCGATATCGCAGGCGGCATCGCTTGCACCGAGGCGACCACGGAACAGTTGACCGGCGTGAACATTGACGGCTTTATTGTCGTTGATTTCCACGGTTTCCGAGGCCTCATCGACGCTTTGGGCGGGGTCTGGTTCGATATCCCCGAAGACATCGATGATTCCCGTTCGGACCTTCACGTGCAGGCCGGATGTCAAAAACTCGACGGTAAAACCGCCCTGGCCTTTGCCCGTACACGTTATGCCGTGGGTGACGGTTCAGACTTGAGTCGTATTTCGAATCAGCAAAAACTGGTCGCGGCAATTATGCGTGAATTGCTCGCCAAAAACTTCGTGTCGGATCTGCCTTCGCTCCTGTCCTTCACCAAGCAGGGACTGTCCGCACTCCAGCCTTCGCCAAACCTGTCGAATATCAACACCAACGTGGGTCTTTTGCTTTCCCTATCCTCAATTGACCGCGCGAACATTCAGTTTGTTACCTCACCGAACCAGTATTCGCCGGTTGACCCGAACCGAGTTATCAACCTGGAGCCTCAGTTCAGCCAGGTGTGGGAAGCAATCCGCAACGACCAGCCCTTCCCCGCGACAATTGAGTTCACGAATGGCAGCGGTGAAGACGGACAGACGAATGCTCCCGCTCAGGATCCTTCGGCCTCGCCTTCCTCATCGCAAAGTGCATCTGATTCCGCAACGCCCAGTGCAAGCGCGTCGCAGTCTCCAAGCGCCACGCCGACTCAAAAGCCCTGTCCCCCGGAGAAGTGATGTCTCAGCCGCCTTCATTCCAACCCGATCCTTCGCGTCGGCGGCCTCGTCTTTCAGAGGTCGCCAATGCTGGTGCCCAGAATGAAAAGGCGGCTAATCACCCCCGCAGTGTGCCCACTGACTCCCCGCAGTACTCTCCTGCACGGCAGAGCACGCCGGCTGAGCCTTCCCGCGTTCAGGAAGAGGCGATGCCGCCTTCCTTTGCGCCCCGTACACGACGAACCCAGCCTCCGGCCTACGCCCCCTCTACTCCAGCACGAGAATCCGTAGGTGCAACTACCAGACCTCCTGTGCAGGCATCAACGCAACGCTCGCACTTCCAACCTGTTCAAGCCCAGCCTGGTGCACGCCAAGCCGCAAGCGTAAGCCCAGCGAAGCCTCGTCAGAGGAAGAAGAGGCGCTGGCCTCTTGTCGTCGTCGCGTGCATTCTGCTCATGTTGGCATGGCCGGTTTTCCTGATGATGGATGCCAACTCTCATTTGAAGAAGATTGATGCGCTGTCAGGAGCTGCCAATACTTCTGGAACAACGTATCTATTAGCGGGCTCAGATTCGCGTGCAGACGGCTCGGTTCCTGACGACACCGAGGGGCAACGCGCAGATTCGATCATGCTTGTTCACGTTGCTCCCAATGGACAGACCAGCAATATCTCGCTCCCCCGCGATACCTACGTCGAGATCCCCGGTTATGGCTGGGACAAGCTCAACGCCTCGTATGCTTATGGAGGCCCCGCGCTCTTGGTCAAGACGGTCGAAAACCTCACCGGACTTACCGTAGATCACTACGCAGAGATCGGAATGGGCGGGGTGTCCAATATTGTCGATGCGGTCGGTGGGGTGAATCTGTGCTTTGATCTCAGCGTTGAGGATGAACGCTCGGAGCTCAATTGGGAAGCCGGATGCCATGATGCCGACGGTAAGACTGCTCTGGCATTTGCGCGCATGCGCTATTCGGATCCACGGGGTGACATCGGACGTGCTGAACGCCAGCGCCAGGTTGTGTCGAAGACCGTTTCAAAGGCGATGAAGCCGGCAACCTTGCTCAACCCGATAAGCGCCCTGCGCGTTGAACGAGCTGGCGCTTCCGCATTTACGGTCGATCAGGACTCATCTGTTATTGACGTTGCACGCTTGGTACTGGCATTCCGTGAGGCGCAAAACTCCGGAATGACCGGTGTTCCCCCGATTGAATCGCTAGGCTATGCGACATCGGCTGGAAGCGCGGTGTTGCTTGAAGATACGACCGCACCGGATTTCTTCGCCAAGCTTCGTGCTGGGACGCTCACAAAAGACGACCTAGCATCGCTGTCCTCATAATCGGGATGCCCCTGAGGCGCACCCCAGATCCTCTACTCAAAAGCCGCGTTCAACGTGAAAGAGCAGTCAGGAATTATTGCGAAGGCTCCAGATGGAAAAAGCCGCAAGAGAAATAGCGTCTTGAAGCTGGCCTCCCGCAATCATCTCTTTGAGTACAGCAAGACTGACCCACTGAAGCGCATCAACTTCTCCATCAATAGCTTGACGCTCCTGGGGTGGGATCGTGCAGGAGACAACCTCGACATGCCCGGCGAGGATGCCAGAATCAGGGTAAATCTGCCCCAAGGAGTATCCGTTTTCCCCATAAAATCCGGTCTCTTCAAGGAGTTCACGCAAGCCGGTTGCCACCCCATCCGCATCTGTTTCCTCGCTCATTCCTCGCGGGAATTCCCAGAGTTCACGCTCAATGGCAAGACGTTGCTGACGGACCAGGGCAAAATCACCGTTCTGGTTTCGGGCAATCACAACCGCCCCGGCGCGATTTCCCCCGATAAAAACGCGGTGCATACGCGGAGTCGCATCGTTCGCTTCGACCCAGAGGGGAAAGTTTTCCGCGTGCCAAACCTGGGTCCATTTCATGGCGTCTCCTTATACCTGATGGGGGTGAGATTTAAGAGGTTGTCGAGTCGTCGAATTTAAGCCTGAGCCAATCGAATTTCAGACATCATCCTTGAGGGACGGAGCTTAAAGAGCTCCCGAACATCCGAATATGGGAAGGATGCAAGGAACGCAATCGCCGTCCACAGGACATTCATCCAAAGAGTATCTTCACCGAACCATCCCGAATCGTGTGCGGTGAGGAAGAAAGCCAAAATCGTAACAGCCACGCAGCGAAGCACTCCGCCCAAGACACGCTTACGCCACTCCACCGGATCGATTTCGAACTCTCGAATGAAGAGCGCAAGAGAGCGCCACGCGTTACGCGAGGCTCGTTTCACCCTGATTTCCTCAGCGGGGTGTGCATCTGTAAGGGCACTGAGTTCAAGCTGAGCAGCACGAGCTCGAGCGGTCATCGGGTGGGTCAGCACACGCTGGTACTGTTCGGGAGAAAGGGTTCCCATGGCCTCGGTAATTTCCCCGTTGACGTTGAGTCCGCGAGCGCTTCCCCCAACTCCCTCACGGCCAAAGCCAGTTTTTGACGAAGCTCGCAGCCCTATGCGGGCAAGTGTCAGTCGGGTGTTTTCTTGCAAACGGGCACGCCAATATTGCTTTCTACTCTGAGGTGGGACGCACATCCCCCACTGACGCTGTGCCCGGACTTCCGCATCATCAGTGCCATCATCGTCAGCAATCATCGTAAAACTCATGCGCGAAGTTGCCGTATCGAGGAGCGCAAGGCGCTGATACGTAGCCGCGTCCTCATAAAGAAGTGAGAACCAGCGCAATGCACAACGTGCCTGAGGCGCTGTGAGCACATCACGATAAAGTTCCCCCTCTGAGGCGCCTAGATCTGCTGGTGGGGCTTCTTGCATCCAGTGGGACAGAAGAGAGACGACATCACCGCGACGAGCTGGGCGAGTCACTTCCCCACCGTCATTGGCAATCCACTTCGGCAGCCAGGCCCGCAGGGTGCGAGCGATTGCGATTGCTTGAGTATCCTCAAGGTCTTCGAGGCGACCATGGCTCTCCCAGAAATCAGCATCCTCAACGCTCGGAGTACGCGGCCACGTCACGAGGTGAACGCGCATGTCTTCCATCGCGCGCACCCATTGATCGCGTCCCGTTTCAATAAGCCGTGCCGGATCTTGTCGAGAACGCGGTACCGAACAGTATGCCGGGTATGGCTGCCTCTCTTCGGTTTCCGTTTCGCTCAGCCCTTTGAGCAGCAGGACAAGCCGGGCATGTCCCTCAGTCACCGAATGAACTGGAGGCATATCACTTTCAAAGACAGCGCGTGCAGCAGAAACAAAGCCTTCGCGCTCAACCTGACGGCGTTGAAGATCCGCCCACTCGGTACGTTCTTCGAGGCTCACAGGGCGCGCAAACCCGGCGGGAGTGCCCGCGGGAGGCTGACAGCCCACAAGCAAAGGGAGATCTTGGTACGAGGGCAAGCCCAAGGCCTCGGCAAGCCCATCGGGACCAAGAGCGAGGAAACAGACCCCATCGAGAAGCTGATTGCGGTCGACATAGACATAATCCGCACTCAGCAAGGCCATTCGCAGCATCATGACGAAACTGTGCAGTGCTGCTTGCGGGCCAAGACGACGCCACGCCATCGCCTGCTCAAGAGAATCTAAATCACTGATGGATACAGTCGAAGAATTCCACGGTTGAGCAGGCAAGGCCTTCGGTTCAGCGTCTGTCATAGATCAGGACTGAGAGGGGACCTTAATTGCGCGAGGCCCGGCCTGCCAGGCATCCCATGCAGACTGCAGAATCTCGGTGACACCGTAGTTAGCCTTCCAGCCCAAATCCACAGCAATCGACTGGGGATCGCCAATGAGCATGGGCGGGTCCCCTGCTCGACGATCAAGCTCGTCGACCGGGAAATCCCAGCCGGAAACCGCGCGAAGACCATCGATGATCTCTCGCACCGAAGTGCCCAGACCGGTACCCACATTGAATTGACGATGCGCAGGAACCCCGCGAGTCAGGGCGTCCAGAGCAAAGATGTGAGCGTCGGCCAGATCTTTGACGTGAATGTAGTCGCGGATGCAGGTTCCATCATCGGTTGGGTAGTCCGTTCCGAAGATCTTCGGGTGTTCACCGCGAGCCAAACGGTCAAGGACCATAGGAACCAAGTTGAGGCATGCGGGATCGGCGAGATCATTCCATCCAGCGCCGGCAACGTTGAAGTAGCGCAGTCCGATCCAATTGAGACCCCATGCGCGTTCAGCATCGGCCATCATCCATTCGCCGATCAGCTTGGTCTCACCGTAAGGGTTAATGGGTTTCTTCTCAATATCCTCGGGAATCACGGGAACTGGCGGCATCCCGTAAACGGCAGCAGAGGAGGAGAAAATCATATTCTTCACGCCGGCTTCTTCCATTGCCAGCAGAACATTTGCCAAACCACCGATATTTTGACGGTAGTACCAAGCGGGACGTTCAACAGATTCGCCGACCTGCTTCTGAGCAGCAAAATGAATAACGCCAGTGACGTCTTCGTCGATCATTGCCTGGGTCAAGATGGGCAGGGCCTCATCGCGCGCAACATCCACTTCAATGAGTGTCGCATCGCCGATTCGATTGGCTGCGCCGGTGGTCAGATTGTCAACAACAACAACCCTTTCGCCACGTTCCAGCAGAAGACGGACAACGTGTGCGCCGATGTAGCCGGCGCCTCCCGTAACAAGAATGCTCATGGAATTCAGTGTACGGCAATTAAAAGCGTCGTGAGCGCCGCCCCATCGAAACCAGCGCGCCCTCTGGCATCACGCGCCCTGGGTCATAGCTAGCGGGAATCGCTGCCAAAGAGAGAGTAAAAACTGGCGGCATCGCCTGAGTAAGCTCGATGCGACCACCCATCGTTTCAATGAGGTCCTTCGCCAATGCCAGACCAATTCCGCTGGAACCGTGACCCGACACCCCATTTTCGAAAATAAAAGGGGCCAATTCGGCGTCGACGCCTTCGCCTTCATCGGAGACCTCGATGATGACGCCTCGACTATTAGCGCTATTACGCGCGTGTACCCAAGTTGTACCAGCACCGTAGCGCAAGGAATTCTCAATCAAAGTCGCAAGCACCTGTGCAATCTTGGCCTCATCTGCAAGAATCGGCATATCTGCCTCATCTGTGAAGCGTAAGACGCGATCAGCTTTTTCGAAGGCTTCTTCCCATTCTTCACGCTGGGTGTTAAAGACTTCCAGAACGTCGATGGCTTCAGTTGCAGATGCCTGTCGTTTATTTGTATCCAGCAGCTCGGTGACTACCGTTGTCAACCGTTCGACCTGTTCTAGGCATGAACGTGCTTCTTCCTGTACCTCTTCTTCGGTCGAAATCATTTCGATTTCTTCCAGACGCATGGAAAGCGCGGTTAAAGGAGTGCGAAGCTGATGCGAGGCATCGGCGGCCAGCTGTCGTTCGGCGGCCAATCGGCGTGCCATCTTCTCGCCCGTGCGCTGAAGTTCTTCTTGCACAAGATCGATTTCTTCGATTCCTGAAGGCTTGACACGCGCTCGGACCTGTCCGGAACCAATTTGTTCCGCTTGAGCCGAAAGATAGATCAGAGGTGCTGAAAGACGCCGCGAAAAACGCGCTGCAAGGGCCCAGCCAACAGCCAGAGAGACAAGGATTCCTAAAAGGAAAATCCCTGACACACGAACGATGCTTCGAATCGCGTTACGGGCTGAAATCATCACCGTCACTTTGACGCCATCGGGTGATGAGGCGCTTCGAGTGATAGTGATTCCGCGAAGCCGCTCCCCCAAAGTGATGGGCTGCGGGTTCTGGGGAATCTCAATTTCGACGTATGCAGGCTCCCCGTTGGTCACAAGGGTCTGTGCCCACATGCGCGCATAGCCTTCAGAGAGAGTTGAAGTGCGTAGACGTCGATCAAGATTGGTTTGAACTGTCTGCACGCGGGTGTCCAGCGAAGCCGTTTGTGTATTCCAGACAATCAAGGAAGATGCCACAGCCGCGGGGATACCAAAAATCAGTGCGACAACCGCAACCGCGGTCAAAATCATTCGCGCAGCACGTCTACGCATGACAGGCCTTCAGAGATTTAGGCAGTTGGCTTTTCGAAGCGGAAACCCATTCCGCGAACAGTGGTGATATAGCGCGGAGACGCTGCATCATCACCAAGCTTGCGGCGAAGCCAGGACACATGCATATCCAGTGTCTTTGTCGAACCGCTCAGTCCGTTTCCCCAAACTTCACGCATCAGAGTGTCGCGCGGAACGACATTTCCAGCCTCACGAACCAGAACGCGCAGGAGTTCAAACTCCTTTGCTGTCAGCGAGAGCTCTTTTCCTGCAACGTAAGCACGGTGTGCGGCTACATCGATACGGACGTCCTGAACGACAAGATCGCCGTCTGCAACCTCACCGCCACCACGGCGCAACAGTGCGCGAACACGGGCAAGGAGCTCTGCCAAGCGGAAAGGCTTGGTAACGTAATCATCTGCACCAGCGTCAAGACCAACAACCATGTCGACTTCATCGGCACGTGCAGTAAGGATAAGAATCGGCACGGAGGAGCCAGAGGAACGAATTTCCCTTGCGACATCCAGACCGTCCATATCGGGAAGGCCTAGGTCAAGAACAACCAGGTCAACACCATCAAGATCTTCGAGTGCGCTCCGGCCATGGTCATGCGCGCGCACATCGTAGGTTTCGCGTGCGAGGGCGCGGGTGAGCGGGCCAGCGATAGCCGGATCATCTTCAACGAGAAGCACTGTAGTCACGGAAACAGCATACCGGATTTCAGGGATTTCTTGTACATTTCTTGACCTAAACGGGATGAAATCACAAGATCAGGTAAAAAAGCAGGCAGCCTTTTAGCGACGATAGGTCAGAAGATAGGGCGAAATCGTTCCAAAACCGCGCAAAGTCGCGCTCGGGAATTCTTCTACGTCATACTCCATCCCAGCTTTACCCGCGGCAATCGCGGCAGCCGTGGTGGGATCCATCAAAATTTTGCCCACTGGAGCGATATCTACTAGGCGCGAGGCTAAGTTAACCGTCGGACCAAACACATCACCTGAACGAGAAAAGACATCACCACGCACAAAGGATGCGCGAACAGGAAGCATCTGATCATCAGCACCCAGTTGTTCAATGAGCGAAACCGCAACTCGAAGGCCCGTTTCAAGATCATCGGCAATGTACATGACCGCATCACCGATCATCTTCACTACGCGCCCACCAGCATCGGTCACAGCATCACGAGAAAGTTGCTCAAAACGACCAATGAGATCAACCAGACGCCCGCCCAAAATCGTTGATGAGGAGGTGTATGAAACCATGTCAACGAAGCCCAAGGATCGATTAAGAGGGAATCGCGGTTGCAATCCCTCATGCCCACGCGTAGCGATCTCATGATCCATCCGTTTGAGCAGCGCATCCAATTGTCGTCGCCACGAATGCCGAAGGAGCTCATCGAACATATCAACACGCTCACGAATATGGTCGAGGACATACATTCGCGCCGCGGTGTCATCCAAGCCATAGCGTCGCATCGTGTCTTCAACCAGCGCTTCAACCTGCCACAAGCCCAAACGGTCGGCTAAGTGGGAATTCGCGCGGAGAAGCGAACGCGCGGTCGCCTGATCGATAGCCCCCGAAGCAATAAATTTCGACCATTCAATGAAAAGCCGAGCATCGTTTTCTGTAAAGACCTTTTCTTCGACACGCGGGGACGGAAAACCCATTGCGACCCAGAATTCGCGAACATCCTCACTGCTGGTCTGCGCCATCTGAGCAAGATCATCAACAGTGAGGCTAGCCGGGCCACCAAGAAGGGAAGAGCTATTGGTGTGTGCAGTCGAAAAATCGTGACTCAATCCTGCTTCTTCCTTCACAGCTTCACCCACACATGTGGCCTAACACACATTAGTGTAGTGAAGAAAAGCTGAGCCTGCACGGGAAAATTCATAGTATGCACCTTGTATTAGCCTCACAATCTCCTGCCCGCCGCCGCATCCTGCAGGAAGCCGGAATAACTCCCATCATCAAAGTTTCCCAAGTGGACGAGGATTCAATCTTGGATCGAATCCCCAGTGCCTCCCCCGCTGAGAAAGTGTGCGCCCTTGCGGGGGCTAAAGGCAGGGCCGTAGCTTCGGCAATATGCGCGGGACAGTTATCACTGAACGAGGCCCCCCTCCCCGAAGGTGAGTGCGTACTAGTTGCCTGCGATTCCATGCTCGAGGCAGGTGGGGAGTTACTGGGTAAGCCTCACGATCCCCAAGTTGCCCTTGCCCGAGTAAAGGCACTTTCCAAGGCACACGCAACCTTATGGAGTGGCCACTACCTCGCACATATGCGCTGCGATAAGGACGGATGGCAGGTTTTGCGCGAAGACACACGTCCGTCCTCAACCGATATTCACTTTGGCTCGATCAACGATGAAGAAGCCCAAGCGTACGTAGCAAGCGGCGAGCCCTTGGAAGTCGCCGGTTCTTTCACCATCGATGGATTGGGTGGAGCTTTCATCGAAGCGATTGAAGGCGACCACCACAATGTCATTGGGATCTCGCTTCCCTTAATCCGCACGATGATGGCCGATATGGGATTGCAGTGGGTCAGTCTTTGGGACCGAAAAGGACCTGACACCCACTAAGCCCCTCGAACATCATGCTCGGATTGGCTGGGCGATCAAACGGCTCGCTGCCTCGGCGACGCGTTCGTCGGTGGCGGTCAAGGCTACGCGCACAAAGCCTGCCCCGGCCTCGCCATAAAAATCACCCGGGGCAACGACAATCCCCCGCCGCGCGAAGGCATCAACAAGCTGCCAGGAATCAAAGTCACCACGAGGATCCCTCACCCACAGGTAAAGGCCCGCAGCCGAATCCTTGTCACGCTCAAGACCAGTGCGTTCAATGGCATCGATCAAGATCTCACGTCGGCGCGCATACACCTGACGCTGTGCCTCAACGTGTTCGGTATCCTCCAACGCAACGCGCATTGCAGCTTGCACCGGAGCAGGAACCATCATCCCCGAGTGTTTGCGCACTTCAATAACAGGGGCTAGAAGCTCAGGATCCCCATACATCAAAGCTGCTCGGTAACCAGCTAAATTCGACTGCTTAGACAGCGAATACAGCACGATCAGTGAGCGAGGATCTCCATCGCAGACTCGTTCATCGAGCAGTGAGGGCACGCCCTCACGAAGGAAAGGCTCCTCCCATGCCAAAGCCGAGTAGCACTCATCAGAAATCACGACTGCGTCATGAGCGCGGGCCCACTGGACGACCGCACGCAGTTCATCAAGCGTGAGGACATGGCCATCCGGATTGCCCGGCGAGTTCAACCATACAAGTTGCGCATCGGGCCATGACGAAGGATCTGTCGGGTCGACCGGGAGCGGAGTCGCACCCGCTAAACGCGCGCTGATGTCGTAGGTGGGATACGAGGCCTGCGGGAACAGAACCGTATCTCCGGGGCGCACTCCCAAAAGGAAGGGAAGCCATGCGACAGCTTCCTTGGAGCCGATAGACGGCACAACGCCCTGTAATCCAACGTCCACCATATTCCGCCGCTTTCCCCACGCAAGAATTGCGTGACGAAGCTCAAGAGTGCCAATTACGGTCGAATATCCCGGCGCATCCGCATGCTCTTCAAGCGCATCCTGAATGAGCGCGGGGGTCGGATCAACCGGAGTTCCGATCGACAGATCGCACACTCCACGGGGATGCTCAGCTGCCCGATTACGGTAAGGGGTGAGCTGATCCCAAGGGAATGAGGGCAGATCGAGTGGGCGCGGAAGGACGCTCATGTGTTTCCTTACTTATCCCAATCTTCATTCTGCGGAGGAAGCTCGCTGATCCACGGAACATCGAAGGACTGAGGACCGGTCTTCTGAGCACCACCCGGGCTGCCCAGATCAACGAAGAAATCGGCATTGGCCTGCAGGTAATCGGACCATTCGCCGGGGAGGTCATCCTCGTAGAAGATTGCTTCAGTCGGGCAAACCGGTTCGCACGCACCACAGTCCACGCACTCATCGGGGTGGATGTACAGGGTACGCTCACCCTCGTAAATGCAGTCGACGGGGCACTCATCAACGCAGGCCCGGTCCTTAACATCAACACAGGGCTGGGCAATGACGTAAGTCATTAATTCCTCCTTGGACTGGGTTGGACAACCACTTCATTCTATTATCGCCAACATGAAGAACCACGCGAACGAACAGCCTTCTTCCACTGAAAATAGCGAGAAGATAGGTCCTGCGGAGCATGCCCAAGCAGAAGCTTTTACGCGACAAGAAACGCACGCAATTCCCAATCTTCCGTGGATGCAATTGGGAGTGGGCTCCCGCGTGGTCGTCCGCTATCGTCTAGATGATGGTCTACACGATGCACTGGGAACGCTCATCGAAGCTGCCCCAACCCACGTGATCATCGAGACGCGGCGTGGCCAAGTTCGCGTCGATGCGCGAACCATGGTCACCGGGAAGCGCGTCCCTCCCCCGCCGCAGATCTAATCTGAGCTTCAGTTAGCTTCGAAGGCCTATTAGGGCCACAGCCGAACTCAGTCTTTGTTCTGACGACGCTCGCGAGCGGCAATCTTGAAGCGCTCTTGGGCGTCCAAGACGACCTTACGCACGCGAACGGCCTCGGGAGTCACTTCAACGCACTCATCGTTAGCC
Organism: uncultured Actinomyces sp.; assembly: GCF_963542285.1. GTDB lineage: Bacteria > Actinomycetota > Actinomycetes > Actinomycetales > Actinomycetaceae > Pauljensenia. The sequence goes on along the minus strand of NZ_CAUTWQ010000001.1, from coordinate 118,842 downwards.
GCAAACTCCAGGGACTCTTCCAAGGTCAGTTTGCGAGAAGGCGTCAAGGACTCGTAGACATCAGCGGTCGCGCTACGGGTGTTGGTTTGCTTCTTTTCACGGCAGATATTGACATCCATATCCTCGCCGCGAGGATTCTCACCAACAACCTGGCCTTCATAAACCTCCGAACCCGGCTCGACAATGAAGGAGCCGCGCTCTTGAAGGTTCGTCATCGCGTAAGGAGTCGCCTGGCCTGCGCGGTCAGCAACAAGAGAGCCAGTCAAGCGCTGCTCAATTGCACCCTGCCACGGAGCATAGCCTTCGGCGATAGACGAAGCGATACCGGTACCGCGGGTCTCGGTGAGGAAACGTGTACGGAAGCCAATCAGGCCTCGAGCGGGAACGACAAATTCCAAGCGAATCCAGCCCGAACCATGGTTGGCCATGGTCTCCATGCGGCCTTTACGCTGAGCCATCAGCTGGGTGACCGAACCGAGGTATTCCTCGGGGATATCAATGGTCATTCGTTCCATGGGCTCACTGCGCACACCGTCAATGGTCTTGGTGACAACCTGCGGCTTACCAACGGTGAGTTCGAAGCCTTCACGGCGCATCTGCTCAACAAGAATTGCCAGAGCGAGTTCACCACGTCCCTGAACTTCCCATGCGTCGGGACGTTCGGTGGGCAGGACTCGAATGGAAACGTTACCGATGAGTTCACGATCCAAACGATCCTTCACCTGACGCGCGGTCACCTTTGCGCCCTTGACTCGTCCAGCCATGGGAGAAGTGTTAATACCGATCGTCATCGAGATCGCGGGATCATCAACGGTGATCAAGGGCAGGGGCCGAGGATCGTCGAGGTCAACCAGAGATTCACCGATAGTGATGTCTTCAATGCCGGCTACCGCAACGATATCGCCGGGCTCAGCGGTTTCGGCAGGAAGGCGCTCGAGGCCCTCGGTGCGAAGAAGCTCAGTGATTCGAACAGGCTTGATCGTTCCGTCGTGGCGAGCCAGACCAACGGTTTCGCCCTTACGCAGAGTGCCGTTGTGGATACGCAGCAGAGCGAGGCGGCCAAGGAAGGGCGAAGCATCAAGGTTCGTCACGTGTGCCTGAAGGGGCGCGCCTTCCTCGTATTCAGGGCCGGGAATACGCTGAAGGATTGTCTCAAAGAGAGGCTCGAGATCCTCGGTGGGGATATTTCCGTCGCCGGGGTTGGTCAGCGAGGACTTCCCCGCCTTTGCCGAGGCGTAGACAACGGGGACATCCAGCAGCGAGTCAACATCGGCATCAACGCCTTCGCTCATGAGGTCCTCAGCCAATGCAAGAAGCAGGTCCTGGGTTTCCGAGACGACCTCGTCGATACGCGCATCGGGACGGTCAACCTTATTGACGACGATCACGACGGGAAGCTGGGCTTGAAGGGCTTTGCGAAGAACGAAACGGGTCTGAGGGAGAGGTCCTTCAGAGGAATCGACAAGCAGGACGACGCCGTCGACCATGGATAGGCCTCGTTCAACTTCACCACCAAAGTCTGCGTGTCCGGGGGTGTCGATGACGTTAATGACCACGCCACCTTCGAGCCCGAGCTTTTGAGCGGCGGGACCGCGATAGTGGACCGCAGTGTTCTTGGCGAGAATCGTAATGCCCTTTTCGCGTTCAAGATCGCCCGAATCCATCACGCGTTCACCGGTCTTCTCAACCGTATCGCGCTCATTGAAAGCACCCGACTGCCACAACATCGCATCAACCAAGGTGGTCTTGCCATGGTCAACGTGTGCAACAATCGCGACATTTCGTAGATCTTCGCGGATGGTCATAAAGCTCCCTATACATTCTCGACGCGTATCACAGCTAGCTTATCGCCGTTTTTGAGGAATTCCCTTGTTCGGAGGGCTAGGTGTGAGGCGTTACTCGCGCTATCCTTGTCCAATGGCAAACCGACGCGTCTGTCGCGCCAGCAACGACTGCTGTGATGCGAGTTTTTCAGATTCAGGTGCCCAGATCCTAACATGGCAACCTTCTGGCACCGAGCCTGTCCTCTGGCTCTCCGAACGTTCTCTGCCCTGGGCATCGACGCCCGCACGCGGGGGAATTCCGATTTGTGCACCGTGGTTTGGTGTTGCAACAGCTTCCTTGGCTGCACCCGGATCCGAAGCACAAAACCATGGGTTCTTAAGAAATGCAACGTGGGAACTGATTGAGCGTAGCGATTCCCATGCAGTTCTTAAATTCGTTTACAAACCATCCACAAACGCTGAGATAGCAAAATTCCCCAATCGTTTCACATCGAAACTTGAGATCACTTTCGGTGCGGAACTTCACCTGGTGCTTTCGATGAAGAACACCGATGACGAAGCCTTCTACGTCGATGAGGCCTTGCACTCCTACTTCAATGTTTCCGATGTACGTGAGATTTGCGTTCACGGCCTCGAAGGAGCAAAGGAACTGGATACTGTCCGCGACGCACAAGGTATTCACGAAGGTCCACTGAGCTTCACTAACGGTCGGGTCGATTCGATCTTCGATACAAGCAATGGAGCAATCATTGAAGATCCTGGTTTCAAACGACGGATCATCATTGAAAAAGAGCACTCTGCATCGACAATCGTCTGGAATCCTGCCGAATCCAAAGCAGCAGACATGCACCACGAGGACTGGAAACACTTCGTCTGCGTCGAAGTAGGCAACGTCCGTCGCAATGCGCTGCTCCTTCGCCCGGGACGATCTCACTGGATGTCCTTGACTATCAAGGTGGAAGAACTCGCATAGCCGAGATCTTCACCGATGCGCCTCGTTGGTCCCCCAAGCTAGGCGAAGAATCTCTTTTCGATTGCCGTGGTTCCTACATCCCGAAACGCTGTGCGAGCCACGGCAATCCGTCTTCGAAGGCCGCGCTCCACACCTTCCAGGAGTGCCCACCCGGATAGGTTCGCGTCTCGATGCTCATCCCGGATTTCTCCGCAGCGTGATCAACTTCGATGAGACCTTCTTTAAAAGCGGTATCAGACTCTCCCCACGAGATAATGCCCGCGATTCCCTCATAGCGATTGTGACTCATCAGATACACGGGATCATTCGCTTCATAGAGCTCTCGAGAGCCGTCAAATCCGTCCGAAATCGTTCGCTCCTCATTACCGAGTTGCGGATGAGCTTCACCTGACATGTCAAGGAAGCTGCGGTACAAATCGGGAGCGCGTGTCACCACTTGAAGCGCGCAAGTTCCTCCCGATGAAAGACCAGCAATGGCCCATTGTCCCTGATCAGAAGAGACGGGGAAATTAGCGCGCAGCCAGCTCGGGACATCCTTTTGTACATAGGTCGCAACTTTCCCATGCGAGGTGTCCGAGCACAGAGGATTTGCTGTTTGGCTGCCGTACACATCAACAACAGCAATGATTGGGGCCCGGCCATCATGCCGCGCTGCGAATTGATCCATCGTCTGGGGAAGTTTCCCCAAAACAAGCCAATCTTGAGGCGTACCGGGCTGGCCAGACATCAGCACAATGACCGGAAGCTGTGCACTGGGATCTTTGAAATATGACGGTGGAAGATAAACAATGGCTTGCCGAGGGGTAAAGGAGGTATCCGAGGCGGGAATGTTGACACGGACAAAGGCCCCCTCTGCACTGCGCGCCAGAGTGGCAGCATCATCAGGGTTATTCAGTTCATCCCAAGAAATTGTCTGTACTCCCCCACCAACGACTTCCGCCATGGTGGGATAGGCCTCGAAATGATAGTTAATCCCCAGTGCAGCTCCAATCGCCATGAGCATCCACGCGCACACCCCTGCCAGAAAACGACGAATCCAGTGACGGCGACGAAAAAGAGCGACGACAATCATTACCGCAGCAATAAGGGCTGGAGCCGCCCACAGCCATGTCACGCGCCCCAATCCCTCGGCAACCGGATGCCAGACCCTTTCGACAAGGTGATGGACAATGATAAGAACGATGACACCGCCAAAAGCGCTCACAAACCGCGTCTTGAGGGAAAGGGGTTTCATGACAAAAAACCACACCCAAACAAGCGCCGCAAGGATCAAGGCTGCAGCAATCGGCAGGATCCACACGCGTAGAAGTGGAAATAGCTTGAGGAGACTAATCACGTGACACCAACTTTGCTGCGACTCCCACAGCGCTGATTGCACTCATATTTGGCAAATAAGCATGCGCAATTGCCAGACCAACTGCAGGCGCATTCGCGATGTCGGGAATTGCAAGATACAGGGGGACGAAACGAACCTGGAATTTCTTCTTGTAGGCCAGCAAGGAGCGGAAACCATAGACGGGTTCCATCACGCTCCCCATCACATCAAGAACGGGGGCAAAAGCGAAGCGCGAATCTGCCAATTCAGCGCTTTCCTCGCATTGGCCCGATTCGGCTAGAGGCGCACCCGACAAGGAAATGAACTGGAGCCCCTCATCTTGCGCCAGAAGAGCAGCTTGGCCAATGAGAAAATCAATGGCCAAACGGAAACCAGAGTCATCTCGACGCATCACATCTAGGGTCAGGCCGATCACTTCGCCACCTGAGTGAACGGGCATCCATGAGGTCACCGCGTGGATGCGATCTTCTTCATCAAGAGCCAACAGAAGGCGCGTATCCGAGTCATTAATTTCGCGCAGGCCGCCCAGGGTAAAGCCCATCTCAGGAAGAGCCTTCTCATCGGCCCATGCCTGGCAGATTGCATCAACCTGTTGCTTCAGCTGAGCGGGCAGACTCGGATAGGACGCCCATTCGGCTCGGATCCCCTCACGCTTTGCATGATTGAAAGCGGTGCGTACGTCCTGGAACTTCTTACCCTTGAAGGCAAGATCACCCAGATCGATAATGGCTTCCTCAGCGACCTTGACGGTGGACCAGCCTAAACGATGTGCTTCTCGCGCCCACTCTTCGTGGACCGAATAGAGCGCCGGGGTCAGTGCTGCATCGCTTGCAAAGCGAGCAAACTGTGAAATCACTGCTGGAATATCGTCATCAGCTGCGGCGCATTGTGTCAGTGTCAGCGCCACGCCAGATTCTTGACGGTAGGACACTGCGGCGCGTTGATCAGGACTAATCCACGTCGAGTTTCCCGGCCATGCGAGCATCCACCCCAAAGATCCGGCTCCGTGCTGGCGCAGAAGACCGATTAACTTGTCATGAGCATCGTGTTGTAGTTCAACCGGTGCAAGGAAAACTTTAAGAAGGCAAACAGCCACGACAATCCACACCAGCGTGGGAATCCAGACTGTCGAAATCGAGGCAAGGAAGGTCGTTGCATAGACCGGAGTATCAATCAGCCACTGTGCACCAGCAGGAGCGTATGACACAACGTAGGCTTCAAAAAGGCTGAGTAAATCCGCTTCGGGAACAAACTGGTCGGGAATTAAAACCCCAATGACAAGCGCAATGAGTGTGCCAAATGCAGCGCAGACAGCAATGACAACTGCACTGCGTACCCAGTAGCGTCGGGCAATGCGTACATGGAACGCAGAGGAATTCCACGCGGTCAGCAGAAGCGTTGCCAAGGGGAAAGCGACGCTGATCAAAAGCTTGCTCATGGGAATGGGAGCGATAAAAAAGTCATCGCCGTCGAGGCCCTGTGCTTCATTCACCGAAAGCGCGGAAACCATGATCTGTGCGACGCCAATAATCGCGAGCACGCTCTGAAGAACCAGCGTGCCCACCCAAGCGCCACGACGGCCTCGGAAAAGACCAAAAGCCAAAACCAACTGAACCACAAAAGGAATCGATGCCAAGATCAAGGGAGCATAGAGCATCAAAGAATTGCCGTACATCTCTTTGACACAGCTCATGGGAGCGCCGCTTTGCTGGCACAGTGCCCACATATATTGCTGGATGGCAAGCTCAGGAGAAAAAGCAGCGCGATCAAAAGCTAGGAAACCATGAGCACTGAAATTCCAGATTGAGCTTACGGCGCCCAAGGTAGTGGCAGTAATTACCAAGGGAATCACCCGACGGACGGGATCTCCAATTCCCAGCATTGAACGCCCTCGGTTCGACCAGCCAATCGTGAAACCACCAATGATCCAGCCGCATAGGAAAGCGATGAGACGTGCCAGCGCACCCGCAGTCGAGGAAAATGCCAAGAGAGCGCTCAAGACAACAAGGGCGCCGATTCGAGTGCGCCACGCCCATAGGCGATCCATCTTTGCGCTCGCGGTTCCAAGCAAGGCTGTGATGATAAGGCTTGCGCCTGTCAGCGGACCGCTGAAGAGTGGGTATAGATCACTCTGAGAGATTCCCTTTACTAGAGCAACGAAGGCCCACATCCCTGCTAAAGACATAGGAAGGGAGATAACCCCAGAAATAAGCCAAATTCGCGATCCGAGGAAACGCTCAAGAAGGCCACCGATGATCGCCATCATGAGGGCGGCATTGATCATCGTGCCAATCGAAGGACTCCACACAACCGTCGTCACAATGGTGAGCGGTCGAATTGCACCGCCCTGCGCGGCAAGAGATTGATTCCAGTGACCGTGGCTCAAGTGGGCAGCAATCCCGACAAGCATGATGATGAGCGTCAGGATGATCGAGCATGGAGCAGTCCGAAACCAGTTGAGGAGAACCGGCAAGCTACGACTCCAGACACGCGAAAAGGCAGATGCCGGACGCCTCTGAGGAGCCTCGTCAGCCTTGGATTCACTTTCGGCGCTCATGAAACTCCTTCTGGCAGACAAACTTTGACTCTCTGTTTTTGATCTTAGATGTTGCTGCCCTCAACTCAACTCGAAGAAGGCGATTCTCAGGGTTCAATCAGGGATGATTTCAGGGGGATCACTCACATAGAGAGGTCCAACTCCGTCAATCCCACGTACACTAACTGCGGCAGAACAAGGAAAGGACGCACATGGGATTGCGTAAAACACTGGCTCACACTGTCATGCATCTATCAAGATGGACTTTCGCGCCTGAGTTCCCTCTTCCCGATCGCTGTTTGGTCATCGGTGCGCCTCACACGTCAAATTGGGACGGCTTCTACATGGTGATGGCAATGTGGGCCGTCGAGCGTCCGGTCTCTTTCCTGGTCAAGAAGAATCTCACCGACGTCCCTGTTATTGGAAGTTTCGTGAAGGCGATTGGCGGGATTCCCGTTGACCGCGAACATCCGGGGCACCTTGTTGAGCAGATCATTTCCCTGGCTGAATCCAGGGATCATTTCGTTCTGGTTATTACCCCGAAGGGAACACGTTCCGTTCGCCCCTATTGGAAGTCTGGTTTCTACCGGATTGCGATGGAAGCTGATCTTCCGATTGTTCCCGGTTTCATCGATGGCGCAAAGCGTCGCTACGGGTGGGGTGAGCCGATGCGACTCACCGGCAACCGCCGAAATGACATGGACAAGATCCGCGATTTCTACAGTGGGCTAGTAGGGATTCGCCCAGAAAACACCTGCGTTCCTCGGTTACACAACGAAGACCCTGAAGACTAAAATTCCCCGAATTTTTGCACTTCAATCGGTGCGTTAGCCACGGTGAAGCCGACACAGGATCATGACCAGTTTTTCAACTGCTCCCTGTGGGTCCTTCGACGCGCCTTTTGTGTCTTCGTCAGCTTGCGCAATTGCAGTGATTGCCGAGGCCAAAGCGGGGTCGGGCCATGCGCGAAGTTCGCGTCGAGCTCGTTCTGCTTGCCAGGGCGACATCCCCAGGTTCTTTCGTCCCGAAGGAGCGGAAACTTTCGCCATTGCACGAAACTTCATTGCAATTGCGGCAACGAGCTGCGCCGGTGCGCTTCCGGTCGCGTAGGCATGACGAACCAAAGTCAGAGCCCGTGCAGCGCGTCCATCGATAATCGCATCCGCGACTTCAAAACTTGTTGCTTCAACACGTCCGGAGTAGTACTTCCGCACGGCATCAAGCGTAATTTTCCCTTCCACATCGCTGAGGAGCTGTGCCACCGCAGCCGCGAGCGCACTCAGATCATTACCCAGAGCATCCACTAAAGCCTGAGCTGCCTCAGTTTCTATGCTGCGATGGGCTTGTCTTACGTCGGCGCGGACAAAGTCGAGTTTGTCACGATCATTCTTTAAAGGCTCTGCCGGAATCACGGGAAAACCCGCTTTAGCAATCGCATCAAGCAGTTTCTTTCCACGGGCGTTGCCGCCCGGATGGCGCATGAAAATCCAGACATCGGCTGCGGGGGCGGATACATATGCCTGAAGGTCAGCCGCTAAGGCATCCGTCATATTCTCCAAGTCAGGAATGATGATCATTCGGCTTTCGCCAAAAAGCGAAGGCGAAGTCAAAACATCGATTTGTCCTGCTTGATAGGTGCCAGCTGATAGATCTGTTCGTTCAAGGGCAGGATCAACCTCATGTGCCTGACGACGTAACTCGCCTAATGCTCGATCTGCCAGTAAGCTTTCGCTTCCTTTGATGAGGACGAGGGGGGCAAGTGTTGGAGATACCGGTGCCGCTTGCGTTTTGGCTGCCATAGCTCTCCTTTACTGATCGTCACCATCATTCCGTAAGCAATGCCCTCTAAGTGTGGCATGTTCTGTTTGCCTCTACGAGGAGAAGCGCCGAATTTTCACCCTCACCACCCAGATCAGCAGGAGAAGGACGACCACCGTAATAAGACCGGACCACTCTCCCACCGCGATTCGCGCACCTGGAAGTGCAGACAATCTGGAGGCAACCATTGATATCCACGCGGTTCCCCACGATGTCAACCATGCGCATACATAGCCAAGAGCAGGCCATATTTGAGCTGCAAGTGCCGAGATAAAACACCCTACAGTCACAGGAGTCACCAATGGTGCGATAAGTAGCTGAGCGGGTATTGCCCATGGACTGACCCACGAGTTCATCGACAGCATGATCGGAAGCGTGGCTAGTTGGGCTCCCAATGGGACACTGATGAGTTTGACACCCCATTCAATCCCGGACCGCACAGATTGTGGAATCGGACCCACGTGAGTGACAGCGGTTTCAATCCAAAGTGCAGGAACACTTACTCCCCAGGTCGCAAGCACTGAGAGCGTAAAACCCAAGGCACACGCATCGTAGGGCGATATCAGGCAGGCAAGGATAATGACAGTGCTCAACGATGAGTAAATTCCCCCTTCCCTATTACTCCACATTCCAATAAAACCAATAATGCTGACCGCAAAGGAACGCAGCACCGACGAAGCGGGGCCAACAAGTCCAGCGAAAAGCAACAGAACTGAAACTTGGGTAATGATCGCTATGCGACGTTTCTTTGTTGTAAGAAGACCAACTGTCATCATCAAGATCGACATATGAGTGCCTGACACTGCTGTGAGGTGCGCAAATGACACTGTCTTCATATCATCACGCATTTGAGCACTGGCTTGATGATCATCCCCCAGTGACATTCCTGGTATCAGCGCACGTGCGTGCTGCGGCAATGTCACAACAATCTTTTCTAGGTTCCTCCTGACAGCTTGAGAAATACGCGTCCAGTGATCGTTTGAAGGAAGGAGCTCCCACGATTTGATTCGAAGCGCGCCCACATTTGGAATACCATGAGCCCAATTGAGATCGCAGGTGCCACTAGCAAGAACTCGATCCCCGCGTCGAAGTGATGTCATAGACTCGCGCGTGGATACAAGGAGAAAGCTCAGGTGTTCCTTGCTTCCAAGAAAACGGGCACGAACGTAGTAGCTCGGTTTATTTCTCGTGTTTGTTGCTTTCTTTCCTTCGCGTACTTCACTCAGTAAAACAAAGGAAGCATTGCGCAGTTCCTTTCCTTGCGCACATAACTGTGTCGCTTCGTTCTCCCAGTTCGTTGCGCGACTTGAAGAGATCGCAATGCACGTACAGCACAGGCATATTGTGACAATGAGAAGAGGAGCGCATTCACTGACACGTTCTTTTCCTAACCCCTGAAATCCTTGTGGGGATAGGAGCACAGGGAAGAGCAGAGCTATGCATATTCCGGCGCATAGAAGAAGTGGAGCTCTGTTCAGTGCACCCCAGGTACATAACCAGGATGAAATCGCTAAGGGCACTAAGCGGATGTCAATCGATGGTCCCCTCACGAGCAGGCACCAATTCGAATTTTCTCCAGTATCGAAGCTCCAATTCCTGGAACTGCTACTAGGTCGTCCACACGTGTGATCGGATGAGACTTCCTATAGGTGACGATACGCGCGGCCAGTGCCGGTCCGACTCCATCGAGTCTTTGTAGTGTTTGGGCATCCGCTTGAGTGACGTCAACGCAGGCGGAAGCTTGACCGGATGGAGCTTCACCCTGTGCTTTTGAGGAGTTCAGAGAAGGAACTCTAATCTGTTCACCATCAACAACCAACCGAGCGAGGTTAACGCTGTCACGGTCCGCGTCTTCAGTAAAGCCTCCAGCTTGATCGACAGCCTCCGAAACGCGAGAACCATGTTTGACACGGACAACGCCAGGAGCGCGCACTTCTCCTGTCATATGAACCATCACTTGGCCGCTAGCTCCTCTTCCCTCCTCGCTGGAAAGCTGAATTCCTGGGCTCAAGGAAGAGAGAGACCCGGTGCTATCGGCATGCGCACTTGGGGATTCGGCATCAGAAGCCGACAGATTGTCTTCTTCTAAGCGACTATTCCAGCTATGGACAACACCCGCTATTAGTGCGAGAAACAAGCAGATCGCAATAAATACTCGAGCGGTACGCCATCTCCAGCTCCAGCGTAGACCTCGCCCCCGATTTTCTTCACCGCCCTGAGGGTCTTCTCGCTCGATGCTCCTATCTGCATCCTGATTCTCCTCAGCTAACTGAGAGGTAAAGACCAATCGTTCCAACTGCCTTCTACGGCTCAGATGAGACTGAAAGTGTGAATCCATGCCTTCAGTGTGTCCGTCTCCCAACTCCGGTTCAGGGTCCATGACCGCTTCTGTGGATGAATCCTTGATTCACATCTTTTGTGGATAGCTTTTCGAGACAAAGAATGAGACCTTGTTGCCATCAACACGTAAAGTGTGGTTAAAATAACGCCAACATATACACCTTCTCATTCAAGGACTGTCATGCGTATCGGCTTCATCGGAACAGGTGCAATGGCCTCAGCTATTGCACGCGGTGCCGTGGCCGCTGGCTTCAGCGGCTCGGATCTGATGTTCGCCGATCGACACCACCAAGCCGCAGAAGACTTGGCTGATGAGCTGGGAGGCATTGCACTCGCATCAAACCGTCAGGTCGCCGAGCAGAGCGACCTCTTGGTCCTTGCAGTGAAACCGAATGTCCAGTCCGAAGTCATTCGCGAGATCCGCGAGAGTGTTCTTTTTGCCAAGGACCTCTGCCTCGTCTCTATCGCTGCGGGCCGTACGACAGATCAGATCATTTCGGATTTTGGTGCAGCCATTCCCTTGGTCCGCGTCATGCCCAATGTCAATGCACAGATCGGCCAGTCAATGAGCGCCCTGTATCCCATGGGGACAACGGACGAACAGCTCACCGCCGCTCGTAAGCTTCTGGATTCGGTCGGCCAAACGATCGTGTTGGATGAGAAGTACTTCCCCGTTTTTACAGCGATTGCTTCTTCTTCCCCGGCATGGATCTTCCGCATGATCGATGCGATGGCCGAGGCCGGCGTGAACCACGGCCTCACCAAGGCTGATTCGACGCGCATCGTCACCCAAGCGTTCTTGGGAAGCGCGCAGCTCATGCTCAATGGCCTCGAGAATGGGCAAGTACCCGCAAACCTTATCGATCGGGTTTCTTCTCCGGGCGGCACGACTATCGCTGGCCTCCTCGCCGCCCAAGAGGCGGGTCTTTCCTCTGCGATCGTCGCGGCGGTCGACGCTGCTGTTGAGCGCGACCATCATCTTGGCTGACGTCGTCACGAGACGCCGTCAGGATAATCCCCCGCGCCCGCGAAGATTAGCCGGAGCTTTTCATTCACGCTCACGCATCCCATTTTTAACTTCGCACCCGACTGAAGCTTTTGCTCCTTATCCACGTCACTTTTAAACACACACGCAACCTCTTGGAATACTCATGCTTTTGTTGAATGCAGTCGTCCTCTCGGTCATCGTCATGCTGGCTCTCAGCATCGCCCGAGTGCACGTCGTTATCTCTCTCTTTGTGGCCTCTATTGTCGCCGGCCTTGTTGCTGGAATGGGAATCTCTGGCACGATGGTGGCTTTCCAGACCGGCCTTGCCGGAGGCGCAAAGATCGCACTTTCCTACGCATTGCTTGGCGCCTTCGCCATGGCGGTCGCCCACTCAGGTCTGCCGGCTTTGCTTGCGCGCACGATCGTCAACCGTATGAGCAACGCTGATGCTCAAAGTTCGGCTCGCGTTGCTCGCGGCGTTAAATGGGGAATCGTCGGCGGCGTGCTCGTCATGGGCGTGATGAGCCAGAACCTGATCCCCATTCACATCGCCTTCATCCCGCTCCTCATTCCACCGCTCATTGGCGTGATGAATGAACTCAAGATAGACCGCCGCTTGATTGCCTGTGCGATTACTTTCGGCATCGTCACCGCCTACATGTTCTTCCCCATCGGCTTCGGACGTATCTTCTTGTACGACATTCTCTACAAGAACATCAACGCCGCCGGCATGGATGTCTCCTCTGTCAACCCCATGGCAGCAATGGCAATTCCCGCGGCTTCAATGGCAATCGGTTGCGCGATCGCTCTTCTCTTCTCCTACCGCAAGCCCCGCACTTATGAACAGCGCGACTCCTCCTTCGTATCTTCTGAAGAGAAGCCGATTGATATGAAGAAGGTCTGGGCCGCAGTAGCCGCTCTTGTCGTGTGCTTCGTCATTCAGACGGTGCTCACGCGAATGGATTCTGAGGCCGATCCTCTTCTCGTTGGTTCCTTGGTGGGGCTGTGCATGATGCTCTTCATGCGAGTCGTCCCTTGGCAGCAGGCCGACGATGTCTTCAGTGGCGGTATGAAGATGATGAGCCTCATCGGCTTGATCATGATCACCGCTCAGGGCTATGCCTCAGTCCTCAACGAATCAGGCCAGATTCAGCCTTTGGTTGATGGAACCGCAGCGCTCTTCAACGGTTCAAAGGTTCTCGCGGCAATCATCATGCTGCTCGTCGGCCTCGTTATCACCATGGGTATCGGCTCCTCCTTCTCGACCCTGCCGATTATCTCGGCGATCTACGTGCCCCTGTGCGTGACTCTGAGCTTCTCCCCTATTGCCACCGTCGCCATCATCGGCACCGCGGGCGCGCTGGGCGACGCCGGTTCGCCCGCGTCCGACTCGACGCTCGGCCCGACAGCGGGGCTCAACGTCGATGGTCAGCACGACCACATGCGGGACACGGTGATCCCGACCTTCTTGCACTACAACGTTCCGCTCTTGATTGGCGGATGGATTGCTGCAATGGTCCTCTAAACAGTTCACAATCCCTATTCCCGAGGCCGGGGCTGGGTGCGCGTCGCGTGCCGGCCACGGCCTCGGCCTATGCATGGGATGCAACGGGCATCTGTTCATTCCCCCAGAACACATGAGCAATTCACCGAATATGCGTACGCGCAATGAAGAGGGGATGCACAATAGAGACCATGACTCATTCTTCAACGCCTCCTGCGCTGAGCAAAAAGGAACTCGACGATCTGATTCGAGACACTCCAGCTTCGGGACCAAAGCGCTCCATCGCCTTCCTTGCAGGAGTCGCCACCTTCGGTTCCCTGCTCTTCGGATATGACACGGGAGTCATCGCCGGAGCACTGCCCTATATGTATATGCCTCGCAGCGCCGGAGGCCTTGCGATCAATGAATTCGAAGAAGGTCTGGTCGGGGCCTTTCTGGCCCTCGGTGCCGCGCTGGGAGCGATCGTCGGAGGCCGCCTATCCGATCGCTACGGGCGCCGCCACAATATTCTCCTTTTGGCGGGAATCTTCATTCTCGGAACCCTGGGGTGCACCTTTGCCCCAAATGTCGCAATTCTGTACATTTTCCGTTTCATCTTAGGGCTTGCCGTCGGTGGTGCCTCAGCAACCGTTCCCGTTTACCTCGCAGAGTCTGCCCCGACGCGCGTTCGAGGTTCCTTGGTTGCGCTTGACCAGTTCATGATCGTCTTTGGCCAGCTCCTCGCCTACTCGATGAACGCGATCCTATCTAGCGCTCACGGTGGACCTCAGGTCTTTGTTTCCGAGGACCCTTCAGGCACTTTGACCGGTGGCCAATGGTATCCCTGGGATCAAGTCCAGCACGTGACAAGTGCAGTCGTAACCAGCGGCGATGGCTTGGCATGGCGTTGGATGCTTGTACTTGCAACGATCCCGGCCGTCTGCCTATGGCTGGGAATGCGCCTCATGCCTGAGTCTGGGCGCTGGTACGCTTCCAAGGACCGCTACTACGAAGCCATCGGCGCACTCAAGCGTATCCGCGATCCCAAGCGCGACAATCTGCGTGAAGAAATCGAACAGATCGCAGCGCTTCAGCATGATCAACACGCTCAAGGACACTGGTCGCTGCGCCGTACCCTTTCAGTCAAGTGGACTCGGCGGTTACTTCTCATCGGCATCGGCCTTGCATGCTTCGACCAGCTCACCGGTATCAATACCGCGATGTACTACCTGCCCAAAATCCTTGCCGCAGCAGGTTTCTCCGCAGCAGATTCCATCACTCTGAACGTCATCACAGGTGCTGTAGCGTGCCTAGGAGCTGGTTTTGGCCTCTATCTGGTGTCGCGTCTTGCTCGCCGCCATGTCGGTATCTACCAAGAAACTGGCGTCACGCTTTCTCTTTTTGCTTTGGCGATTGTCTTTGGCTTCGGGATCTCTCCCTACGTTCAAACTGATGGAACGATCTCGCAATCGATCCCGACATACCTGCCCTGGCTCGTCGTGGTTTTGGTGTCACTTTTCGTCTTCGCCAAGCAGTCCGGAACCGTCAATTGGGTTTTGGTTTCGGAGATCTTTCCTTCCAAGATCCGAGGCGTGGCGCAGGGTTTCGCCGTCGGCTGCGGTTGGCTGATGAACGCGGTCGTCACCTGGGTATTCCCGGTCATGATTACGCACTTGGGAGCAACGTGGACCTACGCCGTGTTTGGCCTTATCAACATTATTTCCTTGTGCTTCTACGTGTTCATCGTTCCCGAAACGCGAGGCGTATCGCTGGAAACCTTCGAGAAAAACTTCAGCGAGAAGTACGGACGGTAAGGAGCGCACGCTCGTGAGTTCCATCTGCCCACTGTGCAGCTTCCCATAGGTCGCGTGAGTGGAGGGGCTGGACATAGGTTTCCACCCATGTCTCTCCGAACTCTTCGTCGTACCAGGGGTCGTGAATCAGGAAAAAGTCCCCAATGCGACCCCAAATCAGCAACCAGTGCGGGGTATCTTCACCGTTCAGCGGGGCAAGGTCAACTAGGGCAATGACATGCTTGCCCGCATCCAAGGCTGAGGTGATGTCTTCTACCGACACTTCCCTCACCTGGGAAGAAACTCCCAATTCGCGTGCGCGCGCCATATGCTCGTGGTGAAGAGCGACCCGCGCACGCTTACCCAGCATCGTGGTTTTCGAAATCCCCACGATTGGTTCCAAAGTCGATGCAAGAACTTCAACCTCTGCTCCGTGGTCCGCCAGTGCCGAGGCCAAGCCAAAGTGGCCCACTCCCCCCGAGTAGGTTGCTTGGCGCCATAGATCCAGTTCATTGACAAAATCGGTGTGCGGATCTCCTTCAATTTCACCGAGTGTCATCAGCGCACTTGCGGGACCGCAGGTAAATTCCGTCTTTTGGTGCTCGTACGCAGGGATTACCAAATCCACACTTTCTCGCGCAAAATCGGGGTTCCACAGAAGCCATCCACTATGGGAGTAATCGCGATCATTTTCAATGGGATGAGGATTCCCATTGATTGTTACCTGCTCAAAACCAATCGAGCGGAGGACATCAACAAAAATGCCCTCATCTGCCCACGAGTCAGCTTTCATCAGTGGGAAGCGACGCAAACGCATCTCATCACAGAGTTCCGATATGACCTCACGCACACGACGGGCTTGTTCTGCTTCACATACCACCTGATCGGTATCGAGAAGAGTCCATCCTGCAATGCGCAGGTGCGCAGAGAGTTCACGGTGAACTTCCCATACTCCCACAGAGCCGTTGGTCCACAAGGTCGCACGCATCTTGGGGCCAAGGCGCGCCCAATCTTTCGCGCGCTCTTCGGGGACCCCTAAAGCAAGCAGGCGCTCGTAGCTACTCTCACCAGATTCAATTGAGATGTGTGAAATCTTCTCAGTCATTGTCGCTCTCTTGGCCAGGTACTGCGGCAAGCAAGACCCGCGTGTATTCCTGGGTCGGCGAATGAAGGATATCTTCGGTTGCGCCCTCTTCAACGATGCGTCCGTCCTTCATCACAACAAGACGATCACACATCTGGCGCGCCACGGCAAGGTCGTGAGTAATAAAAAGCAATGCGAAGCCCTGGCGGCGTTGAAGCTGGAGCAAAAGCTCCAAAACAGAAGCCTGCACAGACACATCCAAAGCAGAGACGGCCTCGTCACAAATCAAAAGCTGCGGTCGCGTCGCCAGAGCCCTGGCGATAGCGACGCGCTGGCGTTCCCCACCAGAGAGGCGCGCGGGAAAACGGTTTGCAAAGGAGGCTGGAAGGCCGACAGACTCCAAGAGGCTCGGCACCTCGCTAGCTGAACGACCACCTACGCGTAAAGCCTCGGCAAGGGTGGCGCCAATAGTGCGCGCTGGGTTGAGGGCAGAATACGGATTTTGGAAAACGATCCCCATTGGGGGTCGCCCACCTTCTAAGGCACCTTGTAATTTCTCCCGCAGTGTGCCGTTGACCTCTATGCTTCCCGAATCTGGCTTTTCCAAACCGATAATCAGACGTGCAAGGGTGGTCTTCCCAGATCCAGATTCACCAACAATTCCAACGGATTCTTGGTGCGCGACAGAAAGCGAAACTCCATCGACCGCCACGTGCTGATCCCTGCGGCTGCGTCCGCGGAAAATTTTGACCAAGTCCCGTGCATCAACCAAAGCAGGCGCAACATGATTCTTGTCCGAGGCTGCGTCCAAAGAGTGGTCTGCTTGGGATTCTTCCGTGAAAGAACGGGGATTTGGGCCATCTAGTCGAGGCTCGGCGGCTGCAAGCTGACGGGTGTAGTCGTTTTCGGGGTGAGTAAAGACTTTCTCGACGCTTCCCGATTCGACGACGCGCCCATGGCGCATCACAACTACTTCGTCACCGTACTCGCGGGCAAGAGCAAGATCGTGGGTGATCAAGATGAGGGCCATCGATCGGCTTTCGCTCAGCTCACTCAGAAGATCAAGAATTTCCTTCTGGGTCGTCACATCCAAAGCCGTTGTCGGCTCGTCCGCAATGAAGACTCCGGGTGAAGAGTCCAGGGCTGCAGCGATAGCTACACGTTGGCGCATGCCTCCAGAAAGTTCTTGAGGGTAAGCCTGAGCAACGCGTTCAGGAAGTCCAACTTCGCGAAGACGCTCACGAACACGTTCATCCCGCGCACGCTTGGGCAACCGAGTGCCGGCGATAATCTGTGTGCTGCAACGCTGGGTAGGAGACAGCGAGGTAAAAGGATCTTGAGGAAGCCAGACAATACCTTTGCCCCGAAGTGCTTTAAAGGCACGCGCTTGGCGGACGATATCGAACTCGCGTCCGCCCAAGGTCACTTGCCCCTGGGCACTCAAAGTATGAGGAGTGAGCGCACAAATAGTGCGTGCAAGCATGGACTTTCCGGCACCTGACTCACCCACAATAACTAGGGTGCGTCCGGCTTCTGCGTGAATCGAAACATCATCGACAAGGACGTGCCCGTCATCTCGCGTGACACTAATATGCGAGGCAATAAGACCCTGATTCTTGCTCACGAGCGCGCCTCCTGCCTTTCACTCCACCAATCACCTGCGATGTTGATTGCGGTTGCCGTGATGATGATGGCAAGACCAGCGACAACACATGCTGCTGGGTTCTGGTTGAAAATAAAACGTCCATCAGCAAGCTGACGTCCCCAATCCGCGTCCTGCGCGCCGACGCCAAATCCTAGGTAGGACAGTCCAGAGAGTGACACAAGCGCAAATGCGACGTTGACAAAGAGGTTTGCCCACACGATAGGAGTGATATTCGGAAGAATATGAACTCCAAGGATACGAGGCGAAGACAAGCCCAGAACCTGCGCTGATTCAATATAGGGCTGTGGTTTTTGTTGAAGAGTGGCGGCGCGAATCATCCGGATATCGGAAGGCGCAAACAAAATGATCAGTACGCCAACCGTCACCCAATAGGAACCACCAATCACACCCGCAACGACGATTGCGAGCAATGTAACCGGCATCGAAAGCAGGATTTCGCAAGAACGAGATACAAGGGCATCCCACCAGCCTCCCCACCAGCCGGCGGTCATTCCAAAAATCAGTCCCAGGATCATCGAACCGCCAGCGATCACCAGTGGACCGATGACAGCGGAACGGGCGCCCGCAATCGTCAATGCGAGAATGTCACGCCCAACTTTATCGGTTCCAAAAATATGACCGGGAGTGCCCGCGGGGCTCACCCCTAAAGAAACGTCTTGTCCAAGAGCATTGGGAACGATCAGCGGGGAGAAAAAGACGCACACTGCGACTGCGATCAAAATAATGAAGGAAAGAACGACGGAGCCCGGGACTGATCGCATTGCGCGGGCGAGGCCTCGTACTGAGGAACGGAAACGACCAACGGGAACTTCGGCGTTGGCCTGGGCACCCTGAGACGGTACGCGATCGCTCATGCGACACCTCCCTCTTCAAGCTTTTGACGCGGGTCAACAATGAAAGCTGCAAGGTCGACAATAAATGTGACAGCGATGATGATCACTGCTACCAAGAGCGCAATCGCTTGGACGACAGGCACGTCCTTATAGGTGATGGAATCGGCAAGAAGCTGCCCCAGTCCGGGAAGAGAAAAAGCTTCCTCAACAAGAACCGTCGAGCCGAAAAGAGTGCCCAAGATCAGTCCCGCGGAAGTAATGATTGGCAGCGAGGCCGCGCGCAGGTACATGTGGGTGATACGCCTAGAGGCCAAGCCGCGCGAGCGCGCGAAAGTTACATAATCCTGGCTGAGTTCTGCCACAACTGCAGCGCGAGTAATTCGAATGATCATCGCACCGATGCCGGTTGCAAGTGCAATTGCTGGAAGTGCAAGATGCCACAGGGAATCCACGAAATCCTCACCTGCGCCGAAAATCGGGAACCATCCCAGCATGAGTCCGAAGACATAGAGCAGCACAAGACCCAGGGCAAATCCCGGTGCAGAAATACCAACAACACTCCAGCCGATGATGGAGCGATCCACCCAGCTGCCGGCACGTCGAGCAGCCCAAATTCCCAGTGGAACCCCGACGCAGATGGCCAAAACAAATGCCATCAGAGTCAGCATCGTGGTTAATCCGACGCGTGCAGCGAGGACGTCAGTAACGGGAGTCGCGGAGCGCACGGAGGTGCCAAAATCTCCCCTGAGCGCTCGAAGCAGCCAATGCCAATAACGCAAAAGTAGCGGCTCATCCAGCCCGTATTGGGCGGTAATAGCAGCACGCACCTCGGGGGTGAGGCGGCGAGTGCCAACCAGAATCTTCACCGGGTCTCCGGGAACTAAGTCCAGCAAAGAGAAGATGATGAAGGATAAGGCCAGCAACACCGCCGCGAACCCCGCGAGGCGTCGTGCGAAGAAACGTGCCATCACTTCGTGACGTTCAGGGATGCGGCCCAGGGGGTCATGAAGAAGAAAGACGTGTAGTTATTCGGTGTAACGGTCTTCGAGAATGCGGTCGAGGTCTTGCCCCACCAAATCGGCGAGTAGATCGTATTCTCCTGAGCGATCTTCTGTGCCGCAACGATTTGCTCAACACGCTTCATCGGATCAGTCTCTGCCGTGGACGAGGCAATGAGGCTCTGAACCTGTTCATTTTCGTAACGTGCGGGGTTATCGGGTCCAAGCAGCCAGCCTGCAACCTCTCCGGGGTCACCGGTGGTTGAGGTGTAGCTCATGTAGTAGAGACCGTACTCGCCAGTTCCCACCTTAGAGATCCATTCTTCAATGGGCTTAGAAGTTACCGTGAGGTTAATGCCGATCTGTTTGAGGTTATCAGCGATTGCCAGCGCCGCAGAGCCCATCTCGGGGATCGATGCGGGGTAGGTCAGTTCCGTATCAAAACCATTGGGAACCTTAGACTGTGCAAGCTCTGCACGTGCCTGGTCCAAGCTGAAGGAATCGATGGGAAGCTGTGCCTGAAGTTCGCGCGCCTTATCGATGCCAATCTCGCTACCCAGCTGGTCATTGGGTGTGATTGCGGTCGCAACCTCTCCGCGTCCCTTAAGGATGGAATCGACGATTGCCTTACGGTCAACGGCATGGGCAACTGCCTTACGAACATGAATGTCGTCGAAAGGTGCCACGCCTTGATCAAAGGTCAGGCCCACATAGGAGCGGTCAGATTCGGTGAGAACCTTGACCCCATCGATAGATTCAAACTGAGTAACCTGATCGGTGGGAATCTGCGTTGCGATATCGATCTGGCCGCTACGCTGAGCCAACAGTCGAGCATTCTCGTCTGAGAAGAAATCGAACTCGATCTTCTGTGCGGGAGTATCGCCGCCCCACCATGTACCGCTCTTTTCAAAAACAGCCTTCGAATCGGGCTGGAAAGAGGTCGCCTTGTAGGGGCCGGTACCCATGATGAGGTCCTTGGAGGAACCATAGGACTGCGCGGCTTCGTAGAACGACTTTTCGGTGATCCACAGACCACCGTTTGCCGTCACGGTCCACCCGAAATTCACGGCGGGAGTAGGAAGCGTAATAGTGATCTCCCACTCGCCGGTCTGAGTTGCTTCAACGCCCTTGGCCCAGTAGACCGCCGATGAAGGGGACTTATCGGGATCCTTCGCAATATCGATCGAGAAGAGGATGTCCTGAATGGTCACGGGGTTACCGTCTTGGAACTTTGCGTCCTGACGGATCTGGAAAACCCAGGTCTTCGCATCATCAGTGCGGTAGTCCGTCGCGATTGCGGGAACCAACTTGCCGTCCTTATCGACAGCAAGGAGACCTTCGGAGGTCACCTGGGCAACGTAGTAGTTGATAATGCCAGTCTCGTGAGCGACGTCCAAGGTAGACAGAGAACCGGGAAGACCAACTGTCACCGTATCGCTCTTTGCTCCCGATTGTGCCGATCCGGCATTTTTCGGCGCACAGGCGGCCAGCGAAGCGCACATGAGGACAGCTGCTGTAGCTAGTGCGGCTGCTTTTGTGGTGATGCGTGAAGCTGGCATCCTGATCTCCTTCAATTAGTTCATAGTGACGTCTACTGGTCTTTGGATAAAGCACGGAAACTCGCGCTTTAAATAAAGATATGGCCCAAAGCCCTCGGTTCGCGACTCGTGCCACTTCGTGGGCGTTTGTAACGCTCGCTGTTGAGCAAACGCACAGCAGACGAAGGCTTAGTCAACGCTTGGATTCAGGCCTTTTCGGGGTAAATGAAGACCCGAGTAAGGTGATCAAGAGCGCACACTGTTGAAACAACATCTTCCACGGCGATGTGTTCATCGTGAGCGTGAAGCTGGGAGTAGACCTGCCCCAAAGTTGCTCCAGAAGAACAGGAGCCAAAACCGTAACCCACTCCCCCTTTGTGGCGTCCAACTCGGAGGTCGGAACCACCCGGGAAGAGAATTGGAACAACCTTCGCCCCGGGGTTCATCTGCGTCAAAGTCTCCTCGATCGCCCGGTACAGTTTTGTGTCGATTGACGAGGCCGTGGCCCGCTCGCTCAACAAGCGCTCGATGGTCACGTGGCCAGCAAGCTCTCCCAAGGCCTCGGTAATCGCACGATCGACATCATCATCGCTTTGCCCCGGAAGGGTACGGATATCCAGCTCCAGTTCTCCGGATGAAGGGAGAACATTAATAGGACCGCCGGCGCGGACAACCGTTTGTGCAACGGTCATATGCGAGACCGCGTGGGCGTACGCCGCAAGGTCTCCGAATTCGCTATAGTCCCCGCGATATGTACCGCTAATCAAAGATTCTTCAAGTTCTGAATCAAATTCAAACGCGCGGACAAATCCAGCCCAAATCTCGTCACTGGCCTGTGGCCACTGCGCGTGAGACAGAGCTCGCGAAACTCGAGCGAGCATCTCAACCGCACTGACACGTCCCAAAGGAATCGAGCCGTGTCCAGCATCTCCACGCACATGAAGGCGACGCTGAGCAGCCCCTTTCTCACCGACAATGACAACAACACTGTCTGCGCCGCGAGCGCCGCGAATATGGGCGCCTCCCATCTCAGAGAGCTGGGCATCCCAGGGGAAAGCATCCGAGCGGTGTTCACCAATCCACGGAACCCCAAGTCCGCCTCGTGCTTCTTCGTCGGCTGCGGCGACGAAGGTCAGGGTTCCCGCGGGGCGAGCTCCGCCTCGGGAAACTTCTTCGGCAATGCGCCGGGTGACAACTGCCATCGCCGCGGTCAAGTGAAGCATATCGACGCTTCCTCGCCCCCAAATACTTCCCTCACTGATCTCACCTGCAAAGGGCAGATGGGTCCAGTGTTTCTCATCAACAGGGACGACATCAGTGTGTCCAAGGAAAGTCAGGGGCTGCGCTGAAGGATCGCTGCCGCGCAAGGTGACAACCAAAGTAGTACGCCCTGGGTGAGGCTCGATGCGTTCAACTTCGACGGGTAGTCCATCGAAGAAGGTTTCAAATAGGTTTGCAGCAGCCTCTTCATTGCCAGAATCGGGGGTGAGGTCATTGACTGAACCGAGTGCGATGAGGCGTTGGAGGAGATCGATAGTTTCCTCACCGATATCGTGGTGCGCGAGCGTATTCATCGATTCTCCTTGTCATGTGATTTTTGTGCTCCTTCAAGACTACTCAGCATGACTAGTGGCGCATATGCAGATCACGAAGAGAGCAGATGTTACGGCCACGAGGAGTGAGGTGCCATCGGTGCGCGCACTGGACCGATATGCCCGAGAAAAGTACGCTTGGACGGTAATAAGTCCACGACTCGGATGGAGAATACGTATGAGCGCTCAGCGCCAGGCCGAACCAACCTCGCTGCCCGCACCCCAAGTGCCGGACAAGGTCGCCACTGAAGGCCTCGAAGCCCAGTGGAACCAGCGTTGGGAAGATCAGGGAACCTATCGTTTTGATCGAAGCCGCCCCCGCCAAGAGGTCTACTCGATCGACACTCCCCCGCCCACGGTTTCGGGTTCACTTCACGTCGGCCACGTGTTCTCATACACGCACACCGATGTCGTCGCGCGTTTCCAGCGAATGCTGGGGAAATCAGTCTTCTACCCCATGGGTTGGGACGACAATGGCCTGCCCACCGAGCGCCGCGTGCAGAACTACTTTGGGGTTCGCGTCGATGCGACCCTCCCCTATGATCCGAATTTTGAACCCCCTCATGTCGGCGGTGAAGGCAAGTCCATCAAGGCTCGCGATCAGGTGCCAATCTCGCGTCGGAATTTCGTGGAGCTGTGCGAGCGCTTGACCGTCGAAGACGAGAAGCACTTCGAAGACCTGTGGCGCCACCTAGGCCTGTCGGTTGACTGGACCCAGAACTACCAGACCATCGGTACTCGTGCCCGCAAGGTTGCCCAGGCTGCGTTCCTGCGCAATCTCGAGCGCGGAGAGGCCTACCAGGCTGAGGCTCCCGGCCTGTGGGACGTGACCTTCCAGACCGCGGTTGCGCAGGCTGAGCTTGAGAGCCGCGAATACCCGGGTTTCTACCACCGCCTCGCTTTCCACATCACCGACCCCGCGCGTGCTGCCGAGGCCGCTGCAGCCGGTGCGCCGGTTGAGAACGGCGTTGATGTCTGCATTGAGACGACTCGCCCCGAGCTCCTTCCCGCGTGCGTGGCCTTGATCGCTCACCCCGACGACGAGCGCTACAAGCCATTGTTTGGAACTACGGTTGCCTCCCCCGTTTTCGGCGTTGAGGTCCCTGTTCTTCCCCACCCCGAGGCGGAGATGGACAAGGGCGCCGGTATCGCCATGTGCTGTACTTTCGGTGACACGACCGATATCGATTGGTGGCGTGACCTGAATCTTCCGTTGCGTACAGTTTTGCGCAAGGATGGCCGTCTACAGACCGAAACTCCCGAGTGGATCACCACCGATGAAGGTCGCGAGGCCTTCGCTGAGCTCGCGGGGAAGACGACCTTCTCTGCTCGCGAGGCCTTGGTGGCGCGCCTCGAGGCAAGTGGCGAGATGCGCGGTGAACCCCAGAAGACGATGCGTCAGACGAACTTCTTCGAAAAGGGTGACAAGCCCCTGGAGATCGTGACTTCGCGTCAGTGGTATATCCGTAACGGTGGCAAGCCGTGGGTCAACCCCGCGACTGGCAAGGACCTGAACGAGGAACTCATTGAGCGCGGTAAGGAGCTGGAGTTCCACCCGGACTTCATGCGCGTGCGCTACGAGAACTGGGTACGCGGCCTCAACAACGACTGGCTGGTCTCCCGTCAGCGTTTCTTCGGCGTTCCATTCCCCCTGTGGTACCGCGTCGATGACAGCGGCGAAGTTGATTACACGCAGATCATCACCCCCAGCGAGGATCAGCTTCCTGTTGATCCTTCATCGGATACCGCTCCCGGTTACACCGAGGATCAGCGCGGCGTCGCCGGTGGTTTCGTCGGCGAACTCGACATCATGGATACCTGGGCGACCTCTTCCCTCTCTCCGCAGATTGCCTGCGGTTGGCTTGAGGACGAGGACCTGTTCTCCCGTACCTACCCGATGGACTTGCGTCCGCAGGGTCAGGACATCATTCGAACCTGGCTGTTCTCAACGGTCGTCCGTGCCGATCTAGAATTCGGCGCGCTCCCTTGGGCACACGCCGGCCTTTCCGGATGGATCTTGGACTCGGATCACAAGAAGATGTCGAAGTCTAAGGGCAATGTTGTGACCCCTATGGGTCTGCTCGAGAAGTTTGGCTCGGACGCGGTGCGTTACTGGGCAGCCTCTGCTCGACTGGGCCTGGATGCCGCTTTCGATGAATCGCAGATGAAGATTGGCCGCCGCCTGGCCATTAAGGTGCTCAACGCTTCGAAGTTCGCGCTCACGATGGGTGGAGACGCAGATCTGGATCTGGATATCACACACGTTGTCCAGCCACTTGATCGTTCGATGCTTGCCGCTTTGCGCGAGGTTGTCTCTTCTGCGACTACTGCTCTGGAAAATTACGAGCATGCTCGTGCACTGGAAGTCACCGAGTCTTTCTTCTGGACTTTCTGTGACGACTACTTGGAGCTCGTGAAGGAACGCGCCTACAACCGCGAGGGTAAGTGGAGCGATCAGGCTTCTGCATCTGCCCGAGCAGCGCTGGCGATTGCCATCGACACCTTCGTTCGTTTGCTTGCCCCCTACCTGCCCTTCGTGACCGAAGAGGTGTGGAGCTGGTATCGCGAAGGTAGCGTCCACCAGGCTGCATGGCCGACTACTTCCGATCTTGAGGTCACTCCGGATGGGACCGTTGAAGGCGCTATCGAAGATGCTTCCAGCGTGTTGTTGGGTGTTGCTTCTGAGGCACTGGTGGTCCTCCGCCGCGTCAAGTCCGAAGCAAAGGTGTCCCCCAGGACGCCCTTCCTTGAAGTGACGGTGTCTGCTCCTAAACAGATCATCCCGCTGCTTGAGGATGTCCTGGAAGACCTTGCGGCAGCAACGAAGATTCAGGGACCTGCTCATTTCGAAGCCTCGCCAGACTCTGCCGACGATGAGGCCACAATCCGTGTTGCTTCATTCGAGCTGGGCGAAGCGCCTGCAAAGAAGAAGAACTAGGTTCAAGGCATAAAGGGGTGGGCCCGGCAGCTGCCGGGCCCACCCCTTTTTAGGGATGAGATGTATTCAGCTCCCCACACGATTTACACGGCGACAAGGACGTAAACATCGCTACGGATCAAACTCGCTTCAGGCGGTGAATGAGCTTCCCTAACGAAGGCCGAAGCGATCTTCTTGCCTCATTCGAAGCAGTTGTTGCTTTCCTAGTCCATGAAGAGCAACATAGTCACCCGAATCGATGGTGAAACCTCGAGCAACGCCCCAGTCCCAGATACGTGAACATTGGATCACTGCCTGCCGTTCAAGTTCATGGGTATTTGGGCCAGTAAAGCTAATGCCCAATGGAATCTGTTTCCCCGCATCGCTGATGAGTTTGACACTCAGTGTCTGAACCCGACTCGAACTAGCGGACAGACGACCAGCAGTTCGAGAATCGTGCACAAAGAAGCTGGTCCGAGAAGTTGGCCAAGGAAGGCGCTTCATACTCAAAAAACCACTGATTTCAATACCATTACGGCTGATGAAGTTCTTCCGTGGCAGAAAATGAATACCTGCAAGCGCAAAAACGACAGTCGCCACAGTAGCCACAGTCAAAAGAAGTGACGACTCACCCCGGAAAACTGAGGTGATAAATGCTGAGAACATGAGGATCGAAAATGCAAAAAACAATCCAGCCCAGACCCTAGAACCTTTTTCAATGACAATACGGTCAACTGTTGTAGGGATCGGACAATCATCTTTACAGTCGATGTAGTAATCTGCGCCTTTAATGCGATATTTCATGGATTCAGATTTCACTGGTGCAACCTGACCAACAATTGATGGGAGGGATTCTGTCGTGTACGAGACGCTCACACTACTTCCTATTTCCTATATTTTCCTTTTCTGGTGTCAGTTCAACATCCACATGCTATATGGCTGTTTTTCTAACTTGTTGCGACCACAACGGCAACCATGACAACCTCAATCAGTGGTTAATTCATACATTTCTGCAGATCAAAGTGGATTTCATAAAAGAAAATTTATATGCCAGATGTGAGACATCAGACGATACTCTCACGCGTAAACAACACCATCGCGAGCAGATATAGACTCCAATCAGTGCACTCTTAGGCTCTCATAACAATGAAAAGAACAGGATGAGCGATCGACCACAGCTCTTCAAGATTTTCTTGAACTATGCGTCAAAAAACCGGTACAGTTGACCGGTATATTGACAGCAGAACGCACTAAAGGAATCATCGATGGCATTCTTTTCCTTCACACGGCAGCATCGCCGCCGCAGAGTCATTTTTGCTGCGCTATTAAGTGCAGCAATTGCATGCGGTTTCCTCGGTGTTTCATCTACCCAACTTCGCGCACAAGCTGACAGCTCCGGCGGCGACCTCATCCTCCTGAAGGACGCAGCCCATGTTCAGATGAATGGTAACCAGCCCGCTTATGACGAAACTGGGCTACCTATCGGACTGGATTCAACCGCTGACGCCCCCATTGGCAATTTCAAGGTCGGCGACTGGGTTCTGTACCGAGTCAACGTCCTCAATCGCGGCAATGGCATTGTTAACCGCTTCACGGTTACTGATTTCATTCCTGAGGGCATCACCTATCAGGAGTCATGGGTTCGCAACTGCGACGTGCTCGACACTTTCACTGTCGCCCCAACCGATCACCTGTGGGTGCGCGAGGGCCACAGCTTCGACCCGAACAACGGGACTTCGGGACTTGAGGATGTAACTTTCCCTTGTAAGCGCGCAAATCCCACGATGCCTAAGTCCTTCACCCACTGCAACGGACAGTGGAATGCAGAAAGCGATACCTTTGGTCTGGCCTCTTACGCAACCCTTTACATCCTTGGACGAGTGAATAAGGATGGGGCGGGAAAGACCATCACAAACACTGCATTCATTACTAGCTCCTTTACGGGCGCCACTGTTTCAGTGCCTCGCTGGAGTGCAGATATCACGGTATCGCCTTTGGCAGCAGGAGAACAGGTCGAGCCGGTTACGGATCCTTCGCCCTGCACTCCCCCGACGACGGAGACTCCTTCTCCTACCGTCTCGGAAAGCACTACCCCGGCAACACCGTCGACAACGCCTGAGCCGAGCACATCGACGCCTACGCCTTCAACAAGCACGAGCACCACTCAAATCATCACCCCCTCGACATCCACGACGCACGCAAAGCCTCAGCTTGCACACACTGGTATCGGCCTCGCGGTTGTTGGCGGAACAACGCTGACTGTTGCGACGGCGGGTGCTGCCTTGGCAACGCGTCGCCGCCGAGCAGAATAAAGAGACTCGTCTTCCTAGCTGTGGTCTACACCTTGCGTGTAGACCACAGCTTTTTATATTGGGTAAAAGATCTACGCCATGCCTATTTCAAAAGGGCAGGGCGGGTTGTAGTGAGTAGCCAAGGAGTAAGCGCACCTAATCGGAATGAAGATCTAAGGGGCGTGCGCGCTTTGGAGATAGAAAACAAAACAAAACCCGGTCTCTGTCGAGACCGGGTCATCAGTAGCGGGGACAGGATTTGAACCTGCGACCTCCGGGTTATGAGCCCGGCGAGCTACCGAACTGCTCCACCCCGCGTCGGTACCTATAAAAGGTACCCTCTTTCAGTCGAATGACACAAATCGAGCAGGGGTGAGATGAGTCATGCACCTTCTCCCACATGCACTTTGAAACTGGATGGAACTGAGGGTGCCTCCACCTAATATGCGGACATGACTTCTTCGAGCTTCTTCGTAATTGTCTTATGCCTCTTACTGTGCAGCGGATCGTGGGCGCTTGGAAAACGTATGGGACAGACACAGACACGCCTCGAGCTATCTGAAAAGCTCGTAAGCGCACAAACGCAGGTAACAGAATTACGCGCCCGACTCGATGAACAACGGGATATCCAATCTCAGCTCAATGATTCGCAAAATCAAGCATTCCATCATGAATCCATCAATCATCAACGCCTTATGCAAAGCCTCATGCCCATCAACGAAGGGATGAGGCTCCTGCAAAATTCGCTCACCTCGCTTGAACGCCAACACTCGGCACAACTAGCGGCACTGGGGCAACAGCTTCAATTGAGCCGTATTTCAGAAGAGCGTCTCCGTCAATCCGCCGATGAGCTATCTCGAACTTTGTCGCACTCACCCCTGCGTGGTACTTGGGGTGAAGCTCAATTACGTTCCTTAGTTGAGTCTGCCGGGCTACTTGAGCACGTTCACTTCAACACCCAGGTCTCGCTCGCCCAGCGCACTAAACGCCCAGATATGTTAATCCTTCTGCCAGAGGACAAATGTATCCCCATCGACGCGAAGGTCCCCCTCAGCGCTTTCCTCGATGCACAGGCCCAGGACGAAGAACAAGACACAAGCGATTCAGCTTCTCCATCTTCTCCAGCAAATTCCACGGCGTCTTACGAACATCTCATGGTCACCCATGCGCAGGCCCTTCGCAGACACGTAACAGAACTAGCTAAAAAAGAATATTGGAAGGAACTCCCCTACTCAGCCGACTACGTCATTGCATTTATTCCTGCAGAGTCAATCCTGTCGGCTGCACTACGCCACGATCCATCCCTCATGCATGATGCACTTGAAATGAATGTCGTCCTTGCATCCCCCACTTCAATGTGGGCAATTCTTCGAACCGTATCTTTTACATGGCGTCAGGAAAACTTATCCTCACAGGCCAATGAGATTATTCAGCTTTCTCAAGAACTCTACGAGCGCCTTCGAACACTAGGAAAACATGCAACAAAAGTGAGCAATGCGCTCAATAATGCCTCGCAGTCATGGAATTCCTTCCTAGCTTCCTTCGAATCTCGCGCTCTGGTCAGCGCACGGAAGCTATCGGGATTGAGTACTGAATCGAAACCTCTCGATACAGTCAAAGTGGAAGCACGTTCTTTCGACGAAAATCTATTCGGGAGAAATCAACTGAGGACCAATCCGCAGACGTCTACTCGCCTAGATCCGACGGAAAATTTGGATACGCCAACGGAGAGCATCTCCTGAAGCAGCGCGCCACTGAGCATCGCTGGCCTCGGTATCTAATTGCCAGGTGACAGGATCAATCTCAGGGGCGTACACACCGCTGGTACAAGAGTCGACACGCTCCCGAGCTTCCTCCTTTAACTCGAGTAGAGAAACAACAAGCTCATCGACGACATCCATAGCCAAGCTATAGATCTGCGCTCCACCTGTCACCCATACTCTTTCACTTCCGCGCACGGCAGCATCTTTCTGCCCGCACAGTAAAGCCTCGTCAATCGAATGAACGACTTCAGCGCCATCAAGAACCAAGCTAAGGTCGCGAGTGACAACAATCGACGTCCGCCCCGGAAGAGCGCGCCCTAAAGCATCCCATGATGAACGCCCCATGATGATTGGGCTATTCATAGTCGCTGACTTAAAGTGAGCAAAGTCGTCGGGAACCCGCCAGCACAGGTCTTTGCCCGAGCCTAAAAACCCATCCGCTGTCTGGGCCCAAATCGAAGCAACAGGGATCTTCCCCCCTGATACTGTCTCCACAGAACGATTCGATGCGAAGGATTTAGCCTCCACGACACTCACACGGCCACCGGTGCTTTGATCGTCGGATGATGCTCATAACCGACAATCTCAAAATCATCAAAGCCGTAAGAGAACATCGAATCAGCCTTACGGAGGTTCAATGTCGGGAAGGGATAGGGTTCACGCGAGAGTTGCTCAGTGACCTGCTCCACGTGGTTGGAATAGATGTGGCAGTCGCCGCCAGTCCAGATAAAGTCTCCCACCTCAAGGCCAGCCTGTTGGGCGAACATATGAGTGAGGAGCGAATAGGAGGCAATATTGAAAGGAACGCCAAGGAACATATCTGCACTGCGCTGGTAAAGCTGAAGCGAGAGACGGCCATCAGCAACATACAGCTGGAAGAATGCGTGACACGGCTCCAGAGCCATCTTCGGCAAGTCTCCGACATTCCAGGCTGACACAATCATTCGACGAGAATCAGGGTTCGTCCTCAACGTCTCCAAAACTTGGGAAATCTGGTCAATTTCGCGGCCATCGCCGGCATTCCAGCGTCGCCACTGAACCCCATAAACTGGCCCGAGATCGCCATTTTCATCGGCCCACTCATTCCAAATGCGCACGCCGTTCTCCTGAAGCCAGTGGACATTGGAATCACCACTCAAGAACCATAAAAGCTCACCGATGATCGACTTCATGTGGACACGCTTGGTCGTGATCAGTGGGAATCCCTTTGAAAGGTCATAACGCAGCTGGGCACCAAAAAGCGAACGAGTACCCGTGCCGGTGCGATCGGACTTTTCGGCGCCCTCACGCATGATCTTCGCCAGCAGATCCTCGTACTGTCGATCAATCTGGTTCACTGCTGTTCCTTTCCAGCTGTCCCAAAGGTCATTTTTCGTCGGTACCTACAAGCCTAGTGGTAGGCACCGACGAAAAGCCGACCAACTCTCAGAATTAGCGAACCTGCTCCGAAGCAATGTGCAGAGTGTGCGGGAGCGGGTGAGAAACCGTATGTGCGATAGTGCAGCGACGCTCGATCGCGGCCTCGGCACGCCGAAGAAGCGAGGCAGTCTCTTCCTCGCTGAGCGCTGAGAGATCTTGAAGGAGCTCGATTTCCATCGAGGTAAAGCGATCTTCAGCCTCGTCATACTCGGCCGAAACGCCGGCAATCTGAGCAAAATCGTCGCCTAGAACCGCGGCAAAACGCGCGTCAGAGGACATTGCATTACATCCTGCGAGCGCAAGTTTGAGAAGATCTCCGGGGCTAAAACGTCCCGGGCCATCCCCTACCAAGACCTCAGCGCCTCGCGCATTACGCGCAACATACTGACGAACCCCAGTACGTTCGAGGTACAAGGGGTTTGAGGGCCCCGATGCCGCGGGCACAGATTGGGTAGTTTCTTCAATTTCTTCTGCCATGACCTGTCCTTCGTGTTGTTGTTCTAGTGCAACCAATGATCGCAAATTTTTATTCCACAGCTATTGTGCAATCGGGTACTCGCCCGCATGAGCGATGAGCCAGTTATTGACAATGCGTCGATCCCGCTCAAACGCCTGCGCAAGACGCTCAGAAATTGTGTTTTCAACGCTTCGCCCGATAAGCGGAATAAGCACATGGTAGTCACCATCCACGTGCCACTGGCACTGATTCACATCCCCACTGGCAGCGGTCACGCTCTGGGTGAACTCAGCAGAAACCGGTAGTCCTTTAACGTCAAGTGTGCACTGTGCTCGAAACTCACCCGGCGCTACCTGAGTCCAAACTTCGTCGTATTCAACACGTGCCTTATTGGCGACGAGGCTACGGGCCTTCGCAGGGATCACCTCGGGGTTAACGCAGCCCCACGCGCTCACAGCCCGTTGTTGAGGATTCTCAATGATCGGGTCCTTCAAAAGAGGCCCGATTCGTTCCATGACGAAGCCCGGAGTCGTACTAATTTCGACGAATGCCTCAGGTGAGCATTGATAGTGTGCATCCCCATTGAACTGCATGCCAATCCTATCCTCGTATTTCTTTGTGTTCACCTGAGAAGAAGGCGAACACCACCGCTGTGATTGTATCCTCGCCGCCCGATGATTCTCACAACTTCCGCTATGACGCTATTGTGAATACATGCCCACACTGACTCAGATCGCTGAATCTGCATCTGCTACTCCCATTCCCACAGGTGCGATCGAGCTTTTACATCGGCTTCTTGAAGATTGGCAGGTCATCGCTGACCTTGCCGCAGCAGACTTAGTTCTGTGGCTTCCCACAGATGACGATCGCTTTATTGCCGTTGAAAGTTGCCGTCCATCGACATCAGTTACCGTGCACGCTGAGGATCCACGAGGCCTTTATCTACCGCTTGCTCGCGAGGCTGAGCTTCGTCGCGCCATGGAAACCTGTGAAGTCGTTCGACCAACTGCAGCGCGCTGGGCTGGCACCTACTCGATGATGGAGACCTGCGTGCCGATCCCCTATCAAGGTGAGGTTGTTGCTGTACTGACCCGCGAGGCAAATCTCTCATCCCCCCGCTCTGTTCAAGGTTTTGACACGTGGACGGGCGAAGCCGCAGATGTCCTCTGCGAAATGATTTCTCGCGGGGAATATCCCTACGACTCCGCTCCGACAATTACTGGACACGGCGTTCCTCGTGTCCAGGACGGTGCCATTCTGATTGACGCTGAGGGCAAGGTTCTGCAGGCAACTCCGAATGCGACCTCGTGCTTGCGTAGTTTAGGCATTCGGGAATCTGTTCTTGGAGAGGTCCTCGCGCAACGTATTACCGACGTTGTTTCTGACTCGACAATCGTTGAAGAGTCCTTAGCAGTGGTTGTCATGGGTCGTGCGCCTTGGCGCGTTGAAGTAAGTGTGCAGGGCTCAACGGTCACAATGCGCGCTCTTCCGTTATTTAACGGGCGCAAACGTTTGGGCGCTGTCATTTTGACTCGTGATCTGTCCGAACTGCGTAGACGCGAGCAGGAATTGATGACGAAGGACGCGACGATTCGCGAAATTCACCATCGTGTGAAGAACAACCTGCAAACCGTTTCCGCACTATTGCGTCTCCAAGCACGTCGTTCAGACTCCGAAAGTGTTCAATCAGCCCTTCAAGAGGCCGAACGCCGTGTTCAGGCGATCGCTACCGTCCATGAGGCTCTTTCTCAGGATGTTAATGAGCAGGTAGATTTCGACGAGGTCGCGCGAACAATCGTCCGTATGGCAGGTACGGTTGCCTCAACCGATCATTCTGTTGACGTAGTGACAACTGGAGAATTCGGTAGCCTTGAGGCCGCTCAGGCTCAGGCGATGGCAACGGTTTTGAATGAACTTGTGTCAAATTCGGTTGAGCACGGACTTGCCGACAAGGACGGGCTGGTTCAGGTCCATGCTGAACGTAATGGCAGCCAGCTCACGGTCACCGTTTCAGACGACGGGGCAGGAATCCAACCCGGGCGGGCGATGACCGGTCTGGGAACTCAGATTGTCAGCCAAATGGTCCGTGCAGAGCTTCAAGGAAATATTGAATGGCAGCCGGGAGCCGAATGCGGAACTACTGTCGTGATCAGGGCCCACCTGAATAACTAAGAGCCCAACATAGCGAAAAACCGCTTCTATTCTCCTGCATGTCGACGACACCGACATGAAACGGCTGTGGGCCCGGGTGAGTATTCCTCACCCGGGCCCACGCCTTTACTCAGCTTGAGCTATCAGGAACCGGAGCCGCTTTGGGCATCCAGCTTCTTTTGGGCGTCGATAGCCTTCGTCAGAGCATCATTGAGACGCTTCTGTGATTCGCCATAGGCTGCCCAGTCGTTGTTCTTCAGAGCATTCTGACCATCTTGGATAGCCTGGTTAGCATCTTGAAGCGCCGAAGCAAGCTGCTTGGAGGGCTCGCTTTCCGCTTGGTTTTGTTG
The DNA here is from genome assembly GCF_963542285.1 of uncultured Actinomyces sp. Classification (GTDB taxonomy): domain Bacteria; phylum Actinomycetota; class Actinomycetes; order Actinomycetales; family Actinomycetaceae; genus Pauljensenia. The sequence goes on along the minus strand of NZ_CAUTWQ010000001.1, from coordinate 84,732 downwards.
ATCGCCACTGCCCTTATTCTTATCGGCAGATTGATCACCGCCGGCGACCTTTGCAGCGGAATCACCGCCGAAGGTTTGGTCAAGGGATTCTGCCAGTGTGGGCGCAAAACCAACTCTGTTACCGAAGGCTGTCAGCACAAAACGCAAGACCGGGTAGTTTGCTCCACCCGAACCTTGGATATAGACCGGCTGGACATAAAGCAGGCCACCACCTACAGGCAGAGTCAACAGGTTACCCCTGATAACCGTGGAATCAGACAGGTTCAAAACATTAAGCTGCGAGGCAATCGTTTGATTGGTGTCGTAGGCGTTCTGGATCTGTCCCGGACCGGGAACCGTCGTCGAGGACGGAAGAGCAATCAATCGTAGCTTGCCGTAGCCCTCACGAACCTTCCCGGCCTCGCTTCCGGTTTCGGAATCCACCGCGAGGAAGCCAGCCATGGCCTCGCGCTTGGATTCACCACCCGGAACGAAAACAGAGGTCAATGAGAATTCCGCGCTCTGCTGACCCGGCATTTGCATGGTCAGGTAATATGGCGGCTGCACGCGGACGGCCTGCTGCTGCGAGCTGCTCATGGTAGCGGTCGATGTTCCATTTGCAGTTGCGGCTGTCGAGGTTTCCTCAGCAAGGCGCCAGCGGTCACCACCGGTGTAGAAGTCAGAGGCATCGCGCACATGGTAAGAGGTCAAAAGATCGCGCTGGACCTTGAACATATCCTCGGGGTAGCGCAGGTGACCCATAAGATCAGCGGAAATGTTTTGCTTCGATTCGACGCTTCCTGGATAAATCTTCATCCACGTCGACAGAATGGGATCCTTTTCATCCCATTGGAAGAGACGCACCGATCCGTCATAGGCATCAACGATCGCCTTGACAGAATTACGCATGTAGTTAATGGAGTTTTCCTGGATGTACTGCCCCACCGACTGTGAACGCGAATCAACCGTGCTGGACGACAGCGATTGGTGCTGAGCGTAAGGATAGGAATCCGTTGTCGTATATGCGTCGACAACCCAAACAAGCCGCTTAGGTGTCGAGGGATCGCCATCCGTATCGACAACGGCAGGATACGCCTTCTGTTCCAGTGTCAGGTAGGGAGCAACCTTTGCAACGCGAAGAAGCGGATCACGATCATAGAGAATCTGCGATTCCTGATTCGTTTGCGAGGAGAAGAAGATATCGGTTGACCCGAACTTAATCGAGTACAGAAGCTTATTCCAGACGTTCCCAACCGAAGGACCGCCATTACCCTTGAAGGTCGTGGAGACCTGGCCGCCAGGCGCGTTGTCATCCGGGTAGTCGAGCTCTTGGTCAGGAGTTCCTTCAGGGCCGCCGACGATCGAGTAGTCGGGGGCCGACTGCGAGAAGTACACACGAGGCTCGTACTCGCCGATCTCTCCCTTTGAGGGGATGGACTGCTCCCAGTAGGCGGGAAGGCCATCAGAGGTGATGGTGTTACCGTAGGCAGCTACAACACCGAAACCGTGCGTGTAAACGGTATGACGGTTCACCCAGTTCTGCTGTTCTTGAGACAGGCCTGCCAAATTCAGCTCACGCATTGAAATGACAGTATCGCGACGCTCACCGTTAATGGTGTATCGGTCAACGAAGAAACCGGAATCGAAGGAGTAGTAGGGACGCGACTGCTGCAACTGCTGGACAGTCTTGCGAATCACCTGAGGGTCAAGAAGACGAATCTGTGAAGTTGACTCAGAGTCTTCACGAAGCTGCCCAGGTTGAGCGGTGGTCGTCGCATCGTAGGTCTGATAGTCCAGATCATCGAGCCCGTAAGCTTCCAAGGTCGCATCAATATTGTGCTGAATATATGGGGCGTTAAGCGAACGCGCATTCGGGCGTACGCGGAATTGTTCGATCAACGCCGGGTATGCGCCACCAATCACCAATGCCGCAACGACTGTAACCACAACGCCAATCGTTGGAAGGCGCCACGTTCCCCTGAATGCGGCTACAAGGAACAAAGCTGCAACAGCGATGGAAATAACAGCCAGGATCGAGTGCGCGGGAAGCGTTGCATTGACATCCGCATACATTGCACCATCAATATTGTCACCGCTTTGAGTCAGCAGCGAGTAACGGCCAATCCAGTACTGCACACCGATAATCACCGAGGCAATCGCAGCCAAGATCCCCAGGTGACGACGCACCGGCACAGTCGCGTGCGGACGCGGTACCACCTGCAAACCACCGTAGAGGTACGAAGCAACGATCGAGACGACGAGCGAAAGAATCACCAAATGGAGCAGGAAGGAAACAACGAGTTCCAAGAATGGAAGAGTGAAAACAAAGAAAGAGATATCCCAGCCAAAAATCGGATCTGTCTTTCCAAAAGGCGTCGCATTGAGCCAGATGAGGACTGTCTGCCAGCCTTCCGCAAGACGGAGGCCTGCAGGGATACCCAAAACCAATGCGACCAGCCAGAAGGCAAGCTTCTTAAAAGGCTCGATAGCGTCTTGGTACTGCCTCAGATTCGCGGCGGCTTCACCACGCTTTGACGATACGCGGTGTCGATGGGCCAAGCCGATCATGATGCGCAGCACAGCGACTGACAAGACAACACCGACAACGGCTAAGCCTGCAATCACTCCCCAACGCGTCAGTAAGATCCGAGTCGCGTGCATCTGTTGGAACCACAAAATTTCAGTCCAGAATGACGAAGCCGCGTAGACAAAAAGTCCAAGAAGCACCAGAACCGTAACGGTAATTACCCCCGGCCCCACCTTTGGGCGCCGGATCTCAATTTTGGGCAATTGAATTGGCTGATGGTCAGGAAAGAACGGAGAATCGCTCACAAGACATCCTCTCGAAGAGTGATCACAGTGTTCCTATTCTAACGAGAGGCTCATGAATCTGCGTCTGTCTTTCGGCTATGGGAAAATGACACCATGGTTGAACTGACTCCTACTGCACGTCAAATTGCTCTTGCACACGTTGTTATTGACATCGAAAAAGCAGCATCTGTCGTGGGCTGGGACCACGCGCCTTCCCTTTACGCGTTGGTTCACACCGCAATGTTGCTCGAGCAGCCCGATCTACCCGATGAGCTTAAGGACGCGCTCCGCAAGGAATGGGATGGGACGGACGAGCACCTCAGTGCAATCATCCAAGAAGACTTCCAAGGAGACGACCTCGAAGAGATGTTGGCTCATCTTGCCTGGCCCCCTTCGGTCGTGGGCGCAGCTTTGAGCGTTGAACGCGTCATTGTTCCGCCTGAGGTCGAGGCTCAGGCCCCAGCAGATCCCGAAGAAGCCATTGCGTTTATCTCAAACCATCCTCAAGCTACTGATGTCCGTATCGCCGCGGGAGCATTGCGCAGTGGCGAAACGTGGAGTGCCCTTCGCGCCCGCACTTTCGACAGCGATGACAAGGTCGGTCAAGGATCACGCCTGGTTCCCAGCCTGACCGACGCTCTTCTGGCCTCGCTCTCGGACTGAAAATTCTGTTACTTGGCCTCGCAGGTTGGTAGGGAATCGCCACGATTCTGGCCAATCGCAACCACGTCCTCGTGCGCTTCATGAAGGGTCGAAACGCGAACGACACGCAGCCCTTCGGGAACGTGCCCGATCACCTCGTCGCAATTGCTTTCCGGCGCAAGGAACCAGCTGGCCCCATCGCGCTTTGCACCCTGCATTTTCTGCGCGATCCCGCCGATTGGACCAACAGTACCGTCGTAGGAAATTGTCCCAGTACCCGCAATTGATTGGCCTCCCGTCATGTCTCCTTCACTCAGGCGGTCAATAATTGCCAGCGAGAACATCATTCCCGCTGAAGGGCCGCCAATATCTTTCATAGCGAAGTTAATTTCCACGGGAATATTGGCCTTAACACTCAGATAAACTCCCATTTTTGAGCCCTGAGACCCATCTTCAGGCGCAGATGTGACAATTGTTTCCGTGTGTTCGACGTCTTCACGCTTCACGGTGATCGTGATGGTGGAGCCAGGAGCAACAGAATGCATAATCGTGAAGGGATCTGCCGCAGTTTCAATCGGGTGCACCACCCCATCGGGGGTCTGGATCGACTCCAAGATGTCAGATTCTTGAACTTTTCCAACTGCATCGGAACCTTCGACCGCACCGGAAATATACACGGTTGCGGGTACCTTCCATCCCAGTTCCGCGAGCGCCGCGATCTGAGCGGAATACTGCGAGTTCTCCATCTGATGTGCGTTCCGGTTATCCACTTGCTCGCGGGTCACGTTCGCCGGGTAGACCTTCGAGTACGGGATCATTTCCGAGGCCGGCGTTAGTTTCGCTTGAACCCATCCAAAGACGTTGAGACGCCTGCCCGGTCCTCCCATTTCTGTGACGGTCACCATCCGGAGTTGACCTCCCTCGTGAGGGGCATTGGGATCGGGATTCGTGATTTCTTCGCCAGTTTGTGGATTGGTACCCGTGATCGACAGAATTTCTTTCACGTCACCCTGCTGGTCCTGAGTCTTTCCCAGGACATCAACCGTCGGTCCGGGAAGCCTCGCAACGTAGGGCAGCGGGATTGCAGTGCAGGCAATAATCACCAAAGTAAAGGCCACAACACCAGCGGTAAGACGACGGAGCCATCGAAGAGTCCGCTCACTGCGTTGCGTAGTGTCAGTCTCTTCATATTCGAGGTCTTCGTTGTCATTCATAACTGCCATTGTCTCTCAGACGCTCACACCTTGTCCTGAAAAGAGACCACAACTCAAGAAAGGACACGGCCTCGTGATTCCCATCTAATTGCGCTATGAGCAAAGTTGAGCGCAAAGAGCACGATATCTCTAGTACTTCTTGTTCCTTGACTATTAGGCTCGTGATATGAGTGACAACGAGTCGAACATGGAAGAGTTCCTACGTCAGTTGTTGGGCGAGCAGGCCGCTCGCGCTGCAATGGAATCCATGCGCGCCCGAGGCATTGACCCCGAAAGCCTCAACAGCCAATTCCCTGATCCCTACATGATGAAACAGGCTCTTACTCAATTCACGATTATGATGAACGGTCCTGCCAGCGGTCCTGTGGATTGGAAGAGCGCCTTACAAGTTGCACACACCAAGTCCTGGGATTCAAAAGAAACCGCAGTCACCGCAGCACAAGCTCAACGAACTCGCGAAGCAATGTCCGTTGCTGACCTTTGGTTAGATGCCGTTGTCGAGTTTGGCCCAGGCAATGTCAATCGTCAGGTATGGACTCGCTCTGAATGGATTGATGGGACCGCAGAGGTATGGAAGCGTATCTGCGAACCGGTTGCTGCAAATGTTGCTCGGGCCTTTGAAAATATCCTCGACGAGCAGCAAAAGCACATTGCGGATATTGATCCCTCACTATCAGATTCAGTTCCCGACATTTCAAGCCTTCTCAGCTCAACTCGCGATATTTTGCCGAAGATGTCGTCGTTCCTTTTTGCAAGCCAAATTGGAATGGCTTTGGGGCAGATTGCTCAAAGTGCTCTGGGATCAACAGATGTCGGTATTCCCCTTGCCGATGCTTCTACCACAGCCCTAGTCGCTCGTAATATCGAAGATTTCGCTGATGAACTTGAAATTCCCTTCGAAGAAGTACTTCAGTTCATTGCTTTGCGCGAGTGCGCACATCATCGTCTCTTCACCGGTGTCCCCTGGTTGACCGGGGACCTTACACATGCAGTCGAGCGATATGCGCAGCATATTGCGATCGATAGCGAGGCCGTCGCCGAGGCCGCGACTCGTCTTGACCCAGCGAACCCTGAGTTCAATGAAGATTCGCTGAACGAACAGATCTTCGCAGCCGCACCGACACCCGAACAGCGTGCAGCATTAGAACGTGTGGAAAATCTTCTCGCACTGATCGAAGGCTGGGTTGATGTTGTCACCTCACAAGCGGCACGCCCCTATCTTCCCCACCTTGAGCAGCTGCGCGAGCTGATGCGCCGTCGACGGGCATTGGGCGGTCCTGTTGAGAAGGTTCTTGGAAGCTTAATTGGCTTGAAGATGCGTCCGCGTCGTGCTCGCGATGCAGCCAAGCTTTTCCAATTGGTCACTCAAGACGAGGGCAGCGATGCCCGTGAAAAACTGTGGGCTCACCCCGACCTGATTCCCAATAGCAACGAGCTCGATTCCCCAGAAACCTTTGTTGCGCTTCGACGTGCCGAGGCCGAGGCCAGCGCCGATCTCGACCAGGCGCTTGAGTCGCTATTGGATGGTTCAATGGGATGGGCTGAGGGGCTCGATCCCACGATTGACCCCGAGGCAGATACCCTGCGTAAGGCAGGTTTTGATATTGGAGACGAACAAACTTCTGCTGGCTCCGAGGACACATCTCAGGACGAAGGTCATGCTTCGGATGAGGATCATTCTTCAGATAACGGGATGCCATCTCAATCCTGAATTGATTGGCCAATCAATCCACAGGGTGGAGGTCTCATCGGAGTTTTCCACAGATTCTTAGTTCTTGCCCATAAGTGCACTCTCCCACGCACAATAGGAATTCCCTATTCCACAGTGCGGAGGAAAAATGGCAAGCCCCCTGAGTATCGAAATCAACGGAATCGACCCCGTGACCATCGCGGCAGTAGAACTCATCATCCAAACCCTGCCTGAGCTTCGACTTCGGCTTGTTGATTCGCGTCGACTGAGTGCTGAATTAGTAGGTCTTCTTCCGGAGGAGAGGCTATGTCCACGACGCTCTCAAGCCCTTCGCTCACACCTCGCTAAGCGCTATCCCCATCTGCGCTATTGCAGTTCATACTCCCCCATAGACTTAGGAATCATCGCTTCAGTGGGTTCCCATGATCTCGAGAAGTCGGACGCAATGATGCACTGCGATATCCCGCATCTTCTTACATGCAGGAATGAGAGCTACTGGGACATCGGTCCGCTGGTAGTGCCGGGGGTCACCTGCTGTGCGCGTTGTCTTGAGAGCACACAATCCGACCGCCAATCACTGCCTAGCCTCGGTCGCGACCTTGAACTATGGCGTTTTGAAACGCCACTCCCCTGGCTCACTCACATGGCCGCAGCCTGGCTTTCTCTGATGATTTATGACTTTGCGCGCTTCGGCATGGACCGACGATCGAGCATGAATCGTTTTCTTCGTATCACGACGGAAGGAGAGGTTTCATGGATTGAAGTCGATAATGATCCTCTCTGCGGGTGCACCAGTGCAGCAGTCTCACAGTCTCCGGCAGCTTCACTGGCAACAGCTACGCTGTCCACCAGTATCGGCGAATTCGACATGCTCAGTCATAATCACCGATACCGCATTGCCTCATAGTTACGCCGGATCTGTTTCCACCTGAACTTCTTCGCCGCGGATAATCGCCAAAATTTGAGGCCCAAAGTAGTCGATTTTCACTTCACCAATTCCGCGAATAACCCGAAGCTGAGTCAGCGTCTTGGGCTGAGCGATAGCGACATCTCTCAAGGTCTTATCGGTAAGAACAGCGTAAGCCGGAACTAATCGAGCCTCTGCCTCAGCTTTTCGCCATGTACGTAAGCGCTCGAAGAGTTCAACAACCTCCGGAGAATTACTTTCCTCAAATTCAGCATGGGCTGCCTTGGCCGCACTACGTTTAGACGTACCTGCGCGTGCAGAAGAAGCTCTGGCTTGGGGTTGTTCTTCTCGAGGCCACAGATCCTTCATAAAGCGAGAACGCTTGCGGTTTCCTCCGCCGTGGCGCGAACGCGAGTACGAGATCGCAAGATGATCCCGAGCACGTGTCATTCCTACGTAGAGCAGACGTTTTTCTTCCTCAATTGCTTCTTCGTCCTGCGCAAGAGAGATCGGAATAAGCCCTTCACTCACTCCTGCAAGGAAAACGTGCTCCCACTCCAGCCCTTTTGCCGCGTGAAGCGTCGAGAGCGTGACCCCCTCCGTGGTTGGGGCCGCTTGTGAGACCTCACGCTCGACAAGATTATTGACGAACCCAATGAAGGAGTCATTGGTAGAAGAGCGCGCCATTTCAACGATGGCATTGAGGTTATCCCATCGTTCTCGAACCGCGCCCTGAGCCTGCGGCGCCTGCGGGGACCATCCAGCGATTCCAAGAAGATCTTCAACCAGGTGGACAACATCGGCCTCGTCAATTCCTTGATTGCGCAAGGTTGCCGCTTGCTTCTTTAAAAGAAACATTGCGCGCCGGACCTCTTCGCGCTCAAAAAAGCGCATCCCAGAATGGACGAGGAAAGGAACGCCGGCCTCGCTCAGCTGGGCTTCGAAGTTCTCTGACTGGCCGTTGGTTCGATAAAGAATTGCGATCGAGGAATACGAAACTCCATTGTCGTGAAGCTTGCGGATTTGCCGAGCGATTCCCACGGCCTCGTCATTGTCGTCCGCGTAGCTGTGATAGTCGACGGGGACACCGCCTTCACGCTGCGATACCAATTTTACGGCGCCTTTAAGAACAGACGAGTGTTCGCCCTTCATCAGGGTATTCGCTGCACTCACGATCTGTGGTGTCGACCGATAGTCACGAACCAATTGCACGACGCGGGCACCCTTGTGCTCCTGTGCAAAGTCTTGAAGGTAGCGCGGTGAGGCACCTGCAAAAGAATAAATAGTCTGCGCGACATCACCGACAACGCAAATATCATGGCGCCCACCAAGCCAAAGGTTGAGAACATGGTGTTGGAGGGCAGAGACATCCTGATATTCATCGACGACGAAGCTTCGGTATTGACGATGAATCCGTTGGGCAATAGCTGGATAATCCTGCAAGATCCCTGCCGTCAGCACCAAGACATCTTCAAAATCTAGAACCCCACGGTCCTCTTTGGCCTCCTGATAGGCGTCCATCAGTGCAAGAACATCGTCAACGCTAAGGTCACCCGGCGGTGTTCGTCTATTGGCGCGAACGGCCTCGGCATAGGCATCAGCATCAAGCATGGAAACTTTCGACCACTCAACCTCGGCGGCTAAATCGCGAACGAGAGCTTTGTCTGCGCGGATACCGATTCTCGCAGCAGCAGCGGAAATCAAAGATGCTTTGTGTTCAATGAGGGGTGGCATGCTCCCGCCGATGGCACTTGGCCAAAAATACTGGAGCTGGCGCAAGGCAGCCGAGTGAAAAGTCCGCGCTTGGACACCTGGAACCCCAAGGGCCGTCAGGCGCTCACGCATCTCAACTGCAGCTCTTTTCGTGAAGGTCACTGCCAAGACATTTGTCGGTTCGTAGACGCCGCGTGCAACGCCATAGGCAATACGATAGGTAATCGCTCGCGTCTTACCCGTCCCAGCCCCCGCGAGCACCGCCATTGGACCAGAAACGAATTGCGCAACACTCCGCTGGTCGGGATCTAGTGCTTCAAGAAGACGTTCAGCGCGTTCTGTATCTTCGCTGCTCACAGTGCATCATCTTCCGCATGCAACCAAGCGTCGATCATCATGCGAGCGATTGCGGTATGGGTCGGGATCTCCAATTTTCCACTGTTGACTGCATCAATGAGTTCCGCGCGCGTCATCCATTTCATGGCATCGACCTCTTCCATATCTGGAGAGGGATCTGGCGTACCAGAAACTTTCCCGGTAAAGCCAATCATGACCGAACGTGGGAAAGGCCAAGGCTGCGTCGCGACATAGCGGACCTCTTGAACGTCCAAAGAGGCCTCTTCTTTTGCTTCCCGAACTACCGCATGCTCAGGAGTTTCTCCTGCCTCAACAAAACCGGCAATGAGCGACATGAAACGCGGTTTCCATGAGCGATTGTGCGCAAGCAGCAAACGATCTTCCGCATCGGTGATTGCAACGATCACTGCGGGATCCTGCCTGGGATATTCGAGGCGATCACATTGGATGCACCGCTGAGTCTCTCCCCCGTTTTCATGTTGAAGTTCTCCACCACACCTTGAGCAATAACGGGTACGCTCATGCCAACGCAGAAGCGCTAGGGCACGCGCGCATGATGAACAGTCAGCAGCTTCGAGGAGCGCTGCCTCATAGCGAAGAGAGAGCCATTGAGGATCCACAGGTGTGACGCTAGTGGCCGCGGAATCGTGAGTTCCTTCAACAAGCGAAGCCCATTCCTCTTCAGAGTCAAGGATTGCAATAAAACGCGCAACGCCGGAAGAATCAACCCCACCGAAGAGCACACGTTTCGCATTTTCAACTGCGGGACCGATATCCGCAGCTCGCCGCGGAGTGCTCCCATCGGAAGTAAGCGCAACCATACCCTGAGTAGTCATTCCCAAAACTCGCAAAGAGTGCGCGTGGGGCGCTAACGAAGCGCATGCGGCCTCGTATCCACCCCTGTGCGTCATGCGCGGAGCCCATGCGCTCAGTTCATGTGGGAAATAGAGCTGTTCATTGGTGAAAGGAAGACCAGTAACCGTGTCAAAATGGGGCATGATGTAACCGTAGCTGTCCTTCGCTTCAGTCACAACGCAAATGGGCGTTAGGCTGGAGTCATGACTACTTCTCAGCTTCGCGCCGATGGGCGCACCCCTTCACAGCTTCGCCCCATGTCCATTACCCGTTCCTGGGCAGGAACCGGCGAAGGATCCGCACTGATTGAATGCGGGAACACACGCGTTCTGTGCGTTGCTTCGCTGACCGAGGGCGTGCCGCGATGGAAGCGCGACAGCGGAGAAGGCTGGGTGACCGCGGAGTATTCAATGCTTCCGCGCGCCACTTCCGAGCGCTCCCAGCGCGAATCCGTCAAGGGAAAGATCGGCGGCCGCACCCATGAGATTTCGCGTCTCATCGGCCGTTCACTTCGCGCGATCGTTGATATCAAGGCTCTTGGCGAAAACACACTGGTCCTTGACTGCGATGTTTTGCGAGCTGATGGCGGTACCCGCACCGCTTCCATTTCGGGCGCGTATGTTGCTCTTTACGAGGCCATTTCTTGGGGCATTTCGAAGGGGATCGTCGCGGCTTCTTCTCCTGAGAAAGTGCTCTCTGATTCTGTGAGCGCAATTTCCGTTGGCATTATCGACGGAACCCCCATGCTCGATCTTCCCTACGTTGAAGATGTGCGCGCGCAGACGGATATGAACGTTGTCCAGACTGGTTCGGGGTCTTTCGTCGAGGTTCAGGGAACCGCCGAACACGCGCTCTTCTCCCGCACCGAACTCGGCGAGCTCCTTGACTTGGCAACCGCAGGTAATGCCCAGATTCGCGACCTCCAGGCACGCGCGTTGGCAGCGCAGCCCGGAGTCACCGTTTCTTCCGAGGCCGCGCTGTGAGCCCCATACACAGCGCAGATGCGCCTCGCCTGGTTTTTGCGACCGGAAATGCACATAAGGTTGCAGAACTCGAGGCGATCATCGCTCCTCTCCTCCCCGAGGGGGCTGGCCGAATCGCACGGATGAGTGATTTTGATGTCACCGAGCCCATTGAAGATGGCGCTTCCTTCGAAGAGAACTCCCTGATCAAGGCCCGCTCTTTGTGTACAGCAACCGGAATCGCTGCCCTCGCCGATGATTCGGGCCTCTGCGTGGACATCATGGGTGGTGCACCTGGGATCTTCTCTGCCCGATGGAGCGGAGCTCACGGGAACGATCAAGCAAACCTTGAGTTGCTCCTTGCTCAGCTCAGTGACGTCCCGCACCATTTACGAGGCGCTGCATTCGTTTCCGCTGCCGCGCTGGTTCTTCCCGATGGCCGCGAGTTTGTTGAGCTCGGACGCGTCGAAGGACACTTGACAACTGCTCCTCAAGGCGAGCAAGGATTTGGTTACGATCCAATTTTTGTTCCCTCAGGTATGAATCGCACTGCCGCACAGCTCAGCGCGGAAGAAAAGAACGCAATCAGCCACCGCGGGATTGCTTTCCGTGCGCTTGCGCCGAGGATTATTGAGGTTCTAGCAGGCAACTAAAAGTCGACAGACATACCGGTCGTCGCAAGCTCCACGCGCCCGCCGTATACCTGTTTCGCTTGGAATCGCGTGCCCTCGGGGTTATTCCACGGTTGGATATGCGTGAGAATGACACGGCCAACTTCGGCACGTGCAGCAAGAGTACCTGCGCGAGTACCATCCATGTGGATCCCCTCGGCGGTATCTTCCTCAGTAAAACCTGCTTCACTGAGAAGAAGATCTACCCCGCGAGCGCCTTCAACGATACTGTCACACAAATCAGTGTCACCGGTGTAGAAGAAAGTGCTGCGAGATCCAGAGGTATCGCCTTTTGAAAAACCAGAAGGGCCGCTGATGCGAACACCGAAAGCCGGCACTGAATGCCATGCCTGCGCTGCACTCACGGTGAAGGGGCCAAAAGACCAACTCTTTGCGTCGTTGAGTTCCTTGAAAATGAACTCTGTCGAATAGGTTTCCTCTTCGTCAGCACCGTCGATCTGGCGAACACGGTCCGGTAAGCATGCCGGCCCAGCAAGAACCATGGGATCGCAATAAGCACCAGGCCCCCAGCGTCGGTAGACGTGCAGAGAAATCACATCTCCCATGTGGTCTGCGTGGCAGTGCGAGAAAATCACCGCATCAAGACTTGCTGGCTCAATGTAGCGCCACAACTCACCGAAAGATCCCGGCCCCATGTCCAAGACAAGGTTCCAGGTTCGCTCCTTCCCAGTTCTTTCATCTGGGCCGTGAGCTTGAAGCAGGTAGCAGGATGCAGGCGAATCAGGTCCAGACATTGAACCCGTGCAGCCGATGATGCGAAGCCTCACTGAGCACCTCCTTCTAGTGGGAGGGATGGGACTTCACTCACGCTCTGAACCTCGGGGCCGAGGAAACGGCGAGCAAGGATCGGGAAGCGCGACGAAGCATCGGTGGTGAGGAACTGGTGCTGCGGTTCGTCGCCTGCACCGCGCCGCGGCGCGTGGAGTAGATCGCGGTCAACCAGCTCGTTGTAAGTGACATTCGCAGTTGTGGCCGAGGACGTTACCAGACGAACGTTATCCCCCATCACTCGACCAATCACTCCGGTAAGAAGCGGGTAGTGGGTGCAGCCCAGAATCAGGGTATCGACGCCTTCTTCTTTCAGGGGAGCAAGATATTCGCGGGCAATTCCCTCCAGCTCGAAACCTGCTGTTTGCCCGGCCTCGACGTACTCAACGAAAAGCGGGCATGCCTGTTGGAAGACTCGAAGACCCGGAACTGCGGCAAGAGCATTGACATAGGCTTCCGATTGGATGGTTGCTTGAGTTCCAATCACGCCAATCTTGTGATTGTGCGTTGCGACGACAGCGGCACGCGCGGCAGGAGTCACGACCTCGATGACGGGAATGTGCTGACCCACCCAGTACCGTTCTCGCGCGTCCGACAGCGCAGCGGCGGTTGCGGTGTTGCATGCGATCACCAAGGCTTTTGCTCCGGCCTCGACAAGGCGGTCAAGCCCCCACAGCGTTAATTGGCGAACTTCAGCGATCGGACGCGGGCCATAGGGAGCGTGAGCTGTGTCCCCCAGGTAGACAATGTCTTCGTCTGGTAGCTGATCGATGACGGCACGCGCAACCGTGAGTCCACCTAAACCAGAGTCGAAAATACCAATCGGCGCGTTATCCATACAACGAAACTAACTCGCTTCACCCTGGAGATGCACAGATTTGAGCAGTGACTCTTGCCACCATGTGATCAGTAGGTAGATCGCGGCAGCGCTTTGCTCGCGTGTCCCTTCGGGTTTTTCCTGAGCGATTTCCTCAATCCGGATCAGGTCTGAATCGTCGTGAATACCAAGTTCTCCGGCCAAAGCAAGGCGCATATCGGTCAGAGCACCCAGCCAATTCCAGGTCGATTCTTCGTCCAGAACAAGGTAGTTTGTTCCGTCAACCAAAACATCGTTGAGTTGATTACACACGGTGCGCAGACGCTCAGATTTTTGTGAACGCAGGGTGTCTTCGGTCAGTGCACGCAAGCGTGCCGCCTCCTGGGGATCTGTGCTCATGGGGGGAAGAAGGAAATCCAGAGCAGGATCAATCGCTGCCGCACGTTCGCTTTCGAGTCCTGTTGCAGCGGATAAGAACATGGGGAAGTCCCCCGGGTCGTCTAAGACCACGAGTATTTCGTGGATCAGCTGCTGGATCAGAAGGTTGTAGTCCCTTCCGATCGCTGCGCTAATCCCCCGTCGTGAGACGGTAAAAGGGCCGATCACGTGACACGCTCCAATGTTGATTGCACTCCGTAATCGTGAAGTGTTTGTAGGTCTGCTTCGACGCGTTCACGTAGCCCAGTGGCGATGATGGCCTGTCCATCACTGTGCACCTGCAAAGTCAGTGCTTCGCACGTAGGACGCGGGTAACCGAAGTGCCGGTGAAGGACTTCGGCGATGTAGTCCAATGAGTTAATCGGGTCATCCCAGACAATGAGGTTCCATCTCGGTACCGACGCTTTTACGGTCCCGACACTGGGATTTTTCGCGGTCATAGGAACGCCCGACATGTCTTAAGCCTACGCAGGAAATGCCTTCCTGTCTGCACTTTTGGAATTTCTTGCACATTTTTCCACCATTAGCGATTAAATTTGAGATATGCCAGCATCGTTTGAAACGTCGCTTCTGACGGATATGTACGAATTGACCATGCTCGACGCCGCCATGAAGTCGGGAACTGCCAACCGACATTGCGTCTTCGAGCTCTTTGGTCGACGTCTTCCCGCTACCCGCCGATTCGGTGTCGTCGCGGGGACCGGTCGCGTTCTCGAGGCCATGGAGCGCTTTGAGTTTTCCCCTGAGCAAATCCAGTGGTTGGCCGAAAAGAAGGTTGTCTCTGATACAGCTCTGGAGTATTTGTCGACCTTCCGTTTCCGCGGGAATATTTCAGGCTATGCCGAAGGAGAGTGCTATTTCCCGGGCTCTCCCCTGCTCACCGTTGAAGGCACCTTCGCCGAGTGTACCCTTCTGGAAACCCTTCTTCTGTCGATCTACAACTACGATTGCGCAGTCGCCTCCGCTGCTTCACGTATGACAATTGCCGCGCACGGACGTCCCTGCTTGGACATGGGTGCACGCCGAGGCCACGAGCGCGCAGCTGTCTCTGCAGCACGCGCCTCCGTTATCGGCGGTTTTGCAGGCACTTCAGATCTCGAGGCCGGCAAGCGCTACGGCATCCCGGTGATCGGTACTGCCGCCCACGCATTCACCCTGCTTCACGACAGCGAACGCCAAGCATTCGACGCTCAGATCGCCTCCCTTGGACCGAATACAACTCTTCTGGTTGATACCTACAACGTCACCGAGGGCGTCAAGACCGCCGTCGAGGCCGCGCGTGCTGCAGGCGGAGAGCTGGGCGCTGTGCGTTTGGATAGCGGCGACCTCGTTGCTCAGGCATTTACGGTGCGCGGACAACTGGATGCGCTCGGTGCGACCTCCACGAAGATCACCGTAACTTCCGATCTTGACGAGTACGCCATTGCAGCTTTGGGAGCTGCTCCCGTCGATTCTTACGGTGTTGGCACGCGTCTGATTACCGGTTCCGGGGTCCCCACCGCAGCCCTGGTATACAAGCTCGTATCCCGCGAGGACAATGACGGAAATATGGTGGGTGTTGCGAAGAAGTCTGCTTCGAAGAACACCGTTGCCGGAAAGAAGTATGCGGGTCGCCTTTACGACGAGGATGGCTACGCCAGCGAAGAAATCTTGTTCACCGGAAGCGCTGAAGAGGCTGCTGCTTTCTTCGAAGAAAATGGCGCCCGCCCCCTCCAAGTTCCACTGATTGTCGATGGAGAAATCCAAAGCGAAGCGTGGAGCTCTCAGGCACTGTCCGAGGCCCAGGCACATCACCTGCGCTCGCGTAATGAGCTTCCTTACCAAGCATGGCGCCTCTCCGAAGGCGAACCTGCAATTCCAACGCGCTACATCTGAGCGCAACGCTATTAACGGCTGTGGGGGCTGCGGTGATTCCTTTCACCGCAGCCCCCACAGCCGTATATCGTCTATCAGTTAACCAACCTCGGATAGATTCCTACCCGCGGCCGACAAACCACTCACGCAATAGAGCAATACGGGCATCGATCTGCTCCGTTGTCGCTTGGGCAACTTCTGGTCCGCCAGCTCTACGTCGCAGTTCTGCGTGAATACTTGCGTGAGGTTGTCCCGAACGCCTAGACCATGAGGACACCAAGCGAGAAAGCTCCTTGCGCTTAGCTGCTCGCAGTCGGTGTGCCGGGATATTGGCATTTTCTTCACGTGCCCGCCGCGCACTCGCTTTACGTCGCTGAGTCGCCAGCTGTTCTTCTTGGCGCGCTCGAAGCAGAGTGGTCACTTGTTCGGGTTCTAGGAGGCCGGGAATTCCCAAGTATTCTTGCTCTTCAACCGACCCCACATCGGCCTCGGTTCCCCAAGCCGCGCCGTCAAAGAGGACGGAATCAAATTGTGCGTCCGCACCCAGGGCCTCAAATTGGTTGAGAAGGTCGCTCGAGGCGCTCTCACTCTTATTCGCCTGAGCAACCATGGCATCTTCGGGGTTCCACATGTCCCCCTCTTTCGAGGGAGGCCGGTTGAGTGCATGATCGCGCTGAACTTCCATCTCCCCGGCTAAATTCAGCAAGGGAAGAACGGAAGGAATGAACACCGTCGCGGTTTCGCCTCGGCGCCTGGCGCGCACAAAACGCCCAACTGCCTGCGCAAAGAAAAGAGAAGTCGAGGCATTGGTTGCGTAGACCCCAACGCTCAGGCGCGGAACGTCCACGCCTTCGGAGACCATGCGCACAGCGACCATCCATTTATCGGTCGATTGACGGAATTCGTCGATGCGCTCAGAGGCGTCAGCATCGTCGGAGAGGACAACGGTTGGACGTTGCCCCGTAATTGCTCGTAGTTGGCGCGCGTATGCACGGGCTTTATCCTGATCAGCCGCAATCACCAAGCCACCAGCGTCGGGAACCTGCCGTCGCACTTCCTCCAAGCGCTGATCGGCAGCTTGCAGCACTGCACTGATCCACTCCCCCTTCGGATCGAGTGCAGTTCGCCATGCTTGTTTCATCAGGTCTTTCGTGAGGGGCTCACCCAGTCGCGCGGTGTAAATATCACCCGCGTTCGTTCGCCACGACATCTGCCCCGAATAGGACATGAAGAGCACCGGACGCACAACGAAGTCACGCAGGGCATCGCCATAGCCGTAGGTGAAGTCGGCTTTAGAGCGCTTGATCCCCTCCTCGTCTTCTTCGTAGCGCACGAAAGGAATGGCAGAAGTGTCGGAGCGGAAAGGGGTACCGGTGAGGGCAAGGCGACGCGTGGCCTCGTCAAAGGCTTCCCGAACGCCATCGCCCCACGAAAGCGCATCACCCGCGTGGTGAATCTCATCAAGGATTACCAAGGTGCGGTGGAGGCGCGTGCGCGCGGCATGAACCATGGGATTAGAGGCAACCTGCGCGTAGGTGACAGCAACCCCATCAAAGTGCGAACCCGCCATGCCTTGAGAGTTTGAGAACGCGGGATCAATGTGGATCCCAACACGCCCAGCTGCCTCGGCCCACTGACTTTTGAGGTGTTCGGTCGGGCAAACGACCGTCACTTTCTCAACGATTCCGGCGCCCATCAGCTCGACCGCAATGCGCAAAGCGAAGGTCGTTTTGCCAGCCCCGGGCGTTGCAACAGCAAGAAAGTCTTGTGGCGAAGCCGCCATATATTGTTCTAGGGCCGCAGCCTGCCACGCGCGCAGACTCCCAGCTGTTCCCCAGGGGGCTCGGCGTGGGAAGGCAGGAGGAAGAGAAGTGGCTGCGGAAGAAGATGCGTGCGATGGCCCCTGCGCAGTGGGACTCACTCCGCGGAACCCCCCTGGCCGTTCCCATCAGAAAATGGCCAATTCCTACCGTTCTTACCCATGGAATCACGCAATTCCTTGCAGGTCGGGCAGACGGGGTATTTCGAGGCATCTCGAGTGGGGATCCAGACTTTTCCGCACAGGGCAACGACTGGCTGGCCGGTAATCATTGAGGAGTCGGCCTTATCACGGCGGACAAAGTGCGCGAAGCGATCGCCATCTCCGGGGCTCTTCTCTTGTTCAACCTCGGTGCGCTCAAGCAAGCCTGTCGACGACTGGGTTTGCGGGCCTTGAGGCGCGGAAGGTTCCTGGGGTTCATCAAGAAAAGACATGTCCCCTATTGTAGGACGCGGCCGCTTCCGATGTTGATCAGAAACGGCCGCGAACACGGGAATTACGCTTGATGCTTAGCCCACACCTCGCGGTAGAAATCCGCAAGTTCCAAGCCGGCTGCTGCGTCTTCGTCCAGAAGGACGACCGCGTTGGGGTGCATCTGCAAAATGGTGGCGGGCCAACGGGCGGAAATCGCACCCTCAACCAGCTGACGGACGGCCTCGGCCTTTCCCGCACCGGTTGCAATCAGCAGGGCTTCTCCGGACTCCATGATGGTTCCCAGCCCCTGGGTGATGCAGTGGGTCGGAACCTTGGTGATGTCTCCGTCGAAGAAACGAGCGTTATCGCGGCGAGTCTGTTCGGTAAGAACATCGACGTGAGTACGCGAGGCGAAGGACCCACCTGGCTCGTTGAAGCCGATATGTCCGTCTGCACCGATTCCGAGAATCTGGAGGTCAATGCCGCCAGCGTCGCGAATTGCCTTGTCGTAGTCAGCCGCGGCCTGGTCATTGTCACCGGTCCACACATTGGGACCATGCGCGGCACCCTTGGGGAAATCTACGCGGTCAACAAGGAAACGGTGAATGAAGTTCGCGTAGCCTTCGGGATGGTCTTCGGGCAGGCCAACGTATTCGTCAAGGTTGAAAGACTGAGTGTTCGCGAAAGAAATTTCCCCGGCCTCATAACGCTTGGTCAGTTCATCGTACAGGGGCAGCGGAGTCGAGCCCGTCGCAAGACCAAGTACTGCAGAAGGCTTGCGCTCCAGAAGACTTTGAATGCGATCGGCTGCGACGACAGCAATATCTTCGGGCGTGGGCAAGATGGCAATCCGCATTGGAACTCCTCATTGATGTTGGGATCGCAAGGCGCGGGCAGAGCTGTGACCGTAAGAGTATGGGGTTTCGAGGCCACGCAAGGAACACGCCTGTGTGTACAGTTTGTGCGCCCTCAGCTTACACCCAGCTCTGTTGCCAAGCGAGCTATTTCAGCTCCCGACGTCGAGACGCGTGTGTGCCCCGGTCGGGGACCGGGGCACACACGAGAGTGAAAATATCGATGCACAAAACGCATCGAAGTTTCAGTGTTTTTCAGCGCAAGGCTGAGTTCACTTGGCGACAGCCTTCTTCAGGGTGGAGCCAGCGGAGAGCTTGACGCCGAAGCCTGCGGGGATCTTGATTTCTTCGCCGGTACGGGGGTTACGGCCGGTGCGTGCTGCACGCTCGACGCGCTCGACGGAGAGCAGGCCGGTCACCTTGACGGTCTCACCCTTGGACAGGGACTCAACGAGGACATCCTGGAACGCAGCAAGTGCGGCGTCAGCGTGGACCTTCGAGATGTTGGCGCGCTCGGCGATCTTGGCAACAAGTTCGGTGCGGTTGACGGACATTGAAAAACCTCATTCTTGTCGGTTATGGATGCCACTTTGGTGGCTTCAGGGAACAGATTAAGGAATGAATCCCAGTTTTGTCAGCTTTTCCGCGACTTTTCGGGGCGTGTCTTAATTTTTTGGAGTTTTTTGGGCGCTTTTTGTGTCGAGCAACACAGAATCACTCTTCTTGCAGGTCGGTTACGCCTTGGTCGCACTTCGATGACGATTTATAAAAAGTCTCTTCGAAGCGGCGCCTAAATAGGTAGTGTATGAACTAGTCGACGAAGACCGATTGGGGAAATTTCGTAATGGTCAAGAGACACCCAACAGCCCTGCTTCTGAGCAGCACTCTCACAATTCCACTATTACTTGGCGGATGCACACAGCATTACGAAGTGAAGGAACCCATGTCACAACCCTGTCGAACCGCAGCAGTACATTCCAACGTCGTCTTCTACCCAGTCCAAGGAAGCATCGATCCGAGTTTTGTCTTTTCAGGAGCTTGGATTGAAAACGGCAGAATGAAAACAACTCTAGAGGGCGGATGGGCATACGATCCTCCACTGCCTGGTTATTACGGTGACCTCATTGAAGGAGAGCCTGTCACAATACCTGGCACCGGGACCTTCGAGCTCATTGGCATCACTTTTTCACGCTGGGGCAACTCACCAGAAACCATCATTTTCTGCTTTAACCCCGACCCCAATCTGCTCGACAATGCCAAAAAACGCCTACCGCCAGGCCAAACACTCCCACCCCAAGATGACCACTAGGAAAACCCATGCCGTACCAGTCAACACCCACCACCATTGCATGCGACGTTGCTGAAATGACACAACTCGCCAGACGCCTCGGTGATTACTTTAGTCAGCTTCAGGAAATCGCCATCCCCAGTGAGAACATCAACTTCGGATCTGCCGACGTGCTTAGCGCCTACAGAGGTTTCAATGTTGATTTCACAACGCGACGTGACATCCTTAGCGTTTGGCTCAACGAGACCCCACATGCTATCTACACGACACGAGATCAATTCATTCATCACGAAGAAACAAGTACTGAGGCCTTCGAAAAAGACAAAAGCACCTACCTCTAGAAAACTATCTTCTTTCACTTCTGAGTCAGGAGAACATCATCCCCTCACAGACATCGCTATCTTGAGCTTGCCATGTTCACATTGCAGTGAATGAAGCAGATGGTCAAAGGCCGATTTTGCAAGGTGAGTTCTCGATGCCGTGGAGTGAATTTGAGAAGTACTTTGGTTACATCACGATCGGAGAAATTCCGTAATGGTCAAGAGACACCCAACAGCCCTGCTTCTGAGCAGCACTCTCACAATTCCACTATTACTTGGCGGATGCACACAGCATTACGAAGTGAAGGAACCCATGTCGCAACCCTGTCGAACCGCAGCAGTACATTCCAATACCATTTTCCGTCCAGTCCGAGGAAGCCAATTTCCCAGCTTCATATTCAACGAAGCACGAATTGAAAATGGACAGATGAAGGCAAACATCGGAGGCGGTTGGCCCGAGGATGTGGACTTGCCCTCATACGGAGGAGACCTTGTGGAAGGAGAGCCTGTCACAATACCTGGCACCGGGACCTTCGAACTCATCGGCATCACTCTTTCACGCTGGGGCAACTCGCCAGAAACCATCATTTTCTGCTTCACCCCCGACCCCAATCTGCTCGACAACGCCAAAAAACACCTACCGCCAGGCCAAACACTCCCACCCCAAGACGAGAACTAGGAAAACCCCACACTGCGATAGCGAATTATGCTTGAATCATGAATTCGTCCGCTCTCTTGCCGCCATCCCTATCCCGCGATTCCAGCATCGCACTCGTGGTGATTTTCATTGGTTTTCTGAGCATTGCAGCATTCAAGCGCTTGATTTGGTGGATCCTCAAAGAAACAGACTATTCCAATCAAAAGAAACAGAACCTTGTCAATAAATGGGGACTCCTCCCCTACACCGCACTGAGCATCTATTCGTTGATGCACGCGAAAGCACTCTTGTTTTGCGCGTCAGAGTGCACCTTTCGCGTAGCCAATGTCGCTATCGCATTTTTCTTTCTCCCCACGCTTGCAACCATTGCCTACATCGTGACAGAGGTTTCTTTCGTCCAAAGTGCCATCATCTGGATTCTCGATAAAGTCATTCCCGGACGACGAACAACTCAGAATCAGGCGAAACCACGACATCGAAAATAGAACGGGCGACTCAATCCACGAGCTCCAAAAGGGGAAGAAAACACACAACAAGTTCCACACATTAAAAACGGCTGGGCATACATTGAAAATATCCCAACACATGCAGTAGTCGGCTTTAAAGATATCCTCCCATACACTCAACTTCTTCCGCCGATCTTGATTCAACAGATCCCATTCCCACCCCTCACCCGAAAAGCAGGCAACGGCCTCGCCCAACCGAAAACACGGAATCCTTGCACTCTCCGGGGTGGTCGTCATCGCGATTGCGGCAAGCGGAGCTCATGCCTTTAGCACGCATTCGACTGTCGCGCCTGTGATCGAGTCAGCGAAGCAGGTCCTCGATCAGGCTAAGACCTACACCAACAAGCTCAACGCCGCTCTAGCCCCATCGCAGGTGAGCTCGACGAGCTAACCATTAAGAAGCTCACCGATACTGTGAGCATTTTGGGTGAGAAGTCGAATCAGGTTCGTGATTCACGAGGCCAGTGGGAAGCCGAGCAGGATGCTGACAACCGCCCACGCAACCCCGGCCTCGGCAATCAATTCACGCGGCGAAGCTAGCGGGCACGGAAAACTGAATAAACGCAAGCGCCGAGGCCTCGAAACCCCACATGGATTTCAGACCTCGGCGCTCGTTTGTATCGAATCAGTCGTCGTAGTGTTTGGTTCGCTCGATATCCTCTTCGATCTGCTCGCGAGTTATTCCGCGAACATCGAGTTCAGCAAGAGGCGTCATGCGGTCCTTCTTAATGAGGTGGTATCCCAGCCAGACTCCCAAGAAGAGTGGGACACCAATGTATGCCGAGATGATCTCCCACATCTGGCCAAGGAAGATCGCCTCATAGTTCTGACCAAGCAAAACAACTAGACACATACCGAAAGCCAAAATCGGTCCGAAGGGGAAGAAAGGCGCACGATACGGCAGGTCCTCGAGCTTGTACCCCTGAAGCAGGTAGGCGCGACGGAAGCGAATGTGGCAGGCCGCGATACCAAGCCACATAAAGATTCCCGAGACGCCAACAATACTCACCAACCAGGTGTATGCCCTTCCCTCACCAACCAGCGCCGTACAGAAGCCGAGAGCCGAAACAGCGGCAGTAGCGAGCATCGCATTGAGCGGGACTCCCCTCTTCGTCACGTGACAGAAAACGCGGGGTGCCTGGCCAATGAGAGCCATAGAGTGCAGCATTCGCGAAGAAGCATAGAGCCCCGAGTTACCCGCCGAAAGAATAGATGTCAAAATAACCGCGTTCATCACGGCGGCGGCGGCTGCAATGCCCAAACGATCAAAGACCAAGGTGAAGGGCGAGTATGCGACATCTGATTCACTGCTACGCAACAGATTCGGGTCAGTGAACGGAATTAGTGTACCGATGATGGCGATAGCACCAATGTAGAAGAACATGATGCGCCAGAAGACCGACTTAATCGCGCGAGGTACATCGCGGTGAGGATTGTCCGATTCGGCTGCAGTAACGCCAACAAGCTCGGTTCCTTGGAATGAGAATCCGGCGATCATGAAGATCGTGACAATCGGTAGGAACCCGCCATGGAAGGGCGCATCGTCAATGCGCCAGTTCGCAAGCCCTGGCGAGCCGTTGCCCAGAATGCCGAGGATCATGGCAACACCGGAGATCAGGAAGACGATGATGGTCACGACCTTAATGGTCGCCAGCCAGAATTCGGCTTCGCCATAAACCCGTGCGCTGAGCGCGTTCAAAATGGTGAGAAGGACAAGGAAGCCCGCTGCCCACATCCACCCCGGCACATCCGGGAACCAGTACGACATGACGATTCCCGAGGCAACAAGGTCAGCTGAGACCGTCACGGCCCAGTTAAACCAGTAGTTCCACCCCATCGCAAAGCCGAAGGAAGGGCTAATGAAACGCGCGGCAAAGGTTTGGAAATTACCGACAACCGGCATGTGCGCGCTCATTTCACCCAGCGACTGCATCAGGAGAAGCACCATAAGGCCGATAGCCGTGTAGGCGACGAGCGCGCCGCCCGGTCCGGCCGTTGAAACCGTTGCGCCCGAGGCGACGAAGAGACCGGTTCCGATCGCACCGCCGATGGCGATCATCTGCATGTGTCGACCACTCAGTCCACGCTTCAGGTCTGTACGCTCAGCGACCTGCCGAGAATTGCCGCATTGCTGCGCATCGGTTCCTGCAGAATCTTCTTTTGTTTGAGGTTGCGACCAGAACATAATGATTCTCCTACGAATCTTTTGTGACCTGAGCCCAGGCTCAAGTTAGTGGCACAAGTGTACTACTATGCATCGCCAATACTATTCATTCCCAGCGCATTCGCAGAAATTTTGCAGCAGAAATGGCAAGATTGCAGATTTTTCTTTCTTTTTACGATCCCATTAATTGGACATGTAGGCAAAGTTTGTGAGGAACGCTCACGATTTAGACTAATCTGCGCGTTTAAACTATGCCCATCTTCCAATATTTATGTAGCGCACTATCAAGAAGTTCAAAAGCAGTGACACGAACATCACGACCTTCAGAAAGTGCAGAAACGGCAGCACCATCGACTAGCGCAATGACAACTTCAGCCGGAAGATCAACCCCGACCGCCGATAAAACAGTCGTCACCGCGATATTGAGTCGAACGCGACCGAATTGATATGCACTCGCCACGAGCGCCGCTCCGCCTGCGGAGACGAGTTGCTCATAATGCCCTTTAAGATTTTCATCATCAGGAAGCGTCGCAGAAAGGATCAAATCAATCCTCTCCTTTACCGAAGCATCACTCTTGAGCTTACGAGCTCTAAAAGCAGCACGCTCGGCACGCTCAGACCAACGGCTCATATTGGCTAGACCTGCCTGGTGAAGAAGATCCTCAAGGCCGTCAAAATAGTATGTTGTTGCGGACAAAGAGCACCCGGCAAGCCGCGCGACGGAACGGTGCGAAACCGCTTCCGGCCCGCCCTCGCGAAGCAAGGTCGCAGCAGCGTCAATGATCAGCTGGCGCTTGTCGAAGCCTTTTCGTGTACTTGCAGTGTGCGAAATTGCGCCAGCAGACATCTGGGTCTCCCTTCTAGTACGAGTGTCTTAAAAAATCTATTTTATTCAGAGCT
Source organism: uncultured Actinomyces sp. (assembly GCF_963542285.1). Taxonomy (GTDB): domain Bacteria; phylum Actinomycetota; class Actinomycetes; order Actinomycetales; family Actinomycetaceae; genus Pauljensenia. Next base: position 60,110 of record NZ_CAUTWQ010000001.1, on the reverse strand, counting down.
ATGCATTCAACGGTCATACTATCCCTCACCTATTTCTTTCGCAGATTGAAATAGGTGAGAAAAAGAACTCGGAACCTTTGCCGTCGCAACACCGTGCAAAGGTTCCGAGTTCCATTTTCCTGTTACCCCTGAGACTGGGCGCTTTCCGCTTGCTCGCGATCAAGAGCACTTGTTGAGTGCTGAGGAATCGCAAGCATGGCGGTAAGCGCCATGAAGGCGATGAACGCAAGGTAGTAGGCGGGCGCCAGGGACGAACCCGTGTACTGGATTAGTGCCGTGGCAATTGTCGGAGCCGTTCCGCCGAGAAGAGCATTCGCCGTGTTGAAGGACAATGCGAATCCGGTGTAACGAACCTCGGTCGGGAAGGACTCAGCGAGGAAGGTCGCCAAGGTGCCGTCGTTGATCGTCAGCATGATTGCAAAAGCAATTTCACACAGCAGGACAACCCAGACGATACGAGTTCCCATGAGCATGAAGATCGGAACTGTCAGCACGATGAAGGCAACTGATGCAAGCAGCAGCATCTTTCGTCGCCCATGGGTATCTGACAGGTGACCCATCACCATGATCGAGCCGATGTAAACAACCAGCGGTGCGGTTGACAGTGCTGTCGCTAAATCAGACGAGAAACCAAGTTCCTGCTCAACATAGGTCGGCATGTAGCTCAGCAACAGGTAGAAGGCGACTGCATTCAACGATGCCACGCCGAAGGAGACACAAATCGTACGGGTGTGGTCCTTAAGGACCTTCACCATAGGTACGCTCTGTTTCTTTCCACCGCTGATCGCTTCCTTCATTGCGATGTAGGTTGGCGAATCTTCTAGGTGGAGTCGGATGTATCGGCCAATCATCCCGAGCGGACCTGCGAGCAGGAACGGAATTCTCCATCCCCACGATTCGATCTGCGCATCCGACAGGAAGTGGAACAGGCAGGCGGTCAAAAACGACGCGGCAAGCAAACCAACTGCAGTCGATGCGGGAACCAGCGCAGTGTACATACCGCGCTTCTTCGGTGGTGCAAATTCTGCGAGGAATGTTCCCGCTCCAGCGTATTCCCCCGAGGCCGAGAAGCCCTGGATCATACGGAGGATGAGAAGGCAGATGGCTGAAGCTAGACCGATTGTCTTGTGTCCGGGCAAGAACGCAATCAGGAATGTCGAACCCGACATGATGAGGATCGACCAAGAAAGGGCCGAACGCCGACCATACTTGTCACCCCAGATGCCCCAGATAAGACCACCAATGGGACGCAGGATGAATGACATTGCGAAGATTGCGAATGCTGAAATCAGCTGGATGTTCTTATCCTCGGATGGGATAAAGACGGTGCCGATGACAGCTGCCAGGTAGCCGTATGAGGCGTAGTCGAACCACTCAATAAAGTTACCGATGAACGAGGCGCCCGCAGCGCGCCTGAGAGTCTTGAGTTTCTCGTGTTCTTCGGCGCCCATCTCGTGGTGAAGCAATGTGTGATGTTCGCTGCCACTATCAGACTGTGCTTGACCACTCATCACGCCTCAACCTCCTGAAGCTTCTCCCCCTCCTCTACGGGAGCCGCGGTCTTATCCCTGAACAAGATCGGTCCGATGCCGCCGATAATGATCAGCATACCACCGATGGCACCCGTAACGGTCATGCTTTCGCCCCAAACGAAGAGGCCAAGAGCAATTGCAACCGGGCATTCCCAGTAGGAGATCGTCGAGATCTTGACTGCAGAAAGGTTACGACCGGCGATAACGAGGGCACCAAGAGCAATCAAACCACAGACGATGAAGAGGATAACGGCCCAGCCCCAGTTCGAAGCAGTGAAGGAGGCGACGCCGTGCCAGGGGCGCAGAATGATGCTCATGACGAGTGCAGCGCTAGCTGCGAAGACAAAGTTCCAGAATCCACGAACGGTGGAATCCATATCGCGACGGTAGCCGTAGAAGAACATCGCCAGACCGTAGAAGACACCGGACAAGAAGCCGTCGAGGTCACCAAGAGGTTTCTGCGGGTATTCAGCAGTTGCACCCGAAAGGTCAAGACCAAAGTTCAGGTGACCGTTCTCCCAATCGATGACACCAATCGTCAAGAGCATGCCGATGAAGACCATGGCGAGGAATGTTCCTGCAAGAAGGCTGATGTGTTCTTTACGGAAGATTCGAGCCATGATCGTACAGAACAGAGGCCCGGTGTAGATCAAGAAGACTGCGTTTGAAATCGAGGTCATTAGCGTCGCCGAAATGTAGAAGCCGAGCGAAAGGCCAATACTCACGCCGCCCATGATGACCGAGAAGGAAACCTTAGCCTTCCACAGATCGTGGAACTTTCCGGTGATAATCGCGATGATCAGGAAGCCAAACATCGCGGTAGTCATACGACCAAAGGAGAGGAACGAACCAATAACTGCCTTGTCTTCGGGGAGCAGTCCCTTGGTGGCACCGCGAGAGAAGGTACCAACCATTGCCATACCGGTAGCAGCAATGAGGATCGCGATGACACCGAGCTTGTCGTTCATTTTGTAGCTAGATTGTGTGGACATCTTCGTCCTTTCTAAAACCTGGAAGTGTTAATGCTTGAGCAGAACCAGGTCCGCGGGCTAAGGGGAACAACAAGCTCGATTAGCGTTCCCGATTGGGCAACCACGTCCCCGTTACTCCCCCGGATAGTCACGACATTTCACCACCGGGGAATTCTTGTGCAGATAGGGGTTAGGCCCCCCCGATACAGAAATGGAGGAATCGGGGGGGCCTAGCCGTTAGATCGTCAGACCAGCGTGGGATCGTCGACCTGGTTGGGGAAGTAATCCTCGCAGCCGCCTTCACGGTAAACGTCAGCGGTCGCGCAGTGCAGGCCGCCGCCGAATGCGTAAGCATCGCGGAAGGGAACGGGGATGACGTTCATGCCCAGCTTGTCCATCTGCTCCATCTGGTGGACCTCAGAGGCCTCAACACAGACGGTCTTGTGGTCGATGACCAAGCAGTTCATGGACAACCACACCGAGGAGTAGCACAGCGGCGGCGGGGTGGTGTGTGCCGGATCTGCGGCGTCAACGATCTGCCAATCGTTGGCTTCGAAGATCTTGCGCTGCTCTTCGGGCAGACGACGGTGGGGGTTGTTGATGATCAGGCCCGGACGCAGCGGCACGAAGGTCGCGTCGATGTGAATCGGGTAGGGATCACCGGGGAAGTTCACAGCGTGAACGCGGAAATCGGGGTAGTAGCGCTTGAACCACTCCATGGCCTTACGGTTGGTGGTGAGGCCGTGCTGGATGAAGAGGTCCTTGCCGACGCGCATGACGTCAGCTGCGTCCCACATGGGCTCAACTTCAGTGGTCACGAAGTCCTTGTTAGCGGTACGAACGAGGCGCTCCTCGAGGGTGATGCGCTCATCGTAGTAGTTGTGCTTGTAGGACTTGTCGGTCAGACGAGGACGAGGAGCCTGGGTCCAGAGGAACTCGGGGTCCTCCTCGAAGTACTCGTTCATGAGCGGCCAGTAGGCCAGGTACTCGAAGTAGCGGCAGCGGAAGGAGTTTGCTGAGGAGAGGATCTCGTTGCCCATCGTGAGCAGGATGTCACGAGGAGGCATCTGGGTCATGCCGGACTCGGTGCGGAAGTCGGGAGTCTTGATCTCCTGGTTCCACTGCAGAGGAGTCGGGCGGTCAACCTTGACGCCGAGGCCCTCGAGGATCTTGACGTAGTTGTCAAGCTGCTCGTTAGCTGCCTCAACGGTGGCAGTGGGACGGGGTCCCCACATGCCGCGCATCTCGGAGTCGATCGGCACCTTTTCGGAGGTGGCGGGCTCTTCGGGCGGAATTACGGAGAAGTCCGCGCGACCAACGATAACATGCTTCAGCGGATCGAAATCGTTCCACGAATTGACGATCTTCGTCATTGTGTTCACTCCCTTGTGAGTGTATTAGTAATTTTTCCTCAAATTTCTTTGAGGGATGGCGGAGGAAACCGCTCTCGAAACAGTTGCCAACCGAAGTTGACGATCTCCAAGTGGGCGGGTTTTCCCGCCCTTCTTCGGTTCCCCGAAGAAGCTTGGTTCCCTTGGGCACTGTGGCCCTTGGGTCCGCTTCCCCCTCGGGAGGTGTGTGGAGCGTGAGGGGGAAGCGGAAGTGCTATTGAACCTTATCAGGCGTTGTAGGTTCCGTCGGGTGTCACGATCGTGCCGGCCTCACCGGCGATGATCTTCGTGGCATCCTCGAGGCGACCGATTGCAGCGACACCGCCGGTCAGCTCGACGAAACGGCACACGGCCTCGACCTTCGGACCCATTGAGCCAGCGGGGAATCCGTATCCACGCATCTCGGCCGGGGTTGCGCGATCAATGCGACGGGCGTTGGGGGTGCCGTAGTCAAGCTGTGCCCCGTCAACGTCAGTCAGAATGATCAGCATGTCCGCTTCGAGGGAGTCTGCCATGACAGCTGCCGTCAGGTCCTTGTCGATAACAGCCTCGACGCCTTCGAGCTTGCCTTCACCATTGCGGACGACCGGAACGCCGCCGCCACCGCCACAGATCACCGTGGCGCCGGCATCAAGGAGGACCTTGATGAGCGGAGTTTCAATCACGCGCTGCGGCTTGGGCGAACCCACGACGCGGCGGAAGTATTCGCCGTCTGCCTTGACAACCCAACCGCGCTCTGCGGCAAGCTTCTCAGCTTCTTCCTTCGAGTAAACCTCGCCAATGAACTTGGTGGGGTTTGCGAAGGCGGGATCGTCGGCCAGAACCAGAGTCTGGTTGATCAAAGCCATGACGTTGGCGCTGGGGAGAGCATTCTTAACACCCTGCTGGAGCCAGTAGCCGATCATGCCCTGGGTTTCTGCACCCAGCGTATCGAAGGGGTAGGGCTCGGACAGGCGAGCATCTGATGCGGATTCCAGTGCCAGAACACCAACCTGCGGACCATTGCCGTGGGTGATGACCAGTTCGTGGTCCTTTGCGAGCTTGGCGAGCTGCTCTGCTGCCAGGTTGACGTTTTCAATCTGGTTGCGAGCATCCGGCTTTTCGCCGCGCTTGAGGAGAGCGTTACCGCCCAGTGCAACTACGATGCGCATGTTACTTTTCTTCTCCGAGGGTGGCGACCATGACGGCCTTGATGGTGTGCATGCGGTTCTCAGCCTGATCAAAGACGATCGAAGCGGGAGACTCGAACACGTCGTTGGTCACTTCCAAGCCGTTGCCCATGCCGGTCTTCTCGAAGATGTCCTGGCCAACGGTGGTGTTGATGTCGTGGAAGGAAGGCAGGCAGTGCAGGAACTTGACATCCGGGTTTCCGGTTGCTGCCATGAGCTCTGCGTTGACCTGGAAGGGACGGAGCAGTGCGATGCGCTCATCCCACTTTTCCTTGCTCTCACCCATCGACAACCAGATGTCGGTGTAGATGAAGTCAGCGCCCTTGACACCCTCTTCAATGTTGTCGGTGACGAGGACCTTGCCACCGGACTTTGCTGCGAGTTCTTCAGCAGCCGCAACAACCTCGGGAGCGTTGAAGAGTTCCCTGGGGGCAACCATACGGACATCCATGCCGATCATGGCGCAGGAGATGAGGATGGAGTTGCCGACGTTGTTACGGGCGTCGCCCACGTAAGCAATGCTGATTTCGTTCGGCTTCTTGCCGGAGGCCTCGAGCATGGTCAGCTGGTCGGCGAGCATCTGGGTGGGGTGCCAGTCATCGGTCAGACCATTCCACACCGGAACACCCGACAGAGCGGCGAGCTCGTCAACGTGTGCCTGCTTGGAGCCACGGAACTCAATCCCGTCGTAGAAGCGGCCAAGAACGCGAGCGGTGTCGGCGACGGATTCCTTGTGGCCCATCTGGGAGCCGGAGGGATCCAAGTAGGTGACGTGCGCGCCCTGGTCGTATGCCGCAACCTCGAAGGAGCAGCGGGTACGGGTCGATGTCTTTTCGAAGATCAACGCGATGTTCTTGTCGACGAGGTACTTAACCTCGCGGCCGGCCTTCTTTGCGGCCTTCAGTTCGGCTGCCAGATCGAGAAGGTAAAGCCACTCTTCAACGGTGAAGTCGGTTTCCTTCAAGAAGTGACGTCCGTGCAGGGGGAACTCCATTGTTGTTTCCTTTCAGAGAGTTTTGTTGTTTCTTCCGCGTGGAGGGCAGGCCGCTCAGACCGCTTCACGCACGACCGGGCATGACATACAGCGAGGGCCCCCACGGCCTCGGCCAAGCTCATCGCCGGGGACAGTGATCACTGTAATGCCGTTTTCGGTCAAGAAGTCATTGGTGATGATGTTGCGCTCGTAGGCGTAGACAACGCCGGGGGCGCCAGCGAGGACGTTGGAACCGTCGTTCCACTGTTCGCGTTCTGCTGCGAGTGCATCCATCGGAGGAGTTAGGACCTTGATATCGTCCAAGCCGAGGGCGTGTGCGATGACCTTGTGCATGTCCTGAGGATCGTGGGCTGCGACGTTAACACCGCCTTCACCGTCGGAGGTCAGGGTCATGGATTCAACCATTCCCATACCTGCGTACTTGGTGAAGACTCCGAAGTCAGCCTGGGTCATGACGGTATCGAGGTGCATCTGCGCACGTTCCTTCGCCATATCCAAGGCGATAACCTGCTTGACCTCGCTGTTATCAAAGAGACGGCGAGCCATGCGCTCAACACCGGCGGGGGTGGTGCGTTCGCTCATGCCGACCAACACAGCGCCATTTCCGATAACCAGAACGTCTCCACCTTCAACAGTGGCCGGGCCTGCCTCGTTGCCATTGCACCACTTCTTGATCGAGGGGTCCTGGAAACGCGGGAGGTAGTTGTAGATCGCTTCGTAGTTAATGGTCTCGCGGCGACGCGCTTCCTTGCGCATCGAGTTGATTGCAACGCCGTCGTAAACCCAACAGGAGGTGTCGCGAGTGAAGAGGTGATTCGGCAGAGGTGCGACGACGAAGGAAGTCGGGCCCATTGCCTCGTAGATCACGGAAGAGATGGGGCCGAGGTTGAGTTCGGCGAATTCTTCCTTGGTTAGGCCTGCGACCATGAGTTCTGCCAGCTGAGCTCCCGTAAGGGACTCTCCGTAGGCACGCATCGCTTCAGCGATCGCAACGCCGTGGCTCTCTTCAGTGAAGACGGAGGTCAGAACGTGCTGGCGAGCTTCAGGAATATCCATTGCTTCGGCTAGCAGGTCCTGGAAGTAGAGGACCTCTGTTCCCTGAACACGCAGGGAGTTCGCGAAGTCGTCATGCTCGGCTTGAGCGTGTTCAAGCCAAAGCATGTCATCGAAAAGGAGATGTTCCATATTCGATGGGGTCAGGCGCAGCATTTCGCGTCCGGGGCGATGAATGATCACCTGGCGGAGGCGCCCGATCTCGGAAGTAACACTTGGTTGCATTTCTTGTGGTCCTCTTCTGCTGCTTCGCATCATGAGTTAGATCACTTGGAGATGGTACAAACGTACCACTTAATTTCAGAAAAATCACTTATTCAAAGCTGTGAAAATGCTCAGACTGTATAACTATGTGGACAAGAAGCCCTTATTCTTGCGGAATCCATCGACAAGACTAGGCCAACTGAATTTGTCTGATAAGTAAACAAAAGAATATATTCCTGAAATATTCGTTACATGTGACGAATGACACACTAAAAGCCTGGGGGTAACCCAGGCTTTTAGTGTAGAGAGATCAACGAAGCGAATACTCAGCCTTCCACGCAGCGCTCCGCGGCCTCGACAACATTCATCAGAAGGAGCGCGCGCGTCATCGGCCCAACTCCCCCAGGATTAGGGGACAGCCAAGAAGCAACGCGATCAACGCCATCAGCAACATCTCCCATCAAACGCGCTTTCCCAGTGTTTGGGTCCACCACGCGAGAGACGCCAACGTCAAGAACAACAGCTCCAGGACGGACCATATCCGCAGTAATTAAACCCGCATAACCCGTCGCAGCGACAACGATATCCGCCGCCCGCGTGTGCGCTGCCAGATCCCGCGTTCCGGTATGACAGATTGTCACCGTCGCATTGATGTCTTTACGCGTGAGCAACAGCCCAATTGAGCGACCGACAGTCACTCCGCGGCCTACAACACACACATCCGCGCCATTAAGGTCGATCCCATTGCGCTGAATTAATTCAATGACAGCACGCGGCGTACATGGCAGAGGAGAGGTAATAGCTTCACTCCCACGCAACACGAGTCGCCCAAGATTCGTCGGGTGTAGGCCATCGGCATCCTTGTCAGGATCGATCGCCTCGAGAATCCGATTGGTGTCAACGCCGCGAGGAAGTGGCAGCTGAACAATGAAACCTGTGCAAGCAGGTTCAGAGTTCAGCCTTTCAACTGCCGCAAGGATTTCCTCCTGCGAAGCCTCGGCAGGTAAATCGACGCGAATTGATTCAATACCCACTTCCGCGCAGTCACGATGTTTACCGGCCACGTAAGCGACCGAACCGGGATCTTCCCCTACCAAGACGGTACCAAGGCCGGGGACTACTCCCCGCTCCCGCAAGGCCTGGACTCGGCCTCGAAGCTCATCCTTGATCTGAGCCGCGCACGCTGTGCCGTCCAGAACGCGAGCATCGCCTTCCCACGGAGCTCTCACTGATTCAGCCCCGCATAGAGAGGATGAGCATCGGTCAGAGCACGCACCCGCGAACGCAAAGCCTCAACTTCCACCTGTCCACTGGCCCCTTGAATCAGAGCGGTAGCGATAATGTCACCGACCTCTTCAAAATCAGCAACACTAAAACCACGCGTTGCAAGCGCAGGAGTTCCAATGCGAAGGCCGGAAGTCACCCTTGGGGGTCGCGGGTCGAAAGGCACCGCATTGCGATTGACCGTAATGCCAACCTCGTGGAGCAGATCTTCTGCCTGCTGCCCATCCAGCGAAGAGTTCACAAGATCGACCAGAACGAGGTGCACATCGGTACCACCCGTCACAAGGCGGATTCCCGCAGCTTGCGCATCGGGGGCCAAGAGGCGCTGGGCAATTGCCTGTGCACCGTCAAGGGTTCGCTGCTGACGATCCTTGAATTCCTCGGTCTGAGCAACCTTCATGGAAATCGCCTTCGCTGCAACGACGTGCATTAGTGGACCGCCCTGTTGACCGGGGAAGACTGCGCTATCAAGCTTCTTGCCCCACTGCTCCCCCCGCGAAGAGAGGATCATTCCCGAGCGCGGGCCACCCAAAGTCTTATGGACAGTCGTGGTCACAATATCTGCGTGAGGAACCGGTGAGGGATGTAAACCAGCGGCAACCAAGCCCGCGAAGTGGGCCATATCAACCCACAACACAGCCCCGACCTCGTCGGCAATTTCGCGGAACGCTGCAAAGTCCAGGTGGCGCGGGTAAGCCGACCATCCCGCGATCAGCACGCGGGGACGCTCACGAAGCGCGGCCTCGCGAACCTGTTCAGGCTCAACGCGCATGGTTTGCGGATCAACCTCGTAACCAACTGCGTGGTAGTTCTTACCCGAGAAGTTGATGCGCATGCCGTGAGTGAGGTGTCCTCCGTGCGCCAAGGACAGACCCAGCAGAGTATCGCCAACATTTGCCATTGCCATGAGGGCTGCAGCATTTGCCTGGGCACCTGAGTGAGGCTGAACGTTGACGTAGTCCGCACCTTGGAAGACTTCCTTCGCACGTGAAATAGCCAGAGATTCCGCAACATCAACGAACTCACATCCACCGTAGTAGCGACGGCCCGGGTAGCCCTCCGCGTACTTGTTTGTGAGGACGGAGCCTTGCGCTTCAAGCACCGCTCGCGGAACAAAGTTTTCCGAGGCGATCATTTCCAGCGTGTGCTGCTGGCGTTCCAATTCGCTATCCAAAACCGCCTGGATTTCGGGATCGAGCTGGCGCAGTGGGAGGTCATTGAGCGTATCCATTGCGAGTCCTTGCAAAGTCGTGAGCCGGGTAGTCCCCGAATTTTGCCTTTACTTTACCCCACGACGAGGCCACTTCCGAGGCTTAGTCCAAAATCGTCCGTTTTGTGGGAACTAAGGCCTAGCTAAATTCACTTAGTTACGATAACCTTTCTCAATGTTCGGTTATACGAACTTTTGCTAAAGAAAGCCATAATCAGATATCACCCCGATGAAGAGGAACTTCAATGTCCGCCGTTCACTCGCGTTCATTCCTTGCCGCCACAGCTGCCTGCCTACTGGGCGCAACTTCGATCGCCTCGTGCTCAACTGCATCTTCACAGTCAGGCTCCACCTCACTTTCTCTAGTTGCAAGCACCACCCAGATCTGCGACTACGTCACCCAAATTGCAGAGCAGCCCTCGGCGCAAAACTCCATATCGCTCGAGAAAACTGATGCCTCGGGCACGCAATCTCATATCGGGGCCCCCGCCGAGCAAGCCAGCGCAAAAGTGCAACTCACGTGCCTACTTGCCCCCAATGCCTCGGCACACGAGCACGAAATGACTCCCCAGCAACTGCAAGCACTTGCTTCGGCGAATGTCCTGCTTGTCTCGGGCGTCGACCTTGAGCATTTCCTTGATCAGGCCGTGAGCGCCTCTGGTTTCAAAGGAACGATGGGAGTGACCTCGGGAGTTCTCACTGCCTCTGACCTCAAGGATCCCCAGGGCCAGGGGCAGCGTGACGCGCAGCTCCCCTATTCTGTTTCCCGCGGCACGCACACTGTCGAGGCCGCACCTTGGCCTTTCCCCCCAGAAGAAGGAGAGAGCGAGCCTGAGTTCGCCTACGATCCTCACGTGTGGACCTCTCCGGCGAATGCAGCCCTTCAGGTCCGCAACATTGGAGAATTCCTCTCAGCGGCGGACCCGGATCACGCCGAGGCATACAGCGCGGCAACCGAAGAATACGCGAAGCGTATCGATTCCCTCGATGCGTGGGCAAAGGCCAGCTTTGACAGCGTTCCCACCGATAAACGCGTTCTCTTTAGTTCCCACGACGCCTTCGGATATTTGTCGAAACGCTACGGCATCCGTTTTATCGGGGCGGCGCTGTCTGATTTCAACGAACAGCAGGATGCAACTGCTGAGCACATCGCACAGGCAAGCGAGGAAGTGAAGAAATCTGGAGCGAGCGCAATTTTCGCCGAGAATTCCAATAACTCGAAGTCAATTGAAACGATTGCACGCGCAGCGGGAGTCAAGGCCATCATCGGTGACGACGCACTCTACGGAGATTCCCTTGGCCCCATGGGCAGTGAAGGCGAAACTTACATCGGCTCGATCATTCATAACGTCACAACCATGACACAGGCATGGGACGGAACGCTTGCTCCCCTGCCTTCGGAGCTCACGCGTTAGGCGATCATCATGGACGCAGACGCTCATATGTTTTCGGAGCCTGACGAGGGCCGCGATACTGGCTCCGCTGTCTTCTCGGCCAAAAATGCCAGCATCGGCTACTCCCAGACACCGGTCCTGACGGGAATCACCCTCTCGCTCAGCCCCGGACATGCCCTCGCCTTGATCGGCCCAAACGGATCGGGAAAGACAACGCTCATGCGAGCGCTCCTGGGAAGCGCCCAACTCATCTCCGGAAAGCTGAGCTGCCCGCTGGATTTCCTCGGCTACGTCCCACAAAACAGCGATATCGACCTGAGTTTCCCAATCACTGTTCACCAGGTCGTCGAGATGGGAATGTATCCCCAGGCAAAGCTTCTCCGTCCGCTCAGTCGTGAACAGAAAGAAGCGGTCAGCGCAGCATTAGAACAGATTGGTTTAGCCGAGCGTGCCCGCGAGCGCTTTGGGACACTTTCAGGCGGCCAACGCCAGCGCGTTCTGGTCGCACGAGCCTTGGTTGCCAAGCCTGGCCTGGTGTTGCTTGATGAACCTTTCAACGGTTTGGATGAACCCAACCGCGAGGCCCTTCTGTCGCTCATCAGCCAAGCAAAAGCTCAGGGAACAGCCTTCATGATTTCAACCCATGACTATCGGGTCGCAACTCAAGTGTGCGATGAGAGCCTGATCGTCGCTGGGCGCCAAGTCGCCTACGGGCCAACCTCGCAAGTTTTCCGTCCAGAGATCATCAATGAAGCTTTCGGCGGGATCCACAATGTTTAACGCGATCGCAAGCGCTCCGCCCCTGTGGCAATCTCCATTTTTCCTCCGCCCCCTACTCTTCCTTGTGCTCTTTGGGATTGCAGCCGGCGCGGTTGGGACCCTGGTCAATCTACGCAACTGGCAATTCGGTGCCGAGGCTTCGGTCCATTCGATCTTTCCCGGGATCGTCGTTGGTGCGGTTTTTGGCGGTATCGATTGGATCCCTGCAGGCGGAGGAATCTGCGCGATATTCGTTGCTGCCGCACTAACCTGGTCGATGCGTCACCGTGCGCACGAGGCCGCTGCGGCAGTCGTCCTGACTTCCTTCTTCGCGCTCGGCGTCATCATTTCCCTCAAAAAGGGCGATATGTCGGGCCAAATGGAAGCCTTGATGTTTGGCCGCCTTCTGGAAGTTACTCCCCAGCGCATGGCAATTTCCCTCGTCTTTTGCCTTTTTGCCTGCGTCCTAGTCGTTCTTTCGTGGCGCGCTCAGCTCATGTGCGCCTTTGACAGTGCGGGAGCACTCGCCGCGCGAGTACCCACGACGCTGTGCGATGTCTGCCTCAACGCCGCGATGTGCGCAATCGTCGTCGCGGGAGCCTCGGCAATCGGTGTTCTTTTGGTCGTCGGGTACCTCATTGTCCCCGCACTCGCCGCGCGTCTCCTCTCCTCATCGCCGAGGCAGATGCTGGCCTATTCGGTACTTCTTTCCTGCGCGGGTGGGGCACTGGGGATGGTAACTCTCCTAGTTCCCCTTTCCAGGCCTACGTCACCTCAAGCCTCGGTTGCTCTTACCCAGGTGGCTCTGTGCGCACTCATCGTCGGTATACACGGCGCGCGAAAGAGAGTTCGGACATGTTAGCGATCCTTCTCCTTCCTCTGTTAGAACTGGCGCTGCTAGGAATTCTCTCCGGAATCGTTGGGACGATGACCGTCCTGCGCGGGCGCGTATTCTTCGCAGAGTCAATCACGCACGGAGCCTTTCCAGGCGCGGTAATCGGTGTCGTGTGCGCATCCGTTTTCACCAGGGATCACAGTATTCTTGCGCTCTGCGTATTCTTGGGCGCATTGGGATTATGCTTGCCTCTTTCTGCATTGATGAGCGCACTGACACGAATCCCCGGAGTCTCGGGCGGAGCTGCTGCCGGAGTCGTCTTGACCTTCAGTTTTGCCTTGGGCTATTTCCTCTCGAAGTGGTTTGCTCCCCTGCCCTTGCAGATTTCGAGTTTCCTCACGGGGTCAATCATGACCGTTACTCCAATGGATATTGCATTGGCCGGTGCAGCAACGCTTGGCGCGCTCTGTCTTCTCGGGCTACGCGGACGCCACATTCTCCTCTTGTCTTTCGACGCACAGGGATACCGAGCAGCCTTTCGTTCCTCTCCCAGCGCCTTTGCGCTAACCGACGCGCTTATCTCTGCTGTTATCACAGTTTGTGTCATCGTGATGATTCCCGCGGTGGGCACCCTTCTCCCCTTGGCTTTGCTAATTGCGCCAAGTGCCGGTTTGATGCGTTTTATCGCCCGGCCCGGAGTCTTAATGGTCGCTTCAGTGCTCGCAGCTCTTGCAATTTCTGCCTGCGGTTTCGCCATTTCCCTTATTCTCGAGCTATCAACGGGCGGATGCATTGCTTTAGCGGCAGGAATTTTCTTCTGTGGGTGCGTGACCTGGGAGGCTCTGTCATCGAGGCCGAAAGCCTACTAACACCCCGCGCAGCAGTGCGTGATACAACCACAATGAGGCATGAAAACATGCCTCTTACTCAGCAAAAGGGGCGCCGCACTGCGGCGCCCCTTCAGCCAGTGGATCAAGAAATCAGATAAACAACCCCTTGATCACACTAGAAATCTCAGTGAACTTCACTTAATGAAGCCAAGCTGCTTCACGGTGTCGTATTCGTCTTGGAGAGCAGCAATGTTGTGCTCGATACCTGCACGAGTTGAATCGGAGACCTCGAGGCCCTCGACAACCTTCCACTCGCCACCATCGGAGGTGACGGGGAAGCCGAAGCACAGGCCTGCGGGAACACCGTAGTGCTGGCCATCGGACATGATTGCAGCGGTGGTGAACTCTCCGGCGGGGGTTCCCAGTACCCAATCGTGCATGTGATCGATTGCGGCATTTGCGGCAGATGCAGCAGAGGATGCACCGCGTGCCTCAATGATCGCTGCGCCGCGCTTGGCAACGGTCGGACGGAAGTAATCTGCAAGCCAGGCCTCGTCAACAAGCTCGCTTGCTGCCTTGCCTGCAACAGTTGCGTAGGAGACGTCGGGGTACTGATCTGCGGAGTGGTTGCCCCACACGACCAGGTTCTTCACGTCGGCAACAGCAGCACCGGTCTTGTGTGCCAGCTGCGAGATTGCACGGTTGTGGTCCAGACGCATCATGGCGGTGAAGCGCGATGCGGGAACGTCGCCTGCTGCGTGAGCAGCGATGGTGGCGTTGGTGTTGGCCGGGTTGCCAACGACCAGAACGCGCACATCTTCAGCAGCGCCGTCGTTGATGGCCTTGCCCTGAGGACCGAAGATGCCGGCGTTGGCCTCGAGGAGGTCAGCACGCTCCATGCCTGCACGACGAGGCATTGCGCCAACCAGGAAGGCAGCGTTGGTGCCCTGGAATGCGGCCTTGGGATCATCGTAGATATCCACGCCTGCGAGCAGCGGGAATGCACAGTCATCAAGCTCCATTGCGGTGCCCTCAGCGGCCTTCACGCCCTGGGGGATCTCCAGCAGGTTGAGCTTAACGGGAGTATCCGGACCGAACACGGCTCCCGAAGCGATGCGGAAAAGAAGGGCGTAACCGATGTTTCCGGCTGCACCGGTGACGGTGACAATACGAGGTTCTGCCATTGTGGGCACTCCTTCAGTTATTTCGTGCGGCTATCCTTCGCCGCAACGACCTGATGATCGTTACTCCTCAAGCCTATTGCCTCGAAGGAGTAATTCGCGGTGTCAGCAGTCCCAAGTAGGACAGGAATCCACCATTTCTCCCTATGATCTCCATCACAGAAAATCTTTTAGTGATTCACAAACACCCAAGTCCCACTCAGCTGCAGGTCAGTGGACCTACTATGTCTAAGTGAGCGATCCTCAGACTTCAGCCCCTAACACCTTCGCTTCGCGCATCGGCCGCATGTGCACCGCGCATAGAAGCGCGCTTGCTATTGCCGCAGCAATCGTCGGCACAATTGCTGGATCCGCAGCAGTCCTCTTCAATCTCATGATTGGCGCGTGGACCTGGGTCAGTACCGGGTACTGGGACTACACGCAGCACATCGGCCAGGCACACGGACGCCTCGGCATTCCGGCCTGGATATTCCTCCTCATCGCTCCCGTAATCTCGGCTTTCATTTACGGCCCGCTCATCTCACGTTTTGCCCCTTCTGCAAAGGGACACGGGATTCCCGAGGTCATGCTGGCCGTCCAGAAAAAAGGGGGATATATCCCCGCAAAAGTCGCAGTCGTCAAACTACTCGCTTCTGCCCTCACCATCGGAGGAGGCGGTTCTGCAGGCCGAGAGGGCCCAATCGTCCAGATTGGCGCATCTTTAGGTTCCTCTTTTGCTTCACTCCTGCGTCTTCCCAAGGAACGAGTGATCCTTCTAGCAGCCTGCGGTAGTGGCGCGGGAATCGCAGCGACTTTCCATGCTCCCCTAGCCGGTGCTTTCTTTGCTTTGGAGGTAATCCTCACCCAATTCACTGCCGAGGCCTTTGGCTACGTTGTCGTTTCCTCTGTCCTTGCCTCATTGGTCACGCGGGCCGCCGTTGGCGATCACCCCCTCATTGATTTAGGTGGGACTTTCCCCCTGCAGTCACTTCCTGATATCACTTGGGTCGCCATCCTCGGTGTCATCGCGGGACTCGTCGGACTCGCTTTCTCAAAGTTCCTTTATCTCAGCGAGGACTGGATTGATGCTCTCTGGTCGCATATTCCCCTCCCTAACTGGTGCCGCGCAGGGGTCTTGAGCATCGCTCTGGGAGCCGCACTCATCGCTTTTCCCTACATGTACGGTTCGGGCTACCCCATCGAAATTTCCGCGATTTTTGGCTCTTATTCGATACCTTTCCTTGCTCTTCTATTAGTCGGAAGAATTCTCTATACCTCCTACACCATTGGTATCGGCGGATCAGGAGGCGTTTTTGCCCCAACACTCTTTATGGGAGCAATGACGGGGATGATCTTCGGCCAGCTCGTTTCCCCTTGGGCAGTTTCTCAAAGCGCGATCTTTGGGGTCATCGGAATGGGAGCAGCTTTTGCTGGAGCAGCACGCGCACCAATGACCGCGGTTCTCATCATCGTCGAGATGACCGGTCAATATTCTTTGGTTTTGCCAATGATGCTCGCTGTCATCATTGCGACCTTCACTTCGCGGCTTTTTACCCGTTCAACGATCTACACAGAGAAGCTTCGTCGCCGAGGTGACGTCCTCCACGAACCCGTCGACGACACCCTGCTTGGCCGCCGAAGCGCGCGTCAACTCATGACAAAGCCAAGCCGAGTATTAACTGATGACATGACGCTTCTACAGGCGCAGGAGTATTTCCAAGCAGCCTCTGCCCCGTCTCTTCCTGTCATCGCCGCGACAGACCGCTATCGCGATCAGCCCCGGTACTTGGGGATGCTCACTGCACATGAATTGAGTTCTTTCCTTTCACGCGGACTCCCCCTACACACACGAATCTCCTCTCTTGCTCTAGATACGTCTTGTTCACTCCCGCTGTCAGCGCCTCCCTCCCTCATCCTTTCTCGTATGAGTGAAGACGATAACCCCTGGGCGCTCGCAGTCGTGGATGAGGATCCCACCACTCCTCATCTTTTGGGATGGATTACCCAACAGAGCCTTGTGAAGAAGATTGCTGCGCAACAGAAGCGTGCAATCGCAGCAGGACATCAAACATCATGGGGATCTCGTTGGAAAGAACACCATTCTCACGCTTCTGGACAGGTAGACTGAAGGCATGTCTGAAACACCCGCACACCCGGAACTTCCAGCCGAGAATACCGGCGTTTTGCCCACAGAACCCGCCTCAGGTAACGAAGACGTTATCGACGGTGAAACCCATGCCTTAGAGTGGCACGCGCCCGTCCTGGTTCGTATTGACGAGCACACAACAATCCCCCATCTTTTAGCCAAGCGCGTCCAGCATGCACCCCGACGCCCGCTGATTGCACGCAAGCTCGAAATGGGTTCAACGTGGCAGAACATGACTGCTGCAGAGTTCTACGAAGATGTCCAGACCACCGCAGCCGGACTCATTGGTCTGGGCCTTAACTATGGTGATGCAATCGCGATCATGTCACGAACGCGCTACGAGTGGACGCTCCTAGACTTTGCCGCATGGACCGCGGGGTTACTCCCTGTTCCGATTTATGAAACATCCTCGGGCGAGCAGATTGAGTACATCATCAAAGATGCAGATGTCCGTGCCGTAGTAACGGAAACAGTCACCCAGCGCGAATTGGCACTAGATGCATGTCACCGTCTTGGTAAAGATGACATCACCGTGCTCTCCCTTGACGCGGAAGCAATGCAGACTATCCAAGATGCGGGTATCACAGTGCCCCGCGCGTCTGTTGCAGCCCGAACTCAAGCACTGACTACCGAGACCCTGGCGACGATTGTTTACACATCGGGGACAACGGGACGCCCGAAGGGCACTGAAATCACCCACGGCAATTTCACTGAGCTCGCGCTCAACTCCCACGCATGGATGCCTGAAATTGCCATGGGGCAAGATTCACGTTTGCTCCTTTTCCTTCCCCTCGCCCATGTTTTCGCGCGCTTCCTCCAGGTATTCCAGCTCAGTGGCGAAGGAGTCCTTGGCCACACCCCTGATATCAAGAATCTGCTCTCGGACCTGGCAACTTTCAAACCTTCTTATCTGCTTGTTGTTCCTCGTGTCCTTGAAAAGATTTACAACTCTGCCGATGCGAAAGCTGGTCGCGGCGGAAAGCAAAAGATTTTCCGCTGGGCTGCGAACGTGGCTGTCGAATACTCCCAGGCACTTGAAACTCCCGAAGGCCCCTCACGCCGCCTGAAGATGCAGCACGCTGCCGCTACTCGCTTGGTTTATTCAAAGATTCTGCAGCTTGTCGGCGGCAACGCTCACTACATCAT
Organism: uncultured Actinomyces sp.; assembly: GCF_963542285.1. GTDB lineage: Bacteria > Actinomycetota > Actinomycetes > Actinomycetales > Actinomycetaceae > Pauljensenia. Next base: position 42,032 of record NZ_CAUTWQ010000001.1, on the reverse strand, counting down.
CTCCGGTGGTGCTCCCCTAACGCAAAGACTTGCCCATTTCTATACCGGACTTGGACTTCCCGTTTTGGAAGGCTACGGACTTACAGAAACTGTGGGTCCTCTTTCCGTAAACACACCCCGCTTGTCAAAGATCGGTACCGTTGGGCCAGCGCTTCCTCCCCTTTCGGTACGTATCTCCGAAGAAGGAGAAATCCTCATTAAGGGGCCATCGGTTTTCCGCGGCTACCACAACAATCCCGAGGCCACTGCCGAGGCCTTTACCGAGGACGGTTGGTTTAAGAGCGGTGATTTAGGTTCGCTTGACCGCGATGGCTACGTCCGAATTACGGGTCGCGCAAAAGACATTATCGTCACTGCCGGTGGGAAGAACGTCGCACCAGCATCACTGGAAGACCCCTTGCGTGGGCATCCTTTGATCTCACAGGTGATTGTTGTGGGCGATAAGCGTCCCTTCATTTCGGCACTCATCACTCTCGACCCGGAAATGCTTCAATTGTGGCTCAAAAACCACGGATTGCCTCCCATGTCAATCAGCGAGGCTGCCACGAACATCGAGGTCCTTTCAGCTCTGGAACGTGCCGTTGAGCGTGCGAATGAACATGTTTCACGCGCAGAATCGATTCGAAAGATCCACGTCCTCACAAGCGATTTCACCGAGGCAAATGGACTCCTCACCCCCTCGCTCAAGGTCAAACGCAAGGCAGTTCTTCAGCGCTATGCAGAGGTGATTGACAGCATCTACGGGGGTCCTGTCCAAAGCGTATAAGGAGCTGGGCAAGCGCGTCATACACATGCCCAGCCCCCAGATCACCAACGAATTCACAGCTCTACCCGGTGCATCGCTTGAGGAGAAGCGATGCACCGGGTTCTTCTTATTGCGAGGCCAGAGCAGCGGTTGGCGGCGTGTGAGCCGCACGCAGGGCAGGATAAAGTCCCGCGACTGCTCCAATCGCCAAGGGAGCACCCAAACCTGCGGCTATGACATACCAGGCGATGGTGACGGGCCAGCCGTATGCGATGCACATCCCCCAGGTGACAAGTGCTCCAATGACGCACCCAACGCAGCCACCGAGGAAGGAGAGGATCAAGGCCTCGGCAAGGAATTGGATGCAGATGTGCCCACGACGCGCCCCCAGTGAGCGCCTCAGTCCAATCTCTCGGCGCCTTTCTAGCACCGAGATAATCATGGTGTTCGCAACCCCGATTCCACCCACAAGCAGCGCGATCGATCCAACCCCCGCAAGCAGAGTTGTCAGAGTCTGATCCGCAGCATTTTGCGCGGCAAGGGCATCTGAAGGACGTGAAACTTTCAGCCCAGTTGCGCCCTGTGGGGCAAGGGTTGGGCCAAGCAATTCTCTGACCTGCTCGACCTGAGAATCCTCAGAGCGCTCATAGAGCGTCGTTGGCGTTTGGCCTGCGCCAAACAGCTTCTGGGCAATAGGTATACCAATGAGGGCTGCATGATCGAGTTCTTCTGCCAAAGGTGCCGGTTCAAGAATCCCCAGCACCGTAAAGGAAGTATTCCCAAGCCAGACCTGACCGCCCGGACTGTTCACGCCCAAGAGGCTGGCAGTCTGGGCTCCCAAAACCACTCCCGGATACTGCGATGTCGCTTCATTCAACCAAGCTCCGCGAGCGATTTTTCCCGACACAACGTCAAGGAGGTTAGTCGGAGCAGCCATCGTCAGGATTCCGCCCGTTGCATTCGGGTCAATCAGGCGTGAGCGATACACCGAAACACCCGAGAGCGTAGAGGTTGAAGAGGCGTCCTTCACGCCTGGAATCATCCGAATTCGACCGACTGAGTCTTCAGGGAGGACAAGATTGGCTCCCGATAGATCTGCGCCAGAACGAGCTGTCAGCATGTTGGTCCCAAGAGCCTGAAGCTGCTCATGAAGCTGAGCTTGAGAGGAAGCAGAAACCCCAACAACGCCGACCATCGCAGCGATACCGATGGCAATCCCCAAAGCGGACAAAACGGCACGCATTGGCCGCGCTCGCAAACCACTGACCCCAAGGCGCGCAACATCGCTGCCTCGTAGACGCGAGGAATGGACAACCTGAGTTTTGTCGCCGCTCACAAGATCACCTCACTACCGGAGTCTGAGACAACCCGACCATCACGGATCATGATTTGTCTGGGCAGTGAAGCAGCAAGATCATTGTCGTGAGTAATAACGATGATGGTCGTCCCCGCATCGTTCAACTCGCGAAGAAGCGAAACGATTGCATCCCCCGAACGCGAATCAAGATTTCCTGTGGGTTCATCGGCCAAGAGAAGAGCCGGCTCCCCGACAAGAGCTCGTGCGATCGCAACGCGTTGGCGCTCGCCTCCAGACATTTGATGGGGACGATGCTCAATACGGTGACCGAGCCCAACTTTTTCTAGGGCTTCACGCGCTTTTTCACGGCGCTGCGCCCGTGGAATCCCACGATAAAGAAGACCGTCGGCAACGTTGTCCAAGGCGCTCACTCCCGGAGAGAGGTGAAATTGCTGGAAAACAAACCCAATGAGAGAAGCACGAACACCCGATAGTTCAGCATCATTGAGGGAAGAAACATCCATACCATCGATCATTACCGAACCGGAATCGGGCCGATCGAGGGTACCAATCAGGTTCAACAGGGTTGATTTCCCAGACCCCGACGGGCCGACGATTGCGACGAATTCTCCCCTGCTGACGCTGAGACTCACTCCGTCGCACGCGTTAACCGGCGGCGATCCATATGAGCGACGAACTTCGCGCACTTCTAGCAGTGAATTCATCGGTTCGGCACCACCACGCGTTGTCCCTCGTGCAGATCATCAGAGGTGACTTCAACGCGATCCCCAGCGAATAAACCTGTCTGCACAGGAACGCGAACCGTCTTTCCATCGTCACCGATAACCTCGACTCCGAATTGATCAGGCGTAATGGCCACCAGAGCACCCAGCGGCACAGAAAGGACGTCCTTCTTCGTTTGCGAGGTAATACCCAGCGACACCGAGGCCTCTTGGAGCTTCTCTGTCGCTGAAGGATCATCGGGGGTCACAGTGATCGGGATAATGCGATCCTTTGTGGCTCCCTGCTGATCCGTACCCTCTGAGCTGGTTTTTTCTTTTGGCGGCTCGACAGAGGAAATTGAGCCCTTCGTTGTTTGCGCTCCCGGAAGACGAATCGTCACCGCGCTCCCAACGACACCGAGTGCCTGATCAGAAAGTTTGAGATTTGCCGAAATAATCTGCCTGGAAGACGAGGCCGCAAAGAGTTCCGTTCCATTTGCGGCACTATCTCCAACCCGCGCTTTGAGTGCGCCGATTCGAAGGTCTTCCGAAGCGAAGAGAACCTGCCCCAGCGGAAGGACTCCATCGCGTGTAACACCCAAGGACTTCTGCCATTGGCTGATCGCCGCTTGAGTGCGCCAATCGAAGTGAGAGTCGGCTTCTGCCGAGAAATATCCCAACTGTGCAAGAGACTCTTCTAATTGTTTGACGTCTTCACCGTCGCTCATTCCACTTTCAAAAGTACGCCACGCAGGCGTGTTTCCACGCAGCAGATAGGAGCTCTGTCCTCCAACTGTGTAGATGCGTTCGCCGAGTTTGATCGTCGAACCCGGAGTGGGAAGAGCCGTGATCACACCATCGAAGGCAGATTTCTGTATGTAGGAGTCCGCGTAGTGAAGGGTTCCCTGGACTGTTGTTTCGCCGATCAGATCACCGCGGGTAATCTCGGCGCTTGCTCCCGAGTATCCAGCTACATCAGAGGATGCTCCAGAGTTATGTGCGCAACCGCTCATACATGTGAGTGCAATCGCGGCAGCTAGGACACGTGCACCACCGCGACGCGATGAGGCGCAAGGAAGGATTTTCACTGTCCACCCCTGGGGTTCCCGAAGCACTTATTGACGGCATCAGTGGGGATATTTTCGATACTGACACCTTCGCCGGGCTTGGGGTCTTTGACGTCATAGCCAAGATCCCTGAGGCACTGTGCCCCCTTCACCAGCGCCTGGCGTGTAGCAGCATCATTGGTGAGGTCATCTTGCTCTCCGACCAGAGAAGAAACCTCTTGCATACACTTGTTGATCGCACCGTTAAATGCATCGGAAGTGTCGTTGAACTGATCGGGAGTAAGGCCGGTATCGGGGACATCGTAACCCTGTGCCCGCATACATTGTCCGAATGCAATATTTGCGTCTTTTGGAGAGGACGAGGCCGCGCTGGCTGTGCTTGCCGAGCCTTTACCGTGCGCCTGTGTTGTTTGGGATGAGGTTGTTCCTCCTTGACTGCAGGATGCGAGGAAGAAGGTCAGGGCGAGCGCACACAGCGCAAGCCGACGGGAGGGACGAGGATTCTGCATCGAATCTCCTGTTGTTTATAACGTTTTCGCATCGTTTGATAACGAATTGATAACATCCTACATCAGGAGCTTGTGAGAATCAATCCCATTAAGGATGAAAAGATCACAATTCTGACTGCGAGTACGCGGCCTTAATATCCTCGTGGTGACGAATAACTTCTTTAACCATAAAGTTCAAAAACTTTTCGGCAAAATCTGGATCCAGACCAGATTCTGCAGCGAGCGCCCGAAGACGTGCAATCTGGACCTGTTCTCGGGCGGGATCAGCGGGTGGAAGCTCATGAACCGCTTTAATAACACCCACTTTTTGAGTGCAACGGAAGCGCTCCGCAAGGATGTGAATCAGAGCAGCATCGATGTTATCGATCGTTTTACGCGCTTCGATCAGTTCGCTCGGTAGCCGATTCTCTGCCACTACTCCCCCAACCTACTTAGGCGCTCTGTACGGAAGCGGGTTCGGCCTCGTACAATTCAGCACTTCCCTGTCCAAGCACAGCCTCGCGAGTGACAAGGACACGGGAGACGTCATCACGCGAGGGAAGGTCAAACATCAAATCCGATAAAGTTGCTTCCATAACGGAAGAAAGGCCTCGCGCCCCCGTCTTACGCTTGTTCGCCAGCTCCGCGATGGCCAGCAAAGCCTCGTGAGTGAACTCCAAGGAAATGCCATCGAGCTCGAAGAGGTGCTGATACTGCGAGACCAAGCAATTCTTGGGCTCAGTCAATACTCGAACCAGATCTTCCTCAGAAAGTTCCTTAGTCGAGGTCAGCACGGGAAGACGACCAATAAATTCCGGAATCATGCCGAATTTGTGAAGGTCTTCGGCGGTGACAGATTCGTAAAGGTCACCCATTTCAGCAGAAGACTTCAATTCCGAACCGAAACCGGTGGAACGCTGGCCCAGACGAGCTTTGACGATTTCTTCAATTCCTGCGAATGCGCCGGCAGCAATGAAGAGGATTCCCGAGGTATCGATCTCAAGGAATTGCTGATGCGGGTGCTTGCGGCCACCCTGCGGAGGCACCGAGGCCACCGTTCCTTCGATAATCTTCAGAAGAGCCTGCTGCACGCCTTCACCTGAAACATCGCGAGTAATCGACGCGTTTTCACCCTTGCGGCCAATCTTGTCGATTTCATCAACGTAGATGATTCCGCGCTCGGCCTTCTTGATATCTCCGCCGGCTTCTTGGATCAAGCGGAGCAAGATGTTCTCAACGTCTTCACCCACGTAGCCGGCCTCGGTCAGAGCTGTCGCATCCACGATGGCGAAGGGAACATCCAAAAGTCGAGCCAAGCAGCGCGCCAAGTGAGTCTTACCAGTACCCGTAGGACCGAGAAGCAAGATATTTGACTTCGTGCCATACATATCTTCTTCATTGCCGGCCTCGCGCGAACGGACGCGCTTGTAATGGTTGTACACGGCCACTGAAAGCGCACGCTTCGCTCGATCCTGGCCGATTACCCAGGAGTCAAGGAAGTTATAGATTTCGCGAGGCTTGGGTAGAGGGAGAGATGAAGGCTGGTTTGTCGGCTCAGAGTCCTCGGCGATGATTTCATTACAAAGGTCGACGCACTCATTGCAGATGTAGACACCGGATCCACCAATGAGCTTGCGGACCTGTTTCTGGCTCTTTCCACAGAACGAGCACTTCAGGGCCTCTGCTCCGTCGGTTAAACGACTCACCTGCGCCTCCTGAAAACTATCCCAAAAAGTGGGCTTTTACTGGAATCTAGCCTAATTCACACGGTCCCTAACAGCGAATTGACGCGCGGAATCCGTAGTGTAAGACCGGTCATTGAATAGGGACGGGAGAGAGTGCCGAAACGCTCTCCCCCGCCTACCGTAAACAGCGACTGTTTACAATCGCACAGTTGTCAACTAGTTCTGCGCTTTACGAGAAGCCAAAACTTGGTCGATCAAACCGTATTCCTCAGCCTGAGCGGCGGTCAGGATCTTATCGCGCTCAATATCGCGGCGAACTTCCTCGACCGGCTTACCCGAGTGAGCAGAGAGCGTCTCTTCGAGCCACAGACGCATACGGTCAATTTCATCCGCAATAATCTGGATATCCGAGGCCTGTCCCTGCATGCCTTCCATTGCGGGCTGGTGGATCAGCACGCGAGCGTTGGGAAGAGCAAGGCGCTTACCGGGAGAACCAGCGGCCAAGAGGACTGCAGCGGCAGATGCTGCTTGGCCCAAGCAGACGGTCTGGACCTGCGGCTTGATGTACTGCATCGTGTCGTAGATCGCGGTCATTGCGGTGAATGAGCCACCGGGCGAATTGATGTACATCGTGATCAGCGAATCGGGATCTTGAGATTCAAGAACCAACAGCTGAGCCATGATGTCATCCGCACTGGCATCATCAACCTGCACACCCAAGAAGACAATACGGTCTTCAAAAAGCTTTGCGTAAGGGTCCTGGCGCTTGAAACCATATGCAGTGCGCTCTTCAAAGTTCGGAAGAACGTATCGTGCCTGAGGCATTTGGCGGGCAACTGCGTCGAAATAGGGCTGAGTGCTCATCAGTTTTCTCCTCCACGGTTGCCAATTTCCTGCGGGCTGTCGATAACCTGATCGACAAAGCCGTATTCCAGTGCTTCTTGAGCGGTAAACCAGTGGTCACGATCGCCATCGGCCTCAACCTGCTCGACAGACTTGCCGGTGCGCGCAGCGGTGATCTGAGCCAGTTCCTTCTTCATGCCCAAGATCAGATCCGCGTTAATGCGAATATCCGTTGCGCTACCGCCCGCGCCTCCCAAAGGCTGGTGGAGCAAAACACGAGTGTGCGGGGTGATGTAGCGCTTTCCGGGAGCGCCAGCAGTCAGCAGGAACTGCCCCATCGATGCAGCAAGGCCCATGCCGACAGTGACAACATCAGGCTTCACATACTGCATGGTGTCGTAAATAGCCATACCGGCGGTCACGGAACCACCAGGAGAGTTAATGTACAGGTAGATATCGCGTTCGGGATCTTCTGCAGCCAGCAACAGGAGCTGCGCACAGATCGCGTTTGCGTTGTCGTCTCGCACTTCGCCACCGAGCCAGATGATGCGCTCTTTCAGCAGGCGCTGGTAGACCGAATCTCCCAGTCCCATGGGCGTTTCATTTCCGCCCGAGGCTTGAATAGCCATTCACGCTCTCCTTACACATTGAGGGTCCGGTTCCACTCATGAAACCTCACTGGGTCCAAACTTATCGGTTCATCGAAGACTTGGCGCTCTAAAAGCACTCTTTTCGCTCAGGGCGCATGGAAAAGGTCAGAACACCAGGGGTGATAACACCAAGGCGGGTATGTAGTGTGGGCCGAAACTAAAAGGTTTCGGCCCACACCTCAGTCATGAATTCCGCGAGGCGGAAATCTCAGCGACGCTCGAGCTCACTCACTTCTCGTCGGCGATCTCGGCAGCGGCTTCCTCGACCTCTGCAACGGTCTCAGCTGCAGCCTCGGCAGCGGCTTCCTCATCGCCCTTACCGAGGAACTCGGAGAGGTCGACATCGTTGCCTGCGGTGTCCTTAACGGTAACCTCGCTGAGGACCTCGATCAGGGCCTTTGCACGTCCAAGATCGGCGACAACAGCGGAGATCTGCTGGGGATCAGAGAACAGGCGGTTGATGTCCATGCCGTAGTTCTGAGACATCTGGATCGCGTAATCGAAGAGCTCCTGCTGTCCGACCTGAACCTCGTTCTTCTTGGCGAGTTCTTCAGCCAGGATCTCGGTGCGGTATTCCTTCTCGATAGCCTCGCGAGCTTCCTTCTTTGCCTTTGCGGAAGCATCTTCTGCAACGCGGTGGCTGAGCTCGTGCTCGATAACCGACTCGGGAAGAAGAATTTCGGTGCGGGACAGAAGGTTCTCGACCAGACGATCGCGTGCCTGCAGTGCCTGCTGGGACTGCTTGGTCTGTGCGGCCTGCTTCTTAAGGTCTTCCTTCAGCTCGTCGATGGTGTCGAACTCGGAAACCATCTGAGCGAAATCATCGTCGGCCTCGGGAAGCTCGCGCTCCTTGACGGACTTAACGGTCAGGGTAACCTCTGCCTCTTCACCTTCGTGCTCGCCACCCTTGAGGGTCGAGGTGAAGGTCACGACATCGCCTGCGTGGGTCTTACGCAGTGCGGTGTCCTGACCATCGAGCATGGTGCCCGAGCCAATTTCGTAGGAAACGTCAGAAACGGAGTCAACCTCTTCACCATTGATGGTGGCAACCAGATCGATGGTCGCGAAGTCGCCGGTCTTAGCCTGACGCTTAATGGTCTTCAGGGATGCAAAACGTCCACGCAGCGCGTCAAGCTCTTCCTGAACGTCTTCGTCGGTAACCTCAACGGGATCAACCTCGATGACGGTGTCCTTGCCGTATTCGGGGAGATCGAATGCGGGAACGACGTCAACCTCAGCGGTGAAAACCAGCTGGCCGGTCAGTTCACCGGTGGTCGAGGGGATCTCGGTGACCTCAACCTCAGGCTGGGACATGGGGCGCAGTTCGTTCTCGGAAACAGCAGCGGAGTACTGACCGGGAAGAACCTCATTGACAACCTGCTCGATAACGGCTGCACGGCCGAAACGCTGGTCGATGATGCGAGCGGGAACGTGACCCTTACGGAAGCCGGGAATGGACACCTGATTGGCGATGCTCTTGTACGCCTTGTCCATCTCTGACTTCAGTTCCTCAACGGGGATTTCAACAGTCAGACGAACCTTTGTGGGCTCGAGGGTCTCAACAGTGCTCTTCACGTGGATTCTCCAGGTCTTTTCTTGGGCGCAAAATGCGCGTATTTCAACTGAACTAGCCTACAACAGCTCACGCCAAAGCTGCTAGCTGGCTGTCCGCTTTCACACTTTCCGCCGGCTACCGTCGCCAGCACAGTGTTCTTTCACTGACCGCACAAGTTCTTCATCTACGAGGCCACAACGACGTTGGCAATAAAACGACGTTGGCAATAAAACGACGCTGGCAATAAAACGACGTTGGCAATAAAAAGTCGGGGTGACAGGATTTGAACCTGCGACCCTCTGCTCCCAAAGCAGATGCGCTACCAAGCTGCGCTACACCCCGTGAGACGAATGTCTGCGCGTCCAATAATACGGGACTTCACCCTAAATTTCGCAATCGCAGAAATAATCAGGTAATATCAATCCGCACGCGGGTGTAGTTCAATGGCAGAACCTCAGCCTTCCAAGCTGATGGTGCGGGTTCGATTCCCGTCACCCGCTCAGAATAAAGGAGCCCCGGTTTTCCGGGGCTCCTTTCATCATTCACCAGAAAGCTCTCGCCTATTCTCGGTTCGCGTGCGCGTTCACTCGTCACCCAAAAGAACCTCACGCGGCACCTCGCCGTATCTCTTTGGAGTGCTAATCCCATACGCGAGTAGCGGTTGGTTTTCAAGCAAGGGCTCGATGTATAACCCAAGCAAGTCTTCACAGATTCCAGCTCGCTTCCCAAGATCATGCAGCGCAACGAGAATCTCATACACTGACTGTTCATCGAAAGGCCTGTAATCCCGCCGTATTTGCCACTTTGTCTTCTTCTGCAACGCGGGACTGTCTCGGACAGAGATGTTCCACAATCGACCATAGTGGGCAGTTCGATTACGCAGATAAACGAAAGAGCGGACTTGCGAAGGCAAAACTCTTCGAGTAGTTCCCAAAGAGCTTGCCATTGCATCCAGAACTCCAGATTCACCGGACGCTTCGATCATTCGCGAAAGCGTTCCAAAACTCAGTGCCTCAACTGCAACCCAAATTGGCGTCCTGTCATACGCCTGAGGTGCAAAATGTGAACCTTGTTTAATCTCATCCCGATAATGAGCAATAAATAAATCTTTACTCCTATCCAGATCAGACAATATTCGTTCTTGAATCAGAATTTCATCGACCGATGGAGGTTGCGTAAAGCCTTTTCCGTAGACAAAGGATTTTGACGGCGCAACGGATTCGCCATAGTGATGAGCAAAGCGAGTCCTCAGGAGGATCTCACACTTCGCGAGCAACTCCTTGCAAACGCTAGAGAGCTTTCTCTCGGCCTCATAGAGGCCATAAATCCTCTCAAAACTTGTTCCATCAATAAAGGAGTCATCACCGTAGCTTGGGTCTTTCTGCCAGTACCGAAAGTAACCCGAAAGACGGTAGTAGCTCACATAAGAAAGTAATTTTTCTGCGCGACTCGGATCCTCAACTTGCATGCCACGCCGAACGAGCAACTCAAGCTGATCACCGTAGCTGAGCCACGTTTTACCTAACGAGGTATCCATCAAACAGCGCCTTTGCTGGTAAAAATGGCCCCGGTCATTTGTGCATTACCCAAAGGGAAAGAGGCCTGACCGGGGCTCTGTTAAGACCAGTTTACAGTACACACAGCCTTCGAAGATGCAGTTTTTCTACGAGCAACGCATGCTGTACATCACGAAATCACAGCAGTAACCAGTTCCTAGAACGTCGATGTATCAATCACGAAGCGGTAGCGCACTTTCGAGGCCACAACTTTGTCATAGGCCTCGGTAATGGAATCACCGTCAATGATTTCAATGACGGGATGTACGTCGTGCTCAGCGCAGAAGTCCAGCATCTCCTGAGTTTCGGCAATACCACCGATCTGCGACCCTGCAACGACCTTGTTTCCATTGACCACAGCTCGCATGGGGATGACCATCGGGTTCTCGGGCAAACCAACGTCAACGAAGACACCGAAAGGCTTGAGCGCACGAATCAGTCCCGGGTAGTCCAGATCGTCCGCACTCACCGTGCAGATAATGAGGTCAAAAGACGAGGCCAGTGATTCGATAGTGCCTTCTTCTGCAGTTGCATAGAAAGCGGTGGCACCAAACTGACGCGCATCGGCTTCCTTTGAGCGACCATGCGAGATCACCGAAACTTCTGCCCCCATTGCGGCGGCAAGCTGAACGCCCATGTGCCCCAAGCCGCCCATACCGACAATGGCAACTTTCTTTCCCGGACCCGCACCCCAACGCCGCAGCGGTGAATACATGGTGATCCCGGCGCACATCAGTGGTGCAGCATGCTCTAAGGCCACAGCATCTGGCACGTGACAGGCGAAGTCTTCGCGAACCGTCATTGCCTGGGCATAACCACCAAAAGTCGGCTTCCCATCTGGGCCCGCTCGAAAAGTCCAATAGGCATGGGGATTGTCACAGAACTGCTCGTGACCATCGGTGCAGTACTCGCATTCTTTGCATGACCCCTGCAAACAACCAACACCAATGCGGTCCCCTACCTTGAATTTAGTGACGCCTTCGCCGAGCTTGGTCACCACGCCGGCAATCTCATGCCCGCCAACGAAAGGGTACGGGATAGGCCCCCATTCACTGCGTGCAGTGTGGATATCAGAGTGGCAGATTCCGGCATATTTAATGTCGAAAAGCACTTCACCCGGTCCGGGTTCACGAATATCAATCATCATGGGATGATATTGCGATCGCGCATCATCACAGGCATAGGCACGGACTTGAGGCATCCTAGACTCCTTTGTTTGTCCTCCCAGCGCTAAGCACCCCCGCCACACGGCACCTGCGGGAAGCCCTCTTACGCACGCATATTGCTCACATGTTAACACTCAAAACATATGAAAAAACCCTCAGAACCTTATGGTTCTGAGGGTTATACCGGGTGGCTGACGGGACTCGAACCCGCGACGTCCTGGACCACAACCAGGTGCTCTACCAACTGAACTACAGCCACCATTGAGCGCTGCGAAAAACGCAACGGGGAAACTCTAACATCTGGGCACGCCAAGTGAGAAATCGAAAAGCGAAGCGTGGTGATTGCCACGAATAGACATCCTCCCCCGCTTCGCAAGGAAACGAGGGAGGACCAAGGACAAGATCTACATCTCACCAGAAGGCGCGGGTAGAGATCGCATCAGCGAAGTTACCCAGCGCATCGGGTGTTGCCTCCAGGTAGAGGTCCGCGTCCACCAAGGACACCTCCATCACTCGGAAGGAGCCTTCACCATCGGGAACCAAGTCCACACGGTTGTAAAGAAGCAGCTCATCACGTCCCAAACGCGAACGCATGTACTCATGCAGCACCTGACGAATCTGCTCACCCCACTGCCATGTGGCGGTATCTGCGGGACGAGCGGTCACCACGGCCTCGTGCATGGAAGGGTCTGTGACCGAAGAGGGGTGCAATACCGCACGCTTCTCAACTGTGTGAGAAAGCAAACCGTTGAAGAAGACCATAGAGACCTCACCGTGGATGTCGATATCTTCTAGGTAGCGTTGGAGCATCACAGAACGGCCTTCATCAAGCAGTTCCATGGTTTGAGCCAAAGCCGCTTGACGCTGTGAGGTATCGATGGCGGTGTAACGACCGATATCGCGCACACCCGAAGAAACCGCTGGCTTCACAACGAAGTCGCCCAGAGCCGGGAAGCGCGAGTGAACTTGATGCTTCGAAAAACCATGCGAGGGCTCAAGCCAGGTCGTAGGAATAACAGGAAGCCCCAGCGCCTCCAAATCCTTCATGTAGTGTTTGTCGGTGTTCCACTCCATGACATCCGCATGGTTGAGCAAACGCGGCACTGAATTTGCCCAGTTAATAAATTCCTGACGTTGCGTTGCGTAATCCGAAACAGATCGGATCACACAGATCCCTGCTGCTTCCCAATCAACCGTGGGATCATTCCAAATAGCAATCTGGGGGTCCATTCCGCGCTCTGCAAGAGCGTCGGGAAGTCCACTTTCATTGGAGAAAAGTTCGGGCATATTCTCCGAGGTGACAAGGGTAACCTTGGGTTTTTTCGTCATAAAAATATCTTACCTTAGTCCCAAGGGGCGACTCATGGCTTCCTCCAACAGGGAGGTCACCAATTCGGTGTAGCTCAGTCCCGCTTCGCTCCACACACGCGGATACAACGACAAACGAGTAAAGCCAGGCATGGTGTTCACTTCATTCACGATGATCTCGTGGGTTGCATCGTTGTAGAAGAAATCGACACGGGCTAGGCCCTCGCATTCCAAGGCCTCGAAAGCCTTGAGTGCTGTTTCTTGAATACGAGCCGCATCTTCTTGCGGAACATCCGCCGGGCACATCAAGGAAATAGCATCCGTATCGACGTACTTCAGGGCGTAGTCGTAGAACTCGCCTTCAGGAACACCGATTTCACCCAAAGGTGCAGCCATCGAATCGCCGCCCGCAGGAACGCGCACACCGCACTCGACCTCACGACCATAGGCCATCGCCTCGACGATGATTCGCGGGTCGTTTGCGGCTGCTTCCTTGATGGCAAGGTCCAGCTGATCAGGGGAATCCACGCGCGAAATCCCAACCGAGGAACCACCTCGAGTGGGTTTGACGAAGACCGGGAAGCCCAAAGCTTCAATCCGCGAACGTACCTCCTGGGGATCGCGGGACCACTCCTTCTCGGTCACCAGTTCCCACCGGCCAACTGCAATCCCCGCCTCGGCAAGGACAGTCTTCGTTAAGTGCTTATCCATTGAAACCGCGCTGGAGGTAACACCACAACCGACGTAACGTACATTTGCCATCTCGAAAAGACCCTGGATCGTTCCGTCTTCGCCATAAGGACCGTGCAGAAGCGGAAGCACAACATCGATAACACCCAGATCTTCAACACTGACAATCCGAGCATCATCGTCTTCGGGAGTGCGGTCGTAGGTAGTTTCAACCAAACGAGCAAGTCCGGGAAGCAGGCTCACGCGACTGAGTCCCGGCTGAATAGTCGTATTCGAGGCCGTGCGCAGATCGACAAGCTCAGGCTTGCTATCGACGTGCACCCATTGGCCGTCTCGGGTGATTCCAACCGCAAGCACATCGAAGCGTTCGCGATCGATCGCACGAAGAACACCGGCAGCGGTCGCACAGGACACCAGGTGCTCACTAGAGCGTCCGCCGAAAACAACGAGGACGCGAGGACGTTTGACTTCACTCATGGCCTTAACCCTACCGCGTGGCCAGCCCATACCGTCATTCTTCTCATGCCCGCGTCATTCGATGTTGAACACACTCAGGGTTTCAATCCGGTATCGACTTTGCCAAAGGCCAAGGTTCCACTCCCCGACGCAGTCCGCCCACATTAGGATGGGGGAAGTCAAACTCGTAGATCGCTCAAGGAGGAGATCGTGAAGGCGCGTCATTTTTCATCTCTATGCGCACTAGTCCTTCTAGCCACGCTCAGCGGATGCTCCCCAACTCCCACCCCCTCGACAAACAGCTCAGCTACGGCCTCGGCAAGCGAAAGTGCGTCTTCCTCCCCCACTCCCGAGGCCACGCCCTCTTCCACCCCTACTCTTGAGAATCGGGAAGAAATTCCCTCGCGGAAGGCATCCCTCACGCAGGGTAAAGAGGACGCAAATCACGCACCGGTCTTTCACGACCTGCGCGTCGGCGAACACGATACTTTCTACAGGGTCGTCGTTGAGTTCACGGGAAGCGACGATGTGGGATGGCAAGGAAGGTGGACGACTTCCCCAGCAACCCAGGGTAAAGGCGATCCAATTGATCTAGGGACGCCAATTTACCTTGAGTTGTCCTTGGAAGGCGGAGCCATGCCCGTCAGCGAAGAACTCCAAAAAGACTACTACAAGGGCGAAAGAACCAAGGAAATCGGGCCGATTCGCGTACGCGAAGATGGAACCTTTGAGGCGAATACGCATATCGTGATCGGAATGGATCACAAGCGCGAGGTGACTTTGAGCGCGCTCAGCAACCCCTCGCGCGTGGTGATTGATATTGCGAAGTAAGAAGTAAGGGGTTTAGATCTCCACCCGCTTCTTCAGTTTGCGATCCCACACGCCCTGCGGGGCATCTTCGCCGCGAAGAGCAGCGACCTGATCAATCATCGCGCGCTGAATGCGTGCGGTTGCTTCATCAACAGCGTGATGATCAGCAGAACCGGTGTCATGGCGAAGGTCATCCAGCTCGATTGGCTGGCCAATGCGCACGCTCACTTTACGTTGGGGACGAAAATCGATCAGCGCCGATCCCGAACGCATAATTTTTTGCTCTCCCCAGTGGATGAAGGGAATAACATCAACCCCCGTGTCCAGAGCAAGACGCGCAGCACCGGTCTTAATGCGCATCGGCCACTCATCAGGGTCAGTGGTCAAGGTGCCTTCGGGGTAAATTGCCACGCATTCGCCATCGCGAAGCGCCTTCGCTGCCGAGGCCAAAATCGCCCCCGGTTCCTTCGACTTTCGATCGACCGGAAGCAGTTGCATCCGACGCATAGCCCCGCCCAAAAGCGGGACCTTGAATAGCTCTGACTTGGCCATAATGCGCACGGGAACGTCCGCTTTCATCATGACCCACAGCAAGCAGACCGCATCAATGTTTGACAGGTGATTACATACCAGCAGGTATCCGCGGTCCTTGGGAAGATTTTCAAGACCTTGGACGTCAATCTTCATCCACGGAACCATGAAGCTGCGGAAAACGCCTCGCGCGAAACGGTAGAAACCTGTGAGTCGGTGAGTCATGTGTGTAGTTTATCCAAGCAAGGTGCTGGGGCCAAAGATCAACAAGGCAGCTGGAACAAGCAACAAGTTCGCGCTAACTCCCGCTGCTTTAAACAAAGACGCGGAAAACCTCAGGGCTGACCGAGATTTCAAGTGGACCTTCTCCCACTTGGTCGCCGTCTCCCATTGCAACTAACCCGGCACTATCCCAGATCTTGACGCTGGTGACCTGTTCGACGTGAAGGATCGGATCATCGACTTTTCGCATTGCAAGGACCCGTGCAAGGACACGAATCGCGTGGCGCTTCGGTACCGGGTCCACGGTGAGAAGTTCCAGACGACCATCACTGGGATTGGAACTAGGAACGATATTGATCCCACCTCCAAACCATCCGGAATTAGAGACTGAAACAAGCCACCCCCGGATTCGCCTTCGCGTCCCATCTACTTCTATTTCCATGGTTTTGGGGTGGAACTGCTGAAGGGCACGCAAGGCACCCCAAGCGTAAGCGAAAGTACCTGAGGCAATAGATGTGTCATTTGCGATCTGGTTCGCCACAGCATCCAAGCCGAAAGAAACAATTCCCAGCACCTGAGCCGGTTTTTCTTCGAGGTCCTCGCCTTCGAGGTCCTTGCTAGGAGACGGCGGCCGTTGCCCGCCGGCAACTTGCCCGTCATTTGCCCTATTGAGCGCGCGTACCTGCATTGCGTCGACACCTCTGATCCGAGGATGCTCCCCCGCGTCCTCAGCACAGATTTCCGAGGCCATTGGCAGGCTCCGCACATGCGCGACCGCGTCAGTCCCAATTCCAAGGCAACGGCACAGATCATTTCCTCTTCCTCCGGGAAGAGCAATCACCACTCCCCCGCGCGCCCCCACCTGAGTAGCAATGCGAGCGATGTAGCCATCACCGCCTAATACTGCAACCCAGTGATTGGTGCATGCTGCCGCCAAAGCTGCCGGATCATCCGAGCGGTGAGTAACTCGAACGTCAACGTTCCACCCTTGGGAGCGTAAAAGTGCTGCTACCTGGGGAGCTCGACGTAGCGCGCGGCCTCTCCCGGAAAGGGCGGAGACAAATAGCTTCAGTTTGGGTTGGGATGACTGATCCACGACTGCGACCTTCGACAGGTGTGTCAGTCTTCGTATTCCACGCGAGCATTGAGCTCACGAAGCTTGCGAATAAAGTGCTCGTAACCGCGGGAAATGACATCAATTCCTGACACAGTCGATGTACCGGTCGCGGTCAATGCTGCAATCAGGTGTGAGAATCCGCCGCGCAGATCCGGAACGACAATATCAGCGGCATGCAGCGGAGTCGGTCCCGAAATTACTGCTGAGTGGTAGTAGTTCTTCTGACCAAAACGACAGGGTGTTCCACCCAAGCACTCGCGATACACCTGGATATTTGCGCCCATCTGACGCAGTGCAGAGGTAAACCCAAAACGGTTTTCGTACACCGTTTCGTGGACGATCGATAGTCCTTCTGCTTGAGTGAGGGCGACAACCAGCGGTTGCTGCCAGTCGGTCATGAAGCCGGGGTGAACCGCAGTTTCCAGGGCGATGGAGTGGAGTTCGCCGCCGGGGTGGTAGAAACGAATACCTTCTGAATCGATATCAAATGCGCCGCCGACCTTTCGGAAAGTATTGAGGAAGGTCGTCATATCTGGCTGATGCGCGCCGCGAACGTAAATATCACCGCGGGTCGCAAGAGCTGCGGCGCCCCAAGAGGCGGCCTCGATACGATCAGGCAGAGCGGTGTGGCGGTACCCGCTCAGGGACTCCACACCCTCGATACGGATAGTGCGGTCAGTGTCGACAGAAATAATGGCGCCCATCTTCTGCAAAACATTGATGAGGTCCATGATTTCCGGCTCGATGGCAGCGCCCTTCAGCGTGGTAATTCCATCGTTGCGAACCGCAGTCAGCAGAGTCTGCTCGGTTGCACCAACGGAGGGGAAGGGCAGCTCAATAATCGCACCGTGGAGACCGGAAGTAGGACGCTTGATATGGACCCCTTCGGGCTGCTTATCAACGATTGCACCGAACTTACGCAGAGTTTCCAGGTGGAAGTCGATGGGACGGCCACCAATTGCGCAGCCACCCAGTTCAGGAATGAAGGCTTCACCCAACTGATGAAGAAGCGGGCCACAGAACAAGATCGGGATGCGCGAGGCCCCGGCGAGAGTGTCGATATCAGAACGTGAAGCAACACGTACCTGCGAAGGATCCATCCGCAGCGAACCGCGTTCTTGATCGTAATCAACCTTGACACCGTGAAGGGAAAGGAGGTCAGATACGACGTCGACGTCACGAATCAAGGGAACGTTGTACAGCTCGGAGGGAGTATCTGCGAGCAGCGACGCAACCATTGCTTTGGGGACAAAGTTCTTCGCCCCGCGGACGGTAATGGTCCCCTCAAGGGGGTGGCCACCTTCAACTCGAAGTTTCGAGGACATAGTAATGCTCTCCTAGCTGTCGACTTCTGTGACCACTTTAGAGCAGCACGCCATCATCTGCGTGCGCTTAGCGCATCTTGCGCGCGTGGCGAATTACTCACCTTCTGCGGGACGCGCGGAAACAACCGGCTCCGAAGGCAAGGTCTTGGCCGGCAGAGTCTTCGGTTTAAAGGAGGGACGACGCTCTTCATAAGCGGTGATCTCGGCCTCGTGACGAAGGGTCAGGGCAATATCATCCAGACCTTCCATGAGCGTCCAGCGCACATAGTCATCAATATCGAAAGTGCAGGTGAAGTCGCCAAGGGTCGCGGTCTTGTCCTCAAGCGAAACGGTGATTTGCGCACCGGGATTCGCATCGAGCAGATCCCAGAGCTTTTCACAGTCTGCTTCGCTAATGATTCCTGTCACCAAGCCCTGCTTGCCTGCATTTCCTCGGAAAATATCAGCAAACTTCGGTGCGAGAACGACCTTGAAACCATAGTCACGCAGTGCCCAGACCGCGTGTTCACGCGAGGAACCAGTGCCAAAATCAGGTCCGGCAATCAGAACGCTGCCTTGGTTGTAGGGTTCACGGTTCAAGATGAACTCTGGGTCGCGACGCCATGCATAGAACAGAGCGTCATCAAATCCAGTCTTGGTCACGCGCTTCAAGAAAACCGCAGGGATGATCTGGTCGGTGTCAACATTTGAACGGCGCAGCGGAACGCCAATACCCGTGTGCGAAATGAACTTTTCCATGAGTTTTCCTTCGAATGTGTATCAGCGAATTCTTAGTCGTCCAGGTCGGCCGGAGAGGATAGAGTGCCGCGAATAGCGGTGGCTGCCGCGACCAGAGGAGAGACCAAGTGGGTCCGCGAAAGCTTTCCTTGGCGGCCCTCAAAGTTTCGGTTTGATGTCGAGGCCGAACGCTCCTGAGGAGCAAGCTGGTCGGGGTTCATTCCCAGACACATCGAGCAGCCGGCATTACGCCATTCCGCACCGAACTCAGTGAAGATCTTGTCCAGGCCTTCAGCTTCCGCTTGCAGGCGCACCCGAGCAGAACCGGGGACAACCAGCATCCTGAGCCCCGGAGCCTTGGTGTGTCCCTCAATGACCTTTGCAGCGGCACGCAGGTCTTCAATACGCCCATTGGTGCACGATCCCAAGAAAACTGTATCGATCTTGATATCGCGCATGGGAGTACCAGCTTCAAGCCCCATGTAATCCAAAGCCTTCTGCGCTGCGGCTCGCTTGATTTCGTCCTCAAAGTCATCCGGGTTGGGAACGCTGCCCGAGAGCGGGACACCCTGTCCGGGGTTTGTCCCCCAGGTAACAAAGGGCTCCAAGTCCTCAGCATTCAGGACCACCTCGGCGTCAAAGACCGCATCTTCATCTGAGTGCAAGGTCTTCCAGTACTCCAGGGCACGATCCCATTCTTCGCCTTCGGGTGCGTGCGGACGTCCCTTCAGGTATTCGAAGGTTGTTTCATCGGGAGCAACCATTCCCGCTCGCGCACCCGCTTCGATGGACATATTGCAGATCGTCATGCGACCTTCCATCGAGAGTTCGCGGATTGCCTGGCCACGGTACTCAAGGACGTATCCCTGTCCCCCACCTGTTCCAATCTTCGCGATCACGGCAAGGATGATGTCCTTCGCAGTAGCCCCCTTTGGCAGTGAGCCATTGACGGAAATAGCCATGGTCTTAAAAGGAGCCATCGGCAGTGTTTGAGTCGCCAGGACGTGTTCGACCTGGCTGGTGCCAATACCCATTGCCAGTGCACCGAATGCTCCGTGGGTTGATGTATGCGAGTCACCGCAAACAATGGTCATACCCGGTTGGGTGAGTCCCAACTGGGGACCGACAACGTGAACGATTCCTTGGTCGGCATCGCCCAGCGAATGCAGGCGGATACCGAATTCCTTGGCATTCTTGCGCAGGGTGTCGATTTGCGTACGACTGGTGATATCAGCGATCGGCAGGTCGATATTGACCGTAGGAGTGTTGTGGTCCTCGGTTGCAATCGTGAGGTCAGGGCGACGGACCTGGCGTCCGGCCATGCGCAGACCATCAAATGCCTGCGGACTGGTCACCTCGTGGACCAAGTGCAGGTCGATGTACAGAAGATCGGGCGCACCGTTTTCACCGTGCACTACGACGTGATCAGCCCAAACCTTTTCGGCCAGCGTTCCGCTCATTTCCCGCTCCTTCATCGACTTCTTTCTTCCCATGATTGACACTTCCAGGAGAGTTGGACTTGATATCTCATTTAATGAGATGTGAAAATGTGTTCATGGAGGACTCAGAAGCCTTTGGAAGTGGTGTCGGCGTTCTGGATAAAGCCGCACTGGTTTTGAGCGCACTTGAAGCAGGCCCGGCCCCCCTGGCCCAATTGGTTGCAACGACAGGTTTGGCGCGACCCACTGCGCATCGCCTCGCAGTTGCACTGGAATATCACCGTTTCGTTGCGCGCGACATGCAGGGACGTTTCGTCTTAGGGCCACGCCTTCAAGAACTTGCTTCCTCTGCGGGTGAAGATCGCCTTCTTGCAGCTGCAATGCCAGTCCTCGTTGCGCTTCGCAACCACACGAAGGAATCCACTCAGCTTTTCCGCCGCCAAGGCGACTTCCGAGTGTGCGTTGCAGCTTCCGAACGCGAGATGGGCCTTCGCGACTCCATCCCCGTTGGCGCGACATTGACCATGAAGGCAGGTTCCGCTGCCCAAGTCCTTCTTGCATGGGAAGAACCCGATCGTCTTCACCGAGGCCTCTACGGCGCCTCTTTCAATGCGACGATGCTTGCTCAAGTTCGTCGCCGAGGCTGGGCGCAGTCGGTTGCAGAACGTGAGCCCGGCGTCGCTTCAGTTTCCGCCCCCGTTCGAGGTCCTTCGGGTCGCGTGCTGGCCGCAGTGACCATTTCGGGTCCTGTTGAGCGCATGGGACGTCAGCCTGGCCGTCAGCATGGTCCTTCTGCCGTTGCTGCAGCTAACAGACTCTCCGATTTCTTGCGTTCCGCAGAAGGAATGGAAGACTAAACTCCCATCGAGGCCAGTTCCTGAGCTCGGCGGTAGTAGTTTTCCGTTGCCTCAATGACTTTCCCCCATGTAAAGGGGAAATCTTCACTGCGATTATGCTCGTGAATACGTTCAAGCTGTGCAGGAGACTCAAGCACAGATACGAGCGCTTCGATCATCTCGTCATCATTGTCGAGACACCAACCATTGAGGCCATTTTCAACGACTTCCGCAAGTCCAGACTGTGAACGTGTCATTACTGCAAGCCCCGAGGCCAAGGCCTCGCGTCCAGCGATAGAGGCAGATTCCTTCACCGAAGGCGCAAGGAAAATATCGGAACGCGCATACAGGTCCTGGAGCTGCATCGCACTCAGACGTCCCGGTAGAAGCAGCCAATCCCCCAGCCCACTGCGCTCAACGCGGCGCTGAATACCGTCGAAAAGCGGACCTTCACCCGCAACTACTGCGCGCAGGGGGAAATCACCGCGGTGGCCTCGGGAATAATAATCCCAGCGGCGCCGGGTTTCAGAAAGGATGTCAATCAGGGCATCCACGCGCTTACGCGGAGCAAAACGCGTGGCAGTGACCGCAACGATGCCTTGGTGGGCAACAGGCGGACGCTGCCAGGGCGCGACGTCTACGCCATTATGCAAGGTTGAAACACAGATGTCTGGCCCCAAGACCTGGCGAATTTGCTCATTGACCAGCTCAGAGACACCTGTCCACATAATCGGTGCCTTCGACAACCCTGTGCGCCTTGCGATGGCACGGAAGGCCGGGATTGTCACGCGAGGATCCCACAGAGAATGCACGGTGACGACCTGCGGAATCCTCGAATCCTTTAAGTTCAGAAGCACCGACTGAACAACCGGAGTCAGCTCACCCATGTGGTAGTGGACAACATCGGGATTAAAACGCCGAATGAAGTCGGTAAAGCGACGGGGAGCTTTGGGATCAATCGGCGCATTGAAAGGATTGCGCCACGAGGAACGCAGCACCGGATAGGGGGACGTGGACAGCGCGTCACCCTCGGGAGTACAGGTCAGAACGACAATATCGTGGCCTCGGGCATGAAGATGGTCGGCAAGTGCACCGACCTGAGTTTCAATTCCTCCCATAGTCGGGCGGAAGGTGTCAGAGACCAAAACAATGCGCATGGTGTCATTCTCGCATGCTTGACGCGCAGGACTTGGGTAGCAATCTGTGGATAACAAAAAACAGGGCCGAAGCCCTGCTGGTATCTGTACCCCCAACCGGATTTGAACCGGTGTTAACGCCGTGAGAGGGCGTCGTCCTAGGCCGCTAGACGATGGGGGCGGCGCGCCACTACGTGCGCTATTCCCGTTCTGCCGAAGCATGAACAGGATTTGTACCCCCAACCGGATTTGAACCGGTGTTAACGCCGTGAGAGGGCGTCGTCCTAGGCCGCTAGACGATGGGGGCCTTTCTTCTCGCAAAAAACTTTGCGATGGCTGGGGTACCAGGACTCGAACCTAGACTAAATGAACCAGAATCACTCGTGCTGCCAATTACACCATACCCCATGGCGCAATCCGCTCGGGCTTAAACCCAAGGCGGCGACAAGAGAAAAGAATACTCAAATGCGCTTCAGATGCCAAATCGCAGGCACGTGGCACTGATCATATTTGATCACCACGCACCTGCGATCAGGTATCAGTCAGATGCTCAGCCCAGCTGGTTACGCAAGGCGTGTAGACGGTTCAACACGCTCTCGCGGCCCAAAATCTCCATGGACTCAAACAACGGCGGGGAAACCTGACGACCGGTGACGGCCACACGAATCGGACCAAAGGCCACGCGAGGCTTGATATCCATACCTTCAACAATCAGCTCACGAAGGGCATGCTCAAGAGCCTCGGTTGTGAAGGGGCCGTCATAGTTCTCGACGTAATGGATCGTTGCATCCAAAACCTCAGGAGCATTCTCCTTGAGCTTTGATACGGACTTTTCGTCCAGCTCAAGCGCATCGTCTTCAGTGAAGAGGAAGCCCAGCATTCCGGGGGCCTCGCCCAGCAACTGGATGCGCGTCTGGATCAGCGGAGAAGCGTGCTGCATAATCTTCTGCTCATCCGAGGTCAGCTCCTCATAGGAGTCAGCCGACACCAATCCCTCACGGTGAAGGAAGGGGACGATACGGCCTCGGAAATCATCCGGAGCGAGCAAACGAATATGCTCAGCGTTAATCGCGATGCACTTCTTGTGGTCGAAGCGTGCCGGATTCGGGTTCACATCGGCGATATCAAAGGCCGCGGCCATCTCTTCCATGGAGAAGACGTCATTATCGGGACTGATCGACCAACCCAGCAAGGCCAGGTAGTTGTTCAAGCCCTCGGGAATCATTCCGGCTTCGCGATGCAGGAGCAGGTTCGATTCGGGGTCGCGCTTGGACAGCTTCTTATTTCCTTCACCCATCACATAGGGCAGGTGACCAAAGCGAGGCATGAACTTGGCGATGCCCAGCTCTTCCAGCGCACGGTAGAGGACGATCTGGCGAGGCGTCGAAGAGAGCAGATCTTCACCGCGCAGGACGTGCGTGATTTCCATGAGCGCGTCATCAACGGGGTTGACCAGCGTGTACAGCGGGTGACCATTGGCGCGAACGATCACATAGTCCGGAACCGATCCGGCCTTGAAGGTGATCTCGCCGCGAATCAGATCGGTGAAGGTAATGTCTTCATCGGGCATGCGCAGGCGCAGAACCGGCTTGCGTCCCTCGGCACGGTAGGCGGCAATCTGCTCTTCGGTCAGATCACGATCAAAGCCGTCGTAACCGAGCTTGGGGTCCTCACCCTTCGCGATGTGGCGAGCTTCGACCTCTTCTGGAGTCGAGTAGGACTCGTAGGCGTAACCGGCCTCAAGCAGCTTTGCGGCGACATCGCGGTAGATGTCCATGCGCTCGCTCTGGCGGTACGGCGGGTGCGGGCCTCCCTTGCCGACGCCTTCATCCCAATCCAGGCCCAGCCAACGCAGCGAATCAAGAATCTGATCGAAAGATTCCTGGGAATCGCGGGCAGCATCGGTGTCTTCAATACGGAAGACGAAGGTGCCTCCGGTATGGCGCGCGTATGCCCAGTTAAAGAGGCAGGTGCGGACCATTCCCACGTGAGGAGTTCCAGTTGGCGAAGGGCAGAATCGGACGCGAACATTGGCGCCACTTGCGGTAGTCACACTCATAATCCCCTAGTTTAGCCCCCTTCTTATGAGCCCTGCGTCAATTCAAAGGGTGCGCGAGAACTGAGCAAGGCCTCTCCCCCATTGAGGGATGCGCGCACTGTTACCTTCGCTCACACCATGAAGGCGAATTCCGAATTATCACCACTCCCCTTACACTGGGAGGTAGCTCACACACTTTGCCTTTGAGGGCACGTTTGGAAAGAAGTTTTCGCATGGATTTTTGCAGCACTGAGGAACTCCGT
This sequence comes from uncultured Actinomyces sp., assembly GCF_963542285.1. Taxonomy (GTDB): domain Bacteria; phylum Actinomycetota; class Actinomycetes; order Actinomycetales; family Actinomycetaceae; genus Pauljensenia. The sequence continues at coordinate 17,370 of NZ_CAUTWQ010000001.1, read as the reverse complement.
CGCGTTGGTTCACTGAAGTGGACGGGAGTTAAGCCCGCGGACGGCAGCGACGTCTTGGGTGCCTGGGTTGCAGAGATGGATTTCGGTACCGCTCCCTGTGTTGAGGAGCGAATGACCCACGCGATTCGCGAAGGTTTGCTGGGCTACAACCCCCGTTGGCTTGCACCGGAGGTTGCCCAAGCTACTGCGCATTTCCAGAAGAAGCGCTTCGGCTGGGATCTTGAAGTTGATTCAATTCGCTTGGCACCCGCTGTCCTTCCGGCATTGGAAGTGATGATCCAGTACATGGTGCGCCCCGGATCACCGGTGATCGTGCCGACTCCCGCATACATGCCATTCTTGACAATTCCTCCCGCACTGGACCACCCGGTCATCGACGTGCCCTCGTTGCACGATGAGGCATACCCGGGCGGCTGGACCCTTGACCTTGAGGGAATTAAGGCAGGTCTCGAGGCCGGGGCTGGCCTAGTGATTCTCTGCAACCCATGGAACCCCGTGGGGCGCGTGTTAACAGAATCCGAGATGCGAGCTTTGCAGATGCTGGTGTCCCAGTACGACGCTTTGATCTTTGCGGATGAAATCCACTCCCCCCTGGTTTTGGGTGGCCGAGGCTTTACCTCCTATGCACGACTGGGCGCAGAATTTGCAGCGCATACGATCACCGCAACTGCGGCAACGAAGGGCTGGAATATTGCGGGGCTGCCAAATGCCCAGGTCATCGTGCCCGATCAGGAATTACGAGCACGTTGGGATCGCATGTGCCAGGAAAAGCTTCCCCATTCGACCTCAACAATCGGCGCGCTTGGGACGATCGAGGCCTACACAAACGGTGATGACTGGCAAAACGAGGTCCTGTCCGTGATCGAGGGCAATATCCGCACCGTTACCGAGGCTCTGGCGCCCACCGAGATCGACTTCCGTCCCCCGCAGGCAACCTACCTGACGTGGTGGGGTTTCGAGGCCTATCCCGAATTGGGCCCGAACCCTTCTAAGACACTGCTCCAACGCGCGCACATCGCGACAAATGAAGGGGTCACCTTGGGTAAGCGTTACTCGAAGTGGGTGCGCGTGAACTTGGCGTGCTCACCGCAGGTCACTGAAGAATTGGTTTCTCGGGTTCTGGGCGTTCTTTAGCTCTTCAGTCCGCGCGCAGCGCGGCCTCGATACCGGCAACGACCGTTGTGGATGCCTTTCGCGCGGCATCCACAACGTCTTGCGGGTCGGTTTGCGCCTGAGCGAAAGACAAGTCTGAGACAACAGACATGCCGGCAACACGCACTCCCAGTGCGTGAGCGGTAATTGCCTCAAGAACGGTCGACATCCCAACGCAATCAACGCCCAATTGCACTAAGGCTCGACTTTCTGCACCTGTTTGATACTCAGGCCCACGAAGGAAGGCGTAAGTCCCCTCTCGACTGCAGTGTTCACGCATCCTCTTGCTCATCTCACTGTCCCAAACCTGTGAGATGTCGACAAACAGAGGGCCGTCAAATGGCGAGGAACCGCTGAGATTCATGTGATCCGTAATGACCATGACATCACCCAGGGACCAGTCGCGCAGGCATCCGTTCGCATTGGTCACAATTGCGCGTTGGATACCCGCGCACGCAGCTGCACGGATCAGTGCGGTGACAGCAAGAGGCCCGTGTCCCTCATACAGGTGAGTGCGTCCGCTTGCAACCAGAACGGGGCCACATTCGCGCATGTAGACACGAAGTTCATTGAGGTGTCCATCCGCAACCGGGGCACTCACACCAGGAAGTGAGCCCATAGGCTTCGAGGCCGATGGCACTCCCCACTGCTCATGAAGAGCATCCGCTAAGCCCGACCCCAAGACGACCAACGCGAAGGGCACTCCCCCGCAAAGGGAACGGATCTGCTCCGCGGAGGCAGTGGCCTCGGAGTCAAAAAGAACAGAAGAAAAACGGGGATCAACTGTCAAAGCGCACCTTCCTCAACTTTTAGCCGAGCGTGTGGGAAGGCGTGGATTCCTGCGCACGAACGCGGCGTGCACTGGTCAGCCAATATCCACAGAAACCTACGAGAAGGGCAAGAAGGATTCCGATGTTGGAACCAGCCCAATCACCCTCTCGACCACCCAGCGGGCCAAGGAGATAGCCCTGCCACGCAAGCCACGAGGCATTCGCATTGACAACAAAGCCCCAGCCAACGAAGGAACCCACAGCCAATGTGGCGATTGCTCCCCAGTTAACGGAACCGTAGCGTCCCGTTGATGTGAAGAGTGAGGGCTCGTCGTAGTCCTGGTGACGGAGCGCGATATCAGCGAGCATGACACCGCCCCAGGTAGCAATCACAACACCAAGGGTTGTCAGGAAGGCAGTGAACGGAGTGAGGAAGGAATCAGCAAAGAAGACAACGATGATCGTTCCAATGGTCATGATGGTGCCGTCAATTGCGGTGGCTACGGGGCGGGTAACCGGCACGCCAGTTGCCAAGAGCGAGAGGCCAGAGGAATAGATATCCATAACGATCCCACCAACAAGGCCAAGGATTGCAACGATTGCAAAGGGGATCAGGAACCAGGTCGGAAGAATTGTTGTCAGTGCGCCGATCGGATCGTTGCCGATGGCTTCAGAGAGAGTGTCATAGTTGGAGCCAACCAACAGCACACCGAAGATCACCAGGATAATGACAGGCAGCGCAGCACCTGCTGTCGTCCAGCCGACGACACCGGCGGTCGAGGCCTTGCGAGGAAGGTAGCGCGAATAGTCTGCAGCTGCGTTAATCCATCCAAAACCAAAACCAACCATGAGCATGCACATCGCGCCCAGGAGCATTGCGAAGGGAGCTGCGGGACGTGCGGAAAGGACCGCGAAATTGATTGTCGAGGCCGAGAGCAGAAGGTAGACGATCGTGAGGATTGCCGTCGCCCAGGTGATCCACGTCTGCACCTTCATGATCGCTTCAAATCCGAGGATGCCCGCTCCTGCCGCAAGGACGACCACGACAACCAAGGCAATGATCTGCGCAAGCAGGTGGTTACTAAAGCCAAGCGCTCCCATGACGGTCGCGGTCGCCTGAACCGCCATGATGGCAAGGAAGGTCTCCCACCCAACAGTGAGGATCCACGAGATTGCTGCAGAGATACGGTTTCCGTTATATCCGAATGCCGCGCGAGAGAGCACAAGGGTCGGTGCAGAGCCCCGCTTACCGGCGATAGCGATCAGTCCGCACAGAAGGAACGAGAGCGCAACGCCAACAACGCTGACAAGAATGGCCTGCGTGAGTGAAAGGCCAAAGCCCAGCACCCACGAACCCCAGGAAATGCCGAGGACAGAGATATTAGCGGCAAACCAAGGCATGAATAAGGACGATGGCGTGCCTTTTCGTTCGGATTCGGGGATCACATCAAGACCGGCCATCTCGATGTTTAGACCAGACGAAACCTGGGTGGCCTCACTCATGAACAATGCTCCTCTGCATTCGTCTTCCCGCAGTTCATGTGGCGTTCAATCCACACTATGAACTATAGGGAAAGCAAGCAGCCGAAGGGCAGATGCTCACGAAACTGATTCGAGGGATTGCCCACACCTTTTCAGGAAAAGATGCTGCGTTGGCGTGAGAGAACCGCTCGCTAAAGTTCAACAGGCACCTCCACGCTTAGAAAACTAGAACCCAACAATCAAAAGGTGCTACTCCTCCTCAGGTGTCCACTCACGATCAACCCACTGACTCAGGAGCGGACCAGCATCAGGCCGCAAATAACACTCCAACACATCCAAAGGCGAATACTCAACAACAAAAGACAGGCAAAAGAGCAACCGACTCCGATACGTTCTACACGAATAGAAAACTCCACTCTCAGAACGAATACCTAAATAACCAGGTTGCCTCCCATCCCCAACCGGCACAAGGGACCAACCAACGCGAGGCGTTGAGCATTCGTCCAGCGTAAGAAGATTGTAATCTGACCAGATCCGGAAGCGCTTCCCAAAATGCAAGGTCAAACAGTGCTCCATCACATGCAAACTACTCGATTTAAAAGAAGCTCCGCCACGTGACGCACGCTCATATTGGTAAAACGAATACACGCCGTCCCGATACTCAAGCTCCTCAGTACCAAACGTCACCGTCGAGGGGGAAAAACGCACAAGCCCCGGTTCGCCGAGCTGCCCATGCATTTCCATTCCTAACGTCGCTTGAAGCGCCTGAGAGAAACGCTCGCTATAGTCCAACAGGCACCTCCACACGTAGAAAACTAAGCCCTCAATAAAGAAGCCCTATTCATCCTCCTCAGGCGTCCACTCAAGATCAACCCACTGACTCAGGAGCGGACCAGCATCCGGTCGCAAATAACACTCCAACACATCCAAAGGTGAATACTCAACAACATACGACAACGCCGAAAGAAGATAATCTTTCCGCGTTTTACATGAGAAAAATACACCTTCACTATTTCGTATACCCACAAACCCATGCCAAGACTTTGAATCCACCGGAACCAACGACCATCCCGGACGCATAAGCAAACTACGAACAAGACGAAGAGGCTGAAACCCTAACCTTTTACGAAGAGGATTCCCATAGCACAGAGTTAAACAATGCTCCATCACATGCAAACTGCTCGACTGAAAAACAGGTCCCCTGATATTGCCGCGTTCATACTCGTAATAGGCGAACAAACCCTCCTTGCAGTGCACTACCTCCGGTTCAGAGACCGTGTCCGTGGGAAAGAACTCCAAGTAACCATCCTTCCCCAGATCACCCACCACGTCATATCCCCAGACCTCATGCATCATCTGACCAAGACGCTCACTAAAATCCAACAGGCACCTCCACACGCAGAAAACTATCCCCCCAAGAAAAAAGACCTATTCATCCTCCTCAGGTGTCCACTCACGATCGATCCACTGAGTTAGGAGCGGACCAGCATCCGGGCGTAGGTAGCACTCCAACACGTCTAGAGGCGAATACTCAACAACATACGACAACGCCGAAAGAAGATCATCATCCCGCGTCTTACATGAGAAAAATACACCTTCACTATTTCGTATACCCAAAAACCCATGCCAAGACTTTGAATCCACCGGAACCAAGGACCATTCCGGACGCATAAGCAAACTACGAACAAGACGAAGAGGCTGAAACCCTAACCTTTTACGAAGAGGATTCCCATAGCACAGAGTTAAACAATGCTCCATCACATGCAAACTGCTCGACTGAAAAACAGGTCCCCTGATATTGCCGCGTTCATACTCGTAATAGGCGAACAAACCCTCCTTGCAGTGCACTACCTCCGGTTCAGAGACCATGTCCGTGGGAAAGAACTCCAAATAACCATCCTTCCCCAGATCACCCACCACGTCACATCCCCAGACCTCATGCATCACCTGACCAAGACGCTCACTAAAACCCAACAGGCACCTCCACGCCTTTTAGAACACCCCTTTTAATCAAGTCCGAAATTTTTACCGGACTTTCAAACTCATCAAGAATTCTCAACTGACGTACCCCACCGCACTCGCTTTCCCATGGCGCAGCAATCCCGTGCTCAATTTTCCATCCCTCGGGCATATGGCCGGTAAAAACATACTGATAGTAGGGCTCATGTACTGAAGCAGGGGGAAGCCCACGTTCCTCAAACGAAGCAACACGCCCGCCTTCTACAGCACCCAAGAATTCTCCATTGGGTCCTCCAACCCGGTCCACGATCACACCGTGCTCGGACGAATACTGTGCAAACGAAGAGAGTTTCCGTTCCCCTGCATACCCGTCATTAGGTGGCCAATCATGCCCTTCTTTTATTTTTCCTTTCTCATCAACATACGTCGTTTTATGCTCATCGAGCCACGCTGAATAGGTCCGAGGCTTACCGCCGTTCCCGAAACCACAGACGTTGTCTGAATTATGTACAAGATCAACACCCTTAATGCCCTTGATCCGTCCAATATTCGCAATCGACTCGCCTCGGCCTCTATTCGTGGGCTGGTAAGGCACATCGTCAAGTAGATCCTGACGCGAACGCACAGAATTGGGGTCTTCCTTAATGCGCGACTGCGGTTGCCTACGCTTGGGGCCTTTCGCAGAGTGTCGGGGTTCATGCGGCGCGGGAGTATGCCCTGCACCAAAGCCTGCTTTCAGCCCATTCTTAATCTTCTTCACCATTGAAGCGATAAGATCGCCACCGCTCTTGAACAAAGTAACGAGCTTGCCGGCCGAGGACAGCAAACTATCGATATGCCCCCACAGCTTGGATACCCTAGCAGAAACCTTCACGCTGATCTCAGGTATTAATTTTGCCAAGGCCAAACCAGCCGTCAGCAGCGCCTGAATAACAGCGCTAATAAACGTACCTACAATCTGAGAGATCGCATCGCGCACCATCGAATACACAACCTCGACCACACCCGCAAGAATCTCCAAGCCCTGCGACAGCACGCGAGCTCCCTGTGCGGCCCCCACAATCAGCGCATTCACGCCGCCAGCAGATTCAGCAAAAGAATTGGCAGCTTGTCCCCTGGAATACTGCGTAAATGACGCAACATTAGCATCCATCCGTTTAGCGTTTTCTTCCAAGGCACACGCAACATTGCGCCATGTATTAGCCTTGGCCGATACGTCGTCCTGATTTCCTGCAAGCTTCTGCAACCAGCTGCGTAGAGGGTCACAGTGATCCAAAATCATCGCTACGCCCCACGACAGGGCTGTACCCAAGGGATCGAAAAACATCGACGCGGTATCGGCAACCAACGACAAGCCCGACAAACCACCGTCAAGCCAGCTCTTCGACTCAACCGCGCCTGCAATACCTGCGATATCTTCCAAGGCACCGCCGCCCGTGTACCACGGATGTTCAGACGAATATCCGCTTTCCTGATTCGCGGTAGTCGGACTATCCGGAACAACAGTAAGCTTCGGATCCGGATGTTTCCCCGTCGATAATTCGGGAGCTTCAGCTTCTTCCGCAACGCTCACCGCACACCCCTCCTAGATCAGCCACCGGATCGATCTGCAGCAGCTCGACGCACCCCTTCAGGACGCAAACAGCCAAAACGGTCAAACCCACCGCGCACTGCCACCTCAAGTTCTGCGCTAATTTCACGCCTACTGCCAAAAGCGTGCAGAAATTCCTGCGATTCCACACGCGATGCTCCATAGGAGTCCGCCGCTCGGTCAGCAATGCCTGCGCCCAAGTCCTGCACAGCCCGCCTAAACGCCTCGATAAATGCATCACCAAGCTTTGGAAAGCCGTCGACAACGACGCTAATGGGCATTCCCGAAGAGTCGACAGTCACGCGAACTACACCGCCTTTCGACGCTCCCTCGCCCCGAACGTCCTCAAGCAGTTCAAGAAATGACTGCGCCCTACTGCCTCGCTGAAGCGCAGCCTCAACTTCCTCGCGCAGCTCAGCCCGAGCCGCCTCAACGCGGTCCAAACCAAAGCTTTTATCCATGCTCTTACGCTACAACCACGCCCCCACAATCTCAAAATTCAAAAGAAGGTCCAGAAAACCTTCACAGGACGAAAAAGCAGCCGGATGAACTCAACATGTCCACCCGGCTGCCTCGGCCTCGAAAATCAAGCAGCTAACTGCGGCGAACCCAGTTCCGCAGAATCCCACCATCTTCAGACATATATGCATCCAGTAATTTTTGGGAATCAACAGGCGCAATATGCGCAAACTCAGTGAGTTCTCGGTGGGTGGGGAACATTGTGCGGACGGTCAAAGGCAGGACTTTTCCATCCACCTCAAGCCCTCCAACCCACGGAAAGAACTGCGAATACACGTAAGGATGAGCAACGGGATCAGAATCAACCTGCGGAATGACGATCGGATCCCAACCTAGATAGCTACGTGCGAACTCGCCCACGTGGATAATCGCGCCCTTCGCCGTCCAATCCTCGAAGGGGGAAGCAACGAAAGTCGAGCGATCCTCCCAACGCTCACTGGGACCATACTTGTACAGCAAAGTGCCCCGATCATCGTGTTCGGTCCACAAGTTATGCCAGTAGATCCCGCTATCCCACGTCAGCGCAGTACCAGTGCCGCGATTCATCCAGAAAGCGCCAGAGGATTTAGCGAATTCGATCAGTTGACTGGTAGTACTCATGACAGAGACCGTCCCTTCAAGATACCCAGTTCAACGCACTCGGCGACCGTCAAAAGTTCGCCACCGTAGATGAAACGTACTTCCCGCGCGCCACCTTTCACACCGAAGTTCGGCGCGGTAATTCCGGTTGAAATCAACGCATATACGGGAAGCTTCGCAATCGTGTACGCGTAGTAGGGCGAGTGGACATCGGTGATTGCCAGGCAGCGCTGTTCGAAGGAATAGGGCTTGCCATTGGGATTAACCTGCCACACGCGCGAAAGATAGGGGTAGCCGATCATATCGACCATGTCGCCGTACTTAGAGGTGTAGGCCTCCAAGCTGGTGAACTGCTCAATGCTGGAACGCACCAGTGAAGAACTGACTTCTTCACTGTCCATCAACCAACGCCAAGGCCCCTGCGGTTCCTTAGACTCTGGAGTCATCACTGAATCCATGTATTTCACCTTTCCGTGAGCTCTTCCCCATCATATGCCACGAAACATGTCATTCTGCAAAATACCCAAACCTAGAAGATCCGCAACGCTCTTAGGGTTGCCTTCTGCATCGAGGATACGAAGCTGACGCGCACCGCCTCCGGTGTACCGGAGATCTTCTCCTCCCTGTGCCGAGGCCGACACCCCAGCTTGCCCTCCCGCGGGCTATGTCGCGGTGGACCCTGGAGTGTGAGGAGCAGCCATCAGCGAGCGCCCCCGTCAGCCATTTCTCCACTAGTTTGAACAGCGGAGATGTTGCCGGATTCCATCTCCTGGAAGTCCGCATTGACCTTCTTCAATGCGGATGACAGATCAGAGCAGCTTGCCCCGGCTGAAGAGATCGCAGTTCCCATGACGTCCAAGAAGAGTTCAGCGATCGGGGTTACTAAGGGGGAAATCATCAGGCCAAAAGAATTAGAACCGACACTTGCATCGCGGGCTGTAGTGACCAAAGAGTTCACTTCCCCCGCTTGAGATGCGATGCGTCCTGCAAGAAGTGCAGCGTCACCCGGCTGCCAAGCTACTTCATTCATCTTTTCTCCTTAAATGACCTTCACTTGTCTCCGCCATGGCGAAGTGCTCGTGCATCTAGACGACCAAAATGATCGAATGCGGCATGCGCTCCAGCGTTCTCATCGGCGTGCTCTCGATGCAAACCATAGGTTTTTACGAGCACTTGAGCTTCAATAGAGGAATCTCCATAAGCATCGACAGCAGCATCCGCTACGCAAGCACCGACATCTTGACGAGCATGTTTAAACGCCTCAAGGAAGGCGTGACCAAGAGCCGGATGATCAGGAACCTGAACCTCAATGGGAGTGCCCGAGGAATCAACAACGACACGAACCGCATGATCTTTTGATTCACCTTCGCCGCGGATATCCCTCATGCGCTCAACAAATTCGAAGGCGCCTGCTGCAGCTTTATTAGACTCCTCGACTTGTGCGTCAATTGCCGCTAGCAGTTCATCAACTCCGCCAAAGGTACTACTGCTGTGGTGTTTACCAAATCCACCTAAACCTGACATATCCGCCATGTTTTTACGCTACATCCACCATCTCCGGAGACGCAAAATTCGTGGAGAAAAGGGTCACTATGCGATCAGTAATAAGGTTCACATCGCCAGGTTTGTAAGCGTCCCAATTCCCGCGACTTCAACTTCGACGCGCTCACCGTGCTTCAGTGGCCCGCCAGCCGGCGTACCCGTCAAGATGACATCACCGGGCAGAAGCGTGCAGATACCTGACACATAAGAAACAATCCGTGCAACGGAATATCCCATTTGAGAGGTACTTCCGCTCCCCCGTTCTTCCCCATTCACGCGGACCGAGATTTCGGCATTATCGGGATCAAAATCCCCGCCAACAGTGATCCAAGGGCCCAGCGGGCACGCGGTATCCCAACTCTTCGCGCGACCAAGTGCTCCCCCGTCATCGCGAGCTGCATCCGCAGCGGTCAAGTCATTCGCGCAGGTGTAACCCAAGATCACAGAAGAAGCGTCTTCAACACTCACATCCTTTGCCAGCGTCTTAATAACCACGGCAAGCTCGGCCTCGTAAAAGACTTCCTGTCCCCAGGAAGGAAAGACGATCGGGTCATCCGGGCCAATGACGGCGGTATTCGGTTTGAAGAAGACGGAGGGACGCGCGGGGTCCTCACTGCGCTGCTCACCGGGCGCCGGGTAGTTTCCGCCCAGACCGATAACTTTCGATCGAGGGATCACCGGAGAAAGCAAGCGAACTTCATCCAGTTCAAAGATCTGGCCTGAAGGTTCGACCGGCGAGAACAAAGGATCACCCTTCAAACCAACAATCCGGGGCGATTCATCTTCCAAAGCTCCGTAGTGAATAGAGCTTCCTTGCGAGAAACGAGCAATGCGCATCGCGACCTCCTAAGTCCTGCCAGTAGCCTAACGCGAAGCGGGTTCTGCAGCCCAAATATCACCGGGAAGGTCGCCCGGAAGAAGGTCATTCCCCTGCGCAACGAAGACAGGATCTGCGATGCCGCGACGACGCTGGGCCTCGTAGTCGCGAAGAGCACCCAGGCCCCACGGGGCAAGGACAATCAACGCAACCAAGTTCGTCAAGGTCATAATGGCCATCGCGATATCGACGGAATTCCATACAAGATCCAGAGTTGTCAACGAACCGATCACAACCGAGGCAACGGAGATCACTCGAACAGTCCAAGTCGCAGCCTTCGACTTCACGACAAAGGACAGATTGATTTCGGAATAGACGTAGGCCGCAATGATCGACGAGTATGCAAGCACGAAGATCAGAATCGACATCGGCATGATCGTCCACTGCCCCAGTTGGTCGGCCACAGCAAGTGTCGTAAGGTTCGCGGGGTTAGCCTCGGGGTTCGACCAGACCTTTTCGCCGGCGATCAAGATGACGAAAGCGGTTGCGGTACACACGATGATCGTGTCAACGAAAACGCCCAGCGACTGGATGAGGCCTTGACGAACAGGGTGAGCGACGGTGGCGGTTGCAGCGGCATTGGGGGCAGTACCCTGACCGGCCTCGTTCGAGAAGAGGCCGCGCTTCGTGCCGTTGATGACCGCAGCGATAATTCCGCCGCCGAGGCCTGCGAGCGTCGGTTGCGGGGCAAATGCACTTGCGAAGATCTCTCCCAGAACAGAACCGAACTTGGGCAGGTTCATCACGCAGATGACAGCGACCATCACAACATAAACAGTCGCCATAATCGGTGCCATCCATTCGGTCACGCGAGCCACGGTCTTAATTCCACCGAAAATCACCATTGCCGAGAAGACAAAGAGCAGTGCTGCAATGACCAGATGTGCGCTGGAAAGGCCACCAAGTCCCGGAAGAGGCTCGCGGCTCGAGGGGCTGAGCGCACCCAGAAGAGTTGTGGCGATCGCGTTGGACTGCACGGAGGTGATGACGAATGCGCAGGTCACAACCGTGATGACAGCAAAAATGCTTGCCAAAACCTTATTCTTCATGCCTCGCGCAATGTAGTAGGCAGGGCCTCCGCGGAAAGTTCCGTCAGCCGAACGAACCTTGAAGATCTGCGCAAGCGTGGCCTCGAAAAATGCGGTTGACATACCGACCAAGGCAACAACCCACATCCAGAAGATCGCACCGGGACCGCCCATGAGCAGCGCAACTGCCACACCAAAGACGTTGCCAACGCCCACGCGTGCGGCCAGAGAGATCGTGAACGCCTGGAAGGAAGAAATTCCACCCTTCGCCCCGCCGCGAGAACCCGAAATTGAGCGGATCATTTCGGGGAATTGACGGATCTGCATGAATCGTGATCGCACTGTGAGGTAAAGTCCCGTACCAATCAAGATCCACACGGTCAGGTGCAAGGTGATCCAGTCAGCGATGTTTTGGATGGACTGTGCCAGATCCGCCATTTGTTCCTCCGCTATCTACTATCTACTTTCAACAAGGCCTTGAGGCAGTGACTCGAAGTCTATCGCGATGGGACAATCTTCTTCGCATTCAGCCGCAAACTGGACGCAAATGAGGGGACGTCTGGGAAGATAGAAGCATGAGCGCTCCGTTAAATGAACTCCTCGATGATCTGGAAGATCGCGGTGTATTGACCGACGATGACGCCCTGTATGAGGCATTTTCATCGTGGGCAACGTCAACCGGGCGTCCGCTCTACCGGCACCAAGATGAGTCTTTAATTGAGATTTTGTCGGGAAACCACGTCATTGCAGCAACGCCGACTGGCTCTGGCAAGTCAATGATTGCTTTGGCTGCGCATTTTGTGTCGATGGCACATGGTGGGCGCTCGTACTACACGGCGCCTCTGAAAGCGCTGGTCTCAGAAAAATTTTTCGACTTGGTGTCGCTGTTTGGCGCGGACAATGTCGGGATGGTGACAGGCGATGTCTCGTTGAACGCTGATGCGCCTATCATTTGCTGCACTGCAGAAATCCTGGCGAATCAGTCCCTGCGTGAAGGACCGACGCTCGACGCCGACATGATTGTTATGGATGAGTTCCATTTCTATGCTGATCCGCAACGAGGCTGGGCGTGGCAGGTTCCGCTCCTTGAACTCACGCGTCCACAGTTCATTGCAATGAGCGCGACGCTTGGAGATACGACTGTTTTCCGCAAGCAATGGACGGATCGCACGGGACGGCCGACGGTAGAAATTACCGATGCACAGCGCCCCGTTCCTTTGGAATACGACTATGTTGTCGACACTCTTCAGGACACGGTCGAACGTTTACTTTCAGAGGGGCGCCACCCGATCTACATCGTTCATTTCTCGCAAAAAGATGCGGTTGATACGGCCTCGTCATTGATGGACCGCAAGCTTGTTTCCCCCGAGGTCCGTAGCCAAATCGCGCGTGAGCTCTCGTCACTGAGTTTTACAAAGGGTTTTGGGCAGACTTTGCGCGGACTCCTCTCCCACGGCATCGGCGTTCACCACGCGGGCATGCTGCCCAGATATCGTCGACTCGTTGAGCGCCTCACCCAGCAGGGCCTGCTTCCGGTCATCTGCGGAACCGACACCCTTGGAGTCGGTATCAATGTCCCCATTCGCACGGTTTTGCTCACCTCCCTGGTGAAGTTTGACGGAAGCAAAATGCGTCACCTGCGTTCGCGTGAATTCCACCAGATTGCCGGGCGCGCGGGGCGCGCAGGTTTTGACACCGTTGGTTTTGTTCGCGTTCTGGCCCCCGAGCACGAAGTGGAGACAGCCCGCGAGCGCGCCCGTTTAACGGCTGCGCAGGAGGCGGCTCGTGATCAGCGCGAAGCAAAGAGAGCTAAGAAGAAGGCGTCCAAGAAGCGCAGCGGCCCAAAGGAAGGCCAGATCACTTGGTCTCGTTCGACTTTTGAGCGCCTGCGTGATGCTGCTCCCGAAGCCTTGCAGTCCCACTTCGAGATGACTCACTCCACTGTTCTCAACGTGTTGGGTGGAGCAGCGGATGCTGGGCGAGATCCTGCAGAGCACCTCGTCGACTTGGCATTACACAATGACGACCAGCCGCTTCCTGCAAATCCGCATATCCGTCATCTTGCAGATATTTATACTTCTCTTCTCCAAGCCGGGGTTGTTGAGCATCTCTCCAGTGCCAGGGCTCAGGAATTGGGTGTCTCTAGGTTGCAGTTGGTTGCGGACCTGCCGGATGATTTTGCGCTCAATCAGCCACTTTCTCCCTTTGCACTGGCTGCTTTCGAGCTTCTTGATCCGGATTCACCGACCTTCGCCCTTGACGTGATTTCCATTGTCGAGGCCGTGCTTGAGGACCCCCGGCCCCTGCTGTATGCGCAAGAAAACCAGGCGAAAGCTGCCGCCGTCGCCTCGATGAAGGCACAGGGGATGGAGTATGACGAGCGCATGGCTGCCTTGGAAGAGATTTCGTGGCCTAAGCCTTTGGAAGAACTCCTCTCCCCAGCTTTTAGTGTCTATGCGCGCTCAAACCCGTGGGTGGGAGATCTGGAGCTCTCACCCAAGTCGGTCATTCGCGAGATGATCGAAAACGCCATGACCTTTACCGAACTCATTTCCCGTTACGACGTGGGGCGCTCAGAGGGCGTGATTTTGCGCTATCTCAGTGATGCCTACCGAATGATGCGCCAAGTGATCCCAGAAGAAATCATGACCGAGGAACTTGAGTCCATGATTTCCTGGTTGGCCGATCTGATCCGAAGCGTTGATTCCTCGCTTCTGGATGAGTGGGAAGCAATGATGAACGGGGAAGAATTAGCCCCAGCCGAAGGGGAAGCTTCTGCCGTTGGGCTTGAGCGCGCCTTTGGTGCGGATGAGTCCGGCGTTGTTGCATTCACGGCAAATCTCCATGCTTTCCGTAATTCCGTTCGTCGGGCGCTCTTTAATTTTGTTGAGTTGATGAGCCGCGATGACGTTGATGGACTTGAGCGAGCAACTGCGCAGGCCGCAGATAGCGACGGGCTCTTTGCTCAGGTGGCGCCGTGGACCGGTGATGATTGGGATCATGCCTTGGAGCGCTACTGGGCTGAACATGATTGGATCGATATCAATCAAGGTGCCCGTTCTCAGGCGCTATGCGCATTGGAAGAAAAGATCAGCGCCGAGGACATCTTGGCCGTGATGCCCTTCTCCGCTCGGGATCACGCCAATCAGCGCAGTCGTTTCGAGGCCCTTGCGCGCACTGTCGATGATGCTCCCGCTGGTTCACTCTGGCTGGCGACTCAGACCATCACGGATCCGGAAGGCAATATGGACTGGCGCATTGCCGGCCTCGTGGACTTGAGCGCCTCTGACAAGGAAAAGCGGGTGGTTCTGACCGTACTCACGGTCGATGCGCGGTAGAGGCCTACTTTGAGGTTTGCAGGATCTTGCGCGGGAATAGTTCTTAATCGACAGCCTTGACAGCTTCGACGGTCGGCTACGAACTCTCCCCCGCAGGACGCTCACCGATCTCCTGCTGAAGGCGCAGAAGGTAGCCGTCAGGGTCCTGAACCAGGAACTGACGAACACCGATCTCAATATCGCCTGCTCGATACCACTTCTCTTCGGGCTCAAGGAAGATTGGCCATCCTGCGCTCGTGATGCGCTGCAACGCAGGATCTAGGTTCTCGACCTGCACCTCGAAATTGATCCCGCGACCAAGCGGTCGTTCAAGCGAGCCAGTCTCCCACGTCCTCCCTAGGCTGATCTGGTCGAGCATCAGGTGCGCATGCCCCAAGACGAGGTATCCAAACCCTTCCTCGGGCCTCTCATATCGGAGGGAAAACCCAACAAGATCGCACCAGAAATACCGGGAAGCCTTGTAATCGGTGACGGAAAGTTCGGGAACAAGCCCGGGTTCACAGGTCATTTCTGCACTCTATCAGACAGGTCGGATACAGAAGTTGAACTCGGCCATGTCTATTGGACAGTCTTGATTCCCGCCATTTACAAGGCGGTTACTGAAACAGGTCTGAGTGGGATCCCGTACGAATTGCTGTCACGACGCAGATCTCTGGCTCATCCAGATAAATCAACAGCCAATCTGGCCGAATATGACATTCACGAAAACCCGCATAGTTCCCCGTCAATAGATGATCTCGCTGTGAAGGAGGCAAAGCTTCACCCACGAGGATCACACCAATGACCGCTTCAAGCTCCTTGATAGGAAGCCCTCGTTTACGAGCCCGCTTCAGGTCCTTCTTGAATTGAGCGGTCATCACAAGGGCACGTTGCCCCCGCTGAGTCCCACTCATCATCGATGTCCGCGAACGCTTGCTCCGCGGACGTGTAACGGGTAGCGGCAACACGTCCTGCAGCAATGTCGCGCGCCTCGCGCATAGCTCGCTCGGTTTCGGCGTTGTAGCGAGGCTGGCGCAAGTCAAAGGGCAGGCCGCCCTCCATGATCGACTTGTGGAGGAATACGTTGACAGCATCCGTGAGGTTCATGCCGAACTGGGCATACACCCTCTCGGCTTCTTCCTTCACGCTTGGATCCACACGCATGTTCAGCGTCGCCGTTTTCATTTCGCCACACCTTTCAGACGAATGTACGACTTTGATTATACAACGCGCATCAGGTGTGTGACAGATGCATGAGTATGCACAGTTATCAACTGGAGTCTCGCAATTGAAGTCGGCATGCTCAAACAGCCGAGTCGGAGTTCAAATCCGGTCGGTCAGGCCTGGGCGAGGTCCGTGACCTCGGCGTCCGTCAGCTCAACGAGGTCAAGCGGGCTCAGCTCTACGCTCACTCCCCTGCGACCGCCCGACACCAGCATCGTTTCATGATCCAAACATGAAGAATCAATAAAGATTCGATGTTTTGTCGTTTGCCCCAAAGGGCTAATCCCGCCGACGACATAGCCGGTTCGACGCTGCGCAACAGCGGGGTCAGCCATCGCCGCATTCTTCGCTCCTGCAGCCTTTGCAATGAGCTTCATTGACAGGTGCGCAAGCGCGGGGACACACCCCACCACGAACTCCCCTGTTGGCTCGAGCTTGACCATCAAGGTTTTGAAAGCAATCGCGGGATCAATCCCTAATTTCTCAACAGTTTCCTCGCCGTAGGCACGCGCGGAAGGATCATGCTCGTACTCGTGAACAACGAAAGGGACCCCGGCCTCGTTCAATTCCTCAATCGCACGAGTGGGTCCTGAAGCGTGATCTTTAGAGTGTTTGCGAGCCATACTTCCAGTGTAGGGACCTGAGATCAGATCACAGCAGTAGGATCATCGATCACCATCTTGCCGAAGGGGAAGCAGGTGATCGGGATGAGCTTAAGATTGGCGATCGCCAAGGGAATACCGATGATCGTGATTGCCTGTGCAAAAGCAGTCAGAATATGTCCGATTGCCAGCCACACCCCGGCGATCAAGAACCAAACAATGTTCATCAGATCCGAACCAGATCCTGCCCCGGGCATCGGAACGACTCGCTTGCCAAAAGGCCACAATATGTATGCTGCAATTCGGAAACATGCGACGCCTGCGGGGATGGTGATGATGAAAATACAGGCAACAATTCCGGCAAGAATGTAGCCCAAGAAGAGCCAGAATCCACCAAAAACCAACCAAATCACATTCAGCAAGAAGCGCATGTACATCCTTTCGCTAATCCACTTCACTTTCTCGTTACATTAAGTCTGCCATGTGACTGCGGGATTCAGCTGCGTTTTTTGCCCTGATTTTCCCCTAATTTCCCCCTGAGTCATGTGGCTACACTGATGCCATGACTATTCCTTCAGCGATTGCCCAGGCCCTTGACCGTATCGACCGTGCACGCCAAGCCACCGGTCGCACCGATCACGTGGCCTTGGAACTCGCAGTAAAGACGCGTACTCCCGAGGAGTGCCACGAAGCCGCCCAGGCCTTGAGCGATCTGGGGCAGCCGATCC